>CACEKA010000006.1 GCA_902560015.1 uncultured Pelagibacteraceae bacterium
TTCTCGTCTTTTTTTAGCTACATCTTTGTCTTCCCATTCAAGGAAATAAGGTATTGATTTATTAGATCCTTTTTTAATTGATAGTGCTAAAAAGTTTTTAGAGATACGCCATGTAGTTTTTTTTCCATCCATAAAAACTCTTAATTGTTTTGTTTTGCTAAATCTCCAACCATCATTACCTATTTTTTTTCCTTCTTTAAAAATTTCGTAACCATTATTATTAAAAATATATGTAACTTTTCCATTTCCTTTACCATCATCAAAAGTTAATTCATTATTTAAAATAAAATCTTCAAGATCTTTTGATTTAAGACTATTTACTGCTGCAATAGGTTTAATTTTTTGAAGTATATTTTCATAAGTACAACTTAAAAAATCATCTAAATTATAATGATTGATAATTTTTTCATTTTTATTATTAGTGGTTACTCTTAAATTTTTTCTACCTAGCTTATTAATACATTTATTAATAATATTTTGTGCTATGTCCTTATTTTTGATTTCGTATTTTGTAAAAATAGATAAATAATCCTTTTGAGATATTTGAGCTCCATATTTTGCATAAGCTGTTGAGCTTGAAAATAATATAGATGAAATTAAGATTACTAAAATTCTTAACATATTAACTTTTTAATTTTTAAGATTACTTTACTTATAGAAATTTTCTATAAATTTATGAATACCTTATATTTTCAGTAAATATCGTTTTTTTTGCCATATGATAATATTTAATTTTTTTTAAACTAATAAATATATGAATTTTTGATGTTTTTTTTGTTTTCAACAACTAAACATATTTAAAAAATTTATTGATATATTAAAAAAAACCTATATTTAACCTCCATGGAAAGCTTACTTCTAGTTGTCAATATCATACTTGCCTTGGTTTTAGTCTCACTCATCTTATTGCAAAAATCTGAAGGTGGAGCTTTAGGTATAGGTGTTTCTCAAGAAAACTTTATGCTGTCAAGATCTGCTGGAGGTTTTATGACTAAAGCAACAGCTGTAGTTGCTACTTTGTTTATAATTTGCAGTTTAGCCCTGACCATAATTTCTCGTGCTGAATTAACTCCAACTAGTTCAGTTTTAGACACAGTAAAAGAAAAGACAGAAGATACTCCATCTATACCGGAAAATAATTAATTAATACTTTTCAATTCAATTTTTATTCGCTATAAGATAATTCCATGGCGCGATATATATTTGTCACCGGCGGCGTGGTTTCTTCCTTAGGTAAAGGTCTCTCTTCAGCATCGCTAGCTTATCTTTTACAATCTAGAGGTTATAAAGTTAGATTAAGAAAATTAGACCCATATCTCAATGTAGATCCAGGTACGATGAGCCCATTTCAACATGGTGAAGTTTATGTAACAGATGATGGCGCAGAAACTGATTTAGATTTAGGTCATTACGAGAGATTTTCTGGAGTTTCAGCAAAAAAATCTGACAATATTACAACTGGTAAAATTTATAATGATGTTCTTAAAAAAGAAAGAAAAGGTGAGTACCTAGGTAAAACAGTCCAAGTTATCCCGCATATAACAGACCGAATAAAACAATTTATTAAAAATGATTCTTCAAAAGAAGATTTTGTAATTTGTGAAATAGGGGGAATTGTTGGCGATATAGAAAGTTTACCATTTGTTGAAGCGATAAGACAGTTTGCTAACGATGTCGGTAAAAAAAATGCTCTATTTATTCATTTAACGTTAGTTCCTTATTTAAAGGCCTCTGATGAAATTAAAACAAAGCCAACTCAACACTCTGTTAAAGAATTAAGGAGTATTGGAATTCAACCAGATATAATAATTTGTAGATCAGAAAGACCAATACCACTTGATCATAGAAAGAAAATTTCCTTATTTTGTAATGTAGACATTAAAAATGTAATCGAAACTGTTGATGTTAGAACTATATACGAGGCTCCAATGAGCTTTTATAGAGAAAAACTTGATGTTCAAGTTTTGAATTATTTCAAATTGAAATCAAAAAAATCAGTAAACTTAAATCCTTGGAAAAAAATTACTAAGGTTATTTTAGATAATAAGAAACAAGTAGATATTGCAATTATTGGAAAATATGTTGAGTTGAAGGACGCTTATAAATCGTTAGATGAAGCATTAACTCACGGTGGTATAGATAATAAAGTTAAAGTTAACCTAGTTAGAATTGACTCTGAAAAATTAAAAGTTTCTGAGATTAAGAAAAAACTTAAAAATATTTCAGGAATATTAATACCTGGAGGATTTGGAAAAAGAGGGACAGATGGAAAAATCGAGGCAATTAAATATTCTAGATTAAACAAAATTCCTTTTTTAGGAATATGTTATGGCATGCAAATGGCAATTATTGAATTTGCTAGAAACCAATTAAAATTAAAAAATGCTACATCAAGCGAATTTGACAAAAAAGGATTGCCGATCATTGGATTAATTAATGAATGGACCAAAGATGGAAAAATGATTAAGGGCACTGATAAAGATCTTGGCGGAACAATGAGATTAGGTTCTTATGATGCAAAGCTTAAGGAAAATTCAAAGATAAGAAAAATTTATAAATCAAGATTAATTAAAGAAAGACATAGACACAGATATGAAGTGAATATTGCGTTTAGAGAAAAATTTGAAAAAAAAGGTATGATTTTTTCAGGTTTATCACCAGATAATAAGCTACCAGAGATTATAGAGTTAAAAAATCACCCATGGTTTATTGGAGTACAGTTTCATCCTGAATTTAAATCTAGACCTTTAGCTCCTCATCCTTTATTCTCTTCATTTATCAAGGCAGCTAAAAATCATAAATGAGTAGTATTAAAGTAAATTGCGGAAATATAGAAATTTCTAACGATAATAAGATTTGTATTATTGCGGGACCTTGTCAGCTTGAAACAGAACAACATGCTATAGATATGGCGGGTCAAATTAAAGAAATTACAAAAAAATTTGATCTTGGATTTATTTACAAAACATCTTTTGACAAAGCTAATCGAACAAGTCTTAAAGGACAAAGAGGAGCAGGGCTGGAAGCATCACTTCCAGTTTTTGATAAAATTAAAAAAGAATTAGAGGTTCCAATATTAACAGATATTCATAATATAGAACAATGTTCACGTGTTGCTAATCACGTTGATGTATTACAAATCCCAGCTTTTTTATGCAGACAGACGGATTTATTAATTGCTGCCGCTAAAACAAATAAAATTATTAATGTTAAAAAAGGTCAGTTCCTTGCACCGTGGGATATGGTTAATGTAACTAAAAAGATTTCAGACTCAGGAAATAAAAATATTCTTGTTACGGAAAGAGGAGCAAGCTTTGGATACAATACCTTAGTTTCAGATATGAGATCATTACCGATCATGGCAAAAAATGGTTATCCAGTAATTTTTGATGCAACACATTCAGTTCAACAACCAGGTGGACAAGGAGAGTCTTCAGGCGGCCAAAGAGAATTTGTTGAGTATTTAGCTAGAGCAGCAGTTGCTGTTGGTGTAGCAGGAGTATTCATTGAAACTCATCAGGATCCGGATAACGCACCTTCTGATGGTCCAAATATGGTACCATTAAATAAATTAGAAAATTTATTAAATCAATTAAACGATATCGATAATTTAATTAAAAAATAGTGAGCAAAATTTTAAAAGTAAAAGCACGTCAAGTATTTGACAGCAGAGGAAATCCTACTGTTGAAGCTGAAGTTTATACAAAAAATAATAGTGCCACTGCCATATGTCCATCTGGAGCATCTACTGGAACTTTCGAAGCTTTTGAAAAAAGAGATAAAAATAACAAAAGATATTTAGGAAAAAGTGTTTTTAATGCTGTTAATCTAGTTAATTCAAAAATTTCAAAAAAATTGAAAGGTCAAAATGTTCACAACCAAGAGCGTATTGATGCTCTTTTAATTAATCTTGATGGAACTAGACAAAAAACAAATCTTGGTGCTAATGCAATGTTAGCTGTTTCTATGGCTGTTAAAAAACTTTCAGCAAAAGTTAAAAAATTACCTTTATATAAAACATTTTTTGCTAAAAAAAATTTTCAACTACCATATCCACTAATGAATATAATTAATGGTGGAGCACATGCTAATAACGGACTTAGAATTCAAGAGTTTATGATAAGACCAGATCGTGCAAAAAGTTTCTCTGAAGCAATGAGAGTGTGTTTTTTGGTTATTAAAAGCTTAAGTAAATTAATTAAAGATAAAGGATTATCAACATCAGTAGGCGATGAAGGAGGGTTTGCTCCAATGATTAGTAGTAATAATCAAGCTTTAGATTTGATTGTTTCAGCTATTAAAAAAGCAGGTTTTAAAAATGGCAAAGATGTTTCAATATGTCTTGATGTTGCTGCTAATGAGTTATTTAAAAAAGATAAATACTCTATTCATTCGAAAAATTATCTTTCAGTTGAAAGATCAATTAAAGAATATCAAAAAATTATCAAGAAATATAAAATCAAATCAATTGAAGATCCATTTGCAGAAAATGATTGGATGGCCTGGAATAAATTAATGAAATCAGTTAAAGATGTTCAAATTGTTGGAGATGATTTGTATGTAACTAATCTTGAAAGACTTAAAAAAGGCTTTTTGAATATTTCTTCAAATTCAATTTTGATTAAATTAAATCAAATTGGGACAGTTTCTGAAACTTTAGATGTTATTAAATTTGCCCAGACCATTGGGTATAAAACAATCATTTCACACCGATCTGGAGAAAGTGAAGACACATTTATTGCAGATTTGGCAGTTGGAACAAATTCTAGTCAAATAAAAACTGGATCATTAGCAAGATCTGAGAGAGTTGCTAAATATAATCAATTAATTCGTATTGAAGAAGAACTTGGTAAAAAAACAAAAATGAATAAGATAAATTAATTACACCAACCATTTTTTTTTATAAGAGTGGGGTAATATTTTATGAGTTTTAACCAAAAGTTCTATTTGTATGTTAATTTAATCTACATCATCAACATTATTTAGAAAATACAACCTAGTATTTTAGACTGTACTCAGAATTTTCTAAAGATTACTCTATTTTTTAACCTTCACAATTATTGTAATACCAAACGAGACTATATTTTTTCTCTTTCTTGCAAATATCTACTGCATTTTTTAGAGTATTGTTTGTTTCATTATCAACACTCTCATCCCAGCTGCTAATAATTTCATTAGATAGATCGTTAGCTTTTATTCTTTCATCATTTTCTTTTTTATAAATGTCTATTTGATTTGATAATAGCTCAATTTTTTTATTTCTTTCTAATATATCTTTTTTAAGAGACTCTACTCTTGCTCCTTTATAAGCTTCTATATAATTAATTAGTTTGATTATACATTCTCTTTTATGTTTACCTTTTCCTCCAGTGCCTTCTACACCTTCAGTTAAATGTTCAATTATTGATTTATTACCTTTAGAAACAAATTTAAACTTAAAAACACCATCATTTTTATTCTTTAACCAGGTACCATCACCCTTAATTATAAAATTTTTTTTTGTTTTTGTACCGATAAATATATTTTGTCCAATATCACCGTCATATTTTTTATTCCCTTCGTCTGCTCCTTTAGCAATCCAATATCTACTTCCTTGTAAAGTATATGGTGTACTGATTGCAAAAAAATTATTGTTCCATGATTTTGACCAATCTACATTTTTTCCGCTGCATTCAATATTTAATTCTAATAACAAAGTATTTGAATATGAGTAAGAAAAAGATGGTTTAGATGAAAATATAAATATTAAAAAAAAGATAGAAAAAATAATTGTCAATTTTTTATAAATCATTTTTATCATTGGTTAAAAAATATTTGTGTCTCTTGTTGATTTTTAGTATTGGTGAATGGTTGTATAATGCAAGTATCCATATTTACCCACACTTGTTTGTTTAAATTTAATGGTACTCTCAAAAATACAAATCTTGTAATATAATTATACATATTATCTTCTTTATATACATACAAATTTTCACCATTCCAATCAGTAAGTGAAGATTTGTTTATCCACTCTAATTGATTGTTAATATGGTTTTTAAAATGTTCTGAAAAAAATGCCTGAACATTTCCAAAAAAAACATTTATATCATAATTTTTACTATTTAACGTACTCATTAATTAATCACTTCTTTAACTACTAAAAGCTCGATTAGTGTAAATGCTTTGATTTTTTTGATACTTTTTATAAGATTATTAATATTTTCTATATTTTTGAGAATTAGTAAATATAAATAATTAATGATTAGATTAATAAAAAAAAATTATTTTTTATTAACATCGGTATTTTTGATTTTATATTTTAGCTTTAATCTTGTATCAGGTGAAAGAGGCCTCTTTTCATATATCGAAAAAAAAGAACTTTTGTCTAACTTGAAAAAAGAAGAAATATCCCTAACTGGTAAGATAGTTGATATGGATCATAAAAATTCGTTATTAAGCACAAATTTAGATCTTGATTATGTAGAAACTTTAATTAGAGAGAGATTTTTATTTGGTAAAGCAGATGAGACGATCTATATAATTAAAAAAGATGAAAAATAAAATAAGACACCCTGAAAAAGTAAACAAACCAATAAATCCAATTAAGAAGAAACCAGATTGGATAAGGTCTAAATTATCTAATAGTAAAGAATTTTTTTTAACCAAAACTGTAGTAAATCAAAATAATTTAGTGACTGTTTGCCAGGAAGCTAATTGCCCAAATATTACAGAATGTTGGAGTAAAAGACATGCAACTTTTATGATTATGGGCGACACATGTACAAGAGCATGTGCATTTTGCGATGTTAAAACTGGCAAACCAGAGACCCTAGATCCATTCGAACCTTATAAAATTTCTATTGCAGTGCATAAATTAAATTTAAAACATGTCGTAATTACCTCTGTAGATAGAGATGATCTTGATGATGGTGGTTCAAATCATTTTTATGATGTAATTACTGCAACGCGTAAAAAAAATCCAAACACTTCAATTGAAGTATTAACTCCTGATTTTTTAAGAAAAGGAGAGGCTTATAAAAAACTTTTAGAAGCTGATCTTGATGTATTCAATCATAACATTGAAACAGTTCCGAGACTTTATTTAAAAGTTAGACCTGGTGCCAGATATTTTGGATCTTTAGAGCTTTTAAAAAATGTAAAGAAATTTAATAAAAAAGTTTTTACTAAATCTGGTTTAATGGTTGGTCTAGGCGAAGATAAGGATGAATTAATTCAAGTAATGGATGACTTAAGATCTGCAGAAGTTGATTTTTTAACCATAGGTCAATACTTGCAACCTTCTGTAAAACATCATCCCTTAGAAAGATATTATCACCCAGATGAATTTAAAGATTTGGAAGAAATTGCTAAATCTAAAGGTTTTCTTTTAGTATCATCATCACCTTTAACAAGATCATCTTATCACGCAGATGAAGATTTTGCTAAATTACAACAAAACAGACTAAGAAATAATTAATGCCTAAAGCCTCAGTAACAAGGCAGATAGCTCGTGAAAAACAAAAATTAATTGATTTTGTTTTAGACATCGAAAAATATCCTGATTTCATTCCATTTTGTTTAGACTCTAAAGTTTATGAAAAAAAAGATAGTGAAGAGGAGATATCAATTATTGCAGATCTTACTATTGGCAAAAAGCCTTTTGTAGATACTTATAAAAGTGATGTTCGTTACGATAAAAAAAATGATTCAATCCATGTAACTAATATTGGGGGACCCTTAAAACATCTTGAAAACAATTGGAAATTTATACAAAAAGATAATTTTACAGAGGTACAATTTGATGTTGATTTTGAAATAAAAAATAAGTTTTTAAATATGATTATGACAAAATCTTTTCAGTTTGGTTTAAATAAAATTGCCGATGCTTTTCAAAAAAGAGCTGAAAGCATTAGATAATATTTCGATTATTGATATAATACTCATATGCTAAGTATATTAAGATTAATTTTTTCAATTTTAATAATATTTTTTTCTTTTAATTCATCCTCTTTTGCCGAATTTAGTTATTATGGATCAATAAATCCCACTAAATATTATAAAAATTTAAAAACATGATCTTATGCTGATAAAGTAGGTAAAAAAGATCTTTGGATAGATAAGTCAATAAATTTAGATGTAATTGAATTTAAAATAAATAATCAAAGAAAAGTTTTACCTGACGATTATTTCAACAGTAAAAGCTGCAAACCATTTTTTAACAAACCTTATATGGATGCTGTAGCACAGGGTAAATTAATTAGAATGGGTAATTTTTTTTCATAGAAATTTTCCAAATAACAAATACTCAAAAATATCTCAAGAATTAGCACTAATCAGTAATTTAAAAAGTGGCAAATGGAAGTCTAAAGGACACGGTTTAATTACTTCTGCAATTTTTTCTTACGTTCCTGATTAAAATTAGATTAAATCGATAATTATCTTAATAACTTTTTTAACAGTTAATGTTTGAATCAGATTACGATTATTTGATTTAAACTTATTTTCTTTAATAAGTAAGGTTTTACCTTTTTTAATTCCAATATAAACCAAACCTACTGGTTTATTTATAGAAGCCCCACCAGGTCCTGCAATTCCAGTAATAGAAACATTTATTTTACTTTTTGAAATTTTAGATAAATTCTGGACCATAGATTTACAGCACTGCTTACTTACAGCTCCATATTTTCTAATTATGTTTTTGTTTACTTTTAATATTTTTATTTTTGCTCCATTTGAGTATGTAGTTAAACCCATTTGAAAATACTTTGATGAGTTGGCTAATTTAGTTAAATTATGAGCCAATAATCCACCGGTACAAGACTCAGCTACAGATATAGTTAATCTTTTTTTAATTAGTTTTTTATGGAGAATCTGAATGTTCATTAGAATTTAAGGCTAATTAAGTAAATTAATATCATTGAATATAATCCAGCCATTATATCATCCATAATTATTCCAAAGTAATTTTTAAAATTTTTATCAAAATAACTAACTGGAAAAGGCTTTAAAATATCAAAAAATCTAAAGAAAATAAAAGATAGCACATAATAAATTTCAATTTGTAAACTCAATTGATTGCTTTGGCTTAAGTGTAATACAAGAATTAAAGGCATAGCCTGACCCAGAACCTCATCAATAACTATTTGTCTAGGATCTTTATTCTTAAATTCACTTTCTGCATCTTTTACAGCATAGAAAGCATAGAAAAATAAAAGTAAAAAGAAAATTATTGAAAATTTAAGATCAGTATATCCTAGATGCTCGTAGGCAATATATATGAATACAGCTGTGACAAGTGATGTTACCGTTCCTGGTATCTTGGTTAAATATCCATAGCCAAAGAAAGTTGATATTAAGACATTAATTTTCTTCATTGAGAGATTGAGCAAATAACTTCACATGCTATTGCTTTTTCCTTTCCAATTAAACCTAACTTTTCAACTGTTTTGCCTTTTAAGTTTATTAATTCTTTATCTAAATTAAGTAAACTGGATAAAGATTTGATTATTTTATCTCTATGTTTCGAAACTTTAGGTTGTTCGCAAATTAGATTTATATCTAAATTATTAATATAAAAATTATTTCTATTTAAAATTTCAAGAATAGGAGTTAGCATCTTCGGGGATCGAATATTCTTGAATTTATTTTTGTTATCAGGAAAAAAAGTTCCAATATCTTTTTTTCTCATAGCTCCTAATAATCCATCAATAACAGCATGCAATATAACATCGCCATCTGAATGACCCTTTAAACCAGAATGAAAAGGTATTTGAACACCACCTAAGTAAAGTTTTTTATCTTTTATTAATCTATGAATATCAAATCCAATTCCAAAATAATTTTTTGTTTGTTTAATATCTTCTTTGAAAGTAATTTTACTATTGTCATTTTCACCGTTAATAAATTTGATATTTAAATTATTTTCAATAAATAAAGTTGCCTCGTCTTGAATCTTATTTTTTTGTTTAAGTGATAAATTGTAAAGTTCTTTAAATTTAAATGCTTGTGGTGTTTGTGTTAAAAACGAGTTTTCTCTATTTAAATTAAATAACTGATTTTTTATTTTATATTTAATTGAGTCTTTAGGTTTTATTACTGGAATAGTGGCTTTATTATTTCTTAAAGAATTAACTAGTTTCTTTAAAAGTTTGATTGAAAAATTTGGTCTAGCCGCATCATGAATTAAAACATTATTTGGTTTAAATTTTTTAATATATTTTAAACCTATCAAAGATGAGTCAGATCTTTCTTTGCCACCCTTAATAATTTTAATATTTTTTGGAAATTTATTTTTGATTTGTTTTTTATCATTTATAACTAAAATAATTTTTTTAAAGAGTTTTGATGAAATAGCTTTATCTATTGAATGTTCAAAAAGAGCTTTATTTTTGTACTTAATAAATTGCTTTGGTTTATTCGAATTAAATCTTTTGCTTTGTCCTGAGGCTAGTATTATAAAATAATTATTCATCAAATATTGTGATTACTATTTAAAAATGTCTGAATTCATCAAAAAAAACATATATATAATATTCTTATTTATTATCACATTATCAATAGGATTTTTAACTTTTTTAACTTTCATTGATAAAGGTTACATCAAATTATCTGATGGTAATTTACAGTTTTTACTAGTCCTTAATATTATCTTATTATTTTTACTTTTTATATTCATCTTTTTGGAAATTAGAAAAGCAATTAGAAATGATATTGATAAGGATGGTTTAGCTTCCAATAAAAAATATATAACTTATTTTTCATTATTTACACTGATACCATCTCTATTAATTTCAATATTTTCCTTATTTTTATTTTCATTTGCACTTGAAAAATATTTTGACAAAAAAGTTACGACAGTTGTAAATAATTCCTACGAATTAGCCAAAAATTATGTGGAAGAAGTAAGAAGTAAAATTGAGTCTGATATAGTGTTAATTGCTTTTGATATTAACAAAAGTAAAAATTTTCTAAATGATATCAATATAGAATATAGACGATTTTTAGAAACTCAAAAATTAATCCGAGGTGTAGATGAAATTCATATAATTGACATTAAAAAGAAACTTTTATTTACTACTTTAAACGATGACCAACCTTATGCACCACCAGTTGATAAAGCTCTAAATTTAGTTTTAGAGGATGATCGTCCCTTAAAAATTATTAATGCCTTTGAAAATAAATCTGCATCAATTATGCGATTACAAAATTTTGAAGATAGATTTTTATATGTTGTAAAATATTTAGACAAAGATATTTCAAAATATTTAACTGAGTCAGAAGAAGCTATTAATTTTTATTATACTGTTGAAGAAAAAAGTACAGGTATTAAAATTTCATTTGTTATCATTTATATAATTATTGTTTCATTATTGTTATTTATTTCAATTTCTATAGCAATTCGTTTTTCATCAAGATTTTTTAGATCAATTAATAATCTTATCTTCGCTTCAATATCAATTGGTGAGGGTAATTTTGAGACAAAAGTTCCAGAGGTTAAAACAGATAAAGATCTTGAAGTATTGAATAAAAATTTCAATCTCATGATTGAGAGATTAAAAAATCAGCAAGAAAAATTAATTATTAATGAAAGACATGAAGCCTGGGGAAGTTTAGCTAGAAAATTAGCACATGAAATAAAAAATCCATTAACACCAATTCAATTAACTATAGATAGATTAAAAACTAAATATTCTCATCAAATGAATGAAAGTGATAAAGATAATTTTAAAGATAACTTAAAGATTATAAATAATCAGATTAAACAAATTGAGAAATTAGTTAATGAATTTTCAGATTTTGCAAGAATGCCAAAACCAATTTTCCAACCTAATAATTTGGTGGAATTGATGGATGAGAACATAAAACTTCTTCAAGAATTAGATAAAACTATTGATATTGAATTTATAAAAAATACAGAAGAAATAGTCCTCAACAGCGATAAAGAACAATTAGGTCGTGTTTTTTTAAACCTAATTAAGAACTCGATAGAAAGTATTCATCAAAATATTGAAAAAAACATTAATTCAAACAAAAAAATTACTATTGAACTTGATAACCAGGATGACCATATAAATTTAACTATTACTGATACAGGTATAGGATTTGGAGAATTAAAATCTAAGATAAAAGATATTTTAAATCCTTACTTTACAACAAAAAAAGATGGAACAGGTTTAGGTTTGTCTATAGTAAATAAAATAGTTAATGACCATAATGGTAATATAGAATTTATGTCACTTGATAATGGAGCAAAAATAAGAATTATATTTTCTAAATAATGAATGCTGAGATTTTAATTGTTGATGATAATGCTGACATAAGAAATATTATTAATGAATTGATAATAGATGCTGGTTATAAAACTAGAATTGCCGCAAATTACAATCAAGCCCTGGCTGAAATAGATAAAAAATTACCCGATGTAGCAATCTTAGACGTAAAATTAGATAAAGGTGATAATGATGGTATTGAATTATTATCTCATATTAAGTCTAAAAATAAAGACGTTCCAGTAATCATTATTTCAGGTCATGCGAATATTGAAATGGCTGTAAAATCTCTACAACATGGTGCATTCGAGTTTATTGAAAAACCATTTGATCAAGAAAGATTATTAAACTTTGTAAGTAGGGCAGTTGAAAATTATGATTTAAAAAAACAAAACAAGGAGTATGAAAGTAAGTTATTTTCTTCTTATGATCTAATTGGAAATAGTAAAAACATAACCAATATAATTGATCAAGTTAAAAAAATTTCTTTAACAGAAAGTAGAGTTTTTATAAGTGGGCCATCAGGATCAGGCAAAGAGTTGGTTGCAAGAAAAATTCATAAAAATTCTTCTAGAAATAAAAATCCTTTTATTGTTTTAAATGGTGCTTTACTTGATTCAAATAAGTATGAACTTGAACTATTTGGTGAAGAAAAAGAAAATGGATCAATTTCATATGGCGCTCTTGAAAAAGCAAATCGTGGTACTTTACTTATTGATCAAGTTTCTGAAATTCCGTTAGACATTCAATCAAAAATATTAAGAGTTTTAACTGATCAAAAATTTAAACGTGTTAATGGTAATAATGATGTTTCAGTTGATGTCAGACTTATTTGTTCATCCAGTAAAGATTTAAAAAAAGAAATTCAGATTGGTAATTTTAGAGAAGATCTATTCCATAGAATTAATGTTTTTGAAATTAATATTGAGCCATTAAACCAAAGAATTTCTGATATACCTCTTTTAATAAAATATTTTTCAAAAAAAATATCTCAAAATTATAATATTAAAGAGTTAGAGATTGATGAAAACAATAGTTATATTTTAAATCATAATTGGAAAGGCAATGTAAGAGAATTAAGAAATTTAATTGAAAGAGTAGCTATTTTACAACCTGAGACAAAAGATAAAGTTTCAAATATTATAAAAGAGTCATTGAAAAATGAAAATTATGATGATCAAATTGCAGAAAACAGCCTATCTGTGCCATTAAAAGAAGCTAGAGAAAAGTTTGAAAAGGAGTATTTAACTATTCAATTAAAAAAATTTAATGGCAATATTTCAAAAACAGCTAATTTTGTAGGCATGGAAAGAAGCGCATTACATAGAAAATTAAAAGGCTTAGGAATTAAAGAATTTAATTAAAATGAATATAATTATCTGTGGCGCTGGAAGAGTAGGTTTTACTATTGCTAAACTCTTAAGTGAACAAGGTCACTCCATAACTGTGATTGATCAATCAAGTGAAGATATTCAAAAAATTGATGATGCTCTGGATGTTAAAGCAATAGTTGGAAAGGCAACTTATCCGTCAATTTTAGAAAAAGCAAATGCATCTGAAACTGACATGATTATTGCTGTAACTAGAAATGATGAAATTAATATGGTTATTTGTCAAATAGCTTTTTCAATTTTTAAAATCCCAAAAAAAATAGCAAGAATTAGATCTCAGGATTATTTAAATCCAAAATTTACAAAAGTTTATAATAAAGAAAATTTACCAATAGATGTAATTATTTCTCCTGAAATTGAAATTGCAAAATCAATCCAAAGAAAATTAGAAGCACCTGGTGCTTTGGATAGTGTTCCATTTGCAGATAATAAAATCAGGTTACTAGAAATATTAATAAATGATAATTGTAATTTGATTAATATTAAACTTAACGAGTTAACAAAGAAATATCCAAATCTTGATGCTAATATTATTGGAATTATTAGAGCAGATAAATTTTTAATACCAAAAAAAAATGATGATGTGAAAAAAAATGATAAAATTTATGTAATAATAAATTCTTCTCAAATGTCAGAAACTTTAGAAGCTTTTGGCCATATCGAAAAGATTTCTAAAAAAATTCTAATTGTCGGTGGTGGAAATATAGGTTTTAATTTAGCAAAAAATCTTGAAGAAACATTAGATTCAGCAAGAGTTAAAATAGTTGAAAAAGATAAAAATCGAGCTGAGTTTTTAGCTAATGAACTTAATAATACAATTGTAATTAATGGAAATGGTCTTGATGAAGAAGTTTTAGTTGAAGCAAATTTAGAAGAAGCAGAAACTGTTTTAGCACTTACAAATGATGATGAAGATAATTTAATGGTTAGCGTTCTCGTTGAAAAATTTGCGAAAGATGAAAAAAATATTGATGATAAAAGAACAATGGCTTTAATTAATAAGCCTAATTATTCTTTATTACAAAACTCATTAAAAATTGATGATTTAATTGATCCAAGAATGAATACAGTTTCAAGTATTTTGAAACATATTCATAAGGGAACTATAGAAACAGCTTACACTATTCTTAATGGTGAGTACGAAGTTATAGAAGCTGAAATAATAGAAACATCTGAATTAATTAATAAAGAATTAAAAAATTCAAATTTACCAGAAGAAATCAGAATTGGTGCAATTCTTCGTGAAGATAAAGTAATTATACCAAGATCAAATTTTGTTTTTCAAAAAGAGGATAGAGTGGTGTTTTTAGCTAAAAAAGACTCAATATCAGTAGTAGAAAATATATTTAGAATTAGTTCTATTTAAACAAATGTCTCTATTTAGAGTAAAATATTTAAGTTTTTTTTTTGGATTGGTTTCAATCTTTTCTTTTTTTAATATTATTTATTCATATTATTTTAATTTATATCTTAATTTAGATACTTATTATTTTAGTTTAATATCATCATCAATAATTGCTATCATTTTTTATAAAATTAGAGAAAATGATAACAAACCATCTATTTTTGAAAAGATACTTACAGTTCTTTTAGGTTATATCTTACTACCAATAATTTTATCAATTCCATTTTATTTTAGTATTTATAATCTCACATTTTTAAACTCACTATTTGAGTCTGTTTCTGGTTTTACCTCCACTGGATTTACAATTTTTGATAATATTAAACATATTGATCAAGGACTAATTCTTTGGAGATCTTCTATTCAATGGATTGGTGGATTGTATTTTTTATTTTCAATAGTATTTCTTATTGATATTTATGATGAAAGTTTAAAAAAAACCCTTACAAATTTTTTATCTTTTAATAGTTCAGAAGTTTTAAAACAAACTATTAAGATTTTTTTATTATATTCTGGAATAACTATTATAATTTTTCTAACTTTAAATATTTTTGGTATCAGATCATTCTATTCTCTAAATTTAGCAATGACAGTAATTTCATCTGGAGGTTTTTTACCAGTTAATAATCTTTCAAATATTTTAATCAACGAAACTCAAATTATTGTTTTATCTTTTTCAATGTTGGTTTCTTTTTTTAGTATTTTCTTTTTTTATAATTTAGTTTTTTTAAGAAATAAGGACTTAAATTTTTTTTATGAAGATATTCATTTATTTTTATATTTTATAATTACTGTATCGATTTTTTTTATTTTTTTTAGTTTTGATAATAATTTTTTATATAATTACTTATCTTTAGTTAGTAGTATTTCAAATATAGGTTTTTCACTTGAACAAAAACAAACTAATTTAAATTTTATCTATTTAATATTAGTAATTATAGGGGGATCTTTTTTTTCTACTAGTTCTGGTTTAAGGTTTTTAAAAATTTATTCATTAACAAAATACTCATTAAACCAAATTCTTTCTTTCAGTAAACCTAAGAATATTTTTATGAATAAGTTAATGTTTGCAAAAATTAACTTTGATTTTAGAGAAATAAATAAATATTTTTTAACCATACTTATCTTTATTGTTTCTTTGTTTGTTCTTACATCTTGTTTAAGCTTAAGTGATATCAATTTTGAAAATGCTTTTAAATTGTCAATTTTAACTTTAATGAATACTGTCAATTCTTCTGCTTACGGGGTAAGTGAATTCGACTTTCAAAATTTACATTTTTTGACCAAATATTTATTAATTTTTTTCATGGTTATTGGTAGGATTGAACTTTTAACTTTATTACTGATAACTAAAAAATTTCTTTTTAAATATTAATTAAGTATTATATATGTAATATTACTATTTAATTGCGCCCTTAGCTCAGCTGGATAGAGCATCGGTTTTCTAAACCGAGGGTCGCACGTTCGAGTCGTGCAGGGCGCGCCACTAACAACATATATTTACTTTACTTTTACTCATACTACATATAGATAAATCAATTCTAAACTGATCAATTTTTCTTTGATCGATTTTAGATAATGATAGAAGATTAGCCTAATTCAAAATTAATTTTGAATTATTTGTTAACAAATAAATACAAACAAAAAGGAAGAATAATGTTTAAATACTTAAAACAATTAACTTCTTTAGTTGCTATGGTTGCTGTGTTGTTTACTTTTACAACAGAGACAATGGCTGCTAAAAAATCTAAGACACTTAAAAACACTCAGAAGAAGGGTTTTGTAAGATGTGGAGTATCTCAAGGTCTACCAGGATTTTCTAATGCTGACGCTGCAGGAAATTGGACTGGTGTTGACGTTGATGTATGTAGAGCGGTAGCTGCTGCAGTACTAGGTGATGCAAACAAAGTTAAGTTTACACCATTAAGTGCTAAAGAAAGATTTACAGCTTTAACTTCTGGTGAGATTGATATCTTATCAAGAAACACAACTTGGACTCTTTCTAGAGATGCTGACATTGGACTAACTTTCGTTGGAGTAAACTTCTACGATGGTCAAGGTTTCATGGTTAGAAAAGACTCTGGAATTACTTCAACAAGCCAATTCAAAGATGGAATCTCAGCTTGTACTAACATTGGTACAACAACTGAGTTAAACATGAGAGACTTCTTTAATTCTAAAGGAATTTCTTACACTCCAGTTGCTTTTGAAAAAGCTGACGAAGTTGTAGCTGCTTACGATGCTGGTAGATGTGATACTTACACTACTGATAAATCTGGTCTTGCTGCACAGAGAACTAAAATGACTAACCCAGATGATCACATGGTGTTACCAGAAACTATCTCAAAAGAGCCATTAGGCCCTGTTGTTAGACAAGGTGACTCAGTATGGGAAGACATCGTAAGATGGTCTTTAAATACTATGATCGAAGCTGAGGAGTACGGTGTTACTTCTGCTAATGCTGACTCAATGAAAACTTCAGATAACCCACAAATCAAAAGATTAGTTGGTGCTGAAGGTGAAATGGGTGCTGCATTTGGTTTAGATAACGAGTGGAACTTAAGAATTATCAAACAAGTTGGAAACTATGGTGAAAGTTATAAGAGAAATATAGCTGACACTGGTATTTTACCAGACAGAGGTCCAAATGAATTATGGACTAAAGGTGGTATTTTATACGTTCCACCATCAAGATAATTTAAAGTTATAAATTAATAAAAGGGCTAGATTTATCTAGCCCTTTTTTTATAGTATCAAGCAAAATGAAATTTAAAAAAATCTTACCTCAGTTTTTAACACTATTATTCATAGTTTTAATTTTTGGATTCTTCACAATGAATGCTCAAGAAAATATGGATACTCGAGGTATCGAGTTTGGATTTGGATTTTTAAAACAAGAAGCATCATTTGATATTCAGTTTTCATTAATTGATTATGATGGCTCTAGATCTTATGCACGAGCTTACTTAGTAGGATTACTAAATACTTTATTAGTATCTTTTATCGGAATTATTTTAAGTACAATATTAGGTGTAATTATAGGAGTTGCGAGATTATCGCCTAATTATCTAATAAATAAAACTGCAAGTTTTTATGTAGAATTTTTTAGAAATGTACCTCTATTATTACAGATATTCTTTTGGTATTTCGCAGCTTTAAGAGCTTTACCTATGCCAGAAGATGCTCCATTGATTTTTGGATCATCATATATGACGATCAAAGGACTTTATACTGTTGCACCAGTTTGGAATAATTTTGATGTATTTTTTATAGCTTTAATTATTGCAATGATAATTATTTTCTTTTTCAACAGATTTGCAAAAAAAAAACAAGAAGAAGAAGGCAAACAATATCCTAAATTTCTAATATCACTTGGAATTTTTATAATATTGCCAGCTTCAACTTTTTTAATTGGTGGTGTTGATTTGTCATGGAGTTTTCCAGAATTAAAACAATTAGCCAAAACATCTTTCACTTATGAAGGTGGATTGGGAATACCTCCTGAACTTATTGCATTAACATTGGCATTAACTCTTTATACGGCTACATTTATTGCCGAAAACGTTAGAGCTGGTATTCAAGGCATAGGCAAAGGCCAAAAAGAAGCAGCTGCTTCAATTGGTTTGACACCGAGCCAAGTTTTAAAATTAGTTATAATGCCCCAAGCATTAAGAATTATTATACCTCCAACAACAAACCAATATTTAAATTTAACTAAAAACTCATCTCTTGCTGCTGCTATCGCTTATCCAGATTTAGTTTTAGTCTTTGCTGGAACTGCAATGATGCAAACAGGTAGAGCTATTGAAATAGTTGGAATTACAATGGCTACTTATTTATCAATTAGTTTGGCTATTTCAATGTTTATGAATTGGTACAATAAAAGAATTGCGATACAGGAAAAATAATAATGAGTAATTTAAATTTTTTAAAACCAAATAAAGAAAATCTAAATTTATTTTTAGTTTTTGGAACTTTATTTTTTGCTTTAGGAATAATTGATTTCTGTTTAAATAATTTTTACGAAAAAAATATTACTGGTTTTTTACCTGGTTTTATAAGTTTTTTCACTCCATTAATTTTTGGAATGATAGGGCTCCATTTAATAAGAATAGAGTTTTCTGGAATTAAAATATTAGATGAATTGAATAAAAATATAAATACTAATAATTTTAATGCAGCGTTAAGTATAAGTATAATTATATTAATTATTTTTAGTGTAGCACCATTACTTAATTGGTTTATTTTAGATGCAAATTTTGTAGGAGATACTAAAGAAGCTTGTACAGGCGGTGGAGCATGCTGGGTATACATTAAAGTTTGGTTTAATAGATTTATTTATGGAATGTATCCCAACGCTGAGCAATGGAGAGTTAACGCAACATTTATTATTGTTTTAGGATTAATGGCAGCAGGATATTTTTTCCCGCTAAGATTTAAAAAATATTTAACTTTTTATTATGTTATTATTTTACCGATTATTTCGTTTCTTTTAATATATTACTTGATATCTGGTGGTGAATTTGGATTAGAATGGGTTGAAACAGGTGCTTGGGGTGGTTTATCATTAACATTTATAGTTTCATTCTTCTCTCTAATTTTTTGTTTTCCAATTGGCATGATGTTAGCTCTTGGAAGAAGATCTGATTTAGCTGTTGTTAAATATTCATCACTATCATTTATTGAGTTTTGGAGAGGGGTACCGTTAATTACGGTACTTTTCATGTCAGCTGTGATGTTTCCAATGTTTTTACCCGATGGAACTTATGTAGATAAACTAATCAGAGTAATTGTTGCTATAACTTTATTTGAAGCTGCGTATACAGCTGAAGTTATCAGAGGTGGTTTACAAGCTTTGCCTAGGGGCCAATATGATGCAGCAAAATCTTTGGGTATGGGTTACTGGAGACTTCATTTATTAGTAATTTTACCTCAAGCTTTAAAATTAGTTATTCCAGGAATTGCTAATACATTTTTAGCTTTAGTGAAAGATACTCCGTTAATCTTTGTGGTTGGATTATTAGAGTTAGTTGGAATGTTAAACTTAGCGAAAACAAATCCTAAATGGCTTGGTTTTTCAATGGAAGGATACGTATTTGCAGGAATAATATTCTGGATTATTTGCTACAGTATGAGTAAATATAGTCAAAAATTAGAATTAAAATTTAAAACAGATAGATAAATTATGTCAGATTCAATTATACAGATTAAAGAAGTAAATAAATGGTATGGTGATTTTCAAGTATTAAAAGATATTAATCTTGAGGTTAAGGCAAAAGAAAAAATTGTTGTTTGTGGACCTTCTGGATCTGGTAAATCTACATTAATTAGATGTATCAATAGACTTGAGGAACATCAAAAAGGCAACATTATTGTTGATGGTACAGAAATTTCTGAAGATACAAAAAATATTGAACAAGTAAGAGCTGAAGTTGGAATGGTATTCCAACAGTTCAACTTATTTCCACATTTATCTATTATTGACAATTGTACGCTAGCTCCAATTTGGGTTAAAAAAATGCCCAAGAAAGATGCGGAAGAATTAGCACTAAAACATTTAGAAAGAGTTCAAATTTTAGATCAAGCTCAAAAATTTCCAGGTCAATTGTCTGGTGGGCAGCAACAAAGGGTAGCTATTGCAAGAGCTCTTTGTATGGAACCTAAAATTATGTTATTTGATGAGCCAACTTCAGCATTAGATCCAGAAATGATTAAAGAAGTTCTAGATGTAATGGTTAATTTAGCAAAAGAAGGTATGACAATGATAGTTGTTACACATGAAATGGGATTTGCTAAAGAAGTTGCTGATAGTATGATTTTTATGGATGAAGGAAAGATTGTTGAGAAGGCTGACACTAAAGAATTCTTTGCTAACCCTAAGAGCGATAGAACAAAGCTATTTTTAAGTCAGATTTTGTAATTTTTTAAATTTTAAGGCATATATTAAGGCTTTTTTCAAACTCATAATGAGTTATTTTTAAACAACTTATACTTGACAGCTTTTTTATTTATTAAATTTTCTCTCAAAATAAAAAAATTTTTTTATTGCAGTAACTTTAATAAGTTAGTTCAATAAGTTTTTAAAATTTAATTAAGAGGGGTCTTAATGGAAGATAATTTCAATAAACACTTAGGTAATAAACTTAAGCTAAGAAGGTTAGCACTTGGTTTAACTCAAACTAAAGTTGCGAAAGCTATAAATGTAACGTTTCAACAAATTCAAAAATACGAAAAAGGAACTAATGGAGTAAGTTCAATAAGATTACTTCAATTATCAAATTATTTAAAAGTGCCAATTAATTATTTCTTTGAAGATTTTTCAGAATACTTAGTAAATTTAGAAAAATCTCAAGAAGGACACATGAATGTTAATTATAATTTTTTAACAAAGTTATATTCAGAACTTAATGCAGATCAAAAATTAAAATTTAATAAATCTTTACAAATTTCGGCAACAGGAATTTCAAAAGCAGTATAATTTTATTTTTATCTAAGACCTCAAAAATTAAGTTTTACAAATTCTATACACTTAAATTAGAAATTTTTTTTTAAAAATTTATTGGAGTTTTTTTTTGGCTCCTCGGGCAGGACTCGAACCTGCGACCAATTGATTAACAGTCAACTGCTCTACCAACTGAGCTACCGAGGAATGTAAAAAACTCAACTTACTTTTTTTTAGAACTAAAACAAGATTTTTTTTGGAGGCAACGCCCGGAATCGAACCGGGATACAAGGATTTGCAATCCTCTGCGTAACCATTCCGCCACGTTGCCTTCTTGTTTTGACTAATAGCTTCAGATGCCTTTTTATATTAAATATTTCTGATTAGTCTATTAAATAACGATCTAAATTGATTATTGTTAATTTAGATTATTAAATTATAAACTTTAAACATACATGAGTAGCGATAAATATATACATTCTGATGTTGAAGATAAAATTTATTCTTATTGGGAAAAGAATGGACTTTTTAAACCTCAGGAAAATTCAAAAAAATTTTCAATTGTAATACCTCCACCTAATGTAACCGGTAGTCTTCATATGGGACATGCTTTGAATAATTCTATTCAAGATTTATTGGTTAGATATCATCGTATGAATAACTATGAAACTTTATGGCAACCTGGAACCGATCATGCTGGTATTGCCACTCAAGCTTTAGTTGAAAGAAAATTAACAGCAGAAAAAATTAATAAAAATGAAATTGGTAGAGAAAAATTTATTGAAAAGGTTTGGGAATGGAAAGAACAATACGGTGATATAATCATTAATCAGTTAAAAAAACTTGGATGCTCTTGTGATTGGTCGCGTAATGCTTTTACGATGGATGAAAATCTTTCTAAATCAGTGATTAAAGTTTTTGTTGATCTTTATAATAAAGATTTAATTTACAAAGATAAAAAACTAGTAAATTGGGATACTGTCTTAAAAACAGCAATTTCTGATCTTGAAGTTGATCAAAGAGAAGTTAACTCAAAAATCTATTATATTAGATATCCTATTGATGGAACTGACGAATTTATAACAATTGCAACCACAAGACCTGAGACAATGTTGGGGGATACTGCAATTGCTGTTAATCCAAAAGATGAGAGATTTAAATCATATGTTGGTAAAACCGTTACAATACCAATCGTTGGAAGAAAGATTAAAATTATTGAAGATGATTATGCGGATCCTGAACAGGGTACTGGTGCTTTAAAAATTACCCCTGCACATGATTTTAACGACTACGATGTTGGACAAAGAAATAATCTTGAGATTATTAATATATTTACTGAAGCTGGTAAAATTAACGAAAATGCCCCTAAAGAATATATTGGGCTTGATAGATTTGAAGCAAGAAAGAGAATTTTAAAGGAACTAAAAGAAAAAGAATTTTTTGTTAAAGAGGAAAATATTAAGAATAAAGTTCCATATGGTGATAGATCTAATTCTATAATTGAACCTTTCTTAACAGAACAATGGTTTGCTGATGCAGAAAAATTATCTGTAAAAGCTAAAGAAGTTGTTAACTCTAAAAAAACAAATTTTTTTCCTGAAAATTGGTCCAAAACTTATTTTCAATGGATGAACAATATAGAGCCGTGGTGTATATCTAGACAACTTTGGTGGGGTCACCAGATACCAGCTTGGTATGGTCCAGATAAAAAAATCTTTGTAGCTTATAACGAAGAAGAAGCAAAAAAATTAGCTAACAAACATTATGGTAAAGATGAAGAATTAATTCGTGATCCAGATGTTTTAGATACTTGGTTTTCATCTGGTCTTTGGCCATTTGCAACATTGGGTTGGCCAGAAAATAAAGATTATGTTGAAAAATTTTATCCAACTTCTGTTTTAGTTACAGGTTTTGATATTATCTTTTTTTGGGTTGCTAGAATGATTATGTTTGGAACAGAATTTTTGAACAAAGAACCCTTTAAAGATATTTATGTTCATGCATTAGTAAGAGATGAGAAGGGTCAAAAAATGTCTAAATCAAAAGGGAATGTTATTGATCCATTAGATTTAATTGAAAAATATAGTGCAGATGCGTTAAGATTTACTCTTCTTTCAATGGCATCTCCTGGTACAGATGTAAAACTCTCTGAAGATAGAGTTAAAGGATATAGAAATTTTTTAAATAAACTTTGGAATGCTAATAATTTTTTAATCACTAATGAATGTGATTTTACTGATATTGATAAGATCCCAAGTTTAAAAGTTAATATTAATAAGTGGATTTATGCAGAATTAATTGAGACAAAGTCTAAAATCGAGAAAAACTTAGAAGATTACAGATTTGATGAGGCTGCTAAAAATGCTTATCAGTTTGCGTGGCACTCTTATTGTGATTGGTATTTAGAATTATCAAAAACAATATTGTTTTCAGATAATGAAGAAGCAAAAAATGAAGTTAAAAAAGTTTCAAGTTATATATTCAAACAAATATTGAAATTATTACATCCATTTATACCTTTTGTTACTGAGGAAATTTGGCTTAAGAATAAATTTGATAACTCTGGCAAAGATTATTTAATGCTTGCTAATTGGCCTACTGGAGAAATTAATAAAGATGCTAGTACAGAACAAGTTGAAAATATCATTAGTATAATATCTGAAATAAGATCTTTTAAGAATGAACTTAATGTTGGACCTGGCTCATTTATAGACATGTCTATAAATAATATTAATGACAATCAAAAAAAATTTATTAATGAAAATGAAGTTATTCTTAAAAAATTAGGAAGAATAAATAATATTTTAAGTGATGATTTGGATAAACCTGCTGCAACTATGGTTGTTTCAGGTGATTTGTTTAAGATTTATTTTGATAAAGATGTTGACTTAAAACTTATAAAGGAAAATTTGACTAATAAGCAAAATAGAATTCAAGATGAAATGAATAAAATATCTCAAAGACTAGAAAATAAAAGTTTTGTAGATAGAGCGCCAAAAGAGATTGTTGAACAGGAAAAAACTAATTATAATAATTTGAAGAACGATATTGATAAAATATTAGTAACTATAAAGGGTATATAATGGCAAAATTTAATAAAAAGAAACTTCCAAGCAGACATACATCATTAGGAGCAGACAGAGCTCCTCACAGATCATTTTATTATGCAATGGGTGAAACTGAAAAAGATGTAGCAAAACCATTTGTTGGTGTTGTATCAACTTGGAATGAAGCTGCTCCTTGTAATATTGCCCTTATGAGACAAGCTCAGTCTGTTAAAAAGGGTGTAAGAGCTAACGGAGGAACTCCTAGAGAATTTTGTACTATTACAGTTACTGATGGTATTGCAATGGGTCATGAAGGAATGAAATCTTCTTTAATATCTAGAGAAGTAATTGCAGATTCAGCTGAGCTTACGGTTAGAGGACATTGCTATGATGCCTTAGTTGGTATAGCAGGATGTGATAAATCTTTACCTGGATTAATGATGTCTATGGTTAGATTAAATGTTCCTAGTGTATTTATTTATGGAGGATCAATTCTTCCTGGAAGATATAAAGGTAAAGATGTAACTGTAGTTGATGTGTTTGAAGCGGTTGGAAAACATTCATCGGGTCAAATGTCTGCTGCTGAACTTAGAAAATTAGAGTTAGTTGCTTGTCCAAGTGCTGGTGCTTGTGGTGGCCAATTTACAGCAAATACAATGGCATGTGTATCTGAAGCAATCGGATTAGCACTTCCTTACTCAGCTGGAACTCCTGCTCCTTATGAAGAAAGAGATAAGTATGCCAAAGCTAGTGGAACAATGGTTATGAACCTTTTAAAAAAAGGAATTAAACCAAGAGATATCGTTACTAAGAAGGCTTTAGAAAATGCTGCAACAATAGTTGCTGCAACTGGTGGATCTACTAATGCTGGTTTACACTTACCAGCTATTGCTAATGAAGCAGGTATAAAATTTGATTTAATGGATGTTGCTAAAATTTTTAAAAGAACTCCTTATTTAGCAGATTTGAAACCAGGTGGAAAATATGTTGCTAAAGATATGTGGCTAGCAGGTGGTGTTCCAATGTTACTTAAAACTTTATACGAAGGTGGTTATATTCATGGTGATTGTATGACTGTTACTGGAAAAACCATGAAGGAAAATTTAAAAAATATTAAATTTAATCCAAAACAAAAAGTTATGAGATCTTACAAAGATCCTTTATCTCCTACTGGTGGTGTAGTTGGTCTAAAAGGTAATTTAGCTCCAGAAGGTGCAATAGTTAAAGTTGCTGGATTAAAAAAATTACAATTTACTGGAAAAGCGAGATGTTTTGATAATGAAGAAAGCGCCATGAAAGCTGTTCAAAGTAAAAAGTATAATGACGGTGATGTTATCATTATTAGATACGAAGGCCCTGTTGGAGGACCTGGCATGAGAGAAATGTTATCAACAACAGGCGCTATATACGGACAGGGAAAAGGAGAGAAAGTAGCCCTTATTACGGACGGTAGGTTCTCTGGTGCTACCAGAGGCTTTTGTGTGGGTCACGTGGGCCCTGAGGCCGCTCTAGGGGGTCCTATAGGCCTTTTACGTACTGGAGATATCATCGATATAGATGCTAAAAAAGGCACTATCAATGTAAGACTTTCTAAAAAAGAATTAGCTTCAAGAAAAAGAAAATGGAAACCTAGAAAGTCTGATTTTGGATCTGGTACTTTATGGAAATACGCACAAACGGTAGGACCTGCTTATTTAGGAGCACCAACGCATCCAGGTAAGAAAAAGGAAGTTAAGGATTATTCAGAAATTTAATGAAAATTCGTACAGTTATTTTATGTGGTGGAGCTGGAACACGACTTTGGACAAATTCAAAAAATCATCAAGCAAAACAGTTTATTGATTTTGGTAATTGGACTTTACTTGGTAAAACTTTAGAGAGAACAAAAGCATCTATTTATGATGCACCAATCATTAGTACAAATAAGAAATATTTAGATAAAGTAAAACAGCATTTAAGAAAAAACAAAATAAGTAAATATAAAATTGTTGTAGAACCTGCAAAAAGAAACACAGCTCCTGCTATTTTAAGTACAGCTTTAATTAAAGATATTCCTGATAATCAACCGTTAATGTTTTTTACAGCAGATCATTTAATTGAAAAGATGAGTATTTTTAATAAAGCCATCAATAAAAATAAATCAAATCTAAATAGTGAAAATATATTTGTATTTGGAATTAAACCTAAATCTCCAACAAGTGATTATGGTTATTTTTTAACTAAAAAAATTAAAGGAAATATTAATAAAGTCACTAAATTTATTGAAAAACCAAAAGAATCTAAAGCTAAACAAATCATTAAGAACAAAGGCTATTGGAATTCAGGAATGTTTTTCTTAAGAAAAGACTCAATAATTAATAACTTTAAAAAATACCAACCAAAAACATATAAAAATTGCATCAATGCAGTTAAAAAGGCAAAATATAAGACTAATACTTATTATTTAAATAAAGCTTCATTTATAAAAGCGACAGCTAAATCATTCGATTATGCAATTTTAGAAAAAACAAAGCAGATTAATGCTATTAAATTAGATATCCCTTGGTCAGATCTTGGAAGTTGGAAAGAGATTTTAAAAATGTACGACGAGAATAAAAATAAATACATTAAGAAAAAGAATGTCTATTACCGACCATGGGGGAGGTACACAAACTTATTTGAAGGAAAAGAATTCTTAATTAAAGAATTATTAGTAAAACCTAAAGGTATTTTAAGTCTACAAAAACACCATCATAGAGCTGAACATTGGTTAGTTACTAAAGGAAACCCAAAGATTACTCTAAATAAAGATAATTTTATTAAAAAACCTAATGAACATATCTTTATCCCTTTAGAAGCTATTCATAGAATTCAAAATCCTGGGAAAAAGCCAGTTAAAATTATGGAAGCACAAGTAGGATCAATTCTAAAAGAAACAGATATAGTTAGATATCAAGATGTTTACGGTAGGGTTAAGTAGATCTATCTTTGTGTGGAAATTTTTATTGGTAAATCTTTTGTAACATCAAATCTTTCTTTCTTAGTAACGTCATCAATTTGTTCAGATTTTTTCTTTAAACACCATTCTTCATACAATCTGCAAAATGTATAAATTGCGTTATATCTATCAATCATTATGACAGTATCTAATTCACTTTTTATTAAAAACTTTACATCATATAATTCTTTAATATTAACTTTAGTTAATACTTCTCTTGAATCAGGATTGTAATAACCTGATTGATCCTCACAAGGTGTTTCTAAAATTTCATTAATATATTCTTGAAAAATATTTCCCTTAATAAATTTTTCATCATAATTATTTGAATTAATAGTTTCATATATTAATTTTCTTAATGGTGGTTTGTTAGTTTCTAACCATAACTCTAGAAGTTCAAAATATATCAATTCATACAATCTTATTTGAATTGGTTTTCCTCTTACTATTTTTGACCATTCCAAAAATCTTCTTATTTCAATATTTTTCCTAATATTTTTCATTAGTATAAATTTTACCTACCAGATTTAATTTTAGTAAAACCACAATTTTTACATTCTAGGGTTGTAACTCTGTCAGTTGGATTAAAACCATATTCAATATTAATTGTTTTGTAATTATGTAATCCCAAAAAACACAGTAGTTTTATCAACTTCAAAATCATAATTCTGACACTTTAAATTGTTAATTTTAATAATTGATTGTCAGCACATGGGCTGAATTAGAGCGGGACTCAGATAGATCATACCGCACAAGAAATATAAAAGCAAAAAATATAATTCAGCTTTTTTTACTTATTAATTTAAGAGACCTTTTTTTTTATTTTTTAAGAATTTAAAATTAAAAATATTTAGTTATCAACAACTTGAATTTTAAAAATATGATATAGTGATTCAATATGAAAGCTTTTAAAGAGCTAATAAAAAAACATAAAAAAATAGAAGTAGAAATTAATCATTTAACCAAATTAAGACTTAATGACAGAACGTTCTCATCTTGGGAGCAGTTAAGAACTTTAAAAAAAGAAAAGTTAAAATTAAAAGAATTAGTTTCTGCTTTTGCTAAATAATTAATTATTTACTAATCACTTAAACCTATTAGTATAATTTAATGGAACTTTTAACCATAATTTTATTAATTATAATCGGTCTACTGACTTTTCTATTATTGAAAAAAGAAAGAGTACTGGGCATTAATACCGATGAAAATAAAAATAATGATCAAATAAAAATAATTGAAAGTAAAGATTATCGAAAAAATATTTATAATTTACTAAATTATATTCCTGAGGGAATCTTAATTTTAGATAAATCAAAAAAAATAATTTATACTAACAACTCAGCATCAGAATGGTTTCAAACTAAAATAGGTGAAAATATTAGTGCCTTTTTAAGAAACCCTGACTTATTAAGTTCCATTGATAAAGCTTTTGATGGAAATAATTTAACTGATCTTGAAATTGAAATCAGAAGTCAGTCAACTTTTAGATTAAATATTACAATTTATCTTGATAAGAATAATCTATTCTTTGATGAAACTTCATGCTTTTTATTTATTAGAGATCTAACTGAATTTCATAAATTCCAACAATTAAAATCAGATTTTGTTGCAAATGTTTCGCATGAATTAAGAACACCACTACAATCGATCAAAATGGGACTTGAAACATTTGAAAATAATTCTGAATTAAAGAAAAATTCTGAAGTTACTAACTTACTTCCAGTAATGACCTCACAATCTGAAAGGATGGAAAATCTAATTAGGGATTTATTATCATTATCTAAAATTGAATTACAAGAGCACATAAGACCTACTCATGAAATAGATTTAACTGAGTTGATAGAATATGTAATTAAAACATATGAAAAATTAGTCAGTAGAAATAATATTAAATTGAACTTTCATAAAGTGGATAATTTTAGAATAATTGGTGATAGAGATAAATTAATAGAAATTTTTACCAACCTTATAGATAACGCTATTAAGTATAGTGACAAAAATAAAGAAGTATCAATTACATTTAAAAAAGATGGTGATTTAAATATTGTTTCGGTTTCTGACCAAGGAATTGGTATACCTAAAGAATCTATTCACAGAATCACAGAACGTTTTTTTACTGTTGATCCGAGTAAAAGTCGAAGTGTTGGAGGGACTGGTTTGGGACTAGCTATTGTTAAACATTTAGTATCACAACATAGAGCAGAAATGGACATTAACAGTGTCGAAAATCAAGGAACTACAATTGATATTAAATTTAACGCTTTGTAATACAACTAAAAAGTTAGTCATTGTAATAAAACTTTAACCTTCCTTTAATAAAATATTTAAGAATTAGATTTAAATAGTTGCGTATGTTAAATCTAAAAAAAAGGAAAATTATGAATAGATTAATTAATACATTATTAGGATTTCTTTTAGTGCTAAGTTTTACAACAACAAGTTACTCAAGAGATCAAATTAAAATAGTAGGATCTTCTACTGTTTATCCTTATGCAACTGTAGTTGCTGAAAAGTTTGGTAAAAGTGGAAAATTCAAAACACCTGTAATTGAAAGTACTGGAACTGGTGGAGGAATGAAATTATTCTGTGCTGGTGTTGGTGCTAATCACCCAGATGTTACTAATGCTTCTAGAGCAATTAAACCTAAAGAAAAAGCACTATGTGAAAAAAATGGTGTTGCTGAAATTATTGAAATTGTAGTTGGTAATGACGGTATTTCATTAGCTCATGCAGTTTCATCTCCAGATGCTAACTTTACAAAAGAACAACTTTGGAGAGCTTTAGCTGCTAAAGTAGATGTTGATGGTAAACTAGTTGAAAATCCATACAAACAATGGAGTGATATTGACTCAAGTCTTCCAAGCAAAAAAATTGAAATATTGATTGCACCTCCCACATCTGGAACAAGAGATGCTTGGAATTCTTTAGTAATGGGTAAAGGTTGCACTAAAACAGCAAAGTCTCTTTACGATGCATCAGGAAAGAAAGCTAAAAAAGAATGTGCTAAAATGCGAGAAGATGGATATGCAGTTGAAGCTGGTGAAAATGATACTCTAATTGTACAAAAACTCACTTCTAATCCAAACGCATATGGTTTTTTTGGATATAGCTATCTTGTTGCCAACAAAGATAAAGTTAAGGCAGCTGCAATTAATGGTGTTCAACCTTCTTTAGAGGGAATACAAGATTACTCTTATCCAATTGCTAGACCCTTATTCTTTTATGTAAAAAAAGCTCACATAGGTGTAATTCCAGGAATGGAAGAATATCTAAAAGAATTTACATCTAAAAAAGCTATGGGTAATAGAGGTTATTTAGCTAAAATCGGATTAGTTCCATTAGCTTCAGATAAATACAAAGTAACAAGAACAGCTGCTTTGGATTTAAACACAATTAGCATTAAGTAGATTTAGACTTATCCACAAAAAAAGGCCAGTTTTTACTGGCCTTTTTTTTTAATACAATCACAAAGTTAGTTTGTAACAATTCTGTAACATAATAAAGATATCAATCTGATCGAATGAATTTCGTACTTATTTTTTTAATAACAATATTTTCTTTATCATTATTTTTTTACGGTAGATCAAAAACCAAAAGTTTATCCATTCAAAATAATATTAAACTAAATGCTCTTCCAAAATTTTATGGATATTATTTAGTTTTGTGGTGTTCAATACCTGCTTTGGTTTTTCTATTAGTTTGGTCTCTTTTTGAGCCTGTAATAATAAAATCAATTATAATTGAAACTGCTGCAAATCAAGGAGCAATATTTAATGATAAGAATGAAGCAAATCTAATCTACGAAAAAATTAAAGCCATTCATTTAGGAACTTTTTTTGGTGATATAGATAGCATTTTAAAAGAAAGCGCAATCTCATATGCTAAATTTATAAACCTTTTTACCAATTCTAAAATAGTTTTAATATTTGGTATAATTATAGCATCTGTAATTTATTCCCTAAAAAAAATTAAAAACAACAACAAAGCTAGAGATGATGTTGAGTTAATTTTAAAAGGGTTACTTTTTGCCTCATCACTAATAGCTATACTAACTACTTTAGGAATAATTTTCTCATTATTATTTGAAAGTATTAAATTCTTTTCAGTTATAAATATTTTTGATTATTTATTTGGAACTAATTGGAGTCCACAAAGAGCTTTTGTTAGTGACGCTTCAGCAATCACAGCAGCAGAATATGAAGAATTAAAAGATGCATTTGGTTTTATTCCATTAATTGCAGGAACATCATTTATTGCTTTTATTGCAATGTTGGTAGCGGTTCCTATTGGGTTATTTTCAGGAATATATATGGCTGAATACGCTTCAGTTAAAGTAAGAAGATTAGCGAAACCAATAATTGAAATTTTGGCTGGTATACCAACTGTTGTTTATGGCTTCTTTGCTGCTTTAACTGTTGGACCTTTTTTTAGACAAGTCGGTGAAAGCTTAGGATTAACAGTTTCTTCTGAAAGTGCTTTAGCTGCAGGATTAATAATGGGCATAATGATTATTCCTTACATCTCATCTTTATCTGATGATGTTATAAATTCAGTACCACAATCTTTAAGAGATGGGTCTTATGCAATTGGTGCAACAAAATCTGAAACAATCAAACAAGTAGTTATACCTGCTGCATTACCAGGAATTATAGGATCAGTTTTACTTGCAGTTTCTAGAGCAATAGGAGAAACAATGATTGTTGTGATGGCCGCAGGATTAGCTGCCAATCTTACTATTAATCCATTAGAGTCAACAACTACAATTACCACTCAAATAGTAATGATCCTTGTTGGGGATCAAGAATTTGATAGTCCAAAAACTCAGTCAGCATTTGCATTAGGCTTAACACTGTTTGTTGCTACCTTAGCTTTAAATTACATAGCTCAAAGAGCTGTTAAAAAATATAGAGAAAAATATGACTAAAGAAGAAAGATTAAAAAAGAGACATAAAGCAGAAAAAAGATTCAGATTTTATGGTCTAGCATCAATCTTTTTTGCATTATTATTTGTATTAATTTTAGTTAATAATATTTTTTCAAAAGGTAGTTCAGCTTTTATGAAAACTGCAATTAATGTTGAAGTTTTCTTTGATCCTGAACTTATAGAAATTCAAAATGGTGCAACCTCAGACGAAATCTTAGAAGCTGATTTTTATGACATTGCAATAGAAACTCTTTTAAAAGTTTATCCAGCAAAAACTTTAGATGAAGAAAATGCATTAATTGATTTATTTACAACTGATGCTGAAATTGAAATTAAAAGAGTATTTTTAGAGGATAATACTTTAATAGGTAAAAAAATTAATTTAGAAATTACTGCTTCAGATGATATTGACCAACTTCATAAAGGAAACTACCCAAGAGATTTACCCGAAGACAGAAGAAGAATTTCAAATTTCCAGTTAAAAATTTATGATAATTTAGTTGAAAATAAAAAGATTATAAAAAATTTTAATAATTATTTTTTTAGTAATGGAGACTCTAGAGACCCTGAATTAGCTGGTATCGGTGGTGCATTAGTTGGTTCATTTTATAGTATTATAATTTGTTTATTATTAGCATTTCCTGTTGCGGTTCTTGCTTCAATATATCTAGAAGAATTTGCACCTAAAAATAAGATTACAGATTTTATTGAAATAAATATTAATAACTTAGCTGCAGTTCCCTCAATAGTTTATGGATTGTTAGCTCTTCAAATATTGTTAGCAACAATACAATTGCCAAGATCTACTCCATTAGTAGCAGGAATAACTCTTGCTTTAATGACATTACCAAGAATTATCATACCATGCAGAGCTTCATTAAAAGCTGTACCACCATCTATCAGGGAAGGTGCACTTGCTGTAGGTGCCTCAAAATTCCAATCAGTTTTTCATCATGTCGTTCCATTAGCTTTACCGGGAACTTTGTCTGGAACAATCATTGGACTGGCGCAAGCTTTAGGTGAAACAGCACCTTTAATTTTAATCGGTATGGTCGCTTTTGTTGTTGATATTCCTTCAACCCCAATAGATCCATCATCTTCTTTACCAGTACAAGTATATTTATGGTCAGAGTCTGCTGAAAGAGGATTTGTTGAAAAAACATCAGCTACTATTATGATGTTATTAAGTTTTTTAATTGTAATGAATTTTGTAGCGGTATACTTAAGACAAAAATTTGAAAAAAGATGGAATTAGATGAGTGATATTAAAATTAAATCAAAAAATTTAAATGTTTATTATGGCGATAAACAAGCCTTGTTTGACGTTAATTTAGAATTAAATGAAAAAGAAGTAACTGCATTAATAGGTCCATCAGGGTGTGGTAAGTCGACTTTCATTAGATGTATTAATCGAATGAACGATGTAATTGATATTTGTAAAGTTGAAGGCAATATTGAAATCGATGGTATAGAAGTTAATGATAAAGAACTAGATGTTGTCTCTTTAAGAGAAAGAGTAGGAATGGTATTCCAAAAACCAAACCCATTCCCCAAAAGCATATATGATAATATTTCTTATGGCCCAAAAATTCATGGAAAAGGTGAAACCAAAAGTGAGTTAGATGAAATTGTTGAAAGAAGTTTAAAAAAGGCAGCCCTTTGGGAAGAGGTTAAAGATAGATTGAATGAACCTGGAACAGGATTATCTGGGGGTCAACAGCAAAGACTTTGTATAGCAAGAGCAATATCAGTTAATCCAGAAGTTATTTTGATGGATGAACCATGTTCAGCTCTTGACCCAATTGCTACTGCTAAAATTGAAGAGTTAATTGATGAACTTAAAAAAACCTATACTATCGTAATTGTTACTCATTCTATGGCCCAAGCTGTAAGAGTATCACAAAAAACGGGCTTTTTTCATTTAGGTAAGTTAATTGAAGTAGGTAAAACAGAGAAAATTTTTAAAAACCCTGACAATAAAATGACACAAGATTATATTACAGGTAGATTTGGATAAATTATGAGTAATGAACATACGGTAAAATCATATGAGGAAGAGTTACAGTTTTTAATAGACTCTGTAATTAAAATGGGAAGTTTAACTGAATCTCAATTAATAGATTCAATGGATGCTGTAATTAAAGTAGATAAAGACTCGATCGATAAAATTATTAAAAGTGATGATGAAATTAATAAATTTAGATCAAAAATCGATACTCAGATAATGACTTTATTAGTTAAAAGAGCTCCAATGGCTATTGATCTTAGAGAAACTATAAGTTCGTTAAAAATTTCACAAGACTTAGAAAGAATTGGAGATTTGGCTAAAAGTAATGCAAAAAAAGTTAAACCTTTACCTCTAGATTTACCTGAAGAATTACTATCAAATCTAAAGAGGTTGGGTGAACTTGTTATTAAACAACTTAGTGATGTATTAGATAGCTATGTTAACAAAAATTTTGATAAGGCTAAAGAGGTATGGGAAAAAGATGAACAAGTTGATGATTTAACATACATAGCAATGGAAAGCGTAATTGATTTTCTTTCTAAAGATAAAAAGAATTTAGATTTTTCTACTCATTTAATTTTTGCTACTAAAAATTTAGAAAGAGCCGGAGATCATATTACCAACATTGCGGAGTCGATTTGTTATTTAATAAAGGGTGAGTACCTAAAGGGTAGTAGGCCTAAGGGAAAAGTTATTCAACAATAACAATGAATGGTAAAATATTTATTATTGAAGATGAGCCTTCAATAATTCAATTAGTTCAACATAATTTAGAAAAAGAAGGCTTTATTGTTTCTTCATCCCTGAATGGCAATGAAGGTTTGAAAGAACTAAAAAAATTTGAACCAAACTTATTGTTATTAGATTGGATGTTACCTGATTTATCTGGGATTGATATCTGTAAGAATATTCGAAAAGATAATAGTTTTAAAGACTTACCAATAATAATGTTGACTGCAAAAGGAGAAGAAGAAGATAAAATCAAAGGTTTAGATAGTGGTGTAGATGATTATTTGACAAAACCATTTAGTTTTAATGAGTTAATGGCAAGAATTAAAGCTGTTTTAAGAAGATCTAACCCTAACACTGTATCTGATAATTTAGAGTTTGAAGATTTAGTTTTAGATAGGATTGAAAAAAGAGTTTTTAGAGATAAAAAGGAAATCAAACTTGGACCAACTGAATTTAGATTATTAGAATTTTTTTTATCAAACCCAAAAAGAGTTTATTCTCGAGATCAAATTTTAGAAAATGTATGGCCAAATAATGTAAATGTTGAGAGCAGAACTATAGATGTCCACATAAGAAGATTAAGACAATCAGTTAATATAAAAGATAAAAAAGAGTTAATAAGAACTGTTAGATCTTCTGGTTATTCACTTATATAGGAATATTTTTTTTACAATATAAATTGCAATAATCATACCTATCAATTCAGCAAATATATAAAATGGTGTATTAAGATAACTGATACCAGTGAAAGACTCGGTGAACGTTCTTGCTATAGCAACAGCTGGATTTGCAAAAGATGTTGAAGAAGTAAACCAATAACCAGCAGTGATATATAACCCAACTGATGCAGCAACAGCTAATTTACCTGATTTTATTGATCCAAAAATAATAAGAATTAGACCAAATGTAGCTACTATTTCAGAGGTAAAAATATAAATTCCATCCCTAGATTTTGTAGATAATTCAAAAATCTGATGTTCAAAAAAGAAATTAGCTAAGGCTACACCTAGCAAACATCCTAAAATTTGAGCAGAAATATAGAAGGGTAGTAGTCTTTTTTTTAATTTACCAGTTATTACCATTGCAATACTTACAAATGGATTAAAATGGGCTCCAGATACGTCAGCAAATACTGTTATTAATACAAACAAACCTGCTCCAGTAGCCAATGTATTTGCAATAAGCATCACAGCTGTATCGTTTGTTAAGTTTTCTGCCATTAATCCTGATCCAACTATAATCATTACAAGAAAACAACTTCCTATAAACTCAGATAGAAAATATCTATTTTTATTTTTCATTTAACCAATTGTTAATTTTTGTATTAATATTATTAAAAGTGTTTCTAATAATAATTTGTTTTTCTTCATTATTAGCATCTTTAAGTTTTGAAACTGGATCTTCAATGTCCCAGTGTATAATTTGACTTTTTTCAGGCCATATAGGACATACTTCGTTATTTGCATTATTACAGACAGTCACTACGTGATCCATTTTAATTTCATTGTTTAAGAAGTCTTCAAAATTTTTTGAGTTATATCCAGAAAGATCATAGTTTTTATTTTTTTCTAGAAATTCCTTGATGTCTTCATTAATTTTACCTGAGGGATTACTTCCAGCACTATAAGCTTTAAATTTATTTGAATATTCGTTGTTAATAATACTTTCAGCTATAATACTTCTAGCTGAATTACCTGTACAAACGAATAAGATATTTTTCATTAGAAAATAATTTTATAAATTCCAATTACAAACAATGGTATTTGTAATCCAAAGTTTGTTAAAATAGCCTTATCTTTTGATAAAAATCCTGCGATAGTCCAACCAACAACTCCTAAACCATGGAAGTAAATATTGATAGGGTAGATATTTAAATTAGTTAACAATATCCCTGTTAAAACAAGTGCTGTACTAATCCATTTTAGATATTTTTTGATAAACATAGTCCCCTCTATATGTAAGTTTTGTTACGAATTTATTACAATTTGTTCTTTAATAGACGAGGTAAATTCAATTTTTTTGAAGCTCATAAATAGAAACATAATGTTTCTTCTTAGGGAGTGGGATTATGGTTGGAACTTTAGTTAATCTTGGTTTTATTGATTTATTTCCTACAATAATATTTTTATCATAATTTTCTAAATCTACCTCTGGATGAGGATTTCCATCATTAATTAATGGCCAAGCATCACATGCTCTGTAACCAAATAAAATTAATGGTCTTGAGTTATCCATTAGATTGTGTCCAGAACCATGAATCGATCTACAGTGAAAAAAAACAACTGTTCCAGCAGTTCCAGTTATGGAAACACTATTATTTGATCCAATTTTATTCTTTTTAGTATCTATTTTTCCAACAAAGTAATTTTCTTTATTATGGTGACTATACAATTTTTTTTTGTGTGAATTTTTAATTATTTTAAGAGGGCCATTTTTCTCATAGCAATCATCCAAATAAATACCAACTGTGATTAAATCATCATTGGTATGCGGGTAAAAAGCCCAATCTTGATGCCATCCAATTTCACTTCCTTTTTTCTTATTTGGCAGTTTAAAATTTAATTTACCTAGATGAAATCTAACTGTTCCTCCTAATAATTTTTTAGCTATAGATATTATTTTTTTATTTCTAGATAATTCAAAGAACACTTTATGTCTGTTTTGAGGATTATTTAGTCTTAGTATTTCTTTATTTTTCGAAGAATTTGAATTGTAGACAAAATGGTAATTATTGTAGGATTGAGTTCCATTTACATCATTTACTTTGTTCCCCTTTTTTTCTTTTGAAATTACTTCATTAACAATTTTATTTATTTTATTTATCTCTTTAAGAGTAATTAAACTTTCCTTAACAAGGAAACCATTTTTTTTAAATAAATTTAAATCTTTCATAAATCTAATTATGAAAAATAAATTAAATCTTCTTTAAAAAATTACAATGTTTTATTGAAAGATTAAAATATTAATGAAAGTTAGCTATAAATCCGAGAATTTTGGTAAAACTCTCGGATATAGCCTAAACTTATATTAGCAACCTTTAAAAGATGCAGACATATTTCTAATTAATTTGAAATATAAGTCTTTACCTGGATTTAATGTTGCACCTAATGGATCAACAACACCAGTTTTTATATCCATATCTTTAGCAACTGCTTTTATGATATCAGGGTTAAATTGAGGTTCTGAAAATACACAACTTACTTTATCGTGCTCAATTATTTCTCTAATTTCAGCTAATTGTTCTGCACCAGGCATTACATCAGTATTAACAGTAAAAGCACCTAATATATTTACGTTAAATCTCTTTTCAAAATACTGATAAGCATCATGAAAAACAATAGATGCTACACTTTTATTTAACTCAGCTGTTACATCTTTAGTAAGTTTATCGATCTCTTTGTAAGCTTTACTTAAATTATCTCTATAAACAGACTCATTTTTTGCATCTAACTCAATCAAGTGTTTAGACATTTCAAATAAAATTACTTTTGCATTAATTGGATCTAGCCAAATGTGTGGATCGAATTCACCATGTGCATGTCCTTCATGATCGTCATGTCCATCATGATCGTCGTGATCATCGTGACCATCTTTCTTTTTAGTATGTCCATCGTGGTCGTGGTCATCATGATCGTCATGTCCATCTTTTTTCTTTTTAGCATGTCCGTCATGATCGTGGTCATCATGATCATCTTTTTTCTTTTTACCATGTCCATCGTGGTCATCATGATCGTCATGATCATCATGTTCATCAAAAATATTTCTTTCTCTAAATTTTAAAACTTGTAATCCTTTTGTTTCCATTAATTCGATTTTCTCAGCTTTCTTAGCAATTGAACTTAATGGTTTTTCTAAAAAACCTTCTAAATCTTCACCAACCCAAAATATAAGATCAGCATTTTGTAACATTTTTGCATGAGATGGTTTCATTGCAAATCCATGAGGAGATGCATATCCATCTACTATTAGATCTGGTTTTGCTACACCATCCATTAAAAAACTAGCTAATGAATGCAATGGTTTAATTGATGTAACTACTTTTACTTCAGCATTTACTGGTGTAAAGAAAGTCAAAACTGATAAGATTGATAAAATTAGTGGAATTTTTTTGATATTTTTCATAATAAGTAATTTAATTGGTTGTTATAATATAACATTATGTAATAATATAACATTTATAAGTCAAGCGATAAAATGAACTCACAAAATATATTAGTTAAATTAAATAATGCAGGTTTTCGTCAAAACGGAAAATGGCTCGTTGAAGGTGTATCTTTAAATGTTGAAAAAGGAAAAATTGTAACTCTTATTGGCCCAAATGGATCTGGAAAAAGTACTACCGCTAAAATTGCTTTAGGTATTTACAAAAATATAGAGGGTAGTGTTGAAAAATACACAAATAAAGTTGGCTACGTACCGCAAAAAATTTCTATAGATTGGACATTACCATTAAGAGTGAATGATTTTATGGTTTTAACTGAAAATATCAAGGATGACGATATCAATGATGCTTTATCTCTAACAGGTGTAATGCATCTTAAAAATAAAAATTTAGGAAATTTATCTGGTGGAGAATTTCAAAGAGTTTTACTTGCTAGGGCAATTTCTAAAAAACCAGAATTATTAGTATTAGATGAACCAGTTCAAGGTGTTGATTACGCAGGTGAAATTGCATTATACGAATTAATTAAAAAGATTTCTGATACTTTAAATTGTGGAATTTTATTAATATCTCATGATCTCCATACAGTAATGACAGCTACAGATCATGTAGTATGTTTAAATGGTCATGTTTGTTGTTCTGGTTCACCCATTGATGTTGCAAAAAACAATGAATACAAAACATTATTTGGAGAACAGGCTTCTCAAATACTTTCAGTATATGAACATAAACATGATCATGAACATTCTCATGAAGGTGAAATAAAGAAAAATTAAATGTTTGATGATTTTTTTATAAGAGCACTAGTTGCTGGCATTGGAATTGCATTGGTTACAGGACCACTTGGTTGTTTTGTAGTTTGGAGAAGATTGTCTTATTTTGGTGACACTCTTGCACATTCTGCACTTTTGGGTGTTACAATGGCATATAGTTTTGATTTAAATATTGCTCTTTCTGTATTCTTAATTTCATCAGTAATTGCACTAATATTAATTCAACTTCAAAAAAAAACTAACTTACCTGGAGATGCCTTACTAGGGTTACTAGCGCACTCTTCACTTGCTGTTGGTTTGGTAGTAATTGGTTTTTTAACATTTATTAGATTTGATATTATGGGATTATTGTTTGGTGATATACTGGCAGTAAATACTAATGATATTTTAACAATATGGTCTGGTGGAGCGATAATATTAATAGTGCTTAAATTAATTTGGAAACCTTTATTTGCATCAACTGTAAATTATGAATTAGCGGAAGCTGAAGGATTAAATCCTGATAGAGCAAAAGCTATATTCACAATTCTAATGGCAGCAGTAATTGCTATATCAATTAAAATGGTAGGCTTACTATTAATTACTGGAATGTTGATTATACCTGCTGCTATGGCAAGAAATATCTCTGATAGTCCTCATAAAATGGTTTTATTCTCAGTAATTGGTGGTCTTTTATCAGTTATATTAGGATTATTTTCTTCTTTAGAATTTAATACATCATCTGGTCCATCAATAATAGTTGCTGCTTTGATTTTATTCATATTATCTTTGTTAAATATAAAGCAATCGATTAAGTTAAAAAATTAATGATTAATTAAAAATTAAATATGCAAAAACAATATAATCTTTCAAAAAACCAAAAAATTATATTTGATATAATTGATAAATCTTCCGAACCTTTAAAGGCATATTCAATACTCTTTAATGTACAGAAAAAAGGCATTAAAGCACCTCTGCAAGTTTATAGAGCTTTAGACAAATTAGTTGAAATAGGAAAAATACATAAAATAGAAAGTAGAAATGCTTTTATTGCTTGTCAAAATTCTAGTTGCCAAATATCAAAAGCAACTGCTTTTTCAATATGTGAAAGTTGTGAAAATGTTTCTGAAATAAGTAATTCTAAACTTTCAAAATATTTAGCAAACTTTGCTGATGAATCTGGAATGAAATATAATAAGTACAATTTAGAATTTTTTGGTTTATGTAAAAAATGTAAATCGAAATAATGAGTACAGTTTCTTTAACACTAGATGAGATTTTTGATTTAGCTAAAAAAACTTTATTAGCAAATGGATGTGATGATGAAACTGCGTCAATACTAGCAGATCTAATAAAAAATGCTGAAAGAGACGGTTCTTTATCTCATGGTCTATTTAGATTGCCTGCATATGTAAGTGGTCTTAAAAGTGGAAAGATAAATGGTAAGGGAAAACCAGAAATTAATAAAGTTTCAGCATCTGTAATTAAAGTCCAAGGTAATAATTCTTTAGCTCCAGTAGTTTTAAATAAAGGCCTACCTGAATTAAGTAAAGCTGCAAAAGAAAATGGTGTTGCGGTACTTGCAATAAATAACTCTCATCATATGGCTGCGATGTGGCCTGAAACAGAAAAATTAGCTGAAGATGGATTAGTTGCTTTTGCTTGCACATCTTATAAACCTGCTGTTGCTCCAGCAGGTGCTATCAAACCTTTATTTGGAACTAATCCAATTTCTTTTGCCTGGCCTAGACCTGGCAAAACTCCGGTTGTTTATGATATGGCAACCGCTTCAATGGCAATGGGTGAAGTTCAAGTTGCTAAAAGAGAAGGGCACAAAGTCCCACTCGGAACTGGTCTTACAAAAGATGGTAAAGAAACTACAGATCCAGCTGATATAGCTGATGGTGGAGTGTTACTACCCTTTGGAGGATATAAAGGATCTGCTATAGCGATGATGGTAGAATTATTAGCTGGTGCTTTAGTTGGTGATAATTTTAGTTATGAAACAGCTGCCAAAGATAATAATGATGGTGGTCCTCCAAGTGGAGGTGAATTTATTTTAGCTATTTGTCCAGATAAAACAGCAGGTAGTAGCTGGCAAAAACATGCAGAAGAATTCTTTGAAAAAATGAAATCAATGGGTGAAGTAAGATTACCAGGTGAAAGAAGACATAAAAACAGACTTGATACAGGTCCAAGAAACATTAATGAGGAACTGGTTAATAAAATTAAGTCTTTAAGCTAATTTAATTTCAATAGGAGTGTGATCTGAAGGTTTTTCTCGTCCACGAGGATCTTTATTAATATTAATATTTTTTACACTATCGATTATAGAGTTTGAAACTAAGAAGTGATCAATTCTCATACCATTATTTTTTTGCCAAGCACCTCTCATATAGTCCCAGAATGTATATCCTTCTTTATCTTCATTAAAATGTCTATAAACATCACTAAAGCCTAGATTTAACATCTCTCTAAATTTTTTTCTAATTTCAAGACGGTATAAAGCATCATCTTCGAAACTTTTAACATTGTACACATCTTCAGCAGCCGGAATAACATTGAAGTCACCTGCAAGTATTATATTAGAATTTTTCTTAGATAAAGATTTTAGTTGTTTAATTAATTGATCCATCCAATTTTTTTTATAATCATATTTTTCAGTATCAACAGGGTTACCATTTGGAGTATAAATATTAATTAGTTGAATAATTTTTTTTTTATACTCAATTTCAGCAGAGATAATTCTTGATTGTTTTAACTTATCTTTGATTAAATCAGTTCTGACATTATTCAACTTGCCTTTAGATATGATGGCAACACCATTGTAACTTTTCTGACCAAAAACATGACTTTCATAATCCATAGAGGCAAAATCATCATAAGGGAAGTTAATATCTTCGGTTTTAATTTCCTGCATCATCAATACGTCAGGTTTATATTTAAGTAGGTAGCTTTTAATGTTTTCTATTCTCGCTCTGACGGAATTAACGTTCCATGATGAAATTATCATTAAAGTGAGAATGAAACTCCACAACCGCAAGAAGATTTAGTTTGTGGATTAGAAATTTTAAATGACTCACCTATAAGTTCAGAAACATAGTCAACCTCAGAACCTTTCAGTAAGTCAGCAGAAGTTTTGTCAATTATGATATTTTCATAATTTAAATCATCATCATTTTTTGATTGATCAAAAGTAAATTCATACTGAAATCCTGAACAACCACCCCCCTTAATAGCGATTCTAAAAAAAGATCCTTGATCTTTTTTAGATAATAAATTTGCTATTTGTTTTAGAGCATTATCTGTAAATTTAATTTCTTTAATCATGTTTCAACACTGATATTACTAATATAATACTTAATTATTTAAATTAAAGGATGAAAAAACATACTCAGTTAGGCGTATTTAAAAGTAAAGGCAGACTTAGTAATGAATCTACATCAAAATATCGATCACCTTTTCAAAGAGATAGAGACAGAATAATTCATAGTGCATCTTTTAGAAGACTAAAGCACAAAACCCAAGTTTTTGTAAATACAGAAGGTGATCATTTTAGAACAAGAATTACTCATTCAATCGAAGTTGCTCAAATAGCAAGATCAATAGCAAAATATCTCAATCTAAATGAAGATTTAACTGAAACATTAAGTCTTGCTCATGACTTAGGGCACACACCATTTGGTCATGCTGGCGAAGATGCTTTAGATGAATGTATGCAAAATTATGGAGGTTTTGATCATAATTTACAAACTTTGAGAATAGTCATGTTTTTAGAGAATAAATATTTTAAATTCAAAGGTCTCAATTTATCAATTGAAACTTTAGAGGGTCTTTTAAAACATAATGGACCTGTTAAAAACACAGATTTAGTAAATAATTTAATTGGATTAAAAAAATTTAAGAATAAGATTAATTTTAATACTTATCCTTCATTAGAAGCTCAAATCTCAGCTATTTCAGATGATATAGCTTATAACAATCATGACATTCAAGACGGCATTAAAGCTAATTTGTTTAAATTAGAAGAGCTTATAGAAATAGATTTTTTTAAATCAATTTATTTTAAGTATAAAAATAAAATTAATAAACAAAATTATAAAATAGCAACCTATCAAATAATAAGAGACTCTATAGATTTAATGATAAGAGATTTATTATCAAATACACAGAATAATCTGAAAGTTTTAAGAATTAAATCAATTAAAGACGTTGCAAGATCAGATCAATTAATAGTTAGTTTTTCAAGTAAATTACAAAATTCCGAAAAAGAAATTAGATTTTTTCTAAGAACTAAAATGTATAATAACCAATCAGTTTTAAGAAAAAATCAACGTGGAAAAGTAATTATCAAAAAATTATTCAATATAATAAAATCAAATCCTAGAAAATTTCTAACAAAAGATCAATTGACTAAAGATAAATTTAGAGCTATTTCAGATTTTATTTCAGGTATGACAGATCGTTATGCTATTAACCTTTATAACAATTATAAATGAACATTTTCGAATTATATTTAGATAAAATTAAGTCAATTATAGTTGATCTTAATCAAAAAGGTGAATTGCTTATACCAGAGACTTTCAATGGTATAAATGCTGAAATTCCACCTCCTAAGTTTGATTGCGATATTTCAACCAATGTTGCAATGGTACTTTCAAAATTAAATAAAAAATCACCAATAAATTTAGCTGATCAAATATCTCCATTAATTAAAAATAGTGATCCTTTAATTGAAAATATTACCGTTGTTAAACCAGGTTTTATTAATATTAAGCTAAAACCTTTATTTTGGTCTAAATTTATTCAAGAAATTATTGCCAATTCAAAAAATTTTGGTGTTAATGAAAAAGAAAAAAAACTCAATTATTTAGTCGAATTTGTATCCGCTAATCCAACAGGTCCATTACATGTTGGACATTGTAGAGGGGCAATTCTAGGTGATGTTATATCAAATGTATTAACCTTTAATAAACACAAAGTTACAAAGGAATATTACGTTAATGATTATGGTAACCAAATAATTAATTTTACTAAATCAGTTTATTTTCGAATACGTGAAGTTAAATTTAATGAAACTTTCCCAATTGATAATCCTGATCTATATCCCGGAGACTACTTAATTGATTTTGCAAAAAATATTGTTTCATCAAATTCAGATATTAATTTTGATAATTATAATGATATTTCAGATAATTTAACTCTCTTATCTATTGAACAAGCATTACTTCTGATCAAGAAAAATTTGAAAAGTTTAGGAATTAATCATGATAATTTTGTAAGTGAAAAAAAAATTGTATTAAATGATGAGGTAAAAAAAGTAATTAAGTTTTTAGAAGCAGGTAAATTTGTTTATAAGGGTAAAATTAAAGCACCTGTGGGCGAAGATAGCAAAGACTGGGTAGAACGAGAACAATTATTGTTTAAATCAACAGATTTTGGTGATGATAAAGACAGAGCTTTACAAAAATCAGATGGTAGTTGGACTTATTTTGCAAGCGACGTTGCTTATCACAAAAATAAAGTAGATCGAAATTTTGATTATTTAATTAATATTCTTGGGGCTGATCATGCAGGATATATTAAAAGAATTTCAGCATCTGTAGACGCTTTATCAGGAAGCAAAGGTAAATTAATCTGTAAAATTAGTCAGCTAGTAAAACTCATTAAAGATAACAAACCTTTCAAAATGTCAAAAAGAAAAGGAGATTATATAACAGTTGATGATTTAATCGAAGAAGTTGGCAAAGATGCTACAAGATTTATAATGCTAAACAGAAGTAGTGATGTAGAATTAGATTTTGATTTTGATGCTGTAAAAGAAAAATCAAAAGACAATCCGCTTTATTATGTTCAGTATTGTTACGCCAGAATTTCTTCTGTGTTTAGACATCTTAATAAAGATTTAAATTCTGATGTTAAAATTGAAGATTATTCATTTGAATATACAAATGATGAAATTAAAATATTAAAAAAAGTTTCTGAATGGCCAAAATGTATTGATGCTGCTAGTAACAAATTAGAACCACATCGTATTCCAGTTTATCTATATGAACTTGCTTCAGAATTTCATTCATATTGGAACCTAGGTAAACAACAACCTGAAAAACGATTTATAAATGATCAAAAAGAAATTTCATCTGATAAATTAGTTTTTTTAAAAGCAATCTCTAATGTGATTAAATCAGGAATGGATATTGTTGGTGTTGATACACCTGAAAAAATGTAATGTTAAAAGAGATTAAATATTTAATATTCATTGTTATTATTGGATTATTCTTATTCTTTACTGGCAGACATTACTTTTCAGATGAAAATATAAAAAAATCATACCGATCCTATAAAAATATTGATGAAAAAATTAGAATTTACTCAATGGATTTACCTATCTTAGAGAACGATACCAAAAATATAATTGAATATGTCAATCAAACTAATAAAAAAAAGAAAAAGAAGTTTAATTTTTGGAAACTTTTAGAAAATGATTAATAATAGAAAGGCTTTTATTGTTGGCTTAAGATCTTACAATATATCTAATAAAGAAAGAATATTTCTAAAAAAATATAAACCCTGGGGAGTTATTTTATTTTCAAGAAACATCAAATCAATTAATCAAACAAAAAATCTTACTGATGATATTAAGAAAATTTTTAATGATAAAAAATATCCAATTTTAATTGATCAAGAAGGTGGTAGAGTTAATAGATTAAATAAAATAATTTCTTTTGATAATTTAACTTCTGAATATTTTGGTAACCTTTATGAAAAAGATAAAAAAAAAGTTAATGTAATTTATAAATTATTTGTTGATAAAACTTCATATTTATTAAAATTAATTGGTACCAATATCAATACCATTCCTGTACTAGATCTTAGAGTAAAAGGTTCAAGTAATATTATTGGTGATAGATCTTTTTCAAAAAATAAAACTACAGTTTCTAAAATGGGAGACTTATGTATTAAATTTTTTCATGAAAACTCAATAGGAACAGTCATTAAGCACATTCCAGGTCATGGTTTGGCTAAAGTAGATAGTCACAATTTTACTCCAATAGTAAAAAAATCACTTAAATATCTAGAAAAAAATGATTTTTACCCATTTAAAAATAAACAAAGTTATTTAGCTATGACAGGACACGTAATTTATGAAAAATTAGATAAACAAAATACAGTGACTCATTCAAAGAAGGCAATACAATATATTAGAAATAAGATTGGATTTAGAAATATTCTAATTTCAGATGATCTCTCTATGAAAAGTTTAAAAGAAGATATGAAATTAAATACCCTTAAAGCCTTTAAGGCCGGTTGTAATATAGCCCTACACTGTAATGGTAATCTTAATGAGATGACAATTGTTGCTAACAATTCACCTCTAATAAATAGCTTTATAATTAAAAAAACATCACAATTTTATAAAATTTTAAGTTAATATCTTAAGATGTCTGAGTCTGATTCTGTTTTATTTAATGTTGATATTAGTAATTATAATGGACCCTTAGATGTTCTTTTAGATTTAGCCAAAGCTCAAAAAGTTGATTTAGAAGAAATTTCTATTACTAAACTTGCAGATCAATTTCATGATTATATTACTAGAGAAAAAGATTTAAATTTAGAAATTGCTTCCGAATATTTATTAATGGCAACTTGGTTAGCTTATCTAAAATCTAAATTATTACTCCCAAGTACACCAGAAGAAGAATTTAAAGTTCAAGAAGTTGCAGATAAATTAAAATTGCAGCTTAAAAAATTAGAACTTATTCGGTTATTGTCAGAACAAATGCTTAAAAGAAAAAGATTAGGTAGAGAAATTAGAACTCGTGGTATTAAAGGTAATATTCGATCAATTTATAGTTCAGAATATAATTTAACAATGTTTGAATTACTAAAATCTTACTCATCTATAATAATGACTAAAGATTTCCAAAGAATGAGCATTCCTAAATTACCTGTTTTTACAGCTGAAGATGGCATCAAAACAATAAAAGAATTTTTTGGTAAATTAATGGATTGGAAAAATATTGATGATTTGATACCTCAAGGATTTAGGAATGGATCAAAGTATAAAAAAACTGGCAAAGCCGGAATTTTTGCTGGTTCATTAGAGTTGGTTAAAGAAGGTAATTTAACAATAAAACAAGAAAACTTGTATGATGATATTTATATTAAGGAAATAAATGATTAAAAAAGAAAAAATTTCTAAAGATAATGTTGTTAAATTTCCTACTAAATTAACTGATTTGGAGAAAGAAATTGAAGCAGTAATTTTTGCAGCTGCAGAACCATTAGATGTAGATACAATTGAAAACAAAGTTTCAAAAAAGTCGAATGTTGCTAAATCATTAGAAAAGCTACAACTTGAATATTCTAATAGAGGGATAAATTTAGTCTGTATAAAAAATAAGTGGTCTTTTAGAACATCTCCAAATCTTTCGCATTTAATGTCACAAGAAAAAACTGTTGAAAAAAAATTATCTAGAGCTGCAGTAGAGACACTAGCTATAATCGTATATCATCAACCAGTTACAAGAGCAGAAATTGAAGAGATTAGGGGTGTTGCTTTTGGAACAAATACTTTGGAAATTTTAATGGAACTTGATTGGGTTAAACCAGGGGGACGTAAAGATGTTCCGGGCAAGCCAATACTATATGTTACAACTGATGAATTTTTAAGCCATTTTAATTTACAAAAATTATCAGATCTTCCAACTGTTGACGAATTAGGTGCAGCAGGTTTAATTGATAGTTCAAGTGTAGATAATGCTATATTTGGTACTGGTAAATTCTTTAAAGAAAAACAAGATGAAAAAAAAGAAGATATCTATTCTAATATTGATGAGATGTTAAATAGCACTCTTGATACCGAAGAAAAAGATTAACAAAAAAGTAACTTTTAAATTAATCATAAAAAGGTTATAAGATTTTATGAGCATAGGAATTTGGCAAATAGCAATTGTTGTAATATTAGTAGTCTTATTATTTGGAAGAGGAAAAATATCTAGTTTAATGGGAGATGTTGCTAAAGGTATTAAAAGTTTCAAAAAAGGAATGGCATCAGATGTTACTGATGAGTCAGAGCCAAAAAATATTTCCGACGAAAATAAAGACTCAGAAAATAAAAATTAAATCAAATGCCTACTATTGGTTGGTTTGAGATATTAATTGTTGTAGCTATTGCTATCATTGTTCTTGGGCCAAAGGACTTTCCAATAATGTTAAAAAAAGCAGGTTCATGGATTGGGACAGCTAAAAGATACATGAATAATATTCAAAATGAAGTTTCAAATATTGATATTGAAGATGAAAAAATAAATAACGAAATAAAAAAAGATATTAAAAAAGATGAGTAATGAAGAAAATGAAGGTGGCTTTATTAGTCACTTAACAGAATTAAGAAAAAGACTTATTCATAGTTTTATATTTTTATTTATCTTTTTTATAGGATGTTATTTTTTTGCTGAACATATCTATGGTTTTTTAGTGGACCCATTTGCTCAAGCTGTAAAAGATGATGGCTCAAGTAGAAGATTGATTTTTACTGCTCTCCAAGAAACTTTTTTAACTTACTTGAAAGTTTCTTTTTTCACAGCTTTTTTTGTTACATGTCCTTTTATATTGATGCAAATATGGAAATTTATTGCACCAGGATTATACAAGCATGAAAAGATTGCAATTGCGCCTTATTTAATACTGACACCAATATTATTTTTTCTAGGAGGCATGCTTGTTTATTATTTAATAATGCCATTAGCTATTAAGTTCTTTTTATCATTTGAAAGTACTGGACTTTCAACAAATTTACCCATTCAACTTGAAGCTAAAGTAAATGAATATCTTTCACTAGTTATGAAATTAATATTTGCTTTTGGTATAAGTTTTCAATTGCCAGTAGTTTTAAGTTTATTAGCAAGAGTAGGTGTAGTTGATAGTCAGTTTTTAAAAGAAAGAAGAAAATATGTTGTAGTAATTATTTTTGCTGCCGCAGCATTACTAACTCCACCTGATCCTATAACTCAAATTGGATTAGCAATACCATTATTAATTTTATATGAATTATCAATATTTTCTGTAAAATTTATTGAAAATAAAAATTTAGAAAGAACAGATGCATAATTTAAAAGATATTAGAAAAAATTTTTCTGAATTTGCTAAATCTTTAGAAAAAAGATCTGTAAATATTGATTTTGATAATTTACAAAAATTAGATGAACAAAATAGAGATTTAATTCAACAAAAGGAATCTTTAGAAAAAGAAAAAAAAGATATTTCAAAATCAAAAGACGAGAGTTTATTTAATAAATCTAAAGAAATTTCAGTTGAGTTAGAGAAAATTTCTGACAATCAAAAAAAAATAAAGGTAGAATTAGATAGAATTTTATCAAATATTCCAAACATTCCAAATGCAGATGTTCCTATTGGTAAGGATGAAAATGATAATATTGAAGTTTCAAAATCTGGAAAAATACCTAATTTTGATTTTAAACCTAAATCTCATTATGAATTAGGTGAAAATTTAGAGATGCTAGATTTTGATCTTGCTACTAAAACTACAGGATCAAGATTTGTATTTGTTAAAGATAAACTAGCTTTATTAGAAAGAGCATTATCTAATTTTATGCTTGATACTCATATCAATCAAAATGCATATCAAGAGATTTCTCCACCATTAATTGCTTCTGACAATACAATGTTTGGTACAGGACAGCTTCCAAAATTTGAAAATGATCAATTTGAAATTAAATTTGATGAGGGTTCGGATAGAAAATTTCTTATCCCAACCGCAGAGGTTATTTTAACCAATATTGTTAAAGATAAAATTGTAGACAAAAAAAATCTGCCAATGAGATTTGTTGCTTCAACTCCTTGTTTTAGAAAAGAAGCAGGTAGTTATGGTAAAGACACTAAGGGTATGATTAGACAACATCAATTTTATAAAGTTGAAATGGTAAGTATTGTTGAAAGAGAAAATTGTTTAGAAGAATTAGAAAGAATGACTAATTGCGCAACAGATATTCTTGATCAATTAGAACTTCCTTATAGAAAAGTTATTTTATGCTCTGGTGATATGGGTTTTAGTGCTGAAAAAACATATGATATTGAGGTTTGGCTTCCATCAGAAAATAAATATCGTGAAATTTCATCTTGTTCATCATGCTCAACATTTCAAGCACAAAGAATGAAAACTAGATATAAAAATGAAAAAAAAGAAACTGTTTTTGTTGGAACTTTAAATGGAAGTGGTTTAGCTGTTGGAAGAACCCTAATTGCAGTTTTAGAAAATTTCCAGCAAAAGGATGGCTCGATAATTGTCCCTAAAGTTCTTAGACCTTATATGAACAATTTAGAATTAATTTCACTTAAATAAAGTTGTTTTAATCAATAAGATAGTATAAGAATTCAGCTTATTTATAAGGAGATTTATGGAAGGTTCAGGAATAGGACAATTTATACCGTTAATTTTAATTTTTGTTATTTTTTATTTTTTCTTAATCAGGCCACAACAAAAAAAAGTTAAAGAACATAAAGCTATGGTCGAAGGACTTAAGAGGGGTGATAAGGTTATTACTTCTGGTGGTATCACAGGCACAGTTGAAAGATTAATTGACAACGACAAAGTTGAAGTTGAAATTGCAGAAAACGTTAAAGTTGAAATTGTCAAAGCTACAGGTATTCAAGCTCTTCAAGGTGTTACTCAAGAAGTTAAAAAATAATAAATTTTTGATAAAGTGCTTTATTTTTCAAAGATAAGAATTTTATTTATAACTCTATTTTCACTTTTATTTGTTTTAATAGCATCATCTAATTTATTTAAATTTGAAGACAGTTTTTTTGATAAAAAAATTAATTTAGGTCTTGATCTACAGGGTGGATCTTATCTCTTATTAGAAATTGATAACGCACCAGTAATAGAACAAAAACTCCAGAATTTAACTACAACAATTAGAAATTATTTTAAAGATAAAGATATTAAAATTAATAATATAAAAATTGAAAATCAAAATATTTTTTTTAATGTTTTGGAAGAAAACAAACAATCTGTTATAGATGTCTTTAACGATGAAAATAGTGACATAAATCCATATTATCCAAGATTTAAATCTCATCAACTTGAGATAGAAGACACTGGACTTAATTTTAAAATAAATTTCTCAAAGCAAGGTTTAATTGCCTTAAAAACATCATCTCAAGATCAAGCAATTGAAATTGTAAGAAGAAGAATTGATGAAGTTGGTACTAATGAACCTAATATTCTAAAAAGAGGAAATAATCGTATTTTAGTTGAACTTCCAGGATTAGATGACCCTATGAGAGTTAAATCGCTTTTGGGCAAAACCGCTAACTTAACTTTTAGATTTGTAACAAACAACGATAATGACAGTTTTGGAGTTGAAAAACTTAAATACGAAGATGGAATTGAAGAAGCTACCGTAAGTAAAAGAATTATTATAAGTGGAGATAACCTTTTGGATGCTCAACCAAAAATGGATACTCAAACTAATCAAACAATTGTATCTTTTTCACTTGATAGGGTGGGTGCAAAAAGATTTGGAAAAGCAACATCAACTGGGATTGGTAAGCAGTTAGCTATTGTTTTAGATGGTAAAATTATAAGTGCACCTGTTATAAGAGACACAATTGCAAGTGGCTCAGGTCAAATTAGTGGTGGATTTACTTTTCAATCAGCTACTGATTTAGCTTTATTGTTGAGATCTGGAGCATTACCTGCTCCTTTAGACATTATTGAGGAAAGAACAGTTGGTCCAGACCTAGGTCAAGACTCTATCAATGCTGGTATGATCGCCTTAGCTATTGGATTTCTATTAGTAATCGTTTTTATGTTAGTTAAATATAGAATTTTTGGTCTTATCACTAATATTACTCTAATCATTAATCTATTTATCTTGCTGGGTATATTGACATTATTTGAAGCAACTTTAACTCTACCAGGAATAGCTGGAATAATTTTAACTGTTGGTATGGCAGTTGATGCAAATGTATTGATATTTGAAAGAATTAAAGAAGAATTAAAAGATGAAAACAATAATGTAGTAGCTTTTGATAGTGGTTATACAAAATCAAGAACTGCTATTATTGATGCCAATATAACAACTTTATTAGCTGCAATAATTCTATTCTTTATGGGATCTGGTCCAGTAAAAGGTTTTTCAGTAACTCTTGGAGTAGGAATATTTACAACTCTATTCTCTGTTTATTTTATTGCTAGACTATTTACTAGTATTTATGTGTCAAAAAATAGAGATAAGGAGAAATTGATCTAATGATATCTTTTAATAAATATTATAATCATTTTAATCTCCTTTCGACATTTCTCATTGTTATTTCTTTGATTTTATTAATCTTTAAAGGTCTTAATTTTGGTATTGATTTTAAAGGTGGTACATTAATTGAACTAAGGTCAAATGACACAAAAATAAATGTTAGTTCTTTAAGAGATAAGTTTAGCCAAATGGATCTAGGGGATGTTTCAGTTAAAAAATTTGGTAATGATACTGATTATCTTATTAAGTTTGAAAACAAAGATAATAAAAAAAATATAATTGAAGAAATTAAGATTAATTTAGATAAATCATTTGGTAATAATTTTAACTTTAGAAGAGTTGAAAACGTTGGGCCAAAAGTTAGTGCAGAATTATTAAAATCTGGAGTGATAGCTATATCATTATCACTAGCAGCAATGCTTTTTTATATTTGGATAAGATTTGAATGGCAATTCAGTTTAGGTGCAATTTTAGCACTATTTCATGATGTAATAGTTACACTGGGAGTATTCTCTTTGTTTAGCCTAGAGATAAATCTATCTATTATTGCAGCAGTTCTGACTATAGTTGGTTATTCAATGAATGATACTGTCGTAATTTTTGACCGTGTTAGAGAAAATTTAAGAAAATATTCTGATATTAAAATATTTGAACTTACTAATATTTCTATTAATGAAACTTTATCTAGAACAATTATAACTTCAGCAACTACTTTATTGGCATTATTAGCTATCTATTTCTTTGGCGGCGAAATATTAAAAGGATTTTCTTTAGCAATGATCCTTGGAGTAGTATTTGGTACGTATTCATCAATATATATAGCAAACACTGTATTAGTTAGATTAAGAGTTTCACAAAAAACTGTTCTAAGAGAAGACGATCAAAAATAAATTTAGCTGGCAAAATTATGCCAAAATATAAAATATATATTATAATAAATTTATAGAATAATTACATAAAACATTTTACATGAGTAAAAAACTTTGGGAAGCTTCAAATAAATTAAAGAGAAGTTCAAATTTATTAAAATTTGAAAAATTTATATCTACTAGATTTAATAAAAAATTTAAAAATAATTATGAAAAAATTCACGATTGGTCAGTAAAAAATGCAGGCAATTTTTGGGAAAGTGTTTGGGATTATACAAAAATAAAAGGAAAAAAAAATAAACTTAAAATAAAGAAATCTTCAAAATTTTATATGAATATTTTTTTACCCAATTATAAATTAAATTTTAGTGAAAATTTAATTTCAAAAAATACCAATGAAAAAGCAATTACTTTTATTAGTGAAAATGGTTACCGTGAAGTTAAAAATTGGAGAGAGTTAAACATAAATGTTAAGAAGGTTTCAAAATATTTAAAAGATTTAAATATTAATCCCAAAGATCGTATTGCAGCTTATATGCCTAATATTTCCGAAACAGTTGAGGCTTTCTTAGGTACAGTTGCGATAGGCTCTATTTGGTCTTCTTGTTCTCCTGATTTTGGATCTAGTGGTGTCATAGAACGATTTTCTCAAATAAAACCCAAAGTTTTATTTGTAACTAATGAATATTTTTACAATGGAAAGAGAATTAATATTTTGGAAAGAATTCCCCAAATAACAAAAAAAATACCTTCAATTAAACATATCATTATCTCTAATTATCCTGGTCAACCTGAATTTAAAAAACTTCCAAGTTTTAAAAATGTAAAAACTCATCATTGGAATAATATAAAAAAACAAAAAAGTTATGAATTTAGTTTTTCTAAATTTGATTTTGAACATGAATTAGCAATTCTTTATTCTAGTGGCACAACAGGTAAACCAAAATGTATTTGTCATAAATCTGGTGGAGTATTGCTTCAGCATTTAAAAGAACATCAACTTCATTGTGATATTAAAGAAAATGACAATGTTTTTTATTTTACTACATGTGGTTGGATGATGTGGAATTGGTTAATTTCAGTTTTAGCTTCAAAGGCATCAATTGTATTGTTTGATGGTTCACCAATGTATAAAAAAGAAGATCTATTGCTAAGGATAGCAGAGAAAGAAAAAATTACATTATTAGGTGTTAGTGCAAAATATATAGATGCATTAAGAAAAACTAAAAAAAACTTTAAAAAAACGTTCAAATTACCAAAATTAAGAACTATTTGTTCAACTGGATCACCATTATCAGAAGATAGTTTTAACTTTGTATATAAAAATTTAAAAAAAAATGTTCATTTAGCATCTATTTCAGGTGGTACTGATATTGTTTCGTGTTTTGTTTTAGGAAATTTGTATCAACCTGTTCATTCTGGCGAAATTCAAAGTAAAGGTTTGGGTATGGATGTTCGTGTTTATAATGAAAATGGTAAATCTGTTTTAAATAATAAAGGTGAACTTGTTTGTATTAATCCTTTTCCTTCAATACCACTAAAATTTTGGAATGATAAATATGATATAAAATTTAAAAAAGCATATTTTAACAAATACAAAAATATTTGGCATCATGGTGATTATGCCAAGATAACAAATAAAAAAGGATTTGTAATTTTTGGTAGATCAGACACAACTTTAAACCCTGGTGGTGTTCGACTTGGAACAGCAGAAATTTATTCTGAAATTGAAAGATTTAAAGAAATTAAAGAGTCT
>CACEKA010000007.1 GCA_902560015.1 uncultured Pelagibacteraceae bacterium
ACTTTCAAAAAATATAAAGCCAATAATCAGTTTCAAAAAGATTTAATCAGAATTTTAATCAAAACTCCAGGTATTGACTTGAAAAAAATCAAATTTTCAAGGGGGGATAGATTAATTGAAGCAAATTTTTCTATAATGTACGAAAATAAATTGGTTTATGATTTTAATAATATTTCTATAAAAAATTTAAATAAAGAAGTTATCTATAAATTAATAAAAATATTTGAAAAAAATTCGTATGATAAAACTATATTTGAAGAAGAAAAATGGTTTGATGAATTAAGGTTAAAAAATTTTTCATATAATAATGGTTACGATATTTTTAAAGCTGGAGATATAATCTTAAACGATTTTCAATTTAAAGACTTTACAGAAAATCACAGTATAATAAAAAATATATCTAATAATTTAGGCTTAGATGAAGAAAGTATTAGTGCTTTTAGTGCATTATTAAGTTTTTCACTTGAAAATTTGATACTTCAAAACTTTTCTATAGATCAAAACGCAGGAAAAGAATTTGGTAGAAAAATTTCTGCAGATTTTTTTGAAATAGAAGATTTTACTATATTAGATTGGGGTAGTTGGAAAGTAAGGAATTATGTAGATAAAGATTCTAGCTTAGATATTGAAGTAGCATATGAGTACTCTGATTTAGAAAACGTTATATTTGATAAATCTGAAATTATAAAAGCTGCAAAAAATTATAATCTATATAATTTTAATATAGAAAAAAATTATAATATTTTTTTTAATATGATAAATTCTTTAGGTAGTGGAATAACAAAAAATATAACCGTTAAAAAACTATCAACTAAAAAATATATTGGTGGCGCTAAAAGTATAGAACTTGAAAGTTTAAAATTTGATTATATTGATAGTATAAAAGAACAAAAATCTCTTACTGAAATTGACTTTAATTTTAATGGTTTAGACCTAAATATAGCTGAAGTTTCGCCAGAATTTTCAAAGTATTTCACTTTAATGGGTTACGAAAGTATAAAATTTGATTTTGGAACTAGCTGGAAATGGGCTCCTTCAAATAATCTTTTAAATGTTAACTTAAATTTAGGAATAACAGATGCTGCAGATTTATCTTTAAAGAGTAGCTTTACGGGATTATCAGAGAATTTATTTAATATAAATAATAGTTCAGCGTTAGGAGCTTATTTATTAAGTAATTTTAAACTAGATAATTTTGAATTATCATTAATCGACAATTCATTAAAAGAAAAATTATTTAAATTAGCGGCAGCAGAGTCTAATATGACTACAAAAGATCTTAAAAGAGAAATAATAAATCAACTTAATACTTATACTTCAAACGCTAGCAAAACTAACTTATTTCTTCAATACAAAAGAGCTGTCGAAAATTTTGTTAATAATTCCAAAAAAATTGTACTGCAAATTGCCCCAGAATCACCCATTTCGATAGCTGAAGTTTCACCTTATTTTTTAACAATGAATTACGATCAAATAATAAAAGTTTTAAATTTATCTATTTCTAATTAGATATTGATTTCTTAATTATATCTATAAATTTTTTTGAATTTTGAGAAGCTCCGCCGATTAAAAATCCATTGATGTTATTAACATTCTTTAATTTATCGATATTTTTAGCATTAACAGAACCGCCATACAAAATTTTTGGAGATTTTTTAGAAAATTTGCTTTTAATGAATGCTACACATTTAATTAAATCCTCAGATTTTGCAATCATTCCTGTTCCTATAGACCAAACAGGTTCATAGGCGATAATTATATCAGATTTATTCTTAATTGATTTAAGACCTTTTTGAATTTGTTTTGCTAAAACTTTTTTGGTTTTTTTATTTTTTTTTTCTTTCAAAGTCTCTCCAACACAAAAAATAATTTTTAACCCAGCTTTAATTGCACTCTTAATTTTCAAATTAATTAATTTATCACTCTCACCATCTTGTCTATTTTCTGAGTGACCTAGAATAATATATTTGGCACCTACATTTTTTAACATTTTTGAATTAACATAGCCTGTGTTAGGTCCAAAATTTTCACTTTCATGACAGTTCTGTGCACCAACTTCTATATTGGTATTTTTAAGTCTTTTTGACAAAGGTCTGATAAGTATATTGGGAGGACAATAAATTAATTTAAATTTATTTTTTTTGTTAGTTTTTGAAAATTTAATTACTTTATCTAGTGAATTTAGAGTTCTTAAATCACCAAACATTTTCCAATTAGCTATAAAATACATATATTTATTTGTCATAATGGAGTTTTTAATCTATAGATTTGTTTTTTACAGATCAATATATTAATGACGCAATGATAGAAACTTTGAAAAATTTTGGTGGAAAAAAATTAGGTGGATTAATCTTAATTGCCGTAATTATTATAGCCTTTGGATTTGGAGGATTTGGAGGTGGTTTCAGCACCAACAACCAAAACAATATTGCAAAAATAAATAAAACTAATGTGACTACCCAAGATTTTATGAACTATTTAAACGAAAGTGGGATATCACAGGAAGTAATTAGAGAAAATTTAGACAACAATATAATTGAAGAACTATTATCAGGTTTGATCTCAACCACATTAATCGATTTAGAGATAGATGATTTTAATCTTTCAATAACCGAACTTACAGTTTTAAAAAAAATTAAAGAAAACAAAAACTTTCTTGATGAAAATAATGTTTTTCAAAGAACTAAATATGAAAAATTTTTATTATCAAACAGTATGTCCGCCCCAATGTTTGAACTACAATTAAAAAATCGAGAGCTAAGAAACCATCTATTTGATTTGATTGGAGCTGGAACAATTACACCAGAATTTTTAATTGAAAAAAGATTTGAAGAAGAAAATAAATCTCTAGATCTTGAATATTTTTCAATGGATAAAATTTATAAAGAAAAAGACAGTTATACAGTATTAGAGATCGAAAAATTTCTGGATGAAAATAAAGATCAATTAAAAAAAGAGTACATTGATTTTAAATATGCGGTCATAAACCCAAAAAATTTAATTGGATTAGAAGAATTTAATCAAGATTTTTTTGATGAAATAGATAAAATTGAAAATAAAATTTCACAGGGTGATACCTTTGACACAATAATAGAAAATATAAATTTAAATATTAACGAAATTAAAGAATATACTCAAACATCAACCAAAAAAATAAACGAAGATAAAATTTACTCTAAGAGATCGACAGAAATAGATCTTATTGAAAATGGAGATAATTTTTTATTATACAATATCACTAATAAATATGATCGTGGCCCTGATTTAACTGATCAAAATATAAAAGATGAAATTCGTGAGCTTGTTTATCAAAAAGGTAAATTTGACTTAAATAGAAGTATACTTGAAGAAATTCAAAAAAAAGAATTTGATGATAGTAAATTTAAAGAAATAGCAGGTTATGGTATTGAGTATTTAACCGTTAGCTCAATTAATGATGATGAAATCTTTGAAGCAAACTCTGTTAAAATGCTTTACTCTTTGCCTAATAGTTCGTTCACACTTATTAACGATAAAGAAAACAATATTTATTTAGTTAAAATAACTGGAGCCAAAAAAAATACCTTTAATAAGTTAGACGAAAATTATCTAAAATTTGTAAGTAGTCAAAATACTAACAATAGAAAAACTATATTACAATCATATGATCAATTATTGAATAACAAGTATCAGGTACAATTAAATCAAAAAACTATTGATAGAGTTAAAAACTATTTCAAATGATAATAAATCGAAGCTTCAAGGATTTTAAGTTTCGACATAGAAGCAAGAAAAATCAAATAATCTATACATCCAAAAAGGTTAAAAATGACGATGAAGTTATAAATCTTATTGATAACTTTCTAATTGAAAAAAATAGTTTTATTTTTGAGTCTGTTGAAAAAGGTAAGATTAAAGGAAGATATACTATATTTGGTAAAAATCCTGATAAAATTTGGGAATTTAATAACAAAAATTCATATTTAATTAAAAATAAAAAAAAAATTAAATTAAAAGATAAACCAGATCAATTAATAGAAAAAATAATTGAAGAATTTAAATTTGAAACTCCAAAAAAATTACCTAAGATATGCTCTTTAATATCTGGGTATTTTTCATATGACACTATTAGATATGCTGAAAAAATACCTAATAGCTGTAAAAATGATCTTAATTTACCTGATGTTAGATTACTAAGACCTAGAACACTTGTAATTCACGATAATTTAAAAAAAGAAATATTTTATATAATCAATATTTTTAATGATGAAAAAATTAGTAATTATCAAAGAAAATTTGATGATATAAAGTCAGAGCTTTTTAAACTTTCGATTCAATCTTCTATAAGAAATTTAAATAAATCCAAAAATAAAAGTATTAAAGAAATTAAGGTTAAATCAAATACACCTAAAAATAAATTTCTTAACATGGTTAATAAAGCCAAAAAATACATAAAATTAGGTGATATTTTTCAAGTTGTCTTAAGTCAAAGATTTGAGGCAAAATTAACAAAAGACCCTTTAGAAATTTATAAAAAATTGAGAATTACAAACCCATCTCCTTTTATGTTTTTCTTTAATTTTAGTGATTTTCAAATAATTGGAGCCAGCCCTGAAATATTGGTAAGATTAAGAGATAATAAGATAACTGTTAGACCAATAGCTGGAACTAGACCAAGAGGAAAAACATACAAAGAGGACCTTTATTATGAAAGAGATTTATTAAAAGATAAGAAAGAATTATCTGAACATTTAATGCTTTTAGATTTAGGTAGAAATGATGCGGGTAAAGTTTCTAAAATTAATTCAGTCAAAGTGACAGAAAGTTTTATTATTGAAAGATACTCTCATGTTATGCACATTGTTTCTAATGTCATAGGAGAATACAATAAAAAGTTTTCAAAATTTAAGTCTTTGTTAGCTGGATTTCCTGCAGGAACTGTTTCTGGTGCACCAAAAATTAGAGCAATGGAAATTATTGATGAACTAGAAACGACAAGAAGAAAAGTTTATGCAGGTGGAATTGGATATTTCTCTGCTAATGGAGAATTTGACACATGTATTGCCTTAAGAACAGCAGTAGCAAAAAATAAAAAATTTTATGTTCAAGCTGGAGCAGGAATTGTGGCGGACAGTAAACCAATTAAAGAATATGAGGAGACTGTTAATAAAGCTAAAGCTTTAATTAACGCTTTAAGATAATGAAAATATTATTGATAGATAATTATGATAGTTTTACATTCAATCTTTACCATTATCTTTCGTCATTGAAAACAAAAGTTGATGTAATTAGAAATGATAAAATTACTTCTAAAGAAATAATAAAAAATAGATATAATAAAATCGTAATCTCGCCTGGTCCAGGAAATCCAAATCAATCAGGAAATTGTTTAAATATTTTAAAAACCCTTCATAAAGAAATTCCTTTTCTAGGTGTCTGTTTGGGTCATCAAATTATTGGTCAAGTTTTTGGCTCTAAAATTATTCAAGCCCAAAAATTAATGCATGGAAAGACAAGTAAAATTAAATCAAAAAAAGTTGGAATTTTAAAAAATCTTCCAAGTACGTTTGAAGCCACAAGATATCATAGCTTAATCATTGATAAAAAATCTTTATCTAAAAATTTAAAGATTACTGCTGAAACTGATGATGGGTTAATAATGGGTGTTCAGCATAAAGAATATAATATTCATGGTGTACAATTCCACCCAGAAAGTATTAAAACTAAACTAGGAATTAAAATATTAAAAAACTTTATAAATTATAGATAAATGGAAAAAATTTTAGAAAAATTAAGACAAAAAAAAAATTTAACATTTGATGAGAGTAAGTCAGCTTTTGAATTGTTAATGACTGGTAAAGCTAGTGAGGAAGAAATTTACGATTTTTTAACTTTACTCTCTGAAAAAGGTGAAGTTTCAGATGAGATAGCTGGCGGTGTTTATGTCCTTAGAAAGAAATCAAAAAGAGTAAATGTTAGTGATTGTGTAGATACTTGTGGTACAGGAGGAGATGGCATGAATACTCTTAATATCTCTACTGCTTCTGCTTTACTTTTAGCTAGTATGGGCACAAAAATAGCTAAACATGGAAATAAAGCTGTATCATCAAAATGTGGATCTGGTGATGTGTTAGAGGCTCTTAAAATTAATATAGATCTTGAGCCTAAAGATGTAGAAAAAGAGATTAATAATAATAACTTTGGTTTTATGTTTGCACCAAATTATCATAGTGCAATGAGATTTGTTGGCCCTGTCAGAAAAAAAATTGGCAAAAGAACTATTTTTAATATGATTGGTCCATTAAGTAATCCGGCTCTAGTTGATAGACAAGTTGTTGGAGTTTTTGATAAAAAATTATTAAAAATATTTGCTGAAGGACTTAAGAATTTAAAAATTAAATTTGCATGGATTGTAAATAGCGAAGATGGTTTAGATGAAATCTCTCCTTATGCAAAAACAAATGTTATTCAATTAAAAGATGGAAAAATATCTGAAATAATAATTGATCCAAAATCACTTAATGTTAATGCAGAAAAATTTGAAAATTTAATTGGTGATAACGCAAATTTCAATGCTAATAAAACGATTGAAATTTTCAAAGGTAAAGACAATGATTTTTCAAAAGCTGTCTGTTTAAATGCAGCAGCTGGATTAATAGTTAGTGAAAAATTTACAGAATTTTCAGATGCATATAATTTCTCTAGAGAGTTTATCTTATCAGGTAAACCCTACTTACATTTAGAAAAAATTCAAAATGTCTGAGAATATATTAAATAATATTATTACAAAAAAAATCGAAAGAGTTGATGCTCTAAAAAAATCAATAAGTTTAGATTCTTTAAATGACATTATTGATAAAAATAATACTTTTATTGATTTTAAAAAAAAAATTCAAAATAACATAATTCAAGATAAAATTTCAATAATAGCCGAAATTAAAAAAGCTAGTCCTTCAGCAGGGGTAATTATAAAAGATTATAATCCTGTTGAAATTGCAAAAATTTATAATGAAAATAAAGTAACTTGCCTATCTGTTCTAACCGAGGAAGATTTTTTTTTAGGAAATTTAATTCATATCAGTAAAATTAAACAAAAATTTAAATTACCAATTTTATGTAAAGATTTTTTTGTTGATAAATTTCAAATACCTTTAGCAAAGAGTTACGGTGCAGATGCTATATTAATTATTCTAGCTGGAGTATCTGATGAACTGGCTAATGAATTATATGAAGAGGCAATGAGATTTAATATGTCAGTTATTGTCGAAGTGCATACTGTGGAAGAAGCGAAAAAAGCTTTAAATTTTAAAGAAGCTTTAATTGGAATTAATAATAGAAATTTAAAAACACTTAAAACTGATATTAATACAACCTACGATATTCATAATGTCCTTTTAAATCATCAAGGGCCTTTAATTTCTGAAAGTGGAATTAAAACAAAAGATGAACTTTTGGATCTGAAGAATAAAACTTCTATTAAAACTTTTTTAATTGGTGAATCACTTTTAAAAAATTTATCAAAAAATTCTATTTTTTCTGTTTTATAGCTAAATTAACCTCTATTTTACTTAGTTTTTTTACTATTGTTTCTTGATAAGAACTTTTATAGAACATTGTTTGTACGATATTTGTTCTTATGCTTACAAAAAAACAAAAAAACTTGCTTTTATTCATCAACAAGAAGTTGAGAAGCTCTGGTGTATCACCCTCTTATGAAGAAATGAAACAATCGCTTAATTTAAAGTCTAAATCAGGAATTCATAGATTAATAAGTGCATTAGAAGAGAGAGGATTCATTAAAAGATTAGCTCATAAAGCAAGAGCTTTAGAGGTGATTAAATTGCCAGAAACAGCATCGGCTAATGATATTTATAATAGTTTTTCACCTAGTGTAATTAAAGGTGGTTTGGATGAGGTTAATATTAACTCTGATGAAATGGAAGTTCCTGTTCTTGGAAAAATAGCTGCTGGGACACCAGTTGAAGCTATTCAAAATGAAGTATCAAGAATTCCTCTGCCAAGTAATCTAGAAAAAAATGGTGATTACTTTGGATTAAAAGTCCAAGGAGACTCTATGATCGAAGCTGGTATCAATGAGGGTGACACTGTAATAATAAGAAGAACAGATACTGCTGATAATGGAAAAATTGTTGTAGCATTAATTGATGAGCATGAAGCAATGCTAAAAAGAATTCGTAAAAAAGGTAAAGTTGTTGCGCTTGAAAGTGCCAATAGAAACTACGAAACTAAGATTTTTGGACCTGATAGAGTAAAAGTTCAAGGAGTTTTGGTATCTTTATATAGAAACTTTTAGAAAAATAGTCTAAACATCTCTGATGTCAAATGTAGCAACTAGATTTGCTCCCTCACCTACTGGAGCTCTTCATATTGGTGGTGTGAGAACAGCCCTCTTTAATTGGTTATTTTCTAAAAACCAAAAAGGAACATTTCACCTTAGAATTGAAGATACTGATAAAGAAAGATCTAAAGATGAACATAAAATTCAAATTATTAAATCCCTAAAATGGCTTGGTATAGAGCATGATGGTGATGAGTATATTCAATCAACTAAAATTAGTGATCATATAAATGTAGCTAATGAACTACTCAAAAATGGTAATGCCTATAAATGTTACTGTTCTGCTGAAGAAATTGAAGAACAAAAAAAAAGAGCTAGACAAAAAAAACTCCCCTATATTTACAATAGAAAATGGAGAGATTTACCAGAGTCTGAAGCTCCTAAAGATATTAGACCAGTAATAAGATTTAAAAGTAAAATAGAAGGCTCATCAATATTAAAGGATTTAGTTCAAGGTGATGTTGAAATTGATAATAACACAATTGAAGATTTTATAATTTTAAGAAATGATGGCACACCAACTTATAATTTGTCTGCCACTGTTGATGATCACCAAATGAATATGACCCATATTATTAGAGGAGATGATCATAAGATTAATACTTTCAAACAAATGCAAATTTATTTAGCAATGAACTGGGAATTACCAAAATTTGCACACATACCACTTATTCACACAATAGAAGGTAAGAAATTATCAAAAAGAGATAATGCATCAACATTAGATGATTATTCTAAAATTGGCGTTATGCCTGATGCATTAAGGAATTATTTGCTCAGATTAGGTTGGTCATTTGAGGATAAGGAAATATTTACTTTAGAAGAAAGTATTGAGCACTTTAACTTAGAAGGTATTGGTAAATCTCCCTCTAAACTAGATATGAGCAGAATTTTATCAATGAATGAACACTATATAAAAAACATTGATGAAAATGAGCTTTATAAAAATCTGGTTGAATACTGTGAAATTTATAAAGAAAAAATGAACCCGGCAAAAGAAGTAAAAATTAAATCATCATTATCTTTTCTCAAAAATAAAGCAAAAACTTTAGAAGATATTTATAATAATGCAAAATACATAATATCTGACGAAGTAAAATTTGAAGACGAGGATTTAAAATTAATAGATGAAAAAGCAAAAAAAATTATAAAAGAATTTAATAATAATCTATCAAGTTTAGAAAGTTTAAATAAAGAAAATCTTGAACCAATCGTAAATGAATTAATAAAAAAATATGAAACAAATTTTAAAGGAGTTGGTCAGCCATTAAGAGTAGCCTTAACTGGTTCTAAATTTGGCCCAGGCCTTTATGATATTGTAATTTCTTTAGGAAAGGAAGAAGTTAAGAAAAGGTTAGATAGCAAGATACTTGCTTAAGATTGAAGCCGATTCATTTGAAGATGACGTTTTAGATCTAATACCCTCTAAAGTTTTATTACAATCACTTAATTGTTTTTCTATTAAATTAGGATTTTTTAAGAAATAAATAACTGTATTAAAAATTTCTTTAGCATTGCATTCGTTTTGTAATAATTCTGGAATTACTTCTTTGTTATTTATTATATTAATAATATTAGCAAATTTAACATTAACTAATAATTTAAAAATCATAAAATTTATATAACTCAATTTATAAATTATGATTGATGGAATATTTGAATTTGCGATTTGTAAAGAGACAGTGCCTGATTTAGAGACAGCAAATATAGAATTAGATAAAATTTGTGATTTAATATTCTCATCAGAAACAACATCAATGTTATCTAAACCAGAATTATTAACTTGATTAAAAATATAATCCCTATTGTCATCAGTCGCATGAAAAACAAAAGAATAAATATTTTCTTTATCGTGCATTAGTTTAATAAAATCTAATAATATAGGTAAAAGAACATTTGTTTCAGACTTACGACTACCAGGAAAAATTGATATTATTTTCCTATCTTTAGATATCAAATCATTTAAAACTGTTTTAACATTTTCATTTTTTTCAATTAAAGGATGACCAACAAATGTGGTTTCAATATTTTCTTGATCAAAATATTTTTTTTCAAAATTAAATAATAAAAGCATATGATCTATGAACTTTTTGATTTTTTTAGCTCTATTTTTTCGCCAAACCCAAACTTGAGGAGCAACATAATGAATTGTTTTAATATTTTTATTCTTTTTTTTAACTCTTTCAGCAACTCTTAAAGTAAAATCTGGGCTATCAACGCTAAACAAAATATCAGGATTAAATTTTAATATTTCATCGACTGTTTTGTTGATCCTGTTTCTTATTTTAAAAATATTAAGTATTACGCTAGTAAATCCTAGATAAGTAATCTCTTTAAGATCAAAAATTGATTGAATACCAAGTTTTTTAATATGCGATCCACTAACTGACAAATATTCAATATTAGGGTTTTGAACCATTAGTTTTGAAATAACTGTTGAGGCTAATTTATCTCCTGAGGGCTCACCTGTTAAAATAAAAACTTTCTTCATATAATTTTAATAAAAATCTTGTTTTTATCAGCAAATTTTATGCATTTATCTTTATCTAAAAAAATATTTTTTTTTGATTTTAAAATAATTCCTTTTAAACCATATTTCTTACAATCTTTTAATGTGTTAAGGCCAATTGTTGGCAAATCCATTCGTAAATCTTGTTTTTTCTTAGGAAATTTGATTAAAATCCCATCTGACCTTTTTTTTAATTTTGACAACATTTTTTTAGTTCCACTATTTCCTTCTGTAGCTATAACTTTTTCATCATTAACAACTAATGCCTGAACATGATCTAAGCTGTTTAATTGATTAAAATAGATAACTCCTCTTTTAATAGATTTCATATCTTTTAGATTTGGCTTTAGTTTTGTATAATTTCCTGCCTTCAAAGATAATTCAGGATTAAAAAAAATTGAGCTAATAACTTTTATCTTTTCTCTTTCAAGTATCTTGATAATTGATTTTATAATTGCAGCATCACCTAGTTTAGCTGCTTTAATTACACTTGGCATATAATAAATACCTTTAAGATCAAGTCTTAATGTAGAAAATTTAGGCTTAGCTATTTTTCCAGCAAACAAAACTTTTTTTGATTTATTTTCTTTAATTAAATTTATTATTTTTCCAAATTTGCCAATACTTATACGATTAGAATTTTTATTTTTTTTAAATTTATTATTTTTTGAAAAATCTATTATAAAATATTTTTTTTTTAATTTTATAATTTTTTTTAGAATAATTTCTGAAAAATTAGTATCTCCTAAAAATAATCCTATCATTTTATTTTGAAAAAGGAGTACAGATTGGTCTTTTTTTATCTTTTTCTAAAAAATTAACCACTTCTAAAACTAATTCACTCTTTTTAAAATCCTCATTTAAATTATTTAAATTATCAGTTAAATTTTCATTTTTGAATATTTCCTTATAAGCATTACTTAAAGTCATTATTTCTTTATTTGGAATATTCTTTCTTCTAAGACCTATTAAATTTAAACCTTGTAAAACACTTCTATTACCATGAGCTATTCCGTACGGAATTATGTCTCTTACAACTCCACACATCCCTCCAATCATTGCAGACCTACCTACTCTAGTAAATTGCTGAACTGCAGAATTACCACCGATAATAACATTGTCTTCTATTTCTGCATGGCCACCTAGTGGAACATTGTTAGCTAAAATCACATTATTTCCAACTATGCAATCGTGTGCAATATGTGAAGAAACCATAAATAAACAGTTATTACCTATTTTTGTTAATCCACCTCCTCCTTTTGTGCCAGTATTAATGGTAACATATTCTCTAATCTTATTATTATCTCCTACCTCCAGTTTAGTCTCTTCACCAGCAAATTTTAAATCTTGAGGATCGTTTCCAATTGATGCAAAAGGATATATTTTATTGTTTTTACCAATTCTAGTGTTACCAACAATACTCACATGAGATTGAATCTCCGTATTTTCATCAATTTCAACATTAGGGCCAATTATTGAATAAGCTCCTATTTTAACATTGGTGGAAATTTTTGCTTTAGGATCTACAATCGCAGTTTTATGTATCATCTATTTTCTTTTAAAAATTGTCTTATATTTTTTGCTGGATAACCCATAACCTTAGCATTATCCGGTATATCTTTTATTACTCCAGAACCACCTGCTATTTCAACATTGTTACCAATTTTTAAATGTCCTGAAATTCCTGCTTGACCACCAATTTTAACATTATTTCCAATTATTGAACTGCCTGCAATTCCTACTTGGCCCGCAATAATTGAGTTTTGCCCTATTTTAACATTGTGAGCAATATGAATTTGATTATCTAAATAAGTATTTTTTCCTATTACAGTGTTAGACATTGACCCTCTATCAATAGTAGAACTACAACCAATTTCACAATTATCTTCTATAATTACAATACCTATATGAGGGTATCTCAAATTATTATCTTTAATTGGAAAAAATCCAAACCCATGTTTGCCTATTACACAATTATCTAAAACTTTAACATTATCTTTAATTAAAGTGTTTCTGATAATCACATTTGATCCAATAGAACAATTATTAGCTATTGATACATTTTGCTCAATAATAGTGTTGTGACCAATCAAGCAATTATTGCCAATAGAAACATTTTTACCAATTAAAACGTTCTTTCCATGATTTACTTTTTCAGAAAAATTAGTTTCAGTAATATTATTTACAGAATTATCATAATTATCATTTATAGATGATGGGTAAAATTTTTGAGTAACTTTTGATGTAGAGACTAAGACATTTTTAACAATTAAAGGTTGGCAACTGTCTGGTAAATAACTTGTAAGATTATCACTAGTAATACAAAAAGAAGCTCTAGTTTTTTTTGCAATATTTTTATATTTTTTTGAGTGAAAAAAAGATAAATCATTTTCTTCTGCTGTGAATAAATCTTTAATATCTAATATATTTTTAGAAACTATATTAGAGTCAATATTCAAAATTTGACATAATAACGAAGCTTCAAATGGACCTTCATTCTTAAAAAAAGGATTAGACATAATTGCTTTTATCAAAGCGTATTAATCTCTGTTATCAATATTTATTGCTAATTATTTCTTATCAACGATAGTCGCAGACCAAATTGCATCAGCCATTTTTTTTTCATCAACAAAAGCCTCACCTTTGTACTTCCAAACTCTACCATGTGATCTAATAGCTTCAATCTTTAATATTAGTTTACAATCTGGTAATACTGGGTTTCTAAATCTAGCCTTTTCAACACCCATTAAAAATACCAATTTATTCTCATAAGTTGATTTATCTAAACCATGAGCTGTAAGTGCTGCTGCTGCTTGACCAAAAGACTCAACTATTAAAACTCCTGGCATTACAGGCTGCCCAGGGAAATGTCCTTGAACAAAAAAACTATCTTTTTTGACGTTTACAACGGCTGTTGCAGAAAATAACTTTTGTATATCATAAAGTTCATCGATTAAGAGCATTGGTTCTCTGTGAGGTAAAAGATTTATAATTTGTTCTTTATTTAACTTTTCCATTATCCTTCAAATTCTTTATTTATTTCGATCAAAATATCATTTGTTATATCAGAGGTAACTTTGCCTATAAATATATTATTTTTATTTAATACTATATCTATTGATTTTTGAGACATGTATTCTTGGATTTTTTTATTAAATTTTTCTAAAACAGCATTTAATTCTTTTACTTTTAATGTATTGAAATCTTTTACCATATTATCTTTGTTGGTTTTGAATTCATTAATTTGAGTCTTTAATATCTTAATTTCATTTTCAAATTCCTCTTTAGAAATAATATTTTTTTTTTGTAATAGGGTATTTTCTTTTTCTTTCAACTCTTTTTCATTATTTTTAAGAAGATTAATATTTTTGGTGTTTAATTCTTCTAACTTTTTTAAAGATAATTTTCCAATATTTGAGTTTTTCATTAAGAAATCAATATCAATAAATACTATTTTATTTTCAGCAAAAACATTTTGCGAAAATAAAATAAAAAATATTAAAATTAAAAATCTTACAAATTTCATTAAAAAGTTGTACCTATATTAAATCTAAATGACTCGGTAACGTCAGTTGTATTTTTTGATAAAGTTTCAGTTAAAGAAAATGTTAAGGGACCTATTGGCGTAAACCAATCAACAGCGATACCCACAGAACTTCTAATTTTATTAGAGTCATCAATTATTGAGCTGTAATCAACCCCCCAAACATTTGCAGCATCAAAAAATACTGAAAAATCTATATTTTGTGAATTTGGCATTAAATTTGGTAATGTAGAAGCAATATTTAATGATGAAACATAATTTCCCCCAATAAAATCATCTCCATCTTTAGGTCCAACCTTACCTGCTTGAAATCCTTTTAATCTAGAACTTGGGATTGATAATCTTTCAGATAGTTTTATATCATCGTCAGTAAGTGAATTTGCACTTTGAAGATAGATAGAAATAGTAGATATATTATTTTCATAAAGTTCAGTAAAAAATTTATAATTATAAGTATTAGATAAAGTGTTAGTTTTACTTATTATTGGCAAATCTAAATAGTACGTTGATCTAAAACCATCATTTGTTTTAAATTTTTGATTTCGTTTATCATAATCAAAATTAAATTTCAAAAAAGTATCCCAATAATCACCCTCTTGTTTTTGTTGTGTAACTGAAGCTGTTGAGTCAGTTTCTATTTTTTCATAATATGAGCTTGTAGATAATCCTAAATTAAAATCTTTTAGATATTCAAAATTTGTACCTAATTCTAAACCTTGTTTATTAGTTTTATATCCAAAATTTTTAGTATTATCTCTCTCTTGAGCTTCCAAAGTTACATATAAAGCTTTATCAGAATTATTATAATTTGGATTTGATACACTAAATTTACCTTTAAAAGCATCAGGACTAACTTTCCCGTTAGCATCCAAAGATATTCCTTTTCCCAAATAATTATTTTCTTTAACTCCAAACATTATTGAGGATTCACCGGTGCCCAGTCCTGCACCGGCCATAATTTCTCCTGTAGCTTTTTCTTCAACATTAATGTTAATTATTTTAGAATAGTCTTCATTTCCATCCATTACTTCTGTCTGAACAGATTTAAAAAAATTTAAACTTTTTAAATTATTTTCTGATTTTTTATTTAGAATTTCATTAAATGGATCACCTTCATCAATTTCTAATTGATTACGGATTACACTTTCGCGAGTTATATTATTTCCAAAAATATTTATTTTATCTACAAAATATTTTTCTGTCTCATTAATTCTAAAATTTAAATTAATTTGATTATCAACTATATTTTCCTCTACTAAAGCGCTTATAGATTTGAACTCTTCATTAATCGTAATGTTATCAATTTCATCCAGTATTTTATCAACTGTATTGATTGAATAAGACTCTCCTTTTGTCTTTAAAAATAATTCCTGCAATTCATTAAAATTTTCTTTTTGAAAATCTTCTGGCAATGATAAAGTTATTTCATTAAAAAAAAATTTTTCTTTAGCATCAATATTATAAATTAATTCAAACTCGTTATCTGAAATTAATTTTGCATAAGAAGAATTTATTTCAACATCAAAATAACCTCTATTCAAATAAAAACCTTTAAGAAGTTTTTCATCGTAAGAAATTAGATTTTCATTTAAATACTTTTTTCCAGAAATGAATTTCCAAAATTTATATTCTTCACTTACTATTATACTTTTTAATTTTCTATCTTTATAAATTTTATTTCCTACAAAAGATATTTTTCTAATTTTGGCTTTTTCACCTAAATTAATTTTATATTTTATATTAACTCTATTATTATTTAAATCCTCTAAGTAAGTGTCAACAGTTGGAAAATAATAACCAATGTCTCTCAATATCTTTATAATATTTTTTTTATCCTCAATTAATAAAATTTGATCAAAGGAAGCTCTTTGTTTTAATTTAAGATCTTTAGAAATTTGAGCTTTGACTTTTTTTGATTTAACACCTTCAAATAAAATATTTTCTATAATTGGTAATTCTTTAACATTTATTAATAAATTTTTATTATCAATACTTACAGAAATATTTTCAAAAAAATTCGAATTATATAAATCATTCAATATTTGATTTATCTTAAAACTATCTACATCTTCATTAATCGAAACATTAGAAAACATTATTATAGTTTCATCAGAAATTCTTTCATTACCTTTTACTGTAATTTTTTTTACAACTTCGGCTAATATATTATTTGTGTTAATTAAAAAAAGAACAAAGACATAAAAAAAATATAAGTAGAATTTTTTTAACATATCGATTTATATACCTTTTGAATTTATTTTCATACGCACATAATTACTTAATTTAATTATATCATTAATACTTTTGGGAGAAATACTTCGGTATTTATTAAATTCTTTTTTTTTAACCAATTTAAAAAAATATTTATAAATATCAGTAAATTTAATTTTATTATCCAAAAAATGTTTTACATATTCGTCATTTGCAGAAACTAAAATTGTTTCAAATAAACTTGATTTATCTGGTAAATTTTTAAGGATTTTGACATGAGGAAATTTTTTTTCATTCACTCTACTTAAGTTTAAATTATTAAGTTTTTTTATATCTATTTTGTCTGTTTTAATATTTTCAGAAACATCATCATATAATGTATTATGAATAGGGATCTTCATATCAGTATCATGAGCTATCAATTTTATTATACCATTAGAAAATTTTACTATTGCGTGTATGTAAGATTCTGGATGAATTAATATAGATAAATCTTTATATTTAATATTAAATATTTTTTTAGCTTCAATTATTTCAAAAACTTTATTCATCATTGTTGCTGAGTCAATCGATATTTTTTTACCCATGCTCCAATTAGGATGTTTTAATGCTTGATAAATTTTAATATCTCTAAATTTGGATAGTGGAAGTTTAAAAAAAGGGCCTCCTGATGCAGTTAAAATAACATTATCAATTTTGATTTTATTTTTTTTTATAGCATACCAAATTGAAAAATGTTCAGAATCTACTGGGATAAAATTTACTTTATGTTTTTTAATTTCAGCTGAAATTAAATTCCAACCGCAAATGATACTTTCTTTATTTGCAATAGCAATTGTTTTTGAATATTTAATAATTTCTAATGTTGGTTTCAATCCATCTAGTCCTGTAATGGATGACATTGTGTAATCAACTTTTTTTTTAAAAATTTTATTAAAACTATTGAATGAGTTATAAATTTTTATTTTCTTATTATTTTTTTTTTTTAAAGCTGTTTGATATGAATTTTTGTTATTAATTATTATATGTTTAACTTTGAGTTTAACTGCTTGTTTATATAATTCTTTATAATTTTTATCTGTTGAAAGTAATTCAACTTTAAATTCATTAATATTCTTTTCTATTATTTTTATTAAATTTTTTCCAATTGATCCTGTTGACCCTAATATTGCTATAGTTTTTTTCATTTTAATAAAATCTAATTAATAAATATGAAAACGGAATTGCAAAAATAATACCGTCTAATCTATCTAAAATTCCACCATGTCCTGGTAATAAACTTCCTGTATCTTTAATTTTTGCCATTCTTTTTAAATATGAAATAATTAAATCTCCTAATTGATTAACTAAAGAAATGATTAATATAAAAATGATAGCATTTAGGTTAAGTTCAACACTATAATTGAAAAAATTTTCGAAAATTATTAGTGAAAATAACGAGAATATAAACGAACCAATAGTTCCAGAAATTGTTTTATTTGGGCTAATTTTTGTTAATTTTTTCCCCCCTATAGTTTTACCTACAACATAACCTCCTATATCGCTAAAAATACAAATAGAAATTATAAAAAGAAATAAAATTGAGGAACCTATAGTATCGTGTAATTCAATCGATGTTGTTGCAAAAATTAAAAATAAATAAATAAAAACAAAAATGTTAAGTATAAAATATTTGATATTTTTTTTGTTTTTATTCAAATGTTTACTGAATATTTTCTTAAAAATATTTATGAACTCTAAAAATAAAAGAAAACTGATTATAAATAAAACTATTTTAAATAGAAAACTAAAGTTCACTAAAATAAGTAAGAATAGTAATAAAATTGAAGTTAATATTCTTTTAGATAAATTATTAAGCATTAAATATTACCAAAATTTCTTTTAATAGATTTATATTTTTTGATAATCTTGTCATAATCTTTTTCATTAAAATCAGGCCAAAGTTTTTTTTCAAAAAAAATCTCAGTATATGCTAACTGCCATAATAAGAAATTACTTAATCTTTTTGTATTTCCAGTCCTAATTAGGATATCAGGGTCAGGTATATTTTTTGTATAAAGATTATTAGAAATATTTTTTATAGTAATTTTCTCATTCTTTTTATTTAATAATTTTATTCCATCAATTAATTCATTTTTTGAGCCATAATTTAGAGCAAGATTTATTTGTAATTTAGTATTATTGAAAGTTATTTTCTCAGCTTCTTCTAATATTTTATTTAGTTTTAAAGAAAATTTTCTTCTTCCAATTATTTTTAATTTTATATTTTGTTTGTCTAATTCTGACAATTTTTCTTTTAAAAATTTCTCGAGAAGTTTAAACAAATAAGCAATTTCAATATTTGGACGTTTCCAATTTTCTGTAGAAAATGCAAATAATGTTAAATATTTAATATCTCTTTTTATGGTTTGTTTAATAATTTTTTCTACAGCAAATAAACCTTCTTTGTGTCCTAGATTTCTTGAATTTTTATTTTTGACACCCCATCTTCCGTTGCCATCCATTATTATGGCTACATGATTTAATGGGTTCATTTTATATTGTCATTATTTCTTTTTCTTTTAAAGAAACCTTTTCATCTACTGTTTTTATATGTTCGTCTGTTATTGATTGAACATTTTTTTCAGATGATTTTTCTTCGTCTTCGCCTATATCTTTAGACTTTAAAAGTTTTTTTAGTTCTTCATTAGCTTCTCTTCTAATATTTCTAATTGAAACTTTACATTTTTCACCAATTGACTTTATAAGTTTTTTTATCTCCATTCTTCTTTCTTCATTTAGTTCAGGTACTGGCAATCTTATTAATTGGCCGTCAATTTGTGGATTTAATCCTAGATCTGATTTTTGTATTGCAGCATCAACTAAAGATACATTGTTGGTGTCCCAAACCTGAATATTTATCATTCTTGGTTCTGGCGTAGTTATACTTCCAACCTGATTTATTGGCATTTGTTGTCCATAGACATCTACTTTAATCAAATCAAGCATTGATGCATTTGCTCTACCTGTTCTTAACGATGATAATTCTTTTGAGCAAACCTCAATGGCTTTATCCATTTTAAGGCTGTATGATTTTTCATCAAACATTTACTCTCCAATCTTAATTCTATAAAACTCTTTTACCTTTAAATCAGCAATTGAAAGTTCTTTTAATACATCTTGAACTTTCTTTTTTGGCTCCATTACCCATGCTTGAGATAAAAGTGCATTTTCTTCCTTAAACTTGTTCATTTTACCCAAGCTAATTTTTTTTGCAATATCTTCAGGTTTTCCAGAATTTTTAAGTTCTTCAGTTACAAGTTCTTGCTCTTTATCAATTATAGACTTATCTATCAAATTTGACTCTAAAGCTAATGGATTTGAAGCTGCAATGTGCATCGACAGTTGTTTACCAAAGGTTTTGACTGCATCTGATTTGTCACTTGTTTCCAAAGATACTACAACAGCTAATTTTGCAATATTATCTTTTACTACAGAGTGTAAATAATAATTATTTAAAGACCCTGTATTTTCGATAGTTTTTGTTTTACCAATAGTAATTTTTTCACCTATTTTTGCAATTAAAGATACAATATTATCTTCAACAGTTTCTCCATTTGTCATTTTAGAACTTTTTAAATCCTCAATATTTGAATTCTTTTGATTATTTAATTCACTAAGTTCTTTAACAAAATTTGTGAAATCCTCATTTTTTGCCACAAAATCTGTTTCACAATTAACTTCAACCACTGATGTTTTATTTTCATCACCACTAACTGCAACAACACCTTCTTTAGCATCTCTAGACATTTTTTTTGAAGCCTTTGAAATACCTTTTACTCTTAAGATTTCTATTGCTTTGTCAATATCTCCATTAGACTCTTTAATAGCAAGATTACAATCTTTAAAACCAGCACCTGTTGCTTCTCTAAGTTTTTTTACTTTTTCAATATCACTCATATTAATTTAATGTCTCCTTACCATCAGTAGCAAATTTTTTTTCTAATTTTTCTCTATCTAATTCTTGAACTGTTTTAGTTTCATCCTTATCTTTTGTATCTTTTGTCAAATCATCCTTTGGTTCAGGAGCTGGTATTGAACTTTTTGCGTTATTAATTGTTTCTTTGATTAAATTACAATATAAATCAATTGCTCTTCTCGCATCATCATTTCCAGGTATTGGATAATCAATATTATCTGGATTAGAATTACTATCTAGTATTGCAACAATAGGTATGCCTAATTTAACTGACTCTGCTATTGCAAGCGACTCGTAATTTGTATCAATAATAAAAACTAAATCAGGTGTTTTTTTCATATCAGCAATACCACCTAGAGATCTTTCAAGCTTATCTTTTTTGACACTCATTTTTAGAAGTTCTTTTTTGGTAAAACCTCTATTTTCAGCATTTAGTGCGGTTTCATATTGCTTCATCTTTTTTATAGATCCAGAAATTGTGCCCCAATTAGTTAACATACCACCCAACCATCTGTAGTTAACAAAATACTGATCTGTTTCTTTTGCAACTTCCGCAATTGCTTCTGATGCTTGTTTTTTTGTAGATACAAATAAAATTTTTCCATTATTTGCAATCGTATTATAGACTTTTTCAAGCGCTACTTTTGTTAGCTCTAATGTTTGTGTTAAATCTATAATATGAATTGAATCTCTTTTTCCAAATATGTATTTCTTCATTTTTGGATTCCATCTCAAAGTTTTGTGTCCAAGATGAACGCCTGCTTCTAATAATTGTTGTATTGTTATTTCTGGTATTTTCATATTTATTCCCGGTTAAGCCACCACAGTAATTTCCAACAAAGGACCGGAGGTATAAAACCAACAACTGTGTGCGTGTTAATTTAATTTAAGGGGGTATTTACTAGGATTTAGCCAATATAACAAGGATTTTTTAAATTATAGAACTAGAAATGTCCATTTTTCTTAAGAGATTAAGCGATTTTCTATCCAAATTCCTTGTATTTTTAAGCTTAAATTTTAACGTTTTTTCAACGGTATCCATATTAACATTTACTATAGTTTTACCATCATCTTTTAAAATTTTTGAAATTTCCTTTAACTCATCATTAGATTTAATATTAAATGATACTTCATTAATTGGACTATTAAAAAGATCTTTTAAGGATCCAATTTTTTGTACATTGATACGTTTAAATCTATTTTCATCACTAGAAATACTTTTTACAAGAGTTAAAATTAAAGAATTACCTTCTATCAGAATTTCTCGGTTTAATTCCAATATATCTGAAAATATAAATAATTCAAAAACACTGGTTAAATCAGTTAATTTCATAACAGCATAAGAATTTCCTTTTGCGGTTTTTCTCTCTTGAACTTTTAATAAAGTAGCAGCAATATTTGCATCCTTAATATCATCATTCGTATTAAAACTTGAATAATTTATTATCTTATAATCGTCAAAAATTTCAGTAAACTGATTAAGCGGGTGATCAGAGATAAAAAACCCAACTGCCTCAAATTCTTTTGACAACCGTTCTTCAAATTTCCAATCTTCAATATCATTTATAATATCATTTTGTGAAGTTTCATCTTCTTCAAATAAATCTATTTGATTAGCTGATTTGTTATCAAATATATTTTTAGTTTTAAGAATTAAGTTTGGAATTGAGTCAAAAAGTGATTGACGATTTTTATTTATATTATCAAAGGCTCCAGCTTTAACTAACCCTTCTAATTGTAATTTGTTCATATCTTTAGGATTCACTCGGTTCAAAAAATCATTTATTGACTTAAATTTTCCATTTTTAGTTCTTTCTTCTACTACATTAGAAATAGCTTCATAGCCTACAGCTTTAATACCTCCCAAGGCATAATAAAATTTATCATCTATCGTTCTAAAATCTGCATAACATTCATTGATATCTGGTCTAGTTACTTCAATATTTAATCTTTTTAATTCTTCATAAAATTCACTTAACTTATTTTGATTAGAAATATCCATCGTCATAGATGCTGCAATAAATTCCTTTGGATAATAAGTTTTTAAATATGCTGTTTGATATGAAATAATTGCATATGCAGCAGCGTGACTTTTATTAAAACCATACTCTGCAAAAGGTTCAATTTTTAAAAATATTCCAGCCGCTACATCTTTTGCTATTCCATTTTTTAATGCACCAGCAATGAAGCCTTGTTTTTGTTTTTCTAATTCAGCTCTTTTCTTTTTTCCCATAGCTCTTCTTAGAAGGTCAGCTTGACCTGCAGTAAAACCTGATAACTTTTGAGCAATTTGCATAACCTGCTCTTGATAAATAATTACACCATACGTAGGTTTTAAAATATCTTCCAAAAGTGGGTGTAAATAATCAGGAGTTTGTCTTCCATGCTTACAATCATTATATGTTGGAATATTGCTCATTGGACCTGGTCTATAAAGAGCAACTAAAGCTATAATGTCTTCTATATGATTGGGTTTCATTTGCTGTAACGCTTCTCTCATACCAGCACTCTCAACCTGAAATAACCCTACTGTGTTACCGCTAGATAATAGTTCAAAAACCTTTTGATCTTCATAACTAATATTTTCTATATCAAAATTTTTATCAATTTTTCTTACTAATTTTTGAGTATTATTTATTACAGTTAAAGTTTTTAATCCTAAAAAATCAAATTTTACTAACCCAGCATTTTCTGCTGAATACATGTCAAATTGAGTAGAAGGTAACAATAAATCTGCTGAAGCATCTTTGTATAAAGGTACAACTTCCGTAAGTTTTTTATCTGCTATAACAACACCAGCTGCGTGAGTTGCTACATTTCTATTTAATCCTTCAAGCTTTAATGAAAGATCGGTTAATTTTTTAACTCTAGGATCATCTTTAACAAGTTTTTGTAAGCGTGGTTCACCAGCTATACATTGAGATAAACTTTGAGGTCTAGATGGATCAAAAGGTATCATTTTTGAAATACTATCAACGAAGCCATATGGCAAACCTAATACTCTACCTACATCTCTTATAACCATTCTTGCTTTTAATTTTCCAAAAGTAATTATATGTGCAACGCTATCTTGATATTTTTTAGTTAAATATTCAAATACTAAATCTCTTTTTTCCTCACAAAAATCTATATCAAAGTCAGGCATAGAAATACGATCAGGATTTAAAAATCGTTCAAAAATTAAATTAAATTTAATTGGATCTACATCTGTAATTGAAAGACACCATGCAACCAGTGAGCCAGCACCAGAACCTCTGCCTGGACCTACTGGTATATCATTACTCTTTGCCCATTTAATGTAGTCAGATACAATAAGAAAGTAACTAGAATATTTCATTTCAATTATAATTGATAATTCATGATCCAATCTATCTTTGTAATCTATATAGATTTGATTAGTTTCAAGATCATTTGATTTGACCTTAAAAATTTTATCAAATTTAATTTTTAAACCATTTAAAGAATCTTTTTTTAAAATATCGTCTGCATTTCCACCTTTATCAGAACTAATATTTGGCAAAATTGGATTAGAAAATGAAGGTCGATAACTACATCTTAAAGGAAAATTATAATTATTTTCTAAAGCCTCTGGTAAATCGGCAAACAATTCAGACATTTCTGAGTTAGTTTTAAAATAATGTTGATTACTAAGTTTAATTCGAGATTTTTCATTAATGTAGGTTTTGTTACCAATACAAATTAATGCATCATGAGCTTCATACATGTCTTGGTTAAGGTAAAAGACTTCATTTGTTGCAATTATAGGAATTTCTAATTCTAAAGACTTCTTAAGATTAAATTTTTCAAAACCATTTTCATTTTGATCATTATGACGCTGAATTTCTATATAAAATCGATCTCCAAAAGTAGATTTAAGTTTTTTGTAAAGATCCTGTATTTCACTAAATTTTCCTTTATTAAACAATTCACCAAATAATCCAAATACTGTCCCTGAAAAAATTGCAACACCCTCATTATCTTCTAGCAAATCATTAAAATTAATATGTGGCTCAGAAAGTTGATCATTTTCTAGAAAAGAGAGAGATGAAAGTTTAATTATTCTTTTATAGCCCTTTTCATTTAAAGAAAATAAAGGGAGTAAACCTACGGTATCACCAAATTTAAAATTTATTTGTGTTCCAATAACAGGTTGAGTTCCAACTTTAGAGATTTTTTCAGCAAACTCTAAAGCTCCACATAGATTTGTTGTATCACACAGAGCTAATGACTTTATTTTATTGGATTTAGAAAAATCTTGCAAATCATCAATTTTTATTGCTCCTTCACATATAGAATATTGTGTATGAATCTTTAGATGATTAAAATCTTGAATTGAAGACTCAGGCATATGAAGATTTTATATTACCATCACTCATCTCCAATAGTAAATCTGCCTTATTAGCAAAAAATCTATTATGGGTTGCAAATATTATTAATCTATTAGGTTTTTTTTGGTTTTCTAAAAGTTTAAATATTTCCTTTGCAGTATTTAAATCTAAACTACCTGTCGGTTCATCAGCAAGAATTATTTCTGGATCATTTATAATTGCTCTAGCGATTGCTACTCGCTGACACTCACCACCTGATAGCTGAGAGGGAAAATGATTTAATCTATTTGATAAACCAATTTTTTTTAATAAATCCTTAGCTTTATTAACAGCAGAGTCTTTATTATTAATAGATAAGTTTGCTAAATAAACATTTTCTAAAGCTGTAAAATCAGGAAGTAAATTGTTTTGTTGATAAACAATACCAATATTTTTTGCTCTAAAGATATCATTCTTTTTATTATTTGTTAAATTAACTAATTCATTATTAAATTTAATTGATCCAAGTGTAGGCTTATCTATTAAAGATATTAAATTAAGTAATGTTGATTTTCCAGAACCTGATGGTCCCATCAATGAATACATTTTTCCTTTATTAAAACTAAAGGATAAATTTTTTAAAACCTTAATTTTCTTCTCATTGTTAAAATGTTTAGAAATATTATTTAATCGTAAAAAATTATTCATATTTTAATGATTGAATTGGATCTAAATTAGCAGCTTTAAATGCAGGAAATATTGATACAATAGTAGTAATTAATATTGAGCAGATTGATATTAAAAATATTGAGGAAGGGTTAATTTCTGAAGGCATAGTACTTAAAAAATAAATTTCCTCTGGAAATAAACTAATATTAAAAGTTGAACTTAAAAACTGTCTAAAATTTTCTATATATAAAGAAAAAGTAACACCTAAAAAAATTCCAAAAATGGTAGCTGAAGTTCCAATTATTACACCAATTAAAAAAAATATTTTTATGATTGATTTATTTAAAACTCCAATTGATTTTAAAATTGCAATATCTCTAGTTTTATTCTTAACTAAAATTGTTAAACCTGAAATGATATTAAATGCAGCAACAATAATTATTAAAGATAATATTATAAACATTACATTTCTTTCTACTTTTAATGCTGAAAATAAAGAGCTATTCATATCGGCCCATGTAAAAATAAATTCTTGATCAAAAATTTTTTGAACTATTTGCTTTTGTGATTCAATATTTTTGGGGTCCTTTAGATATATTTCTAAGTTTCTATCTTTTTGTTCAAAATCAAAAAACTCATCTAATGTATCTAAGTTAATAATAGCTATATTGTTGTCAAAATCAGCTAAACCACTATTAAAAATTGAAGTTATTTCAAAAGTTTTTTGCTTTGGCATACTTCCAATAATTGTTTCAACTCCTGAAGGTGACATAAGAGTAATTTTATCTCCTATTTTAAGATCTAAACTAAAGCTTAGTTCATTACCTATAGAAATAGAGTTTTTATTTAATTTTGATCTATTTCCTTTTAATTTATCATTTCTGATTATCGCTAAATTAGAAAATTCTTTAGTCAGATATCCTCTTAAAACTATTCCTTTTGAGGTATTATTTTTTAAAATAATAGCTTCACCAGAGTTACTGAAAACTAAATTTTCAGAAATTGATTTTAAATTATTGTTATTTAATTTTCTTTGATCAATCCCGTTATCATCATATGATTTAATAGTTATATGAGAGTTAAATCCTACTATCTTGTTTATTAACTCTGTCCTAAATCCATTCATCACAGACATAACAATTATTAAGACCGCAACTCCAAGACTTATCCCTATGAAGGAAAAAATAGATATAACATTCAAAAAGCCGTCTTTTTTTCTAGCTTTTAAAAATCTAAAAGTAATTTCTTTTTCTAACGTAGAAATCAATTGGATACTTTTTGTTTTGTTATAATTTCTATTATCTTATCTAAAGTTAAATTCTGGGTTTCTCCACCTGTTTCTTTAAATTCTAAAAGATCTCCCTCTGATTTTTTTCCAATAATAATTTGAAATGGCGCACCAATTAAATTCATTTTTTTTATTTTAGATGAATAGTTCTCATCAGTATCATCAATAATTGCATCAATATTATGTCCAATTAATACAGAATTTATATTGTTAGCTTTTTCAAGAGCTGAAATGTCATTTTTATTAATCATAGGTATTAAGGCAATGTCATAAGGAGCAACAGACAATGGCCATTTCATGATTTCATTTTTTTCATCGTATTTAGCTTCTATAATAGCACCTACTAACCTTGATACTCCTATTCCATATGACCCCATTTTAACAAAATCTTTTTTACCGCCAGGAAGGTCTACGGCAGCATCCATTGCTTTTGAATATTTATCTCCAAAATAAAATATGTGGCCTACTTCTATACCTTTAGTAATTAATCTATTTTCTTCAGTTACCATTTTTTCAAATTCCTCTTTATTAAATTTTTCATCTGTTACAGAATAAAACTGTTCATATTTTTTTCTCATTTGTTCGAGTGACGATTTTTCTAAATCAGTACCATCACTAGTTAAATCAAAAATTCTTTTATCAGTAAAAATTTTACTTTCACCGGTATCGGCTAAAATTATAAATTCATGTGATAAATTTCCACCTATAGGACCTGTGTCAGCAGCCATTGGTATTGCTGTAAGAGATAATCTTTTAAATGTTCTTAAGTATGATAAAAAAAATTTATTATAAGAAAAAAAAGCATCTTCATCTGTGACATCAAATGAATATGCATCCTTCATATAAAATTCTCTACCTCTCATGATTCCAAATCGAGGTCTAATCTCATCTCTAAATTTCCATTGTATATGATAAAGAAGTTGAGGTAATGATTTATATGATTTAAACGAAGATCTAAAAATTTCAGTTACTTGTTCTTCGTTAGTTGGTCCGTAAAGCATCTCTCTATTTTGACGGTCTTTGATTCTTAGCATTTCTTCACCATAATCATCGTATCGACCACTTTCTTTCCAAATTTCACTTGATTGAATTGTTGGCATTAAAATCTCTTGAGCTCCAATTTTATCTTGTTCCTGTCTAACAATAGACTCTATTTTTTTCATCACTTTAAATCCAAGTGGTAACCAAGAATAAATACCTGCAGAAGCTTGTTTAATCATTCCTGCTCTCAACATTAATTGATGAGACTTAATTTTTGCCTCTGAAGGAATGTTTTTTAAAATAGGGATGAATGATTTTGATAAAAGCATTTTAATTAATAATATTTCTTAAATTTAAATATTCAAATTTTATTAATAGATAAATTAATATAAAAACAATAGTGGTGATTCCTGTACAATATAGGAATTTCTTTAGCATTTTTGGGTTTTCGGGAGACCCTGGGTCCTCACCATCGACTTTTACTGTTTTTGTTCTATTTACATCAATTGGTAAGATAGCAAAAAAAATAATCCACCATATAATTATGTAGATTATTGCTAAACCTGTGATGCTCATTAAATTCTTATTAAGTTAATATTTGTAAAAGGTTTTTTTCCAGTCTTTTCTTTTGAAAATTTTCTACAAGCAATCTTAAGAGCGTCTATTAAATTATGTTCTTGTTGCTTACTACCTAATTTAAATGTTCTAGTGATTTCCTCAATTGCGTCTTCTAATCCATAAACAAATTCATCTGTATCCTCGACTGGTATACCTCTGAAACTTAACACTGGTCTTTTATGTATATTGCCTTTCGGAGTGATTAATACAGTAGCCTCAATATAACCATTAGCACTTAAATTTTTTCTGTCTTTAATTGATTGAGCATCTTCTACTACACTAAGATTGCCATCCACGTAAAGCCTACCGCTAGGTGCTTTGTCATACACTTCAGGTTTTCCAGGATATAGTTTAACAATATCGCCATTTTCTACCTGAACAGGATTTGGTACATTCATCTCTTTTGCAAATTTCATATGTTCAATCATATGACGGTGTTCTCCATGAACAGGTATAACACACTTTGGATTTACCCATTCATACATTTCTCTTAAATCATCTCTATTTGGGTGACCAGACACATGAACAAATTCATTTTCTTCAGATATAACTTCAATTCCATCTTTAACTAATTGATTTTGCAAATTATATAATTTTTTTTCATTACCAGGAATAATTTTAGATGAAAATATAACAGTGTCATCTTTTTCAATAAATACATCTGGGTGAGTATATTTAGCTATTCTCATTAAAGCAGCCATCGGTTCACCTTGACTACCTGTGCAAAGATAAACAATCTTTTCTCTTGCAATATTTTTTGCTTCACGAGGATCTATCGGTTCAATAACGTCTTTCAAATAACCACATTGTTTTGCTGCTTTAAATATTCTGTGCATTGATCTTCCAACTAAAGATATTTGTCGGCCTGTTTTTTCTGCACAATAAAAAGCTGTTTCTAGTCTAGCGACATTAGAAGCAAAAGAAGCGATAATAATTCTTTTTTTTAAACTGCTCATGATATTTAACATGCTTTTTCTTACATCTAATTCAGACCCTGCTTTACCCAAACTAAAAACATTAGTAGAGTCACAAATCATTGCTAGAACACCATCGTTACCTATTTCTTTCAATCTATTAGAATTAATATTTCCACCTATTAAAGGTTCTGGATCAATTTTCCAATCACCAGTATGCAAAATTACACCAGCGGGTGTTTCTATTCTTAATCCATTTGGTTCTAAAATCGAGTGAGTTAATGTTATGTATTCAATTTTAAATGGATCTAAATCCACTATTCCATTTAATTGAACTATCTTTAGGTATTTTGTTATATCAATGTGTTTTTCTCTAAATTTTTCTTTAATCAAAACTGCCGTAAATGGAGTTGCAAATATTTTACATTCCAACTGCGGCCAAAGATGAGCTATAGCTCCTATATGATCTTCGTGAGCATGAGTTAAAATAATTCCTAATAAATCATCTTTTTTATCAACAATAAATCCTGGATCAGGATAAATTAAATCAATACCTGGTAATGTATCATCGGCAAAGGTAACACCTATATCAACCATAATCCATTTATGTTCTCCTGGCTTACCATAAGCGAACAAATTCATGTTCATGCCTATTTCACCAGATCCACCTAGTGGACAAAATAATAATTCATCTTTCATTTTATTTAATTAATTTTGAAATCTTAATGAGACCAATAATTGTGATATCTTTATTATGACTAACTTTCGTTTTTATTGAATTTTTAAATAAATTAGAAAACCCTCCAGTAATTATTACTTTAAAAGACTTTCTAGTTTCTTTCTTAATTAAATAAATGATATTGTCAATTAAACCTGCATATCCCCAAAAAAATCCTGACCTAACAGCTGATATTGTGTCTTTACCAATAACATTTTTAATACTTTTTAAATCAATTTTTGGAATAAGTGTGGCCCTGTCAGAGAGAGTATTTAGAGACAATTGTACACCAGGAGCAATAATACCACCATAATAAGTATCTTTTATCAAAACATCAAAAGTTGTTGCTGTTCCGAAATCTAAAATAATATAATTATCTTTATTATTCATTAAACCGATAGCATTAGTAATTCTGTCGGATCCAACTTGTTTATAATTAACTTTAATTTTTAGCAAAGATTTTAAATTCAAATTTTTAACTTCGTAACATTTGACTTTAGTTTTTTTGGATAAAAATTTCTTAATCAAATTAAAAGAATTTGGCACAACGCTACAAAAAAGAATCTTTTTAATCTTTTCAAAATCAATATTAAAATCATTAAAAACTTTATTTAATTTAATTTGATTAATATTTTTAGATGGAAAAAATGTTTTTTTTATTATTTTATTATTTAAAGAAACTATAAAAATTTTAGTCTCGGTATTTCCTATGTCGCCTAATATATACATATATTTAACTAAATTTATTACCAATTTTATACATTTTTGTTAAATGTTTTTCAAAAATTTCTTTTAATTGATTTTCAAATTTTGATTTATTGATATGATTATTTGTTAACTCAAATAAATTTGTAGTTGGATAATCTTTAATTTTAGGACTTTTGATTAAATTGATACCAATACCAATTATTAAAAATTTTTTATCAGATATAGAAATAATTTCTTGCAATATTCCACTTATCTTTTTTTTGTTAATCAGTAAATCATTTGGTTTTTTAAATGTAATATTTTTTTTATAATATTTATTTAAAATTCTTTTAACTAATAGACAATTAATCTCAGTGTGAGAATTTAAAGAAATATTCAAATTTTTTAATTCATGGAAAAAACTTACAAATAAATTGCCTTTATAAGAAAACCATTTATTTCCTCGTTGACCTTTACCGCCAGTTTGAACATCTGATACGATCATACCAAATTTTAAGTTTGAATTTTTAATAATTCTAATAGCTGTATTATTTGTACTTTTAACTTTTTTAAATTTAAACTTTTTAAATTTCATTAAATAATATTAATTCTTGATACTACATCAATCAATTGACTTGGAAAAATGAAGTATAATAGAATTAATATCGTCGAAAATGTCAAAGACAATTTTAACCAAAGACTATGATCTTCGTCATATTTGTCTTTTTCTTTATCAAAATAAATTATCTTAATAATTCTTAAATAATAAAAAGCAGCTATGACTGTAGATAATAAGCCTACAATTGCTAAGAAATACATTGATTGCTCAATGACTGCTTTAAAAATATAAAATTTTGCAAAAAAACCAGCAAGCGGAGGAATGCCAGCTAAAGAAAATAATATTACTAATAAAGATAAAGATAATAAAGGGTGGTTTTTAGATAACCCTGAAAGATCATCAATATCCTCATAATATTGATTGTTTCTTTTTAACATTAGCAAACACGAAAATAGCGCTAAATTCATAATGATATAAATTGATATATATATTATCGAACTTTGAATTCCTTCATTGGAACCTGTGGCTAATCCCGCCAAAGTGTAACCTATATGACCAATAGAGCTATAAGCAATTAGTCTCTTAATATTAGTTTGACCAATGGCGGCTATAGCACCAAAAAGCATCGATGCTATTGATAGAAAAACTATTATCATCTGCCATTGATCTATTAAATTTAAAAAAGGCACATATAAATATCTAATAAATACTGTTAATGCTGCAATTTTAGGAACCATTGTAAAAAATAATGTAACAGAAGTTGGAGATCCCTCATAAACATCTGGAGCCCACATATGAAATGGTACTGCAGAAATTTTAAATGCTAGTCCTACTAAAATAAAAACAATTCCAAAAGTTAAAACATATTCATTCGAATTTAACTGAGATGAAATTATATCAAAATTTGTTGAACCTGAAAAACCATAAATCAGAGAACAGCCATATAAAAGTAAACCTGATGATAAAGCGCTTAGTACAAAATATTTTAAACCAGCTTCAGATGATTTTAATTGATCTCTATTAAATGTTGCTAAAACATATAATGCTAATGATTGCAACTCAAGACCCATATAAAACACCATCAAGTCATTAGAACTTATCATAACCATCATCCCTAAAACGGAACTCAGTATTAAAATTGGGTATTCAATCTTAAAAATTTTGAACGTTTTAAGATAATTTGATGAAATTATTAAAACAAGGAAAGCTCCTAAAAGGGTAATGATTTTCATTAATGAAGCCATATAGTCAATTACAACACTATCATTAAATAAAGTTATTCGATTAACAGTAAAAGTTTCATTAAGAGTAATAACTGCTGTAATTAAAAGTGTTAATAAAGAAGCATTGAATATTAATTTTGAACTATTTTTAATAAAAACACCCAAAATTAACAAAAACATAATTGAAAGAGAGATAAAAATTTCAGGTAATAGTAAGTTTAAGTTTTCCATTTTAATTTTTAGTTAAATTTAAGTTGTACATATCTATTAAATCGTTAACTGAAACCTCTATTGTGTTAATTAGTGGATCTGGATAAAAACCAAAAAACAATGTTGGTATAGCCAGACAACTTAATATAAAATACTCAGATCTATCTAAATCAATCATCTTTTTTAAGTCAGAATTAATTAATTTTCCAAAAACGACTCTTTTATATAGCCATAGCATATAGGCAGCTCCAAGAATTACACCTAAGCTAGCTAAAACTGCCACTAAAAAGTTATCTTTGAACGCACCCATTAAAATTAAAAATTCACCAATAAAACCACTTGTTCCTGGTAATCCAAGTGCTGCAAGAGTAAATAACATAAATAAAATTGAGTATTTTGGAATGATTGTTACTATGCCACCATAGCTGCTAATCATTCTTGAATGCATTCGATCGTAAACTACACCAACACACAAGAACAATGCAGCAGAAACTAAACCGTGACTAATCATTTGAATTATGCTCCCTTCAATGCCTTGCTGTTGAAGAGTAAATATTCCTAAAGTTACAAAACCCATATGTGCTACAGATGAATAGGCAATCAGCTTTTTCATATCTTCTTGCATTAAGGCAATTAGTGAAGTGAGAATTATTGCAATTATGCTCAAAGTGTAAATTAAAGGTGTAAAAATTTCTGATGCAATTGGAAAAAGTCCTAATGAAAATCTTATAAATCCGTATCCAGCCATTTTAAGTAAGATTGCAGCTAATAAAACTGATCCAGCAGTGGGTGCCTCAACGTGAGCATCTGGTAACCAAGTATGAACTGGCCACATAGGTGTTTTAACAGCAAATGAACTAAAAAAGGCTAGCCATAATAAATTTTGATACTTTGCGTCAATACCAAGTTCATAGAGTTTAATTATATCTGTTGTTCCAGAAATCCAATAAATTGAAATAATTGCAACTAACATTAATACAGAGCCAAGTAGTGTGTATAAAAAGAATTTAAATGCCGAATATACTCTTCTAGGTCCACCCCAAATACCAATAATTAAAAACATTGGAATTAATCCAGCTTCAAAAAATAAATAGAAAACAACTAAATCAAGAGCACAAAATACTCCTATCATGAAACTTTCCATAATTAAAATTGCTATTAAAAAATCTCTTAATTTAGACTTAACTGAATTATTAACTGAAATGATACATAAAGGAGTTATAAATGTTGTTAATATGACAAACAAAATTGAAATTCCATCCACTCCTACTTTGTAATTAATAAACCCTTCAATCCATGTTCTATCCTCAATAAATTGAAAATTAGATGTTGATTGATCAAAAGAGATCCACAAATAAATAGAAATTAAAAAATTAACAACTGATGTGAATAAAGAAACATATTTAGCTGTTAAATTATTTCCATCTTTATCTTTGGTAAAAAATAAAAAAAGTGCACCGACAGTAGGAAGTAGAATTAAAGATGATAGAATTGGAAAGTTCATTATTTAACTATTAAAAAGGTTAACAAAGCTGAAAAGCCTAATAGCATTACAAAAGCGTACTGGTATATAAAACCGCTTTGAAACTTGTTAGCTTTTATAGAGCATTTTTTTATAAAGGATGAAATTCCATCCGGTCCAAAACCATCAATTAATTTTCCATCACAAAACTTCCAAAAAAATAAGCCTAATTTTTTGGAAGGTTTGATAAAAATTACTTCATACAATTCATCAAAATACCACTTATTAACTAAAAAATTATATAATGGCTTATTCATATTAGCTATTTCATTTGGTAATTCTTTATTTTTAACAAATAAATAATAAGCAATCGGTATAGACAGTAATACCAAACAAGGGGTCAGTAGTAAAAACCATGTTGGTGGATGTTCTGTGCTCAATGGTTCTAAAAATTTAATAGATTCTGCCCAAAATAAATTTTCTCCTCCATGACCGATGAATAAATTTTTAAATAAAAAACCTGCAAATATAGCCCCAATAGATAATATAATTAAAGGTATCAACATTACCAATGGGGACTCGTGTGTCTCCTCAATTTTTACATTTTTATTATTATATTGTCCGTGAAATGTTTTAAAAATTAGTCTCCATGAATATATTGAAGTTAAAAATGCTGTAAAAATTCCAATTCCTGCAGCATAGTATCCAGTAGTGTTTCCTTTTAAATATGCAAATTCAATAATTGCATCTTTAGAATAAAAACCTGAGAGAAAAGGAAAACCTGTTAATGCTAGTGTTCCTATAATCATCAAGGCATAAGTGTAAGGAAGTTTTTTCCATACTCCTCCCATATTATTAATATCTTGTTCATCTTTGAATGCGTGAATTACTGAACCAGATCCTAGAAATAACAAAGCTTTAAAAAATGCATGTGTAAATAAATGAAACATGGCAACATTGTAAGCGCCCACTCCAGCTGCAAAAAACATATAACCTAATTGACTACAAGTTGAATAGGCAATAATTTTTTTTATATCTGTTTGAACTAACGCAACTGTTGCTGCAAAAAAAGCTGTTGTCATTCCAACAATAGTTATAAAATTTAGTATTAATGGTGAATACTCATAAATTGGTGAACATCTAACAACTAAGAATACACCTGCAGTTACCATTGTAGCAGCATGAATTAATGCAGACACAGGTGTTGGTCCTTCCATAGCATCAGGTAGCCATGTATGAAGTAATATCTGTGCAGATTTACCCATTGCACCGATAAATAGTAATAAACAAATTAAATCTATTGCTTTAACTTCTAAACCTAAAAAGGATAAATTTTTATCTACAACTGTTGGAATTTGTTGAAATACCTCTGAGTAATTAACAGTTCCAAATAAATAAAATATTAAGAAAATTCCTAACGCAAAACCAAAGTCACCTACTCTATTTACAACAAATGCTTTAATTGCTGCAGCATTGGCACTTTCTTTTTTAAACCAAAAACCAATTAAGAAGTATGAACAAAGACCAACACCTTCCCAACCAAAAAATAATTGAATAAAATTATCTGAAGTGACAAGCATCAACATTGCAAAAGTGAACAGTGATAAATAAGCCATAAATCTTGGTTTATGAGGGTCGTGAGACATATAACCAATTGAATAAATATGAACTAAAGCAGATACAGAAGTTACAACAACTAGCATTACTGAAGATAATGGGTCAATTAACATTGACCAATTTACATCAAGTGATCCAGAGCTTATCCAAGTAGCTATAACAATATTTTCTTCATATTGATTTACAATTACTTGATAAAGAACATGGATTGATAAGAGTGCTGAAATTGTAACAAGTGCACTTGTTACTATTTCAGAATTTCTGTCACCAATATATCTTCCGAAAAAACCTGAAATAATTGAAGCAATAAGTGGAAGAAATATAATTGATAGTTCCATGATTATCCTTTTAATTTATCTATTTCTTCGACACGGATGGTTCCTGAATTTCGATAATAAACTACTATAATTGCTAATCCAATTGCAGCTTCAGCAGCTGCCACTGTTAAAATAAATAAAGTAAATACTTGTCCAGCAAGGTCTCCTAAGAAAATTGAAAAAGCAACTAAATTAATATTAACTGCAAGAAGAATTAGCTCTATACTCATTAATATTACAATAATATTTTTCCTATTTAAAAATATACCTATAATTCCAATTGAAAAAATAACTGCTCCTAAAGTAAGATAATGTCCCAAACCAATTTCAGTCATCAATCTTAACTCCTTTATTAGTTTCAACTTCTAAAACATGAACACCCTCTGATCTCTCTCTTGATATTTGTTTTATGTAACTTTGTTTTTTAACTCCTTCTCTTTTTCTAAAAGTCAAAACAATAGCACCAACCATGGCTACTAATAAGATCATTCCACTTATTTGAAAAATATGAATGTAATCTGTATACAAAACCTGACCAAGTGAATGGGTGTTACTAATACTAAAAGCTTTAAATGAATTATTAATATCAAATAAATCAGGTTTATATTTCCAACCAGCTATAACTATTATTAATTCAAAAAAAATTATTACACTAATAATGAGGCCAACTGGTATATGTTTGGAGCTTTCTTTTGAGGCAAACCATTGATTTTTTTGTTGAGCTACATTTAACATCATTACAACAAATAAGAAAAGAACTGCAACAGCGCCAACATAAACAATTAGCATTATCATTCCTAAAAATTCAGCTCCTATCATTATAAATAAGCAAGAAATACTAATAAAATCTAAGATTAAGAAGAAAACTGAATGAACTGTATTTTTTGATGCAGTAACCATTATAGCTGAAATCACAGCTATGATTGAAAATGTATAAAAGAATATTGAATGAGCTATCATTAATTTATCTATATGGGTTATCAGCCTTAATATTTGCTGCTAAAACATTCTCCCATCTATCCCCATTATCTAAAAGTTTTTCTTTAGTGTAATAAAGTTCTTCTCTTGTCTCTGTTGAAAATTCAAAATTTGGACCTTGAACAATTGCATCAACTGGACAAGCTTCTTCACATAAACCACAATATATACACTTCATCATATCAATATCGTATCTAGTCGTTTTTCTACTACCATCTTCTCTTGCAGCTGACTCTATTGTGATTGCTTGAGCAGGACATACAGCCTCACATAATTTGCAAGCTATACATCTTTCTTCTCCATTTGGATATCTTCTTAATGCATGTTCTCCTCTAAAACGTGGACTTATTTTACCTTTTTCAAATGGGTAATTGATTGTTTTCTTAGATTTAAATAATTCTTTAGTAGCAATTAATAAACCTCCAATAAAGTCTGTCATGAAAATTGTTTTAAAAAATCTCGATAATTTCATAATTAATTTGTTGGTAAAAGGTTGAAATAAAATAAGTAGCTAGCTGTAAGCACTACCCAAGTTAAAGATAAAGGTAAAAAAACTTTCCATCCAAGTCTCATTAATTGATCATATCTATATCTTGGAACAATAGCTTTGACCAAAGCAAATAAGATGAACAAAAATAATATCTTCAATATAAGCCAAATTGCACCTGGGACCAATGTAAATGGATAAAGTTCTATTGGTGACATCCAGCCACCTAAAAACAATATGGCTCCCATTGCACACATTAATAGTATATTGGCATACTCACCCAACCAAAACATTGCATACATCATCCCTGAATACTCAGTTTGATAACCAGCAACTAATTCTGCTTCTGCTTCAGGTAAATCAAATGGAGGTCTATTTGTTTCCGCTAGTGCAGAAATAAAGAAAATTACAAACATTGGAAATAATGGAATGATGAACCACATGTTTTGTTGAGCTAGAACTATTTCATTTAAATTTAATGATCCTACACAAAGTAAAACATTAATGATTATAACACCTATAGAAACTTCGTAAGAAACCATTTGAGCAGCAGATCTTATAGCTCCAAGAAATGGATATTTTGAGTTAGATGCCCATCCTCCCATAATAATTCCATAAACGCCCAAAGAAGAAACTGCAAATAAATATAAAATACCTACATTAATATCGGCTAACACTTGAGTTGCACTAAATGGTATTACAGCCCAAGCAATTAAAGCCAAAGTCATAGTAACAATAGGTGCTAAAATAAAAATTACTTTGTTTGAACTAGAAGGAATAATAATTTCTTTAAATATATATTTTAAAGCGTCGGCAAGTGATTGAAGTAAACCAAATGGACCAACCACATTTGGCCCTTGTCTTTTTTGGACAAATGCCCAAACTCTTCTATCAAGCCAAACAATCAATGCAACAGAAACAAGAACAGGTATTAATAAAAATAAAATTTTATAAACCTCTTGAAAAGCAATATTTAAATATTCCATCTTAACCCTCTGTACCCGTAGATTTTAAAATTATTTTTGAATTATTACATTCAATCATAGTTTTTGAAGATCTGGCTATAACATTAGAAAAATAATAATCTTTAACATTAACTTTTAAAGTTTCGTTGTTAAATTCATTTTCATCAATTTTAGTGTCATTATTACTTTCATTATCTTGTTTTTCTTTTTGCAAATTTAAATAGTTCAGCATGCTACTTTCTAATTCTTCTTTATCATTAAACAATTTTCTATTATTCATAAGTTCAGCAAGTTCGTTAATGATTTGCCAATCTTCTTTTGCTTCACCTGGTGGATATGAAGCTTTGTAGGCCTTTTGAAGTTTACCTTCTAAATTAGTAAAATATCCATCTTGTTCTGTGTAAGCAGAGCCTGGAAAAATAATATCAGCTATTTCAGCACCTCTATCTCCATGGCTACCTTGATAAATAATAAACTCATCTTTTTTATCAAAGTTTAAATTGTCTTGGCCTATTAAATATACAATATCAAATTTATTTTTTTGTAAATCTTCTAATAAATTTTTATTTTGATTTATAATTCCTAAATCAAAACTACCAACTGTTGAAGCATCACAAGATAAAATATTTAAAGGATTCCATTCTTGACTAACTTTTTTATTTTGCAATAGAAATTTTTTAATTTTATTGAAAAAATATTTTGATGAACTTGAGTCTAGTAATGACTCACCTAAAATTATTATAGGTTTATTTGCACTTAAAATTGCTTTTGATAAATCATGTCCTCCATCAAAAATATCTTTTAAAGTTTGTGTTTGACCATCTAAAGATTCATAAGGGTAAGTCAAATCACCTAAATCATTTAGCGATAAAATCCTAGTATTATTATTTAGATAAGATTTTCTTATTCTTGCATTTAAAATTGTTGCCTCATATCGAGGATTAGCTCCAATTAAAAAAATTAAATCTGACTCTTCAATACCATTTATTGTAGAATTGAATAAATAATTTTCTCTCTTACTGGTATCTAAAAATCGATTGTTTGATCTAGACTCGTAGTTTTGTGACTCAAGTGTTCGATCAAAAAATTCCTTGAAAATATAACTAGTTTCCATGTTTGTAAGATCACCAACAAAACCACAAACCTTTTCTTTTGATGTATTTTCAAATTTAGACTTTATAATTTTATAAACTTCTTCCCATGAAGCTTTTTCAAACTTACCATTATATTTAATAAAAGGTTGATCTAGTCTTTGATTTAACAAACCATCACAAGCATATCTTGTTTTATCAGAAATCCATTCTTCATTAATATCCTCATTTATAATTGGTAATACTCTTTTTACTTCCCAATCATAAGTATCAACTCTTATGTTTGATCCAATTGCATCCATAACATCTATCGTCTCTGTCTTTTTAAGTTCCCAAGGTCTTGCCTCGAATACATAGGGTTTTGATGTTAGTGCTCCAACCGGACATAAATCTACTACGTTAGCTGAAAGCTCAGATTGCATTGATTGTTCTAAATATGTTGTAATCTGCATGTCTTCACCTCTACCGATTGCGCCAAGTTCTGGGACACCAGCTATTTCAGTAGCAAATCTTACGCAACGCGTACAATGTATGCATCTTGTCATTTGAGTTTTAATTAAAGGACCCATATTTTTTTCAGGAACTGATCTTTTATTTTCTTTAAATCTAGATTTATCCACGCCATAAAACATTGATTGATCTTGAAGATCACATTCCCCACCTTGATCACAAACTGGACAATCTAATGGGTGATTAGCAAGTAAAAATTCCATTACGCCTTTTCTTGCTTTTTCAACAAAAGCGGTATTTGTTTTGATGTTCATGCCTTCTGCAGCAGGCATAGCGCATGAAGCAACTGGTTTAGGAGATTTTTCCATTTCAACTAAACACATTCTACAGTTTCCAGCTATTGAAAGTTTTTCATGATAACAAAATCTAGGAATTTCAACTCCTGCTTTTTCACATGCCTGAAGAACCGTTAAACCTTCTTCAACTTCTATATCAATGTTATTTACTTTTAATTTAAGCATTTTTTTTATCTAGTAAATGTTGGTCTACCAAGTATGGAATTGTATTTTTTTTTTCTACTATAAGTTCTAAATTATTTCTTTCTTCTATTTCTTTTTTAAAATGTCTTAAAAGACCTTGTACAGGCCACGAAGAACCTTCGCCAAACGCACATATAGTATGACCTGCAATTTGATTAGTAACATCACCTAACATTTCAACTTCATCTTTTGTTGCTTCACCATTTGCCATACGCTCTAACATTCTCCACATCCATCCAGATCCTTCTCTACAAGGTGTACATTGTCCACAACTTTCATGTTTATAGAATCTCGCAATTCTGGCCATACATTTTATAATGTCCTGATCTTTATTAATAACAACTATTCCGGCTGTTCCTAATCCACTTTTTTCAGCCATTAATGAGTCGAAATCCATGGTCAAAGTTTCACATTTCTCTTTAGGTATAAGAGGCATTGATGATCCACCAGGTATTACAGCTTGTAAATTATCCCACCCACCAACAACTCCTCCCGCATGAGTTTCAACTAATTCTTTTAAAGGAATATTCATTTCTTCTTCAACATTGCATGGATTATTTACATTTCCTGAAATACAAAATATTTTAGTTCCGGTATTTTTTTCTCTGCCCAGTGAAGCAAACCATTTACCACCTCTTCTAAGAATTGTTGGAACAACAGCTATTGTTTCAACATTATTAATAATTGTTGGACATCCATAAAGACCAATTAAAGCTGGAAAAGGTGGTTTTAATCTAGGCTGACCTTTTTTACCTTCAATACTTTCAAGTAAAGCTGTTTCTTCACCACAGATATAAGCACCTGCACCATAATGAATATAAATATCTAAATCCCAACCTGTACCAGCAGCGTTTTTACCAATTAATTTTTTTTCATATGCCTCATCAATTGCGGCTTGAAGTTTTTGACCATCAATAAAATATTCACCTCTGATATAAATGTAGCAGACATGTGCTTGGACAGCATACGAAGCAATTAAACAACCCTCTATCAATTTATGAGGTTCAAATCTTAGGATGTCTCTATCTTTACAAGTACCTGGTTCAGACTCATCACCATTTATAACTAAATAATGAGGTCTTGATCCTACTTCTTTAGGTGCAAAAGACCATTTCAATCCAGTTGGAAATCCTGCTCCACCTCTCCCTCTTAATTGTGAGGATTTAATTTCATCAATTATCCAATCTCTTCCTTTATCAGTTAACTCTTTGGTTTTAACCCAATCACCCCTTTTCTGAGATGAAGAGACATCTGAACCCAAATCATTGTATAAGTTTTGAAAAATTCTATCTTTATCTTTAAGCATTTTTTAAATCCAAAAGGGTTTTTCTATTATTTTCAGGTTCGTTATTCACACGGCCTCTGTATGAGCCTGGTTTTGGTGTTTCGCCATTTAAAATTTTGTCTAAAATTTCTAAAGTTTTTTCTTTATCAAGATCCTCATAATAATCATCATTGATTTGCATCATCGGAGCATTTACACAAGCCCCAAGACATTCTACTTCCATCCAAGAACAACTCTTATCACTAGAAAGCTGTGACTCTTTTTCAGAAATTTTTTCTTTGCAAGCTTCAACAAGTTTATTAGCTCCTCTTATCATGCATGGCGTAGTTGTACACACTTGAATAAAAAATTTTCCAACAGGAGATAAATTATACATAGTGTAAAAAGTGGCAACCTCATAAACTTTGATGTATGGCATCTCTAAAAATTTAGCTATGTATTTCATTGCAGCAAGTGGTATCCAGTTATTATTTTGTCTTTGAGCAATATAAAGTAAAGCCATTACAGCGCTTTGTTGTTTACCTTTTGGATATTTAGAAACTATAGTATTTGCTGCTTCTAGAGACGAAGAATTAAACTCAAAAGTTTCTGGTTGATCTTTTGCTGGCCTTCTTAAACTCATCTATCCACCTCTCCAAAAACAATATCTAATGAACCCAATACTGCAGGAACATCTGCCAACATATGACCTTTCATTAAATAATCCATTGATTGAAGGTGTGAAAAACCTGGTGCTCTAATCTTACATTTATAGGGTTTACTTGATCCATCTGAGATTAAATAAACTCCAAACTCACCTTTTGGAGCCTCAACAGCTGTATAAATTTCATCCTTAGGAACTCTGTAACCTTCAGTAAAAAGTTTGAAGTGATGAATCAATGCTTCCATTGATTGCTTAAGATCTTTTTTTGATGGTGGGCTTATTTTTCCATCTAATGATTTGATTGGACCTTTTTCCATTTTTGCTAAACATTGTTTAATAATAGAAACACTTTCTTTCATTTCTTCAATTCTACATAAATAACGATCATAACAGTCACCATTTTTACCGACAGGTATTTTAAAATCTAGCTGATCATAACAATCATATGGTTGTGATTTTCTTAGATCCCAAGGTATTCCAGATCCTCTAACCATAACTCCAGAAAAAGAATAATCTAAAGCATCTTCTTTGGATACTATTCCAATATCAACATTTCTTTGTTTAAAAATTCTATTATCAGTTAACAAACTTTCAAGATCTTCAATAATTTTTGGAAATGTATCACAAAATTTTCCAATATCATTTTCTAATCCATGAGGTAGATCCTGATGAACGCCTCCAGCTCTAAAATAATTTGCATGCAATCTTGATCCAGAAGCTCTTTCATAGAATGTCATTAAAGTTTCTCTTTCTTCAAAACCCCATAGTGATGGAGTAAGGGCACCTACATCAAGTGCTTGAGTAGTAACGTTTAAAATATGACTTAAAATTCTTCCTATCTCACAAAAAATTACTCTTATATACTGGGCTCTAATTGGTACATCGATATCTAATATTTTTTCAATAGCTAGAGCAAATGCGTGCTCCTGGTTCATAGGGGCAACATAATCTAATCGATCAAAATAAGGCACTGCTTGCATATAGGTTTTATTTTCAATTAACTTTTCAGTTCCTCTATGAAGTAAACCAATATGTGGATCGGCTTTTTCTACAACTTCACCATCAAGTTCTAAAATTAATCTTAGAACACCATGTGCTGCAGGATGTTGTGGGCCAAAATTTAGATTTAAATTTTTAATTTTTTTTGTCATTATTATCTATCTCTTCTTTGATATATTTTGTTCCTTCCCAAGGACTTTCATAATCAAAATTTCTGTAATTTTGTTCTAATTTAACTGGTTCACTAATAACTTTTTTTTGATCTTCGCTATATCTAACCTCACTATGTCCAGTTAATGGAAAATCTTTTCTTAAAGGGTGACCTTCAAATCCATAATCCGTTAAAATTCTTCTTAAATCTGGGTGATCTTTAAATGATACACCATACATATCGAAGACTTCTCTTTCCATCCAATTAGCAGCTGGAAATATACTTGTTAACGATGAAATTACTTCATTTTCATTTATTGTATAAGTCAAAATAATTCTTTGATTAAATTCATGACTTAAAAATAAATAAATCATTTTAAATCTTTGTGTATTCTCTGGATAATCTACAACAGTAACATCAATTAATTGTCTAAATTTAGTTTCCTGATTTGTTTTTAAAAAAAGTGTTACATCAATTAAATCATCTTTATCAATTTCAATATATAACTGTTTATGTTTAATTTCAGTGAGATTAATTTTAGTAGTTAATTCTGAATTAATTTTTTTTTCTAAATCTTCTAAACTATTCATATCTATCTAATAAACGAACCTTTGTTTCTAATTTTTTTTTGTAATTGAAGAATTCCATACAACAAAGCTTCAGCTGAAGGTGGGCATCCTGGCACATAAACATCAACTGGTACAATTCGATCACAACCTCTCACTACTGAATATGAATAATGATAGTATCCACCTCCATTAGCGCAGCTACCCATTGATATTACATATCTTGGTTCTGGCATTTGGTCATAAACTTTTCTTAAAGCTGGAGCCATTTTATTTGTAAGAGTTCCAGCTACGATCATAACATCAGATTGTCTTGGAGATCCTCTAGGTGCAGCTCCAAATCTCTCTAAATCATATCTTGGCATGGCTGTTTGCATCATCTCAACAGCACAACATGCAAGACCAAAAGTCATCCAGTGTAATGAACCTGCTCTAGACCAGTTAATTAAGTTATCTAATGAAGTTGTTATAAAACCATTCTCACTAAAATCTTTAGCAAGTTGTTTAAATTCATCTGGGACTTGATCTATTTTATTATTCATAATAGTAAATTCTTATTCCCAATCTAAAGCACCTTTTTTCCATTCATATATGAAACCAATCGTAAGTATGAATAAAAAAATCATCATTGAAGAAAAACCTAGTATACCAATGTTGCCTAATGAAATTGCCCAAGGAAAAAGAAATGCTATTTCTAAATCAAAAATAATAAATAAGATTGCAACTAAGTAAAATCTAACATCAAACTCCATTCTAGAGTCTTCAAATGGCTCAAATCCGCATTCATAAGCAGATAACTTTTCCGGATCAGGTTTTTTTGGTGAAAGTATAAAATTTAAAACAACAAAAGCACAGCTAAGACCTAGTGCTATGATTAAAAATATAATAATTGGTAAGTAATCTTTTAAAAAATCAGATAACATGGAAATCTATATACCAGTTTTTACCCTTTGTTGAAGAGCTGATACGTCACATTTTAGTTGATATTAACAGAAAAAAATAGTGAAAAGTGGCGGGAGTGAAGGGACTCGAACCCTCGACCTATCGCGTGACAGGCGATCGCTCTAACCAACTGAGCTACACCCCCACTTTAGTTGTTTTGGTGGGTAGTAAAGGACTCGAACCTTTGACCCCCTCGGTGTAAACGAGATGCTCTACCAACTGAGCTAACCACCCTAAAATAAGGCTACTTATTACATCAACAGTTTAATAAAGTAAATTAATTATTATTGAATACTAGCTTGAGATTTGTCGTCTTTTTTAGAAATATCTACCTCAACCCACTCAGTTCTTTTAAGTTCTTTAGTTAAAGCAACTTTTAATACTTGATCAGCATTATCTACTGGAGTGATCTTTATGTCATCAATTATTTTTTTTGGCATATCAACTAAATCTTTTTCATTTTCTTTTGGAATTAGAACTTCTTTAATTCCAGCTCTATGTGCAGCTAATAATTTTTCTTTTAATCCACCAATTGGTAGTACTTGACCTGTTAAAGTTACTTCACCAGTCATAGCAACATCTCTTCTAACAGGAATACCTGTAATTGAAGATACTATCGAAGTTACCATCCCAACACCTGCTGAAGGTCCATCTTTTGGTGTGGCACCTTCTGGAACATGGATATGAAAATCTTTCTTTTCAAATAATGGAGGAATAATTCCATACTCTAAACATTTTGATCTTACAAAAGATTTTGCAGCTTTAACTGACTCTTGCATTACATCTCCAAGTTTACCTGTAATTTGCATTCTTCCTTTACCTGGCATTGTTACTGTTTCAATTTTTAAAATTTCACCACCATATTCTGTCCATGCTAGACCGGTTACAATTCCAATTCTATTTTCAGCTTCAAGTTCTCCGAATTTAAATTTTGGAATTCCAAGAAAATCAGATAAGTTTTTATTATTAATATTTACCTCCTTCTCTTCACCTGCAACAACTTTCTTAACAACTTTTCTAGCTAATTTAGAAATTTCTCTTTCTAAATTTCTAACACCAGACTCTTTTGTATAACCTCTAATAACTTCTTTAATGATGTCATCATCTAATTTCATCTCTTTATCTTTTACACCGTTATCTTTAATCTGTTTTGGTAATAAATATTTATTAGCAATACTTATTTTTTCATCTTCTGTGTAACCAGCCAATCTAATAACTTCCATTCTATCTAAAAGAGGAGGCAGAATATTTAATGTATTAGCAGTTGTTACAAACATTACATCTGATAGATCATAATCTACTTCTAAATAATGATCATTAAAGGTTGTGTTTTGTTCAGGGTCTAAAGCCTCCAACAAAGCAGAAGAAGGATCGCCTCTATAATCATTTCCAATTTTATCAATTTCATCCAATAAAATTAATGGGTTTTTAGTGCCAGCTTTTTTCATCATTTGGATAATTTTACCAGGTAATGATCCAATATAAGTTCTTCTATGACCTCTTATTTCAGCTTCATCTCTCATTCCACCAACTGACATTCTAACAAACTCTCTGTTAGTAGCCTTAGCTATAGATTTACCCAAAGAAGTTTTACCTACTCCTGGCGGTCCTACCAAACATAAAATAGGTCCTTTAATTTTTTCCATTCTTTTTTGAACTGCAAGAAACTCAACTATTCTCTCTTTTACTTTTTCTAGTCCAAAATGATCCTTATCAAGAATGTTTAGAGCTTTTGTTAAATCAATATCAACTTCACTTTTTTTGTGCCAAGGAAGCTCTGTCATCCAATCAAGATAATTTCTAACAACAGTTGCCTCTGCTGACATTGGGCTCATATTTTTTAATTTTTTTAACTCTTGAAGGCATTTCTTTTCAACCTCTTTAGGCATTTTAGCTTTTGTTATAGCTTTGTTAAGACTGGTAGTTTCGTCTTTACCATCTTCAATTTCACCTAATTCTTTTTGAATAGCTTTTAATTGTTCATTTAAATAATACTCTCTTTGAGTTTTCTCCATTTGAGTTTTAACTCTTCCTCTAATTCTTTTTTCAACACCAATAATGCTTGTTTCATTTTCCATTATTTTAATGATGGCATTTAATCTTTTCTTAACATCAACGGTTTCAAAAATTTGTTGTTTTTCAGAAATCGTTGCTGTTATGTGAGAAGCAATATTATCGGCAATTTGTGATGGATCTTTTAATTGTTTTACAGTGTTGATTGTTTCAGTCGAAACTTTTTTATTAATTGATGTTAATTTTTCTAATCTTCTTAAAGCTGTGGCTGCAAGTGGATATAAATCTTCATCTTTTGTAACTACATCGTTATAATGAGTATAATCACAAGTTATAAACTTATCATTGTCTTTAAAGTCTAAGATTTTAACTCTTTTAATTCCTTCAACTAATACCTTAACTGTTCCATCAGGTAATTTTAATAATTGAAGTATACTTCCTTCACAACCGTACATAAAAATATCGGTCTTTTTAGGATCATCAATTTCTGAATTTTTTTGAGTAACTAGAATTATTTTTTTATCCTTTTTCATCACTTCATTCAAAGCTGAAATAGATTTATCACGACCTACAAATAAAGGTATTACCATGCTTGGAAACACAACGATGTCTCTTAATGGTAACAGTGGTAGTGTTATTTTGACGTCCATACCAATAATATGGATATTATATTTTATATTGCAATAGGTTTTTATTACTTATTAAGGATATTAAGCCGCTGATGGTTTGTTTGACTTAGATTTACCATCCCCTTTAGCATGCACTAGTATGGGCTGGGACTGACCTTTTGCCGCTCCTGCATCAACAATAACTTCTTCGATATTTTCTTGGCTAGGAAGATCGTACATTGTTTTTAATAAAATATTTTCTAATATAGATCTCAAACCTCTAGCACCTGTTTTTTTCTTAATTGCCTTTTGGGCTATTTCTTTTAAAGCATTCTCTTTAAAAGTAAGTTTTGCACCATCTAATTTAAATAATTCTTGATATTGTTTAGTTAAAGAGTTTTTTGGTTCTTGTAAAATTTTAATTAATGATTTTTCATCAAGGTCTTCAAGTGTTGCAATCATAGGTAATCTTCCAATAAACTCTGGTATTAAACCAAATTTTAATAAATCTTCAGGTTCAAGTGTTTTCATCCATTCACCAGTCTTCTTATCTTGGGTATTTTTAACGTCTGCACCAAAACCAATTGAGGTTCCTTTATCTCTTTGTGATATTATTTTATCAAGACCAGCAAAAGCACCACCACAAATAAATAATATATTTGTTGTATCTACTTGTAAAAATTCTTGTTGAGGATGTTTTCTTCCTCCTTGAGGTGGTACACTAGCAACTGTTCCTTCCATTATTTTAAGTAGAGCCTGTTGAACGCCTTCACCTGATACATCTCTTGTAATTGATGGGTTTTCAGATTTTCTACTAATCTTATCAACTTCATCAATGTAAACAATTCCTCTTTGTGCTTTTTCTACATTGTAATCTGAAGCTTGTAATAATTTTAAAATAATATTTTCAACATCTTCACCAACATATCCAGCCTCTGTTAATGTTGTTGCATCTGCCATTGTAAAAGGAACATCTAAAATTCTTGCTAAGGTTTGTGCTAATAAAGTTTTACCACAACCTGTAGGACCTACTAAAAGTATATTTGATTTTGCAAGCTCAACATTTTTGCTAGTTTTACTTTCATAATTTAATCTTTTATAATGATTGTGAACAGCGACAGATAAAACTTTTTTGGCATGTGGCTGACCAATCACATAATCATCTAATACAGAGCATATTTCTTTAGGTGATGGAAGTCCATCTTGATGTTTAACAAAGGTATCTTTGCTTTCTTCTTTGATGATATCCATGCATAGTTCAACACACTCATCACAGATAAATACTGTTGGACCAGCTATAAGTTTTCTAACTTCGTGTTGGCTTTTTCCACAAAAAGAACAGTAAAGAATATTTTTATTATTTGTAGTCATAATTTTTTTTAACGAATCAATTTAATTACTTTATTATAGAAGACTCCCACTAATCAAGTTTGGATTAGTGAATATTCAATATATGGTGTTTTAAGATCTTTTTTCTACTACTTCGTCTATTAAACCAAAGTCTTTAGCAACATCAGCTGTCATAAAATTATCTCTTTCTAAAGCTGCTTTAACTTCGTCTACAGATTTGCCTGTATGTTTAGAATAGATTTCATTTAATCTTTTTTTAAGTGATGATACTTCGTTTGCATGAATTTCAATATCTGTTACTTGACCTTGGAAACCTGCAGATGGCTGATGAACCATTACTCTTGAATTTGGAAGAGAAAATCTTTTACCTTTTGTTCCAGCTGCAAGTAAAAATGAACCCATAGAAGCTGCTTGACCAATACATAAAGTTGAAATGTCTGGTTTAACATATTGCATAGTATCGTAAATACCAAGACCAGCAGTAACCAAACCACCAGGGCTATTAATATATAAATAAATTTCTTTTTTAGGATCTTCAGCTTCAAGAAACAATAATTGAGCAGTAACTAGTGATGCCACATTGTCATTTATTTGCCCAGTTAAAAAAATTATTCTTTCTTTTAAAAGTCTTGAATAAATATCATAAGCTCTTTCACCTTTATTAGATTGCTCTACAACCATTGGAACTAAAGTATTCATATGTTCAGATAATTTTGTCGTCATAAGTTGATTCGTATTACTTATACAACTTGAGATTACTTTTTGCTAACTTTTTTTGCTACAGGCTTAGATTTAGATGATTTTGCTGAAGGTTTTTTTTTATCATCAGATTTTGTTTCAGCTTTTTTCTTTGTTTCTTTTTTCTTATCGTCTGTGTCGTGGTCATGATTATGAGCTTCTTTAATAATCTTTTCAGCTTCAGCTTTAGAGATTTCCTTTTTATTTGGTTTAGCTTTTTCTTTGATTAAATTTAAAATCTTTTCTTCATAAACAGTTCCTCTTAAGCTAGCTACAGCTGATGGATTTTTTTGATAAAAGTCCATTACCATTTTTTCTTGTCCAGGCATCATTCTTAATTGTTTTTGAACTTCTGCTTGGATTTCTTGCTCTGATACTTGTATTTTATTTTGCTCACCAAACTCGTTTAAGATTAATCCAGTCTTTATTCTTGTTTTGGCAGTTTCAGTAAATTTAGCTTTATTTTTTTTAGCTTCATCTTCTGACATTCCTTGAGAAAGAATCTTAATTTCCTCTTCAATTAAATTTTCAGGAATTTCTTCAACTTTGATTTTCTCTATTTCTTTAAGAATTTGATTTTTAGCCAGCTGATCTAAGGAATTTTTATATTCATCATTAATCTGTTTTGAGATTAAAGTTTTTAAATCATTTAAATCTTTTGCACCTAAATTTTTAGCAAACTCATCATTAATTTTGACATCTTCTGGATGTTTAACATTTAAAATTTTACATGCAAATTTAGCTTTTTTATTTACTAATTCTTTTTCTGGAAAATTTTCTGGTAAAGTGGCTTCAACTATTTTTTCATCACCTTTTTTAGCTCCAATTAATTGTTTATCAAAGCCTTTTAGAAATAAATCTTTTCCTAATGTTAATTGAGTATTTTTACCTTCACTGCCTTTAAATTCTTTTCCATCAACTGTAGCGTTATAATCTAAAACAACCAAATCACCTTCTTTTGCCTTTGTTTCAGGTGACGCTTCTTTAAAACTTGGTTGATTTTTTGCAATTTCTTTAATTCTTTTATCTGTCTCACTATCATCAATCTTAACTGAATATTGATCAAATTTAATACTTTCTAATGATTTAGTTTCAACTTTAGGAAGCTCTGTAACTGACATAACATACTCTAATTCTTTATCTTCTCCATAAGTCTTAAGATCAAGCTTAGGTTGACCAGCAGGTTTAATTTTGTTTTCCTCTAATGCTTTTGTTGAAGTGTCTTTTAGGACTTTATCTAAAACTTCACCAAAAATTGCTTTCCCAAATTGTCTTTTTAAAACTTCTTTTGGAACTTTACCTGGTCGAAATCCTTTTAAGTTAACAGTACCTT
>CACEKA010000008.1 GCA_902560015.1 uncultured Pelagibacteraceae bacterium
TGATTTTGATACAAAACATTTGATCAAATCTTACTTAAAACACCCAATAATGACGTTTAAAATTATTTTAGCGATACATTTTGAAGCGTTTAAATTATGGGCAAAAGGAATTAAATTTATTAGGAAAAAATTTAAAATTAAAAATAATATAACTATTGAGAATTAATGATTTTACACAAAATTGCAGATAAAATTATTTTTAATATTCTTAAAAGAATAAGAATTGGGCATTTAGAAGTCACTTCAGTATCTGGAGAAGTTTTAAAATTTGGCAATTATGATGATAAACTTAAAGCAGATTTAAAAATAAAGTCTTCATCTCTTAACTATAATTTGATTAAAGGTGGCAGTGTTGGACTTGCTGAGTGTTTTATGAGAAATGAGTTTGAAACGACCAATCTATCTAATCTAATTGAATTAGCAGCAAGAAATATTACTATTATTCATAAATTTGCAGGAATATTAGATTTAAAATTTTTAAACTTCATTAAAAACAAATTTGTTAAGAATACAAAAAGTAGAAGCAAAGAGAATATAGCTAAACACTATGATCTTGGAAATGATTTCTTTTCTCTCTGGTTAGATAAAACTCTCACTTATTCTAGCGCTATATTTGATGAAGAAAATAAAGATATTTCTGAGGCCCAAAATAATAAATATCAAAAATTGATTAATTTGATTCAACCCAGTAGTGGTGATAAAGTTTTAGAGATTGGTTGTGGGTGGGGAGGATTTGCTGAATATTTAGGTAAAAATTATGATGTAAAATTAGATTGCATCACTATTTCAAAGAAACAATTTGAATATGCAAAGGAGAGAATTCATAATTGTGGTCTCAATGAAAAAGTAAATATTGAAATTAAAGATTATCGGGATTTAAAAAGCAAGTACAACTCTATTGCATCTATTGAAATGATTGAGGCGGTTGGCCAAAATTATTTAGAGGGTTATTTTAAAACTATTAAAAATAATTTATCTAATGAAGGTAAAGTAGCAATACAAGCTATTACAATTGATGATAGCCTTTACGATAGGTATAGATATAAACAAGATTTTATTCAAAAATATATTTTTCCAGGTGGTTTTTTGCCAAATAAAAACACCATTAATAAACTAGTATCTAAGAATGGACTAAGTGTAAATTCTTATATTTCGTACGCTGATCATTATGCAAATACATTAGCTATATGGAGAAATGAATTTAATGAAAAGTGGAGTTTAATTAAAGATCAAGGATTTGATTTAACGTTCAAGAGAATGTGGGAATTTTACCTCTCATATTGTGAAGCAGGTTTTAAATCAAAAAATATTGACTTAATTCAATTCTCACTTCAGAACAAATAATACATATAGGAGATACTAATGCGTCATATAAATATATTTAGATCTATTTTATTGATAATTTTAACATTCTTAATTACAAGTTGTTCAAATAATAGCGCTATGAAACCAGAAGATTTTAAAAATAAAGAACCGAGACTAGTCATTGAAGAATACATGACAGGAAATGTAAAGGCCTGGGGCGTATTACAAAATAGATCAGGAAAAGTAACAAGGCAGTTCTCTGCTGATTTAAATGGTACATGGGATGGAAAACAACTAATCCTTAAAGAAAAATTTAATTGGGATGATGGTGAGGTTCAGGATAGAGAATGGACAATTAATAAAATAGATGAACATAATTATGAAGGCACAGCAGGTGACGTTGTAGGAAAAGCCAAAGGTTATTCTTATGGACCAGCTTTTAAATTTGAATATGTTTTGTTAGTACCAGTCAAAGGCAAAGAGATGAAAATTACATTTGATGATTGGATATTTAAACAAGATGATAGAGTTGCAATCAATAGAGCAACTATGACCAAGTTTGGATTTAAAGTTGCAGAGTTAACTGTTGTATTTGTTAAAGATTAATTATTTTTTTTGATATTTTGTCATTTTACCAACTAAGCCAAAATAAATTTTACTAGGTAAAAAACTTAAAATTTTTAATGTAATTGTCAGTGCTTTAGGAAAGTGTATTTCAAATATATTTTTGTTAATTAAACCATTATAAATTTGATCTGCAGCATATTCTGGTGTTTTTAAAAATGGCATTTTAAAATCATTTTTATCTGTCATTGGTGTTTTAATAAAACCTGGAGAAACCAAGCAAACACGCACATTATATCTTTTAAAATCAAAATATAAGCTTTCTGCTAAATTATTTAGAGCAGATTTAGATGGCCCATAACCTGTCGAGTTTGGCAATCCTCTGTACCCAGCTATTGATGAAACTATTGTGATAATGCCGCTCTTTTTATTTCTAAAGTATTCCTCAACAGCCTTGATACTATTTACAGTTCCAAAAAAATTTACTTTAAACACATCTTCCATTTGCTCTATATCTATATCTTTTTCTTTTTTAGGGTTCCATGTACCAGTTGAAAAAAAACATATATCAATATTTTCAAACTTATTTTTAATTTCACTAAATACTTCTTTGCATTTAAATTTGTCTGTGACATCAAGTGGAAAAGCAGAAATATTTTCATATGAATTTGAAAGCTCACTTAATAATTCTACTCTTCTTGCAGATACAGCTACATTCCATCCTTTATTTGCAAATTTAATTGCTAAAGCTCTACCAATTCCAGTGCTACCACCAGTTATCCAAATAGTTTTTTTACTCATTTTTTGTTATGTATTATTAGCATGATTAAAAATAAATTATTAACATTTATACTGTTTCTTCTCATTACTTTTTCAGCTTCATTAATTGGAGGTTTGGCCACAATTAATTTTATGAATCCTTGGTATTCATTATTGAATAAGCCAATATTTAATCCACCAGACTGGGTGTTTGGTCCTGTTTGGACTATTTTGTACTTTATGATGACTATTTCGATATGGCTTTATTGGCATACAAAAAATAAAGAAATGAATACGATTTATATTTATTTTATACACTTAGTTTTTAATGCAACTTGGAGTATAACTTTTTTTGCATTCCATAACATGATTTTGGCTTTAGTTGTATTAATCATATTAATAGCATTGATTATCAATCTTATTTTAAGTTTTAGACGCGTCAAGATGATTAGTGCTTATTTAATGATTCCATATTTACTTTGGTGTTGCTTTGCACTAATTCTAAATATTAGCTTAATAGTTTTAAATTAATTATGGATGATGTAGTAGTAATTGGTGGTGGTATAATTGGGGCAGCTACAGCCTATTTTTTATCTAAAGAGGGCAGAAAAGTTAAAGTAATTGAAAGAGACCCAACTTACAAAACTGCTTCTTTTCCCTTATCATTAGGTGGTTTTAGAAGACAATTTTTTCAAAAAGAAAATATTTTACTTGGTAAGTTTGCTAGAGAATTTATCTTTCAAATTCCAGATCTTTTAAAAACTGAAAAAAATCCTAACCCTACTGCAAGTATGGTAACTAATGGATATCTATTAATGTTTGGTCCTGAACATGCTGAAGAACAATATAGGGCTTTAGAAAACCATAAAGAGTGTGAAGCTGGAACAAAAAATATTAAAGGTTCAGAATTATCTAAAATTTTTCCATATATAAATTGTGAAGGTATCGAAACAGCAACTTATACCGATAATCAAAGTGAAGGATGGATTGACCCATTTATGTTTCACAGTGCACTTAAAAGTAAAGCGATAGAGCTTGGAGCTGAATTTATTAAAGGTGAAGTAAAAAGTATTTCTGAGATTAAAGCTAAAACAATAGTATCTGCAGCTGGATGTTGGACTAAAGAACTGTTAGAAGATATTCCAGTAGTCCCTCAAAAACATACAGTTTTTAGAGTTAAATGCCCAAAATATATAAAAGAAATGCCTTTAACAGGTGATTTAACAACAGGAGTTTATTGGAGACCAGAAGGTGGAGAATATTTAGCAGGATCACCAAATTCAGTATTTGATGCTGCAGATTTAGAACCAGCTTGGAATGATTTTGAAGAATTGGTATGGCCTGCATTAGCGCAAAGAATACCAGCATTTGAAGAATTAAAACTTACTGGTGGTTGGGCAGGTTACTACGATTGTAATAAACTAGATAACAATGCAGTTGTAGGAAAGCATCCAAAATTTGATAATGTTTATATGGCATCTGGATTTACTGGCAGAGGTTTAATGCAAGCTCCAGGAATTGGTAGAGCATTAACTGAATTAATAACAACTGGTTCGTATCAGACAATAGATATTAGTGACTTTGCAGTAGAAAGAGTACTTGGAAATAGCGCTAGACCCGAACCTTACGTTTTATAATTTTAAGTACCACAAAAAGTTTTGTAATTCTGATTGTTAGAGGGTACTTGAAAGTTTTTAATATTATCTTGTTTTGTATAAGGTTTTTTCAAAATAGATAACAAGTTGTTGATTGGTTTCATGTCATTATTACTTGCAGCCTCTAAGGCTTCTTCTACTTTATGATTACGAGGAATAACAATAGGGTTATTTTTTTTCATAAGTTTTAAAGAATTTTCTTTAGATCCACCATTAGTCAAAACTCGTTTTTCCCAATTGTTAAACCAGTCAATAAAATTTTTATCTTTATAAATTTCATTTCTAATAGAGTTAATGTTCATTAAATAGCAAAAGGTATTAGTATAATCAGCTTGATTTTTTTTCATCCAATTTAATAAATTATTAATTAGTTCTATATCATTTTTATCTTCACCAAATAAACCAAGTTTATCCCTCATCATATTGAGCCATTTTTCTTCATAAATTTTTTGAAAATTATCAATAATTTCAGTTGCTATCTTAACTGCCGTATCTTCATTTTTGTCAATTAATGGTATCAAGCATTCAGCAAATCTTGCCAAGTTCCATTTGGTAATAGGTGGCTGATTAGAAAAGGAATATCTTCCAAATTTATCTATTGAGCTAAAAACAGTTTTTGGATTGTAATGATCCATAAATGCACATGGACCGTAGTCAATAGTTTCACCCGATAAAGTCATATTATCAGTATTCATTACTCCATGAACAAATCCTACGCGCATCCAATCAACAACAAGTTGACATTGTTTTTCCATAACAAGATTTAAAAAATCTAATGCTTTATTTTTAGAGGATTGAATTTCTGGGTAATGTCTTTGAATTGTGTAATCTACTAAAGTAATTAAGTCACTTAAATTTTGTCTGGCTGCAATGTACTGAAAGGTTCCAACTCTTATATGGCTTGAGGCTACTCTGGTTAATATTGCACCAGGCAATAAATTTTCTCTTACAACTTTTTCTCCAGTGCTAACCACAGCTAGACTTCTTGTGGTTGGGATATTCAATGCATGAACTGCTTCACTGATAACGTATTCCCTCAGCATTGGTCCTAAAACTGCACGACCATCACCGCTTCTTGAAAAAGAAGTTCTACCAGAACCCTTAAACTGTATATCAAAACGCTCGGATTCATTAACTAAATGCTCACCTAACAGAACTGCTCTTCCATCACCAAGCATTGTAAAATGACCAAATTGATGACCTGCATATGCTTGAGCAATTGTATTAGTATCATTAGGTATAGTGTTTCCTGAAAATAGTTTTGCTAAATCTTTATTATTTATTTTAGAAAAATCTAAGTTTAAGTCTTTTGCAAGTTCTTCGTTTAAAATTACTAAATTTGGATTAAGTACAGGAGTTGGTTTTATTTCTTCTCTAAATATTTTAGATAATTTTGAATATGTATTATCAAAATGCCACCCAATGGTCATTTTAATTAATTAACTTCAGCTTGATTTTCTTTTGGTTTAACTTCTGTTTTGAACTGATTGGAAATTTTTTGAACCTCTACAGAAGATACTTTATATTCAGCACACATAGTTTCTTCATCTTTACCGTGTCCAGTAACCATATTAACCATATGTTCAGGGAAATGAAAAGTTGTAAACACAATTCCTTCTTTAACTTTATCTGTTACTTCGACTTTTAAAGCAACTTCACCTCTTCCAGAATAAAGTCTTCCTATATCTCCTGTGTTAAGATCTCGATGAGCCGCATCTTTTGGGTGTATTAAAAGTAAATCTTCATCTACTATATTAATATTTTTAGTTCTTCTTGTCATTGTTGCAGCATTGTAATGCTGTAAAACTCTACTAGTTGTTAAAATCAATGGGTAATCTTTTTGATTAGCTTCGATCTCACTTGATTCTTTCCAGTCAAAGTTTTTGAGTCTTCCTTTTCCTAATTTAAATGTTTCAGTATGAAGTATCTGTGTATCAGTTCCATCTTCTTGAACTGGCCATTGCAGACCAAGTTTACCAAGTCTTTCTCTTGTAACCCCTTTAAAGAACGGGACAACATCTGCAATTTCTTTAAGCATTTGATCTGCATCATATGTAGGTTGATCAAAACCTAGTTTTTGCATCATATCTGTTACGATAACACCATCGGGTTTTGTACCTGGTAATGGTGGAACGGCTCTGTTTACTCTTTGAATTCTTCTTTCAGTATTTGTAAAAGTACCGTCTTTTTCTAAGAAAGTAGTTCCTGGAAGCACAACGGTTGCAAGTTTTGCCGTTTCACTCATAAATATTTCTTGCACTACTAATAGTTCTAATGAATTCATTGCTTCAACAACATGTGCACTGTTAGGATCTGTTTGAACAATATCTTCTCCAATAATCCATAAACCTTTTAACTCTTTATCTATTGCTGCTTCAAACATTTGTGGAATTTTTAATCCTGGTTTAGTTGGATGAGTTACACCATACTTTTCTGTATAAAATTTTTGATTTTTTTCATCAGCAACTTCAAAGTAACCTGCACCTTGATGAGGCTGACATCCCATATCAGCGGCTCCTTGAACATTATTTTGTCCTCTTAGTGGATTAACACCAACTCCTTTTCTTCCAATATTTCCTGTAATCATTGCAAGATCTGCAATTAGCATCACTGTTTTTGATCCTTGTTCTTGCTCAGTAACTCCTAATCCATGAAATTCCATTGAGTTTTTAGCTGTAGCATAAGCAATTGCTGCTTCTTTAACCATTTGTTTATCTACTCCTGCAACACTAGCTAAATGATCAACATCTTGTCTTTCAATTTCTTTAAGAAAATTATCAAACCCTTCAGTTCTGTCTCTTACAAAATCTGCATTATATAGTTTAGATTTAACAATAAAGTGTAACATCATATTTAGTACTGCAACGTTAGTCCCTGGTCTTAATTTAATATGATAATCAGCAAGTTTGGCCAATTCGGTAGTAACAGGATCTAGAACAATTAATTTTTTACCCTTCATGACTTGTTGCTTTATTTTTGCTCCAGTTACAGGGTGAGCATTAGTTGGATTTGCTCCGATAACGATAAAACAATCTGCGTGATAAATATCTTCAGTAGAATTAGTTGCTGCACCAGTTCCAAATGTTTGTTGCATTCCCCATGCAGTAGGTGAATGACATATTCTTGCACAACAGTCGACACTGTTAGTTCCAACAGCCGCTCTAATCATTTTTTGAAATATATAATTTTCCTCATTAGTACATCTAGCAGATGAAATTCCTGCAAATGCATCAGGTCCATTATCTTTTACAATTCTATTCATTTCTTTTTTGATAAAATCATAGGCTTCATCCCAAGAAGCTTCTTCAAATTTTCCATTTCGTTTGATTAATGGAGTTTTTAATCTGTCTGGATGGTCATAAAAACTAAATGCATATCTACCTTTAATACAAGTGTGACCAGCGTTTACTTCAGTTTCCTTAGGTGTATCAATTGCTACGACTTTTTCATCTTTAATAGATGCTTCTAAGTTACAACCAACTCCACAATAAGAACATGTTGTTCTAACTTTTTTGTCTACAGCTGCAGATTTTGACTGAAAAACATCTGAGATTGCATCAGTAGGGCAAGTGTGTGCACAAGCTCCGCATGATACACATGAAGAGTCTCCAAACATCATATCATTATCTGTTGTAATTTTAGATTCAAATCCTCTACCACTCATAGTTAGAACAAATGATCCTTGAATTTCATCACAGGCTCTTACACATCTTCCACAATTGATACAGTTATCTAAATTCATTCTCATGTAGTCATGAGAAGTATCTCTTGGAATACCTTTATGTTGTTTTGGACTATTGTATCTGTGATCAGAAATTCCCAAATCATTAGCTACCGTTTGAAGTTCACAGTTATTATTAACTTCACAGCTATCACATTCCATTGGGTGGTCTGTTAAAACTAATTCAACAATATTTTTTCTAAGATTTGTTATTGCTTCGTTAGATGTAAATATATGTTGGTTTTCAGCAACTGGAGTATGACAAGACGCAACCATTCTTGTTGGACCATCTTTTTCTAAAGCAACTTCAACAGAACATACACGACAAGCACCATAAGGAGCTAAATTTGGATCATCACATAACGTTGGAACTTTTTTTTCTCCAACATAGCTTTTAACAAATTTTAATATAGACGTATGATTGGCACCAATTTCATATGGTTTACCATCGATATAAGCTATTTTTCTTTTTTCTGAACTCATTAATTATCTTTTACCATATCATTTTTCATTTCTTCTCCAAAGTACTTAAGAATATTCATAATTGGAGTAGGGATGGCTCCACAAAGAGCACACAAACAGCCTTTTTGCATTGTAATAAGCAATTCGTTAAGCAATTTAAGGGGTATTTTAGCAGTTCCTTTCTTAGCTTGGTCAAACATCTCTTTTCCTCTATACGATCCAAGTCTTCCAGGAAAACATTTGCCACACGATTCTTCAGCTGAGAATTCAAATAAGTGATGAATATATTCAGCCATAGAAAAATCTTTTGGAATACTAACTACACTTGCATGTCCTAACATAAAGCCTTTTGCTGTAAATTCTTGAAAGTCTAAGTTTAAATTTTCTATTTCACTAAGAGGAACAACACCTCCTAAAGGTCCACCAATCTGAAATGCTTTAACAGGCTCTTTATATCCTCCACCAATTTCATTGAATATTTTTTTCATTGGTGTTCCCATATCAATTTCATAAACACCAGGATTTTTAAAAAAACTATCAAGACATACAAGTTTTGTCCCTGCAGATTTTTTATTTCCTATAGATGAAAATTTTTCTGGGCCATTAATTAAAATACCAGTTGCTGCTGCTAAAGTTTCTACGTTATTAACAACTGTTGGTTTTTTATACAAACCTTCTGTAACTGGAAAAGGAGGTCTTACATCTACTTCAGCTCGTCTTCCTTCTATAGATGCAATCAAAGCAGTTTCTTCTCCACAAATATAAGCACCTTGACCAATACAAATACCTAGATCAAAAGAAAAATTAGTTCCTAATATGTTATCACCTAATAAATTTAATTTTTTTAACTCATTGATACAGCCGTTGATAGCTTCTATAGATTTTGGATATTCTCCTCTTATGTATAAGACACCTTCATCACTTCCAATTACCATTCCACAAAGCACCATACCAAAGATAACTTTAAGTGGCTGGTCTTCTAATAGATATCTATCTGAAAATGCACCAGAGTCACCTTCATCTGCATTACATAAAACATATTTTTTATCTCCTTTTGCTTTACTGCAAAAATCCCATTTCATTCCAGTTGGGAACCCTGCGCCACCTCTTCCAGTAAGATTAGAGTCTAATAGAGATTTAATGATTTCTTGTTTGTCTGTTTTTAAAAATTTATTTAATTGATCTTTAAATTGATCAGTAGATGATAATTTATCATCCATTAAAAAACTTGTTGTTGCATAACTTTTTGAGAAAAATTTATCTTGTTTAATCTCTTCACCTTTTAAAATTTGATCAATTTTTTCAATGTCTTTTCCTGCATAGTTTTCACCATCATAATGAAAAGCATTATTTTCATAGCAATGTCCTAGGCAAAACATTTCTCCAACTTTATCATCACCTAATTTTTCTTTTAATGTATCTTTTAATTTTTCTTGGGTACCTGCACACATACAAGCACTTCCATTACAAACAAATGCTTTTTTCTCTCTATGTGAAGGTCTTAAAAATTCGTAGAAACTTTCAGCACCATGAAGAGTGGAAACACCTAGGTTATGTTCTTTAGCAATTTCTTTTATATCTTTTGGGGCATCACTTAGAGTATTTTCAGATATTTGCTTGAATAGGTTATCTTTTAAGCCAATTCTACCTGATAAATTACTTATATTTTTTGACACAATTACCCTCTTTTTTTATTAGCCCACAATAACTTTTTTGTTATTTGTGTAAATATTAAAACTATCCCTCTTTACGAAACCTATAAGGGTAATGTCAAATTTATTCGCTAAATCTATAGCAAGACTAGTTGGCGCACCAACACCAATCATTATTCCAATATCAGTCATTAAAACCTTTTGAACAAGTTCAAAATTCAGCCTTCCAGAGCAAGTTATGAATTGGTTTAAAGGATTAATTTGCCCATTAATTAAAGTACAACCAATAAGTTTATCTAAAGCATTGTGACGACCCACATCTTCTTTGACAGAGATCAAATCACCATTACTGTTAAATAAGCCACTTGCATGAATACCACCAGTTTTACTAAATTCAGATTGATTTTCTCGAAGTACAGAAGGGGATTTAATTATAACTTCTTTTGATATTTTAGGCTGGTCTGGATTTGTCTTATTTTTTTTTATGATTTCCAAAGCATCTAATGAAGATTTACCACAAACACCACATGAGGAGTTTGTCATAAAATCTCTCTTAATCTTTGAGATGTTAATATTTTCTGAATTATTTAAAGTTGCTAGAATTTTATTTTGAATATTGTATTGACCAACTTTATCACCAAAACTTTCTATAGTATCGATATCTTTTATATCTTTTATTAATTGTTCATTGAAAAGAAAACCTCGTACTAAATCTTCATCATCACCAGGAGTTCGCATAGTAATGGATAAAATTTTTTTTACCCAATCGTCTGTTTCTTTAAATTTTATAGAAATTTCTAATGGTTCTTCAATAGAAATTAAATCCTCAATATTTTCAAATTTACCAGAATGATATTTTGAAACTTTATATTTTGAATTCATAAATTATTTCAAAGGATAATTTCTTCTTAGGAGAAATTTATTTATTAAAATTGCTAATAATAAAATTATGATACAACCGAAAATTATTGGGCTAATTAAGTATTCATAAGAAACACTTCCAATTATTACTATAATAGGATTCCCACCTGCAGGAGGATGAACAACATTAAATAAAATCATTAAAGAAACTCCAGCACCCACTGCAAGCGCAATATTTATATAAATTGGTAGAGGTATATAGTTTACAAAAATTACTCCAACTAATGCTGTTAATAGATGACCAAAAAAAACATTTTTTGGTTGAGCAAAAGGACTCTCTGGAAAACCAAATAATAAAACCATCGATGAACCAAATGAACCTGCGAGAAAATATCCTAGTGTGCTTTTATAAGTTAGAACAGTTAAGACACCAATTGTAAAAGCTGAAAAAAAACCTGCAATCAGTGCTTTTTGTAATAGTGGTTTAGTAATTTTAATCATTAAGTTTTTAAAGCCTTTAAAACTGTTCTAAGAGGAAGCAACAAACATTCTTTTCTAGCTATATTTTTTTTATCTAAAATTTCTTTAAAATCTTTCCAATGTTTTTCTATAACAGTCTTTACATCAGAAAATAAACTTTCACCTGATAATATAAAAGACTTTACTTCCTCTATCTTTTTTTCTTTTATTTTTCTTGAGAGTAAGCTAACCGAGGCCTGGCAATATACACAAGATTTACATTGATAACCCATATCTTTTACTACATCGTCTTTAATTACTAGGCTGATTTCCATTTCATCTCCACATAAAGGATTTTTGTGTTTCGATTTATGTGTAAAATTCTCAATGACTTTATTGTTGTCGGTATGAGATGCTATTTCTAAAATTCTAAGATCCATTATATTTCTTTAATTAAAGTCTTAATGTTTTATATTTTGTAAATGGATCATAGCAAGATTTTAGGCACAGTACTAGCCGGCGGAAAGTCTCAAAGATTTGGAGAAGATAAATCACAAGTTCAATTAGGTAGCAAATTATTGATAGATTATGTTCTTGCTGAAATTATCGATGTATTTAATGAGATTGTTATTGTCTCCAATAATCCCATAAAATTTAATCAATCTGAAAAAGTTTCATTAATTAAAGATTTTAAAAATAATTTAGGACCACTTGGAGGCGTTTTGTCTGCAATGAAATGGATTAAAGAAAATAATAAAGACTATCAATGGGTTTCTACTTTTCCAACCGATACCCCATTTTTTAAAAAACAAATATTAGAAGATTTTCTTAAAAAGGTTAAATCTGAAGACAGTAAACTTTTTTTTATTAAATCAAATAACACAAGACATAATATATTTGGTTTATGGTCTATTGATTTAATAGATAAATTAGAAGAAGATTTAGAAAATGGGGATAGAAAAGTTGAAAATTGGGCTAATAATGTTGGTGTAAAGATAATTAATATGAATTTTGAAAAAAATGATCCTTTCTTTAATATCAATACAAAAGAAGATTTAGAGAAAGCTAAAAATATATTTCATGATTAGTTACAAGAGTTCTAAAAATATTTTAAAAAAAGGGACCATCAAGATTAAGGATGAGAAGATTAAGAGCATTAACTCTTTAAATAGAGTTACGTCATCAAATGTATATTCAAATATAAACTATCCAACTGGAGATAATGCTGCTTTTGATGGTTTTGCAATTAATTCAAAAGATACAAAAAATATCAAAAAAAAATCTAATCAAAAATTTAAAATTATTGGCTCAATTGCAGCAGGAGTAAAACCTTTTAAAAAAAAGATTGATAAATTTAATACTGTTGAAATTATGACAGGAGCAATCATACCTAAAGGTTTTGATACCATTATTCCAATGGAGCAAATTGTTTTTTTTCCTAATAAAGAAAATGCTAAATATATTTTAGTAAATAAAAAAATAACTAAATATAATCATGTAAGGTTTAAAGGATCTGATTATAAAAAAGGAGAATTAGTAGTTAAAAAAGATATAATCATTCAGCCCAATCATATTTTAGCTTTTAAATCACTTGGAATTAAAAATATTAAAGTAAAAAAGAAAATTAATATTCTGTTCTTTTCAACAGGAAACGAAATATCTAATTCAGACAACATTCCAGATTGGAAGGTAAGAAATTCAAATAATCATTATATAAAAAATTTAGATCAAAATTTTTTATTCAATTTTAAAAATGGTGGAATATTGAAAGATAACCATGAAAAAGTTTTTAAATCTAAAATAACTAAGATGTTAAAATCTACTACTGATATTATTATTACTTCAGGGGCTGTTTCAGCAGGTAAATTTGATTTTGTTCCAAGTGTCATTAAGTCATTTAAACTATCTAATTATTTTAAAAGTGTTGCAATAAGACCAGGAAAACCAATATTATTTGCAAAGATTAGAGGAAAACAAAAAGCAATTTTTGGCCTACCAGGAAATCCAATGTCCTCAGCTGCCTGTTTTAGATTTTTTGTATTTCCATACATTGAATATATTTTGGGTCTTAGCGAGGAGAAACCTATTAAAGCTATTTTAAAAAGTAATTTTTATAAAAAGAAAAATTTTACAAGATTTGCAAAGAGCAAATTCAACACAACTAAAAATGGAAAAATAGAAGTCGAGGTTCTTCAAGGACAAGAGTCTTTTAGGATAAAATCGTTTGTAAAATCTAATATTTGGGCCTTATTACCCTCAGGCAAATCTAAATTTAAAAAGGGTGAGATTGTTGATTGTTTTTTTCCCAATCAATCCAATAGCACTTTATTCTAACCAATGTCATTTTTGTTGTAGTTAAATCTATTTACAATTAAATATCCAGTATGTTTCGACTTAAAAATCCAAAAATAGCGGTCCCAGTTGTTTTATTTGCAGGTCTTATTTGGTCCTTTGGACCATTAGTGGTTAGATATATGGAGGATCCTCAATTAATACCCTGGCAATATATTTTTGGTAGAGGCTTAACAATATTCATTTTATTAAATCTTTATTTATTCTTTGAAGAGGGTAAAGATTTTTACAAAAATTATTTTAGAATTGGTTTATCAGGACTCATAGGAGGTTCAGGCCTAGGTATTGCAATGATTTCTTTCATGTTTTCTATAACAAATACAAGTGCTGCAATTACCTTATTATGTCTTGCTGCTATGCCATTTTTTACAGCATTGCTAGCTTTTTTGTTTTTAAGAGAAAAAATTTCATTAAATGTTTGGGTTTCAATAATTATTGCGACTGTAGGAATAGGAATAATGGCCATAGGAAATACTTCTGAAACTTCATTAATTGGATTTGTTTTTGGCATAACTTCTTCAGTTGGTTTTTCTGTATTTTCAGTTTCTTTAAGATGGCGTAAAGAAACTCCAAAGTTTACCACAACCGCCTTTGCAGGATTTTTTTGTGTTGTTTTTGCATCTATAATGATTTTGAGTAAAGATTTAGTATTTTTCTCATCAAGTTATAACAGTTCATTATTTTCTCTTCATGGAACTCTAGTTTGTCTTGGATTAATTTTATATTCAATTGGATCAAAAGCTATTCCAGCAGCAGAGTTAACATTATTATCATTAACAGAGGTTATTGGTGGAATATTTTGGGTTTGGTTACCGTTATTTGGTATTAATGAAATACCTGCAACTAACACTATTATTGGTGGTTTTTTTCTTTTTATATCACTTACCTATTACAGTTTAGTGATGAGATGGAATAAAAGATATATTGGCTTAAATTAATATCATGGAAAGACCAGATTTTTTTACATTGAAAAATGGTGAGAAAGCTAAGCTCCCCTTTACAAACGCAGAGTATGATCGAAGAGTAAATAATTTAAGATCTGTTATGGATAGAAATAATCTTGATATGGTTATTTTAACTTCAATGCATAACATTGCCTACTATACAGGTTTTATTTATTGTTCATTCGGTAGACCATACGGATGTGTTATCACAAAAAATAAAATTTCAACAATTTCGGCAAATATAGATGCTAGTCAACCATGGAGGAGATCACATTGTGATAATGTAATCTATACAGATTGGAAAAGAGATAATTTTTTAAGAGCGATAGTATCAATTATTGGAAGACAAGATCCACCAAAAAATATCGGGCTTGAAAATGATCATGTTACATTAGATATGAAAGAAAAAATTGGATCTATTTTTACATTTTCAGTTTTTAGTGACGTTTCACAAGATTTAATGAAACTTAGAATGATTAAATCAAATGAAGAAATTGAAATAATCAAAAACGGTGCAAGAATTGCTGATTTAGGTGGAGAAGAAATTGTTAAAAATATCAAAGAAGGAAATACAGAAATTGAAATTGCTATAGCTGGACGTGATCGTATGGAGCGTGAAATTGTAAAAACATATCCAGGGGCTGAATATATGGATACTTGGGTTTGGTTTCAGTCAGGTATAAATACAGATGGTGCTCATAATCCAAAAACTAATCGACAACTTATTAAAGGAGATATTTTATCCCTAAATACGTTTCCAATGATCTCTGGTTATTATACTGCACTAGAGAGAACATTATTTTTAGATCATGCTGATGATGAAAGTCTTAAGGCATGGGAGGCAAATGTTAAAGTTCATAAACGTGGACTAGAATTAATTAAACCAGGTGTAAAATGCTCGGATATTTGCCATGAACTTAATGAACTTTTTGCAGAACTTGGATATTTGCATTTTCGAACTTTTGGTTATGGACATTCTTTTGGAGTACTTTCACATTTTTATGGTAGAGAAGCTGGATTAGAACTTAGAGAGGATATTGATACTGTACTTGAAGAAAATATGGTGGTCTCAATGGAACCTATGATTATGATTCCTGAAGGAAATCCAGGCGCTGGGGGATATAGAGAACATGATATTTTAGTAATCGGTAAAGATGGCGCAGAAAATATTACAAAATTTCCTTTCGGCCCAGAGCATAATATTATAAAAATCTAATCCTAATGAGCGATACCAAAACTATTGTTAATAGCTGGAATGAATGGGATCCATTAAAACATGTGATCGTCGGTAGAGCTGATGGAACATGTATACCAGCTCCTGAACCAGCACTTGATGCCAAAGTTCCTGAGGATAGTGACATGAGAGGACAATTCGGACCAAGAACTAAAGATACTGTAGATAAAGCTAATCAGTTACTAGATGATTTTTCGAATATGCTAATTCAAAGAGGAGTTAAAGTAGATCGTCCTTCCCCAATTGATTTTAATCAAAAAACATCAACACCAGATTGGGAAGCTGAAACCATGTTTGGTTGTATGCCACCAAGAGATGTTTTGCTTACAGTAGGAAATGAAATATTAGAGGCAACAATGAGTTATCGTTGTAGATGGTTTGAATATCTTTGTTACCGGCCTTTGCTTCAAGAATATTATAATCAAGATCCAAATATGAGACATGAGTCGGCACCAAAACCAAGGTTAACAGATAAAGATTATAGAAAAGATTATTTGTCAGATAAAATTGGTATTCAAAAAAGATTAGAATGGACTGAAGATAAATTTTTTGTAACTACTGAAGAGGAGCCATTATTTGATGCAGCAGATGTGCTAAGATTTGGTAAAGATCTTGTAGTTCAGCACGGTTTTACAACAAATTTAAAAGGAATTGATTGGTTAAAAAGACATTATAAAGACCATAGAATTCATGCTGTTAACTTCCCAGGTGACCCTTACCCAATTCATATTGATGCAACCTTTACTCCAATTAAAGAAGGTTTAATTATTAATAACCCTCAAAGAAGATTGCCAAAAGAACAGAGAAAACTATTTGAAGATAATGGTTGGGAAATTGTTGATAGTGCACAACCTGCTCATAATGAACCACCACCTTTATGTTATTCATCAACATGGTTATCAATGAATGTATTAGTTTTAGATCCAAAAACAGTATGTGTTGAAAAAAGTGAAGTTTATCAACAAGAGCAATTAGATAAATTAGGAATGGAGGTTATTCCGGTTGATTTAAGAGATGCTTATGCATTTGGTGGAGGACTTCATTGCTGTACAGCCGATGTATATAGAGAAGGCACTCTAAAAGATTATTTTCCAAAACAATAATATGGCTAAAATTAAAACAAAAAGAGAGCGAATCAAATTCGCATCTGATAATGTTGCTGGTGCATGTCCTGAAGTTCTTGATGCAATTATTAAAGCAAATGATGGTGACAGTACACCATATGGAAATGACCAAATTTCTACTGAATTACAAGACAAGTTCTCAGAAATTTTTGAAAAAGAGGTAATTGTTTTTCCAACTGCATCAGGCACAGCAGCTAATGCTTTGGCACTATCAACAATGACTCCATCATTTGGAAATATTTATTGTCACAAGTTATCTCATATAAATACAGACGAATGTGGTGCTCCTGAGTTTTATACAGGAGGTGGAAAATTAGTTACATTACAAGGAATTAATGGAAAAATAACTGATAATGAATTAGATGAAGCGATTGGAGGAAAAGGAATTGTTCATCACACACAACCTTCATCAGTTAGTATTACCCAAGTCTGTGAAACTGGAGAAGTTTATCAACTAGATGAAATTAAAAAGATTTCAGATGTTGCTCATAAACACAATCTTAATATGCACATGGATGGAGCAAGGTTTGCAAATGCATTAGTTTCCTTGGATGTAACACCTGCTGAGATGACGTGGAAATCTGGTATTGATGTATTATCATTTGGTGCAACCAAAAATGGTTGTCTTGCAGCTGAAGCAATAATTTTCTTTAAGAAAGATTTAGTTGGCAATATTGCTTTTTTAATGAAAAGAGCAGGGCACTTATTATCTAAAATGCGTTTTGTATCAGCTCAATTAAATGCTTATATTTCAAATGATGTTTGGCTTAGAAATGCAAAGCATGCAAATGAAATGGGAAAAAAACTAAGTGAGGGATTGGATCATCATTCTGATATTAAGCTTTCATATCCAACAGAGGCCAACGAAGTTTTTGCAAAATTTCCAAGAAATATGATCGAACATTTAAATTCAGAAGGTTACAAAATGAATGAAGAAGAGTTAGATGGTAAATCTGTAAGATTAGTTGCTGCTTGGAACACTCAAGAGGAAGATGTTAATGGGTTGCTAGAGACTTTAAAAAATTCTAATTAGGATTTTGCTTTAAAAATTCAATATATTTTACTACTTCTTCAAACTTTTCATCAGGAATATCTTTATAACTAGCATTAAAATGATCTTTCACACATATAGCAACATGAGCATAGGAGTTTCTTCCTTTAGGATGATTTGGGTGATCAGGTAGTTGGCCTACCAAATAATCGCCAGCTTCCTGAATAATTTTCCAGAGTTTACTTGCGTTTTCTTTGTTCATACAACTTAAAACTTTGTTTTATCTCTTCTAGTTCGAGTATAGTTCGAGTTATCCTATAAAATCCTATAACCCAGAACCACGATCCCTAAAATTTTTTTCATTGATTTGCTAATGCGTTATATATACAGCCCATTCCAATTCCAATAACTTCATCTCCTTTAAGAGATTTTGCGCGATGAGTCATATGAGACTTTAAAAATTTTGTTGTTCTGTGTTCGGGATATCTATACTGCATAATATGAAACCATGGGCCGTTAAAACTTATGTAATCTAGTTCTTTAGAAAATTTTTGCACCCCATTGCTAGCTTGCGAATTGTGTTGCTTTTTGGCCCAGGGTTCTATTTTTGAATTATCTAGAAATGAGTCATGAAATAATTCTACAGCTTTAAGTAGTTTTTTTTCATAATTTTTTGGTAATTTTACATTCGCAGCTTTGGCGATTTCTAAAATAATAAATGCTTCTCCTAATCCATTATGATGATACCATAATGCACGATTTCCACGTGTAGTTCTATCTTTAATACTTCCATCTTTTAAAATCCACTTGTTAGCTCCTTTGACTAACTTCTTTACCATTCCTTTGTATTTTTTGTTAGCATTATGTCTTAACGCTATGTTTGGAAAAAAAAATCCAGCTGAATTCCCCATATAAAAATTTTTAGCTGGTTTTATTCTTTTATAAAAAGACTTAAACCATTCATTAATGATTTCATGTCTTGAGTCATTTATTTTATAGTCAGAAAAATTAAGATTATAAATATAGTTTAGACCCATAATTATCTCAAGCGCAACAGTAGAGTCTTTTATTGGAGCCAAATCTTGTCCGTCAGAGTCACTCCACTCCCCCTCACATTCATCCAGAATAGAATTTTCAGGATTATTTGTGTAGCATTGTTTTGTTTTAGAAAGAGCATTATTTTTTGCCCAGATATAAAGTTTATCAAAAAGAAATTCTTTAACACTATCGTTTTCAGTCACCATCGCAAAAGTAACACTGTAAGTATAATGTCTAAAAACGTCTCTACTATAAGCCCCTTCAACAGTTTTCCAATTATCCATCCTAGAATTGTAACCAAAAATTCTTGGTGCTAGATCTTTATTAATTGTATAGTTGTTTGGTTCAAAATATTCAAAGCCACAAAATTTAATTTTATGTTCTTTTGGTAATTTATTAAATTCATCATAAACATCATCAGGAATAAATGGAGACTTGCTTAACTGATTTGCAATTGCAGTACTACTTAATATTAAGCCCAGAACCAAAATCCCTAAAAGTTTTTTCATAATCCAAGATTACCAAATCCCGAACAGAGAGTCTAATTGCTAGAAAAATGACTTAATGTGGAATAATGTGTCCCTCTAATCCCGTAAATAATCGCCAGCTTCCTGAATAATTTTCCAGAGTTTACTTGCGTTTTCTTTGTTCATACAACCCAATAACGTGTTTTATCTCTTCTAGTTCGAGTGTAGTTCGAGTTATCCTATTAAATCCTATAATTAATTTTTATAATTCAACGCTGCATTAAATAAATGCCTTAATACCTTTTCATATTCTCTATCATTCAGTTTGCTTAAAATGGGATTGTCGAGAGTTTTTCGTGCAACTGAAACCCCTACTAAAATCGCGCCCATTAAATCATAATTAATAGGTTTAATTTTTTTCTTTATCCCATCAATTACTGGTTTTCTCATTTTTTCTCTATGAAATTTTTTAACTATATGTCCAACTTCTGGATCTCCAGAATTCATACATAGCATTCTAACAAGGTTTACATCATCTTTTGGATTCGAATTTTCCATTAGACCTTCAACCATAAAATCAACAACGTTATTTGGATTTACATCAACAAACCATTCTGCAACATCTTTTAATGTTTCTTCGAAAAGCTTTTTCTTACTGCCGAAGTACCTAGAGATAAGAGCGATGTCATATTTAGATTGTTTGGCAATATCTCGAACTGAAACATTTGAATAACCTTTAGTCCAAAAAAGCTTTTTAGCAGTATTAAAAATTATTTTTTTTGAATTATTTGAATTTCTCATCTTTTAAAAAAATATAACAAGTCACCTTATAATAAATACAAGGTGACTTATAGTTTTTTAGATCAATTCAAATAGGGTCTTAAAGATTGATCTGAGAGGGAGAATATTTAAGCTGTATTCCGAGCAAACAAACCTGCTGCTACTCCTAGAACTTCACCAGTAATTTTTTCACCACTTTTACTAGCAAAGAATTTAACCATTTCACCAATCTCATTAGGGTTATATGCTCCCATTGGAAGGGGGTTTCTCCATTGTTTCATTAACGTTTCTAAACCTTCCCATGTTGGGTTTTCTGGAGACATTGCTCCTAGAACATATTTATTGTTCATGAGTTTAGTTTTTACAACAGTTGGACATATAGCATTGCAAGTAACGTTATGTTTTCCCATAATTAAAGCAGTACTTTTTGCTAATCCAATTACAGCCCACTTAGTACCAGAATAAACTGGAAACCACTCTTCACCCATACGTCCTAAAACTGAAGATAAAATAGTTATTCCTCCAGAATTTTGTTTTCTCATAACTGGTATAGAAGCTTGTATAGTTTTCACTACTCCAGTCACATTTATATCAATTACAGTTTGAATTTCTTTTTCACTGAAATATTCCATCATTCCAATTTGTGTTACTCCTGCATTTGCTACAACATGATCTAATGTTCCAAACTGCTTAACAGCCATACCAACAGCATCTGATAGAGCAGATCTATCTCTTACATCTCCTTTATAAGTAATACATTTAACACCATAAGACTCTATTTTACTTTTTGCATTTGCTAGATCTAAATCATTGGCCAAAGGATAATTTACACCCTCTAAATCACTTGCTACATCAAAAAGAACAATATTTGCTCCTGCCTTTGCTAGCTCTTCAGCACTTGCCAAACCAATGCCACGTGCACCACCTGTGATTAGAGCTGTTTTTCCATCCAGTTCTTTTTTAGTTTTGTTTTCATTTGCTTTAGCAGTACTTGAGGCTGCTAATGCTGTGGTACCTAATGCTACTGCACCAATTCCCTTAATTGCTTGTCTTCGACTCATATTCTTATCTTCATTATTCATAATTACTCCTTTTTGAAAATAAAGTTTAGAATCTATCATTTAAAAAGTCAACAACTGTTGACTTATATTATTATTTTATCAACAACTGTTGACAAAGACTTATTTTGATATAAATTACTGTTTTGATTTATCTATTTTAATTCGAGTATAGTTCGAGTTTAAGAGAAGAAATTGATGAGTCTTAGTCTGATTTATTTTAAGTTAATTTTTAATTACTCGCATTATTACTGTAGTTTGATGTAGCTTAATGTGGAATAATGTGTCCCTCTATTCCCCCAAATAATCGCCAGCTTCCTGTATCATTTTCCACAGTTTACTTGCGTTTTCTTTGTTCATTTATTTAAATAATATTTTATTATTTTAAGATATTTTTTAATCTTAAATAATTCTTAAATAATGTGAAATTTTTTGAAGCACTTTTTGCTTTAATTAATTTTTTTTTAATTGATATTGAATCCATCTTATACATCTCATTAAAATTATTTAAAAAATCTGCATCATTCCCTTCATTATATAAAAAACCTCTTTCATTATTGCCAATAAATTCTTTACGGCCAGAAGGACAGTTACTACATAATATTGGAATACCTATATAGGCAGCATCAATCATTGCTAAACTTGATCCTTCCCAAACTGAGGTTGAAATATAATATTTAGATTTTTTAAGATAATTATAAATATTTTTTTTATGATCTATTATTCTTATTTTATTTTGTATACCCAGTTTTCTTATTAATTGCTCAATAGTAATTTTCATCTCACCACTTCCAATTATCAATAATTTAATATCATCATATTTTGAAGCTAGTTTATTAAAATTATTAATTAAAAAAGGATAATTTTTTTGTTCAGTTAATCGACCAATTGAAATCAAAATTTTTTTACCATCAAAAAAATCATCAAGTATCTCTTCGTTTTGTAAGTCATTAATCTTTTTAATCAATAGATGAGGGTCCTGAATGACAATCATTTTATTTTCTTCAAATACTTTATTTTGTAAAAGATAATCTTTTAACTCATTAGAAGGACAGATGATTTTAGTTATTTTACTAGATGCAGTTTTCCAGATAAATTTTCTGATTGGTGTCATTTTAGGATGACCAGCTATATGTAAAATTAATTTGGTCTTAAACTTGAATATATAAAATAGAATTATAGGCAAAGATGTAATTAAGTGAATTATAAGAAAATCAGGTTTTTTTTTCTTGATTATAGAAAATAAAGAGAAAAAAGATGAAAAAAAAATCAATAAGTAAGAGATCCTACTCTTTAAAAAACCTTCTTTTCTCAATGACCTAATAAATTTAATAGATCTAAATCTATGGGTATCAATTTTTTTGGGTTTTAATTCATCTAAGTAATTATCCCATTCTCCAAAAACATTTATTATACATACATTAAATAATTTAGATTTTGAAAACTTAATTAAACCATATGAGCTATTTATAACATTTTTAATTGTTCCAACTCCTGAAGTGAATGGACACCAAACATAAATACTTTTTTTATCAATACTCATTAAATGTTATTTTGTATGTATTCCTTCCATTCAGTTAAAATTTTTATATTTTCTTTAGAATCTTGCCAAGTCATATTTGGAAAATTACATTTTAATTGTTTTCTTTCAATTGAGTCTGATGCAAGTTTAATAGTATTGGCATACGTCGAATATTTTGAAATAACTTCTCTTGTATGATTATTTTTTTCATTAAATATTTCAATAAAACTTTTTTTATTAGGTAGCCAGCTTGATACTTTCAATTTACCTCTAGAACCAAATATTTCTGATGAATTTTCTAATTTGTTTTTAATTGATACATTTGCCTCTAATTCAAAAAGGTTATCAAATTCAATTTTTGTATAAGCCTCATCATCTGTACCTCTGAAGTTAAATTTTCCTTTACAGTCAGTTAGTTTATATTTTAAAGAAGACTCTTCTTGTAAAATTTTTGCTATCAATAACCCAAATGATATAGGGTAACAGCCTATATCTAATATAGCTCCTCCTCCCATCTTTTTATTAAAGAGTCTATGAGTTGGAATAAATTTCAAAAAATTTTTTACTGAAAATCCAAAACTAGATTTTATTTTTTCGATTTTACCTATTGTATCGTTTGAAATTAATTTCATTAATTCTTTTATTTGTGGATGAGATCTGTAAGCAATAGCTTCTAGAAAAAAAACATTAGTTTTTTCAAGTTTTTCAAATATTAGCTTGGCTTCTTCTTTATTAATTGCCATAGGCTTTTCACATAAGATACTTTTGCCAGCATCTGCAGATTTTATAATTAAGTTTGCGTGAGTATTATTTAGAGTGGCTATATAAACTGCATCAACTTCTTTGCAATTAATTAAGTCTTCATATGTGTTAAACCTAAGCTTGTCATCAATATTAAATTTTTTACCAAATAATTCATTTTTTTGTTTTGATAGACTGCTTATAGAAACTAATTTTGCATTTTCTACTTCTTGAATTGCTTCGGCAAATTTTTGTGCCATTTTTCCAAGGCCTAAAATACCCCACTTAATCACAATCTTGTTTACCTTTTTAAACATCTAACTTAACGATGTTTGTTTGAATATTATTCTCTTTAATATAATAAAAAATAATAATATATGATTTATACCTTTATAACATAAAAATTTAAATGATTGACAATAAAATAATATTTTTTATGCCCCATATGGTTGGTGGTGGAGTAGAAAAAAACCTTTATATAATTGCAAACGATTTTGCAAAAAAGATTAAGCATGTACATTTCATTACTTCTAAAAAAACTTTTAATTCTAATTTTAAAAATGTAAAAATTATTAATCCTAAATCAACTATATGGAGTCATTTTGGAGTAAGATTTAATTATGTTGTATGTCTTTTTATTTTAATTAGAGAAATTCTAAGTAAAAAAAAACCATTAGTTTTTGCATTTCAAGCAAATGTTTATTGTATTATTCTTTGTAAAATTCTAAACGTTAAAATTGTTACGAGATCAAATTCTTCACCTTCAGGCTGGACTCAAAATAACTTAAAAAATTATATCTTCAAAAAAGCATTTAAGAAAGCAGATAAGATAATTGTAAATAGCCTTGAATTTAAGAAGCAATTTAAAAAAAGATTCAATGTAAAGACTGAATGTATTTACAACCCATTAAATAAAAAAGAAATTTTAAGAAAATCAAAAAACAAAATTAATTTAAATTTTTTTAAAGATAAAAAGAAATTAAAAATTCTAAATATAGGTAGATTTACAGACCAAAAAGACCACCTTACATTACTTAAATCTATGAAGATTTTAAAAAATAAATACAAATTAAATTTTATTTTACTTATTATTGGTAGAGGTCAAAATAAAAGTAAAATTCAAAATTTTATTAACAAAAATAATTTAAATCTTAACGTTAAAGTAATTGGATTTAAAAAAAATCCATATAAATACACTAGTTGCTGTGATCTTTTTGTCTTATCTTCAATATTTGAAGGTTTGCCAAATGTATTGCTTGAAGCAATTACTTTGAAAAAATTTGTTATATCCTCAAATTGTCCTACTGGACCAAATGAAATTCTTAATAATGGTAAAGGTGGTCTTTTATTTAAAACTGGTAGTTCCAATGACTTAGCAAAAAAAATTATTTTTTATCATAACAATAAAAAAAAGTTGAAAAAGAAAATAGATTTTGCTTATAATAATCTAGATAGGTTTGATTTTAATACTAATCTAAAAAAATATTTTGAAGTAATTGCTGATTTATTTTAAAGTTTCTCTTGCCTTATCTACTATTAATTTGGATTAATCCCTAAAATTTATAAATTCAATTGGTAGACCAATATCAATTGTTTTAATGGCAGCTATAGCATCTTGGAGATCATCTCTTTTTTTTCCATCCACTCTTAATTCTTCTCCTTGAATTTTAATCTGAATTTTAAGTTTAAGTTTCTTTATATCTCCAATAATTTTTTTTGCATTTTCTTGGCTTATTCCCTCTTTTAACTCACTAACTTGCCTGATAGTTCCACCTGATGCACCTTCAGAGTTTTTGACACTCAAAACTCGTGGATCTACTTTCCTTCTTACAAGGTGTGTCTCCAATAGTTCGTTCACTTGCTTAAGTTTTAAATCATCTGTGGCTATCGTTGTAATAGTTTTATCTTTTCTTTCGATTGAAATATTAAGGCCCTTAAAATCATATCGATTACTAATTTCTCTTAAACAATTTGCAAGAGCATTATCAAATTCTTGATAGTTGACTTTACTGATTACATCAAATGAAGGCATAATTTTTTTTATTAATTTATATGATAATACATTTATTATTAAAATAAATTAAAGATAAGATAATTATCTAAAAATGAAAAAAATTAGAATTCATATTAGAAATAACCATTGGAAAGAGGGTTTTTTGCCTTGTGATCTAGAAGGTGAAAAAAATAGCACTATCAATAAAGATGAATTTGAAAAAGGACTTAGTCAATATCCAGAAATTATAAATAAGATTGAATATCTAGTTGATTGGGATGAAGAAAATTATATTACTTCAATGAAAGATGCAGACGTTTTGTTAGGTTGGCAATTTCCAACAAATAGTATTAGAGAAATTGCACCAAATCTTAAATGGATTCATGTTAGTTCAGCAGGTGTTAATCATTTGTCTCCTTTTGATTGGATGAAAGATGATTTAATTTTAACTAATAGTAGTGGAGTACAATCTAAAAAAGCAGGTGAGTTTGGATTAATGAGCATCTTAATGCTTCAAAACCAAATGACAAAAATAGTTACTAACCAAAAAAATAAAGAATTTGTTACTTTGCTTAGTAAACCTATTGAAGGTTTTAAAGTTGTGGTAATTGGGACAGGTTCTCTTGGCGGCTCTATGATAAAACATATTAGTAAACTTGGAGCTGAAGTAATTGGTGTTAATCGAAAAGGAAATAGTGTTGAGGGTTGTTCCAAAGTAATTACATTTGATAAGATAGATGAAGTATTACCTGTCGCTGACTTTTTATATCTTGCTGTCCCTGAAACAGACGAAACCAAAGGATTAATAAACAAAGGAAGACTGGATAGTCTTAAACCTACATGTGGAATTGTTAATATTGGAAGACAATCCGTTTTAGATTATGAAGCATTAAGAATTAAACTAGAAAAAAATGAATTAGCTGGTGCCATTTTAGATGTGTTTTCGCATGAACCTATTCCAAAAAACTCTCCTTTTTGGGACACACCAAATTTAATCATTACACCACATATTTCATCAGATAGTCAAGGCAACTATATTGAAATGGTATTGAAAATATTTTTTAAAAATCTCAAACTCTTTATAGAAAATAAGGAGCTTATTAATCAAATTGATAGAAACTTAGGTTATTAGAAAGCAATATAGAGATAATTTGTTTTATAACTTAAATTTAAAAATTAAAAGTTAGAGGGTTTATTATCTTTATTAACTATTTCTACAACCTGTTTAATTGGTTCTTCAATCGGTTCAGTAGATGGGTTTAATTCAATTCCAGCAGGAGTAATTGATTGAGGCATTGCAACAAATTGAGAGTCTGGATTTTCAACAACAGGTCTAACTCTAGATCTATAAACTCCATAGATGCCTATTAGTGAATGAAAAAATAATAAAAAAATAAAAAATCCATTAGGACCAACCATACCCATAAATATTGAACATAGAAAAGGTCCACCCATAGCTCCCATTCCAAATGTAAACTGTAAACTAGCTCCAGCAGCAACAAATTTTTCTTTTGGAATAAAGTCATTAGTATGTGCTAAAATTAAAGAGAACATTGGAAGACTACAAAAAGAAAACAAAATTAAAAAAACATAAAACCAAAATTTACTTGTAGCTAAGTCTCCAGGTAAATACATTTGTCTTGATGATAAAATTGCACAAAGAGCAAAAAAAGCAGCAGCAAAAGTCACAATTATTATTACTTTTCTTCTATCAAACATGTCTGATAGTTTTCCAATTGGCCATTGAGATATTGCACCAGAAATTGCAAGCAAGAATGTAACTAATGAAATCTGAAAAATTGAAAAATTCATTGTTGTTGCATACACAGCAAGAAGAGTAAATAATGCAGATTGAATTGTTCCATAAAAGAATGAACTAACCATTCCAAAAGGAGATGAGATAAATACTTCTTGTAAAGACATTTTGGATATTTTTTTAAATGTTGGCGCTTTTCTTTTTGTTAGCAAAATTGGAATTAGTGCTGCTGAAGTTATGACCGAAATTAATATAAAAGGTTCAAAGTTGAGTGGATCACTGAAGTTAAGTAAAAACATTCCAAGTCCCATGGCACCATATAAGATGACCATGTAAACAGATAAAACACTTCCTCTATTTTTGTTGCTTGCTCTATCATTTAACCAACTTTCAGCCACTGTATAAATAGAGACCATACTTATTCCAGTAAGCACTCTTAACAAAAACCATACAAAAGGACTCACATATACAGCATGAATTAAAACTACTAACGAAGCTGTTGATGCAAATGCAGCAAAAACTCTAATATGTCCTACACGAGAAATAATTTGAGGGATAGTTTTAGCGCCTATAAAGTAACCAACAAAATATCCAGACATCATAAAACCAGTTGCAGTTAAACTAAATTCTTCTTTAACTGCTCTGACCCCAAGTAATGATCCTTGAAATCCATAGGCAAGCATAAGTGCTCCCATACCTAGAAATAAAGCCCATGAATTTTTTAATACTTTCTCCATATGAATCGCTATCTATTTCTGATTTGTGGCCAAATCAAGTTAATTGTCTTTTGAGAATTAAGAATTTTTAAGCTTAAGAAATGAATGAATTGCAATCGTTAAAATGATGACTGCTCCACCCTGTATAGTTTCGATGCTAGGCTGTTCTTTAATTACCATCCAAACCCAAAAAGGACCAATGATAGTCTCTAATAAGAAGAACAAATTTACTTCTTCAGCTGGAATAAACCTTGGAGCAATTGTTACCATTACAAAAGGAATTGCAACGCACATCACACACATTAAAGGGACAATATACAAGTCTTGATCAATGAGAGTGTATGTTTCGATAAAAAACATAGCAAAAATAGCAACTAATAATTTTCCAACTACCGCAGCAGGAACTAAGTTCTTTTTTTTAGCTGATCTTATGGTTACCGCTCCAATCGCTAACCCTAAGGCAGTTACAAGTCCTAACAAATCCCCATAAATATTTCCTAATTGAAGCGAGTCGTAAAAGATATATACAGCAGCAAAAAATGTAACTCCAATTGCAATCCAGGTTTTGCTATCTGGCATCTCTTTTAAAAATATTGCACCTAAAATAGCTGATAACATAGGTGCCATTGCAATCATTACCAATGTATTTGCAACATTTGTATTTTGAATTGAAACTACAAAAGTAATGTTGGTTATCGAAAAGGTTAATATGTAAATTATTCCATGGTGACCACTGGTAAAAAGCATTTTAAAAAAATTTGCTTTGTAGATAATTAGCATTCCAATCAGGACTGTAAAAAATGGAATAGCACCTCGATAAAAAACTAAACCCCAAGTATCAACATTAGACAATCTTATGAATAAACTGTCAGGGGTAATGAACATTACCGCAACAAAAGCTAATAAAGATCCTTTTTTTTGATCTGATAGTGATTTCATGCTTTTAATTCTTTCCAAAAAGTTTTTGCAAGATTAATTCCTGATAAATCATATAATGTTTTTAATCCAGTAGGGGAAGTTACGTTAATATCTCCATTTAATTTTTGATCAATAAAATCAATACCAGCAAAAAAAATATTTTCTTTTTTAAGATCATTAGCGATTAATTTTGAGATCTTATTTTCTTTAGTTGTTAATTTAATATTAATTGGTTTTGCACCTTTACTCATATTACTTAAAAAAGAACCTTGTTTAGGAACTCTAGATATTGCACCACACACTTTACCATTGATAATAAATACTCTTTTATCTCCTTTACTAATTTTAGGTAAAAATTTTTGACACATAATATGATCATGTTTTTTGATAAATTTATTAACCAATTTTGAATTAAATTTATTTAATAGATGAATATCATTTCCACTATAACTATGAATAGGTTTTAAGATTACTTTTTTATGTTTTTTAAAAAATTTTTTAATTTCACTAATATTTTGAGTGAAAATAGTGTTTGGCATATATCTTTGATATCTAGCTGAATATAATTTCTCAGAAATATTTCTTATTGAGGTTGGATTATTTAAAATTTTAACTTTATTTTTAATAGTATCTAAAATGTAGGTTGCTGAAATATATTCAAGATTGAATGGAGGATCTTGTCGAATTAGAATAAATTTACATTTAGTAAGTTCTAATTTTTGTTTTTTTAATATTTTAAAAAATTTTTTATTTTTGTAATTAAATTTGATAAAAAATCCTGAGGCAATTACTTTTGAATTAATTACTGATAAGTTTTTCGGATCATAATAAAATATCCTGTAGTTTTTGTTTTGGATTTCATGGGCAAGAAAAATACTAGTATCTGTTATAGGGTTTAATTTAGAAGGGTTATTTCCTTGAACAGCTACAATTTTATTTATCATATAATTCACTTAAATCTTCAGTTTTAGAAAATTTACTGATCATATGATCTGCGTTAGTTAATTTATTATCAATTACTTTTTGTAAATGATTTAAAAATAAAGTTTCATTTTTTCCACGTTTATTAAGTATATCTCTTTCCTCCAATCCTTTTTTAGACAAATTTAATAATGTACTAGCCCAATAAAGAAGATCTTTACCCATCAATTGAGTGTTAAATCCTTTTTCTGGAGCTTCAAGATATGCGTTAATAATTTTACTTTTGTCCCATTTTGAAATTATTTCATAAACTTTATCTAAATTTCCATACAACATACCAATAAAAAATGCAGGTCCAGAACATAAGCAATCCCAACCACAAGTATCCATTGAACGAAGTTCAATATATTTTTTTAATCTATTCTCAGTAAAAATTGTACTTAAGTGAGTTGTTAAATCTTTTTCTGTCGGCAGTCTATTTCCTATCTCAGCAATCTTGCCTTCCATGAATTCTTTAAAAGTATATTTTCTTCCAGAAATATAAGTACCCTCATGTTGTATAAACAATATTGGAAAATTAACTACAAATTCAGCATATTTTTCAAAATTTAATTCTTCAAAAAATATTTTAGGAAGACCACCTCGTGATGTGTTTTGCCATACCTTTGATCTGTAGGATAAATACTTACTTTTTTTCTTTTCAACAATTGCTGAGTTTGCAAATAGAGCAATTGAAATAGGAACTATTGAATTAACGATCTTAAATTTTTTTATAAAATCTTCCTCAGAATTATAATCTATGTTTAATTGAGTACCACATGTTCGATACATCATATCTAAACTTAGTTCACCTCCAAGAGGCATATCTTTGGTCATTAATTCGTATCGTTGTTTTGGATTGTTTGGAATTTCATCTAATTTAGAGATAGGATCAAACCCAGCACTTACAATATTGATATCTAGTTTTTGAGTAACTTGCCTTAGTTCAAATAGATAATCTTGTGACTCTGCACAGGCTTCATGAATATGATTAAGTTTTTCTCCTGATAATTCAATTTGATTTCCTGGTTCTAGAGTAATGTTTTTGCCACCTTTATTTAATCCAATAATATTTTCTTTTTCTAAAATTGGATTCCATCCAAATTCTAACAAAGCTGCAAACATTTGTTTTATTTTCGAATAATCAATTCTCTTATTGTTCTTATTATCAAAAAGAAATTTTTCATGTTCTATTCCTATTTTAAAATCTTTTATCTCTTTAATGCCAGATTTAAAATAATCTATGATTTGTTCTTTAGTAGTTATCATTAGTGTTTAGATAATATCTTATTAAATTATTTAAAGATAATAATATGGTTTTTTAGAAAAAATTTTCTTAACCATTGGACAAAATTCATCCAAAGTCATACTTTTATAATTAGGATCAAAAGAAGCTTGGTCATAGTTTTCACAGAAATTTATTGTTGCCTCATAATGCTCATGGTTTTTAAATTTATCTCGAGCATTTCTATCTCCTCCTAAATGATGGGCACTATAATAAGTTTGAAAAAGACCGTGATGCTGAATAATCCAATAAGTTCTCTCAGAAACATAGGGTCTTAGTATTGATGCTGCATACTGAGAATGATTCATTGGAGCCAAATCATCACCAATATCATGAAGAAGTGTAGCAACAACCATTTCTTCATTTTCACCATTTTTATACGCTCTAGTTGCTGCCTGCAAAGAATGCTCTAATCTTGTAATTTGATATCCCTCAAGTGTCGTTGTTTGAGCTGCTAAATATTTTAAAATTCTATCAGCTGTTTTTCTTTCAAAATCTTTTTCATATTTTTCTAAGAGTTGATAGTCCTCTTTAGTACCATTTTTCATCTCTGTGAAACTTACTTTTTTCATTTTAATTATTTGAAGCTGTGCTTAGTAAAGATAATTGGGTAACTTTACTATCTCCTAATTCATCAATTGGTTTTACTGGGTAGTCACCAGTAAAATAATGATCAGTTAGTTGTGGGTATGTCTCATTTCTTTTATCAAAACCGATTGCTTTATATAATCCGTCTAAAGATAAAAATTTTAGTGACTTTGCTCCTATATATTCACAAATCTCATCATTAGTTTTATTTGCTGCTAATAGCTCTTTTTTAGTTGGGGTATCAACTCCATAAAAATCTGGGTGTCGGATTTCAGGACAAGCAATTTTAACATGTACTTCTTTTGCACCTGCATCATATAACATTTTAACAATTTTATGAGAGGTAGTTCCTCTGACTAAAGAGTCATCAATTAGTATAATTTTTTTATCTTTTATCGTTGTTTGATTTGCATTTAATTTTAATTTAACTCCTAAGCTTCTAATCTTTTGACTAGGTTCAATAAAAGTTCGTCCTACGTAGTGATTTCTAATTAAACCATGTTCGTAATTCATTTTTAAATGTTGGGCAAACCCAAGTGCTGCGGTGTTACCACTGTCTGGAACAGGAACTACTATATCAGCATCAACATCATTTTCTTTAGCAAGTTCTACTCCGATATTTTTTCGATGTTCATAAGCTGTTTTGTTATTCAATATACTGTCTGGTCTTGCAAAATATATATATTCAAAAACACAAGGTCTAACTTTCTTTGGAGGAAAAGGCTTAATACTTTCTAATTTGTCATTTTCAATTAAAACAATCTCTCCATTTTCAACATCTCTTACAAATTTTGCTCCAATTATATCTAAAGCACAAGTCTCAGATGCAAGAACATAACTATTTCCTAATTTACCAATTACAAGAGGTCTTATTCCATATGGATCTCTCACACCAATTAACGAGTTTTGAGTTAACATTACTAAAGCATAACCACCTTGTATTTGAAATATAGCATCAACAACTTTATCAATTGTTTTAGGACGTTTAGATTTAGCAATTAATTGAACTATTGTTTCTGTATCAGATGTTGTGTAAAAAATAGCTCCATCTTCAACTAACTTGTTTCTTAAAGATATTGAGTTAGTTAAATTTCCATTGTGCGCAACGCCAATACCTCCCGCATTAGTGTCTGCAAAAAATGGCTGAATATTTCTTAGAGTATTTTCACCAGTTGTGCTGTATCTATTATGCCCAATAGCATGATTTCCTTTAAGGTTTTTAAGCAGTTTTTCTTTATTAAAATTATCACCAACTAAACCAAACCTTTTTTCAGAATAATATTTTTCACCATCAAAAGTAACAATTCCACAACCTTCTTGGCCCCGATGTTGTAAAGCATGCAATCCAAGTGCAGCTAAAGCAGATGCATCCTTAGCATTACTTACACCAAATACACCACATTCTTCTTTTAATTTTGGATCAAATATCTTCAATTTTTTCTTTAGAATCTTGATATGTTTTTTCATTAGGGAATTCTTTTATGAGATAATTACTACCTTTTTCAAGGTATGGAAAGACGTATGATTGATTATTATTTAACGGCCATTTATCATGATTATAGACAATATGAATTCCTGAAAATATACAAACTGCAATAATATAAGCTTTAACAAATCCAAAAAAAGAATCCAAACGTTTTGTCCAAGCCACCTATACCCGTATAGCTAATTGCTTTGCTAATTCCTTTATTAATTAACAAAATAAGAAAAATTACGATAACAAATATTGTAATTCCTAATCCTAGATCTAGGACATATTCACTATCAATCATATCTTTAAAATATGGTTTAACTCTTGGAAATAAAATTAAAGTAATCACGTATGCCAAGATCCATTTGGCCATTGAAAGAACGCTCAATACAAATCCTTTTTTGTAGCATTGTATCAAGGATATAACTGTAATTACGAGATATAAAAAATCAATTATTGATATTTCACTAAAAAAATCTCTTAAACTATCTAGCATTAATTCCTTTACCAAAAGGTTTAATAATTAAGATTAAAGAGGGTAGTAAAGTTAGAACGGATATCATTGCTAATAACATAGCTAGCCCAGTAAACATACCAAAATAAATAGTTGGTATAAATTTAGACAAAACAAGTATAGAAAAACCAAAAACAATAGTGATCGAAGTATTTAATATGGCTACACCTACTGTTGAATGACACAATTTTAAGGTTTTGTTATAATTTTTAATTTTTTTAAACTCTTCTTTAAATCTATAAATGTAATGAATGCTATTATCTACAGCAATACCAATAGTAATTGCTGCAATGGTAATAGTCATCATATCTAATGGAATACCTAAAAGACCAATAATTCCTAAGATAAAAAATGCTGCAATAAAATTTGGAACCACTCCAATTAAAGATAATTTAATATTTCTAAATAAAATTATGAACATAGAGAATATCCCAATCATTACTAATCCTAATGTTAAAATTTGTGATTTAAATAAACTTTGTAATAAATTATTAAATAAAATCAAAACACCAGCTAATTTAAATTCTTTTTCATCTAATCCAATTTTATCTTTTAGATCAAAATTTATTTTATTAATTAAATCATTTCTTCTTAAATTTTCTTGAGAATCTATAATCCTTAAACTAATTCTTGCCTCATTATCTTCAATTGAAAGATATGGGTCTATAATTTCTGTTTTGATACTTTCTGGAATTTTTGAGTAAAGAACACCCATTTCTAAGGTTCCAAGAGGTTTGTTATTATTTAATTGTGTTGCAACGTCAATAATAGAGGAAAAAGATAAAACTTTACCTACTTGAGGTAAACTATCTAAATAATTATGAACAGACGCAATTTTATCAATTTTATCTTTAGTAAACCAGTATTTTTCATCATTAGACTCTTCTTCATCACCCCAGTCATCAAACTCATCATCTTCAGATGATGATTCTTTCTTTTCTTTTTCTTTAGGAGGAAATTTTAAAATCACTTCTAGAGGTGTTGTACCTCCTAATTCTTCGTCTATAAGTTTCATTCCTTTATATATTTCAGTATCTTTATTAAAGTAATTTATAAAACTATTCTCTACTTCAAGTTTACTAATACCTAGAATGCTTAAAATTATTACAATTCCTGTTACTCCAAATATTGTATTTTTATTATTGAGTGAAACTAATCCTAAATAATTGGTAATTTTTGAATCTTGTTCTTTTTTAATAGATATATTTTTAGTTGGAGCAAAATTTAAAAGAGTAGGTAGTAAAGTGAAAGTTATAATAAATGATGTAATTAAACCAAAGGTCATCATCCATCCAAAATCAATAATAGGTTTTATCCCACTAAAGATTAAAGATAAAAAGGCAAACACAGTTGTAAAAACTGTATAAATTATTGGCCAAAACATTTTATTGGTTGTTAAAGAAATTATTTCAAAATTTTTTTTCTTTGGAAAATCTTTTCTTAGTTGAAGGAAACGAGTACTCATATGAATATTCATAGCCATTGTTAAAATTAGCATTAAAGCAATAAAGTTTGATGATATTACAGTTACTTTCCAACCAAGAACTCCAAGTAATCCTATCATGATAACAACTGAGAATAGACAACTACTGATAGGAACTATGATCCAAATCAATTTTCTAAATACAAACCATAATGTTGCAATAATAAATAAAAGAACTCCTAGACCAAAAACTACAATGTCACTTTTAATAAAAGTCATCATATCATCAGCGATCATTGGAATTCCTCCAAGATATATTTTTCCTACATCACCATAACTTTCAATGACTTGTCTAATTTCTAAAATATTTTCATGATTTTGTTTTTTTATTTGGTCTTTGTACTCTTCTATTTCTTCTTTTGATTTATCCTGAATATTTTCTAATTTCTTATTTTTTTTTATGTTTACAATAATTCCACTCGTATTACCATTTTCACTGATTACAAAATTTCTAAATACTGGGCTATTTAAAATTTCTTTAAAACCTCTATCTCTATCGACACCCTCATCCTTTAAAGTTTTAAAACTTTTTAATCTTTCTTGAAGAGGTGCATCTGAGTTATTTAAAAGAGGAATATCTAAAAGTGTAATGACGCTATGGACCCAATCTAAGCTTTGAATCTTATATTTTAGACTTAATAGATTATTAATAGAGTTATTAGATGCCATTCTCTCATTAGGAGTGTAAGTTAAGATTAAAAAATCTTTAGAACCGTATCTTTCGGTAATTTCTTTAAGATAAGCTAGATCAGGATCTCCTTCGATTAATAAAGTTTCAGATGAAGCATCAAGTCTAAAATCCTTTGAATAATAACCAAAACTTAAGATTGCAACTAACAAAAGTATAAAAACTGCTTTAGGATTTTTAAGTACTAAATTTTGATATAAATGAGCAAACATTTACTCTTTTATATTGGAAATTAATTAGTTTGAGTATCCTTAAATTTGGTAAATCTTTCTTCAAATTCAAGAGTTACATTACCAATTGGTCCGTGTCTTTGTTTTCCAATAATAATTTGTGCTAAGTGTGCTACTTCATTCATTTTTGCTTGCCACTCAGCATGTTCAACGGTTGCTTCTCTGGGTTCTTTTCTTTGTAGATAATATCCTTCTCTATAAACAAACATTACTACATCAGCATCTTGCTCAATTGATCCAGACTCTCTTAAATCTGCAAGTTGGGGTTTGTGATCATCTCTTTGTTCAACTTGTCTTGATAGTTGTGATAGAGCAACTACAGGAACAGACAATTCTTTTGCAATAGCTTTTAATCCCTGAGTGATCTGAGAGATTTCTTGAACTCTACCATCTTTATTATAAGTAGTTCCTCTCATTAGCTGAATATAATCAACTACAATCATATCAAGACCAAATAATCTTTTAATACGTCTTGCTCTATTGCTCATTGCAGCAATACTAATTGCAGGAGTTTCGTCAATATACAGTGGAAGTTCAGAAATATTCTTTGATGTTTCCAAGAATTTATCAAATTGTTCATCAGAAATTCTACCTCTTCTTATATCGTTTGAACTTATTCTTGCTTGTTCAGATATAATCCTTGTTGATAATTGTTCTGAAGACATTTCAAGAGAAAAAAAGGCTATGGAAGATTTCTTACCACTATCCTGCAATTTTTGAGCTGCATTAAAAGCAATATTAGTTGCAAGAGAAGTTTTACCCATTGATGGACGTCCTGCTATAATTATTAAATCTGATTGATGAAGACCTCCAAGTTTTTCATCCAAATCTTTAAGACCTGTAGGCACCCCTACAATTCCTTCATCATTTTTATAAGCAGCAGAAGCCATTTCAATAGTTTGTTTCATGGCTTCATCAAACTTAACAAGAGAAGAATTAAAAGAGCCTTTTTCAGCTAAGTCAAATAATAATCTTTCTGAATTTTCAATTATTGTTTGACCACTGGTATCAAGTTCATTAAGTTTTGCATTATCTATTGTTTGTTCAGAAATTTTTATTAACTCACGTCTAACGAACATATCATAAATTATTTTAGAATATTCAATAGCTTGACGAACTGAAGTAGAGAATTTAGTAATTTTAACTAAGTATTCTGGAACATTTAAATCATCTTTTTCATCTTCAAAATAATTTTTTAAAGTTATTGGGTTAGCAAGCATTCCTTTGTAAATAAGACTTTCTATTGCTTCATAAATTTTTTGATGCATAGGGTCATAAAAATTTATATTTGAAATAATTGTACTAATTTCATCAAATATATCATTACTAACTAAAATAGAGCCTATAACAGCTTGTTCAGCTTCAATATTATTTGGTAATTCTTTAAATTGATCTTTGACAATACTAAGATTGTTTTCCATAAAATTAATTTACTGAATTAATTAGAAATTAGAATCTATAATATAGACTGGGGAAAAGAGTGTATAATTATTGAATTGTATCGGCTGAAGTAACACTGATTGTAATTTCAGCATCAACTTCAGAGTGTAGAGAAATTTTAACTTTAAATTTACCTAAAGCTTTAATTTCATCAATTGGTTGTATCATTGATGGCTTGATATCAATTTTATTTTCCTCTTGAATTAGTTTTGCTATTTCTGTTGGTTTAACTGAACCGTATAATTCATTGTTTTCAGTACTTAATTTTTTAACTGAATATTCTTTACCGTTAATTTGCTCTGATATTTGAGCGGCTTCTTTTTTCTTTTCATTATCTTTTTTAGATAAATCAGATTTAATCTTTTCAACTTCTGAAATATTTTCTTTTGAAGCATAAAGAGCTTTTTTGTTAGCGATTAAAAAATTTCTCGCATAGCCTCTTTTAACATCTATCACTTCACCAATAGAACCAACTCTTTTTACATTTTCTAATAGAATGACTTTCATTTTATAATAATGCTAAATTTCTTGCTCTTTTAATTGAAAGAGACAATTCTCTTTGTTTTTTTTGTGATACATTTGTAATTCTTGATGGTAAAATTTTGCCATTTTCAGACATGTACTTTTTAAGTAATCTTATATTTTTATAATCAACTGCAGGAGCACCTTTAGCTGATAGTGGGCAAGTTTTTTTGAACTTATACTTATTTGGCTGAAAAATACTTAATTTAGCAAAATTACTTTGTTTTCCTTTTTTGTTTCCACTTTGTCTTTTAGGCATAATTAATTTTTATAACTTTCTTTTTTTTCACTGTCTTCTCGTTTTGCAAAGTAATTTGCTTCTAAATCAAATTTTTTTACTCTAACAGTTAAGTATCTTAATAATTTTTTATCGATAGCCTCATTTTTTTCTAATTCCTCTATCACATTACCTTTACCTTTAATTTTGAAGTGAATGTAGCTGCCTTTTTTATTTTTTTTAATTAGGTAAGATAAATTAAGCAATCCCCAATTTTCAGTTTTAACAATTTCACCTTCATTTTTTTCAACAATTTTAGAATATTTTTCTGTTAATTGCTTAATTTCACTTGGTGAGGTATCTTGTCTAGCTATAATAGTATGTTCGTATAAATTCATTTAAGTTCTTTAATAAAAAGTGAGGATATACTATTATAAATGTTCAATTACAATAGTTAAAAAGGCAAAAATATTAGTTTTTTTTATATGTTTTCAGTCATATTTCCAGGTCAAGGTTCACAATTAGTTGGAATGGGAAAAGAATTTTATGAGAAGCATAATCTTGTAAAAAACTTATTTAAAGAAGCCGATGATACTCTTAATTTTCCAATATCTAAGCTGATTTTGGAAGGTCCAAAGGAAGAATTAGATTTAACCGCAAATACCCAGCCTGCAATATTTATATTAAGCTACTCAATTTTTAATGTTGTTAAAAATGAATTTAATATTGACCTAAATAAAGCAAAATATTTTGCTGGTCATTCTTTAGGGGAATATTCAGCTTTGTCTTGTGCTGGATATTTAGGTTTCTCAGATACTTTAAAAATTTTAAGAATAAGAGGGGATGCAATGCAAAACTCTGTTCCAAAAGGACAAGGTGGAATGGTTGCAGTTTTAGGCTCAACAGTTGAAAATATTGAAAAAATATTAAAAAATAATGAACAAAAATTTACTGCTCAAATTGCAAACGATAACTCAGAAGGCCAAATTGTTTTAAGTGGAAAAAATGAAGATTTAGATCAATTAATCTTAGTCTTAAAAGAAAGTTCTATAAAAAATATTAAGCTACCAGTAAGCGCACCATTTCATTGTAGTTTAATGAGTAAAGCAACACAAATAATGACAGAAGAATTAAATAAGCTTAGTTTCAAAGATGTGGAAAATAAATTAATTTCTAATGTTACAGCTGAAGAAATTTCAAATGTAGAAGAGCTAAAAAGTTTATTAATTAAACAAATAGAAAATAGAGTAAGATGGAGAGAAAGTGTAAATAATATGATCAATAATGGAGTAAATCATTTTATTGAAATTGGCCCAGGAAAAGTTTTATCTGGTTTAGTTAAGAGGATTAATAGAGAAGTAAAAATAGATACAATTAACAATCAAGAGGATATTGAAAATTTACAAATATGAACGACTTAAAAAATAAAAATATTATTGTTACTGGAGCTTCGGGTGGTATTGGAAATTCTATTATAAAAAGATTAAATGAAGAAGGAGCAAATATATTAGCATCTGGTACAAGAATTGAAAAATTAGAAGAACTTAAAAAAAATTTTGAAGGTATCAAAATATTAAAATTTGATATTTCACAAAGTGACAAAATTGAAGAATTTATTGAAAATGCTACTAAAGAATTAGGAGGCAGCCTAGACTGTATCGTTAACAATGCTGGTATTACTCAAGATAACTTAGCAATAAGAATGAGTTTAAGTGAGTGGCAGAAAGTTATTGATATTAATTTAACATCAACTTTTTTGATGAGTAAATTTGCAATTAAAAAAATGCTTAAAAATAAGTCCGGTAAAATTGTAAATATTACTTCTGTAGTAGGACATACTGGAAATGTAGGGCAAGCAAATTATACAGCTTCAAAAGCAGGAATCATCGCAATGTCTAAAAGTCTAGCAATAGAGTATGCTAAAAAAAATATTAATATTAATTGTATATCTCCAGGGTTTATCAAAACAGCGATGACAGATAAAATTGATGATAAATTCAAAGAAACAATCATATCTAAAATTCCTTCAGCAAGACTAGGAGAGCCTGATGATATTGCAAATGCAGTAGTGTTTTTAAGCTCAAATCAGTCAAGCTACATAAATGGAGAAACCTTGCATGTTAACGGAGGAATGTATATGGCTTGACAAAATAGGTTTTTAAACTATTAAGAATTTATAACAAAAAGGATCAACATGTCAGAAGATGTTTCAAGCAAAGTTAAAAAAATTGTAGCAGATCACTTGGGTATTGATGAGGCAAAAGTAACTGAAGAATCTAGTTTTATAGATGATTTGGGTGCAGATAGTTTAGATACGGTTGAACTAGTGATGGCTTTTGAAGAAGAATTTGGATCTGAAATTTCAGATAGCGAAGCTGAGAAAATTTTAACAGTAGGTGATGCTGTTAAGTTTATCGAAGGAAAAGCGAACTAGTATTTTAAATGCCCTCAGAAAATGATGGCGTATTGATAGTTTTATCCTCTCCTTCTGGAGCGGGTAAAACAACACTGGTAAAAATGTTATCTAAAACAGATAACTTTGAAGTCTCAATATCTCATACTACCCGTCAACCACGACCCAACGAAATCCCAGATAAAGATTATTACTTTGTTAACGAAGAAGAATTTAAAAGACTAATTAAAAACGAAGAATTTTTGGAATATGCAAAAGTTTTCAATAACTTTTATGGCACAACTAGAACACCTGTAATTGATAAATTAAACAAAGGAAAAAATGTTTTATTTGATATCGATTGGCAGGGAGCTGATCAGATTAAAAATAAAAAATTAGATTATAAATTAATAACTTTTTTTATATTACCTCCAAGTAAAGAAGTTTTATTTGAAAGATTATCAAGTAGAGACATGAAAGATAAGTTAATTGCTGAAGAGAGAATGAAACAATTTGGAAGAGATGTGTTACACTGGATAAATTATGATTATGTAGTGATTAATAATGATTTAAAAGATTGTTATACAAGAATTTTTAATTTGATAAATGCAGAAATTTCTAACGGTTCTAAAGATTATGATTTAGAGTATATAAGAAATCACGTCGATAAATTAACATCTTAATTTTTCATACTCAGAAGTTAATTTATAGTAAGTATCAAAATTTAAATTTTGAGGTCTTAAATTTAAATCAATATTTAATTGATTTAAAACTTTTTGATCTCCATTAAATAATTGATTATAGGGTTTTTTTAACATCTTTCTCCTATGGCTAAAAAAAATTCTTGTCACTTTTTCAATGTTTTTGGGATCTTTAATTTTAATCCAATTATCTTTTGGTGTAAAATGAAGTAACGAACTATCAACTTTAGGTTTTGGTGAAAAACAATTAGGAGAAATATCACATATTTTTTCAACATTAAGTTTCCAATTTGATAAAATTGCTAGTCTTCCATAATATGATGTATTAAAATTTGATATAATTCGATCAGCAACTTCTTTTTGAAACATTAATATTAATTCACTAAACCAAAAATGATCACTAGTAAGTTTTATTATCCAATTACAAAGAATTTCAGTAGAGATGTTGTAAGGTAAATTTCCAAAAACAATTAATCTTTCTTTAGATAAGGATTTTTCATCTAATTTCAAAATATCTTCATTAAATATTGTAACTTGGTTGCCGAATTTTTCATTTAAAGAATGTGATAGCTCATTATCTTTTTCAACTAAGTAAACTTTTTTAGGATTTTTTTTTAGGATTTCACTTGTTAAATTTCCAGTTCCAGGTCCTACTTCAAGAATTTCTTTTTCATTGATTTGTGCAGCGTCAACTATTTTAAGAATAGTATTATGGTCCACTAGAAAATTTTGACCTAAGCTCTTTTTAGCTCTAATCAATGTTTATCCAAAAAAGTAATAGCTTTAATTAAACTTAATGGATTTGATGTGTTTTTACCTATCATTTTTTCATTAGGACCATGATCTGGGGAAACTCTAATAAAGGGTAGTCCAAGGGTAATGTTAATAGCATCATATTCAAATAAGGTCTTAATAGGTGTTAATACTTGATCATGGTACATGCCTATAATTACATCAAATTTTTTACGATTATCTTTTAAAAAGATAGTATCTGCTGAATAGGGCCCAGAAATTTTATAATTTAAGTTAATTAAATGATTTACAGCTGGTTTAATAATTTTTTCATCTTCATTGAATTTATTAACACTTTCACAATGTGGGTTTAATCCTAATACCGCAATTCTGGGCTTAAAATTATAATATTTTTTATAAAAATCATTTATTAGAATAGTTTTTTCGTAAATATTCTTTTTAGTAATTTCTCTAACAACGTTTTTTAATGGAAGATGTGTGGTTAAAGGACATACTGATAATTTTTTATTAAAAATTAGCATTGCTATTTTTTTAGTTTTAAAATTGTTAGATATATATTCTGTAACACCCAAAAACTTTTTATTTAAAAAACTTTTCTTGGAAATTGGTCCACTTATTAATTTATCAGTAACGCCTTCTTTAATTATTTTAAAAGCAATTTTAAAAGAGTTTTCTATATAATTTTTAGATTTTATTGAAATTTTTTCAAAAGCTTGAATAGGATTGTAAGGAACATCAATTATATTAATTGACTCATTATCTAATTTGTAATTTTTTAATTTTGAAATATCTATTTGATTAATGTTTCTTTTAAAATTTAATTTCTTCATTTGAAGCTTAAGTAATGATATTGAGCCAATTAAAATTATTGATTTTTTAATTTTTTTTTTTTCTAAAGTCTTAAAAAATATTTCAAAAAAAATGCTATTAGGTTCTCCTGAAACTATTAAAATTGGTTTACAATGCATTTATTTGAATGTCTTTTTTAACTTTATTAAAATAAACAATTGATAATTTATTAAGTTGTTCATTTGTTTTTTCGTTTATGGATAATTCAATTTCTTTGTTAAGATCTAGTTTTTTTTTAACGTCTCTCTGGTCTTCAACTTTTAGAATCAAAAAACCACCTGGAATTACTATTGGATTAGAAAAATTTCCAACATTAATTTTACTTATTTGAGTTTTGATTTTTTTATTTAGAGATGAAAGCTTTATCCAGCCTAAATTGCCGCCGTTACTTGATGAGTCTGAGATACTATGGATTAATGCTGCATTTGAAAAACCCTTTGTTTTTATATCATTTTTAATTAATT
>CACEKA010000009.1 GCA_902560015.1 uncultured Pelagibacteraceae bacterium
TCATGCATGGGGTCGAAGAGGAATTGGTATGGTTGCAATATCAGCAATTGATATCGCTCTTTGGGATATAATGGGTAAAATCACAAACAAACCTGTATTCAAACTTTTAGGTGGAAGAACAAAAGAAAAAATTCCTGTTTATGCTTCAAAACTTTATAGCCAACCGATTAAGGATCTTCAAAAAGAAGCTGAAAGTTATGTAAAGCAAGGTTTTAAAATGTTTAAAATGAGATTTGGTTGGGGGCCAAAAGATGGACCTGAAGGTATGAAAAAAAATATTGAACTTGCAGAGGCTGTAAGAGAAGTAATCGGTGAAAATACAGATTTAATGATGGAATGTTATATGGGTTGGAACTTAGATTACGCAAAAAGAATGATTCCAAAACTAATGAAATTTAATCCAAGATGGTTAGAAGAACCAGTTATAGCAGATGACATTCATGGATATGCTGAATTAAATAATATGAACATGATACCAATCTCTGGAGGTGAACACGAATTCAATATGTTTGGTTTCAAACAATTATTAGATTTAAATGCAGTTAGCTATATTCAATATGATAATAATAGAGTTGGTGGTTTTACTGTGGCTCAAAAAATAAACGCCATTGCAGAGGCTCATCAAGTTCCAGTAATTCCTCACGCAGGTCAAATGCATAATTATCATTTAACAATGTCTAATTTTAATTGTCCTATTTCTGAATTCTTTCCAGTACATGATGTTGAAATTGGAAATGAACTTTTCTATTATATTTTTGAAGGAGATCCTGCTCCAGAAAATGGATTTATTGATTTAGATGATGATAAACCAGGTCTAGGTTTAACGATTACTGATAAATATAAGTCTGATTTCAATATTATTGAATAATACAAATCTACTTTAGAATTTTTTTAATTTCCTTCAATGAAAACGGTTTAGGTTTTTGACAACTTGTTTTTATTGATTGAGAAACACCAGAGGTGCAAGCTTTCATAGTTGATTGAATAATATCCAATACATGTAAAGACAATTCTCCATTACATTTATTAATTTTTCTATTTTCTATCGAATAAGCCATCTCAGCTAAACCTGCTCCACGATAGTTTGCATTAGTCGGAGACTCGTTTGCCCTTGAACTTTGTGATCTAATATTAATTTTTCCTAATGGCATTTTATTTGTTTTATATTCTTTCCATGGATCACCTAAATTTTTACACACATAAACTGAACCTCCAAACATATTTGGGTCTGGAACTATCATAGAACCTTTATCACCATATAATTCTATATGGTTTCTCTGGTGAGCTATCACATCAAAAGATAGAGTGAGTCTAATAATTGTTCCATTTTCAAACGTTATAGTTGATAAATATGTTGTAGGACATTCAACTTGAAATGTTTTGTTTTTTCTTGGACCTATTCCAATAGTTCTTCTCTTAACTCCATGAACAATACTTCCTGTAACTTTTTTTGCTGGTCCTAATAAATTCACTAAAGCTGTTAGATAATATGGACCCATATCAATAACTGGACCACCCTCTCTCTTAGCAAACCAAGGTTCAGGATTTGGATGATAAGATTGAACTCCTGGAAAAGCAAAAATTGCATTCCCTAAATTAATTTTACCTATAATTTTTTTATCAACCAGCTCTTTTGATTTTTGAATACCACCTCCCAAAAAAGTATCTGGGGCGTTTCCAATATAAAGTTTTTTCTTTTTTGCTATTTTAAGAAGATCTTTTCCGTCCTTAAAATTAATTGCTAGGGGTTTTTCAGAATAAACATGTTTGCCATTAACTAATGCCTGTTTTGCAACTTTATAGTGAGCTTTTGGAATGGTTAAATTAAGAATAATTTCAATTTCTTTGTCTTTTAAAAGCTCATTAACTGTTAATGCTTTTATTTTGTAAGTTTTTGCACATCTAACTGCATTACTATGGTTAATATCTGCACATTTAGTAATTTTGATATTATTAAAATATTTCTCAGCTCTGAAATAAGTTTCTGAAATATGACCACAACCAATAAGACCTACTTTAAATATCTTATTCATAAAGAGTTATACACCTTGTCTTTGTTTGCTCTTTCCCTCTTTATAAAGTTTTATAGCTTCTTTATTTTCTTCAGTTGTTGGAATTTCTAATGTTGGACTATCCCAAAATGCAGAACCCTCCAACCACTTATAGGCATGTGTTTTAATTGAAATTACATAAGTAACATCAGATTGTTTTGCTCTTTTAAATGCTTCTTCTAGGTCTGAAATTGAACTTACTTCTTCTGATTTAGCACCCATACTTGCAGCATGTTTTGCAAAATCAACATTTACAAGTCCTGGTGTCTTTGAACTTTTTAATAAATTATTAAATTCTTTTCCACCTTTAAATAGTTGCAGTCTATTGATAACAGCAAAACCACCATTATCACATACAATAATAATTAATTTATTTTTGGTAATTACTGAAGAATAGATATCAGTGTTGTTTAACAGATAAGAACCATCTCCTACAAATGATATAACTTCTTTGTCTGGGTTTGCCATTTTAATTCCCAAAGCACCAGAAATTTCATAGCTCATACAACTAAAACCCCATTCAGTTTCATGTGTATTTAATTCTCTTGGTCTCCATACTTGAATAACTTCACCAACCAATCCACCGGCCGCAGTAACAGCGATATCTGTTGGGTCTGAATTTCGATATACTGCTCCTATTACTTGAACATAACTTGGTATTTCTTGATTTGTAGGCGCACTCTCTTTATCTACTTGTTCATTCCAAGCTTTTAATTCAGTTTGAGATTTTTTATTCCATTCTTCCCCTGCTTTCCAATCACCCAGTGCTTGAGACAAATCATTTAACGAAACCTTTGCATCACCAACTACTGCTTGAGCCAAGTGTTTATTTGCATCAAATCTTGAAACATTAATTGACACAAGTTTAAAATTTTCGTTTTCAAAATTCGCCCAAGAACCAGTAGTAAAATCTGCAAGTTTAGTTCCAACTGCAATAGCTAGATCTGTTTGTTTAGCTAATGAATTAGTATTTTTTCCACCTAACCCTCCAATTTGTCCGGCATAATGTGAGTGATCTCTTTTCATTGTAGAATAACCCATTACAGTTTGAGTAACTGGAATATTATGTTTAACTGCAAAATTACTTAATTCTTCCATTGCGTCTGAATAAAATACTCCTCCTCCAGATATAATTATAGGATTTTTTGAAGATTTAATTTTTTCTGCAGCTTCTTTTATTTGAAATTCATCAGGTCTAGGTCTTCTAATCGCATGAACCTTTTCTTTGAAAAATTCCTCTGGATAATCAAATGTTTGTCCTTGAATATCCTGACTTAAAGCTATGCAAGCCGGTCCACAATCTGCTGGATCCAACATAGTTTGAATAGCTGCTGGAAATGATTGTATGATTTGTTCTGGTCTTGTAATTCTATCAAAGTATCTAGTTACAGGTTTAAAAGCATCATTTGCTGTAATTCCTGGATTATTAAAGTGTTCAACCTGTTGTAAAACTGGATCAGGCATTCTGTTAGCATAAGTATCGCCTGGTAAAAATAAAATTGGTAATCTGTTGCTCATAGCAACTGCTGCTGCAGTAACCATGTTTGTTGCTCCAGGTCCAACAGATGATGTTGCTACAAAAATTTGCTGTCTTCTTTTTGCTCTTGCATAACCAATACCTGTAAGAGCCATATTCTGTTCATGATGACCTCTATAAGTTGGGAGTTCGTTTTGATTTTCTTCAAGTGCTTGACCTAAACAAGCTACATTTCCATGTCCAAAAATTCCAAACACACCTGGAAACAAAGGTTTTTTTTTACCATTAATTAATATTTTTTGGGCAATTAAATATTTTACAATTGCATGAGCACAAGTGAGAGTAATTTTTTTCATAAATATGTTTATCTTTTAATATGTATGGTGTTTATATATAAATATATTTATAAATTAAAAAACCTAATTAAGTAAACTAAAAATAAAAATTATGTACGAAAAATTTGGACAATTCATTGATGGAAAATGGCAACAAGCTGAAAAAAAAGAAACTTACGATGTAATTAATCCTGCAACAGAAGAAGTGATTGGAAAAGCATCAAAAGCTAGCTCTATCGAAGTGCAAAAAGCACTGAAGTCTGCTGATAAGGGATTAGAGATTTGGAGAAATACTGCACCTTGGCAGAGAGCTTATGTGCTTAGAAAGATTGCTGACTTAATGAGAGAAAAAAAAGAAGTCCTAGCAAAATGGATGACGCTTGAAGTTGGAAAACCACTAGCTGAAGCTGTTGGAGAAGTCGGTGGTGGAGCTGATATTTTTGAATGGAATGCTGAAGAAACAAAAAGAATTTATGGTCAAACACAACAAAGTAGATTTCCAGATACTAGAGTTCATGTTTACTATCAACCAGTAGGTGTTGTAGCTGCTTTAGTTCCATGGAATTTTCCAATTGTGTTAGCATCAAGAAAAATTTCAACTGCCTTAGCAGCAGGTTGCTCTGTTATTTGTAAGCCAGATACAATTACACCTGGCGCAGTAATGGAATTAGTTAATATATGTAAAGAGGCAGGTGTACCAGATGGTGTGGTTAGTCTTTTATCAGGTGATCCAGCTGAAATATCAAATGAGCTGATGGAGTCTGACATAATTAAAAAAGTATCAATTACTGGTTCTACAAGAGTTGGAAAAATAATTTTAAAAAAAGCAGCAGACAAAGTTCAAAGAGTTACAATGGAGCTTAGTGGACACTCACCATTTATAGTATGTGAAGATGTGGATATAAACAAAGTAGCTGATATAGCTATAGCTGGTAAATTTAGAAATAATGGACAAGTTTGTATCTCTCCTAATAGATTTTATATCCAAGAAAATAGAAAAGATGAATTTGTTAATGCTTTTATGGATAGAGCTAAAAAATTAAAAATAGGCAATGGTATGGATGAAGGTGTTGAATTAGGTCCTTTAAGTACTGCAAAGAGATTGGAAGAAATAGAAAAATTGGTTGAAACTACAAAAAAGGAGGGAGCAAAAGTTTTAATGGGTGGAAAAAGACCTTCTGGTTTCAATAAAGGATATTATTACGAACCAACTGTATTTGATGATGTTAAAGATAATTTTACAATTATGAAAGAAGAACCTTTTGGTCCTCTAGTTCCAATTTTAACATTTAAAACTTTTGATGAGGTTATTGAAAGAGCTAATGATAACGACCTTGGTTTATGTAGTTATCTTTACACAAACTCTATGGATAAAGCTCATATTGGATCAGAAAAATTAGAGTCTGGTTGTGTTGCAGTTAACACTGGGGTAGTTGCTCTTGCTGAAGCCCCTTTTGGTGGAATAAAACAAACTGGTTATGGACGTGAAGGTGGTTCAGGGGCAATTAAAGATTACTTAAACGTTAAATATACTCACATGGGATTAAAAATATAATTGTGAGAAAAAATAAAGTAAAAGAAATGATGAAAGCAGGGAAACCTGTTATTAACGGATGGCTTCAAATACCAAGCACAGTTTCAGCTGAAGTAATGGCTCATCAAGGTTGGGACTCACTTACAATTGATATGCAGCATGGTTTAGTTGACTACACTAATGCTTTACCAATGCTACAAACTATATCAACAACTGATGTTACTCCACTTGCAAGAGTAAACTGGAATGAACCAGGTCAAATAATGAAAATTCTTGATGCTGGATGTTACGGCATTATTTGTCCGATGGTTAGTAATAAAGAGGAAGCAGAAAGATTTGTGCAAGCATGTATGTACCCTCCTCATGGTTACAGAAGTTTTGGTCCTGTCAGAGGTTTAATTTATGGTGGTTCAGATTATGCAAAACATGCAAATGATGAAATGCTTAAATTAGCAATGATAGAGACAAAAGAGTCTTTAGATAAGCTTGATGAAATTATGTCAACACCAGGCGTTGATGGTATTTATATTGGTCCTGCAGACTTAAGTTTAGCAATAGGTGAAGAACCAGGTTTTGACAGACCTGAAAATACTAAGGCTTATTCAGAAATTTTGAGAATTTTGGAACATGCTAAAAAAAATAATATTTTTGCAGGTATCCATAATGGTACACCGGAATATGCACAAAAAATGATTGATAAAGGTTTTAACTTTGTGACAATTGGTGCTGACCAAAGAGCATTAAGTGCCGGATCTAAAGCTATTGTTGATAAAATGAAAGGTTTTTCTAAAAAAGAAGAGTCTAAAGCTTACTAAGATAATTGATTTAAAAATTCCTCAAATTGCTTTTTTTCTAAATTGGAAGATTGTTTTTTTCCTGGAAATTTTCCATTCATAGAATCTTTTCTAAAAGCTTTAAGTGCTCTTACCCTCTCAATCTTAATTTCATTGCGAAGTTTTAACAAATTACCATAAGCTTTAGAATGTCTTGGTAAATTCTCAGTATCTCCACATATATCTTCCATAAATAAATAAATTACATCTGCATTTTTTCCTGCTCCGAGAGATACCGTTACAATGTTTGTTCTTTTAGAAATTTCACCCATTACATTCTCTGGTATTACTTCACATTCTGCAGCAAAGGCTCCAGCATCTTCAAGCCTTTTAAATTGTTCAAATAATTTAATTGCTTCGTCAGTAGTTTTTCCTATCGCTCTCATTCCTCCCAGTGATGTTGATTTTCTTGGAACCAATCCTAAATGACCCATAACAGGAATATCTTCTCTGGTTAGCATTTCTACTACTTCCATACTTCTAGGTGTCATTACAGCATCAGCGCCATTTTCTAATGATTTAAATGCACCTCTTAAAACATCTTCTTTAGTTACATATTCATTAAGGATTAAAGATGCTGTCAAAAATAAATGTTTTGAACCTTCTCTTACTTTTAATACATTTTTTGCTTGGCAAATCATCATATCAAAACCAGCTTTTTCTGCTGCACTAGCCTCATCAATTGTGTTTGCTGTTACTTGAGTAAATTTCTTCTTACCTTTGGCTAATTTTAGATCTGCTACTGTCAAAGTTCGTTTAGCTGGTTGAGCTGCCCAAGTATAAATATTTTTCATTAAATTCCTTTATACAAAATATCTCTTCTATCAATAAAACCTTCAAATGTTTTTATTGTAATGACAGATGGTAAAATAAAGATTGATCTTTTATCTTTTTCATTTCTGATTATTCTGAAGTATCCCTTCCTGATTGCTGTATCTATATAAACATTTGAAGTTAAGTAAGATTTTTCAATTACTTTTAATAATTGGTTTTTAGTAATTGATTTATTTTTATAATAAGCAAGCATTACCATATGAAGCATGATCCAATGTTGAGGAGTTAATGAAAACCAATTAAGTAACTCATTTTCTAATCTTCCCTCGAAGTCACCTAAAGAAACTTCAGCTAATTTAATTCTTTTTTGAGTAATCTTTGGAATTTTTTTCTGTTCTTCAAAATGTTTTGGATACTTAAACTGTTTCTTCATTCTAAAATGTTATCTCAAAGAAAGTTAAATTAAAATTATTTTTTATTGGTTAATTCCTTATATATATTATTAACTCTATGTACTTCCTCTGCAGTATTAAAATAACCCTCATATTCTATTTCTTCAGGAGTTACATCAAAGTGATAATGACCTGCTATATTATCTTTTGTATAGGAATGAAAATGAGTATGTTCACCAGACTCTCTTAAATTAAGATCACCTCCTGAGGGATCACCCGTCCACAGCACACAATAACCTTGTAATTCTGGTCCAACAGGTTCATAAAATTGTAAAAAATCTTTTACACACTTCATTTGTTTAGGGTCATAATATTCGTGCTTAATATCAGCGTAATCAGGTTGGACATGAGATTTAATCTTTCCATTTAAAATTCTAAAAACACCAGCGAGAGCAACATGATCGTTACCTTTGATTTGTAAATTATCTGATAATGATTTTCTCATTGATTGAGTTAAAGAACCTTGTTCACCGTATCTTCCTCTTATTCTAATTTTAATAACTCTTCCCTTTACACCGTCAGTATAAAAAACATTACCTAATCCACCGTGTTTTCTAGCTGTATATTTCTCAGCAATACATTCTTTATTTTTTCCAACACGAGCTATTACTGATTTTGACTCATCGGTGATTAGATTTTCATTAATTACTAGCTCTCCACAATGTCCATCTAGACATGACATAGCTCCTGAGCCAGCACCTAAAGCATAAGATTTTTCTGAACCAATCATTTTAGAAATTTCCTCATAATCAAATTCAGCACCAATCAATTTAGGATCATGCATGTAAGGTTCTCCCCCAACATCTATAATTTTTTGATTACCACTAATTCCTTCTGAGGGACAACCCCAATCTCTCAAATTTGGGCAGTCAACTACTGACACTTCAATAGCCTTATAATTATCTGATAATCCGATTTTTAACGCTTCAGAAATTTTATCAAGTGAATATTCTTTAAATTTTGCTTTTTCTATTTTTAATTGCATCATTGATTAAGCTATATTTTATTTTGCAAGATGTCTATAGATAATATATATAATATCTATACATAAATTAATTAAAAAAAAGGCTTTAATGATAAATAAAGATTTAAAAGTTGCTGTTTTAGGAGCAGGAGCAATGGGCTGTTTATTTGGAGGTTTGCTAGCTGAAAAAGGTTTAAATATAATTCTAATTGATGTTTGGAAAGAACATGTGGAAACAATTAATAAAAACGGTCTTAAGATGGATGGTCACGGTGGAGACAGATTTATCAAAGTTAAAGCAACAACTGATCCATCAACTGTAGATATTGTTGATACGGTGATTGTAATGTGTAAAGCAACAGCGTTAGAACCAGCACTTAAAAGTATTAAAAATATTATTGGTGAAAAAACTGTTTTCATGTCTTTTCAAAATGGTTTTGGTCACGAAGCTATTATGCAAAAAATTGTTGGAGTTGAAAAAGTTCTAGGTGGTACAACAACTCAAGCTTCAAATATATTAGGGCCTGGCCATATAATGAACCATGCTGCTCTACCTTCTTGGATTGGAGAATATGAAGGTGGAATGAGTGAACGAGTAAAAGATATTGCTGACACTTTTACAGCTTATAATCTCGAAACAATTGCTGCTGATGATGTAAAAAAAAGAAAATGGATGAAACTTTTTGCATTAACAGCTATTGGACCCCTATCAGCAATTTTTGATCTACATCATACTGATCTTTACATAAATAACAGTGCAAATGACGTATCTAGATCACTTGGTAAAGAAATAATTTTGGAAACAAGACAAGTAGCGTTAGCTGATGGTGTAGAGGTTTCAGAGGATGAGTGTCTTTTTATGTTTAATAAAATCGTAGACTCAAACCAAACAAATAAATCATCTATGGCTTTTGATGTTCAGTACAAAAGAAAGACCGAAATTGATTTCATAAGTGGTGTTGTTTCAAGTCTTGGAAAAAAACATGGGATAAAAACCCCTTTAAACGATCTTATGTATAAGATGATCAAAGTTAAGGAGGGAATGTATAGCTAAATGCTACGAATTGAAAAATTAAAAAAAGTAAATGGAAATTTTCCAGTTCTAGTAGGTAGCAACGTTATTCCAAAAAATATTTGTAAAATATTAATCGAAGAAATTAGCAACTCTAAATCTTTTGATGATATGATCATGGGTGGCAGAAGTCGTATTAACAAAGGCTCAAAAAATTTTAATAATTATATTAGACAATCAAAAATTTCTAAAAAACTTTTTAAACTTTTTAATAGCAAATCGTTCTATAAGAAAATTGAAAATATATTTAAAAAAAAATTTAAAAATGGATCTTGGGAAAACTCAAATCTACCAAAAATTTTTAATCCAAAAAAATTTACTATCAAAAAAAAATTAAATTCAAACGAACTTCAAAAATTGCTTGGCGATGATTATTCTAGTCCAAAAGTAAATTTAGATATTGATTTTTCTGTTTCAAAGGGCGGTTATAGATTGAGGCCGCATCGAGACGATATTACAAGATTATATAATTTTTTAATCTATTTAACTGATATCCCTAAAATAAATGGAGGGTCACTCACTATTTATAAAAAAAAAACTAAAAAAAATATCAGAAAAAGCTTTAGAAGATTTCCAAAAATTAGTGAATTAGAGGTTGTTAAAGAATTTACACCTAGACAAGGAACTGTAGTATTTTTTCAATCAACTCCCAATTCGTATCATGGTGTTAAAAGGTTTATTGAAAAAAATTGCCCTAAAAGATTTTTTATTTATGGAAGTTATGCTTTAAATAAACCAGTAATATGGAAATTTAATGATATTCCATACTATCCTCATATTATTAAAACTAAAAAAAAAATGTTAACTTCTTTTCATGATGCAAATTATCTTACAGTCCCAGTTACAAATTAATAAAAAATTTAAATATGAAATCATTAAATAAGAAAAAATTTGAAGAACAAGGGTATGCGATAATAAAAAATGTTTTAAATTTCGATAATGATCTTAAGCCTATTTTAAATGATATGGAATATGTGATGGATCGATTAATTCACAAATTCTCACCAAAATCTAAAATTTCAAAAGCACTAAAATTTAAATTTGAAAAAAAATATCAGTTTGTATCTTCTCTTAACATTTTTGATTTAGATCAATATTTTAATACTCGACTGCCAAGGGATCATGTTAAAAAGGATAGTGATTACTTTGCGACACATTCTTTATGGAATTTAATTAAACACAAAAAAATACTTAGTGTGGTTGAAAAAATCCTTGGACCAGAAATTCTTTCTAATCCAGTCCAAAATACGAGAATTAAACAACCTGAAAAAACTCTACCTAAAAAATCAATTTTTGATGGCTTAAGTGGTAGAACCCCTTGGCATCAAGATGCAGCGGTATTAACTACTAAAGGTCAAAAGAATACTGAACTTTTAACGGTGTGGATTCCATTTACAAAAACAACTAAGAAAAATGGTTGTATGATTACTATTCCTGGGATTAACAAACTAGGATTATTAAATCATCACTCTGGTTATAAAGGTCAAGTCGAAATTAAAAACTCAGATTTACTCAATTTAAAAAAAGTTGTTTACCTGGAAGCTGATGTGGGAGATATAGTTTTACTTCACCGACACTCAGCACACTGTTCTATTCCAAATAAATCTAACTCTTTTAGAATTAGCGCAGATTTAAGATATAATAAAGCTGGTCAAACTTCAGGTCGTGAACCTTTGCCCAGTTTTTATGTTAAAAGTAAAAATAAAAAAAATATTACTGTTTTAAACTTTAAACAATGGCTTGCTCTTTGGGAAAAAGCTAAAGAAAAATGTATTCCAAGAAAATATGCCTTTAAGTATCCACTGCCTACATTTAAGCATAATAAGAGAGATTTATCTAAGTTGATTAATTCTTAAATAAATAATTTTATAAAATTTATATTTGTGTATAAGAGCTTATGAAAAAAATTTTAGTTATTCAGTCTATTCATGAAGCTGGTATAGAATTACTTAAAAATAATTCAAATTATGAATTTGAAGTTGTGGAAAATATTGATCCTGAATTTCTTAAATCAAAAATTAAAGATTGTGATGCAGCATCGATTAGAACAGCAAAATTAACTGGTGATGTAATTGAAGCAGCTAACAATCTTAAAATAATTTCAAGACATGGTGTTGGTTATGATAATATTGATTTAGAAACATCAAAAAAAAATAATCTTACTCTAGCAATTACTGCAACAGCAAATGCTGTGGCTGTATCTGAGCATGTAATGTTTATGTTGCTCAATATTTCTAAAAGAAAGAGTATGTACGATAATGCTGTTAAAGAGGGAAAATTTAGCGACCGAAATAAATTACCTAAGACTGTAGAACTTTGGGGTAAAAATATATTAATTGCTGGATTTGGTAGAATTGGTCAATCTCTTATAAAAAGATGTTTAGGATTTGAAATGAAAGTTTTTGTTTATGATCCTTTTATCTCTAAAGATGTAATTGAAAATTTAGGCGGAATAAAAGTTGAGAGCATGGAAGATGCTTGTAAAGATATGGATGCAATTTCTCTACATATTCCATTAAATGATAAAACTAAAAATATAATTAATTATGATTTACTCAAAACTATGAAAAAAAATTGTATTATAATTAATGCTGCTAGAGGTGGAATTGTTAATGAGATTGATTTAGATAAAGCTTTAAAAGAAGATTTAATTTTTGGTGCTGGTTTAGATGTTTTTGAAATTGAACCCCCAGAGTCAAACAATCCTTTACTTAAAAACGATAAAGTATTTCTAAGTCCACACACAGCAGCTTTTACTGAAGAATGCATGACAAGAATGGGAAAAGAGACAATACAAAATATTATTGATTTTTTTGATGAAAAGTTAGAAAAATCTAAAACTGTAAAATTATAATATAAAAATTAGTTTTGAAAAACTTCTAAGTTAGCCTTTTTAAGAGTTTCTGTTAGATATTTATAGCCAATCTTAGCGTATTCAAAAGGATTTGCTTTTGCAGGGTCTTGTTCAGCTTCAACTACCAACCAACCAGAATAATTTTTTTCTTTCAAGATATCAAACAATGGTTTGTAATCTATACATCCATCACCCGGTACTGTAAATGCGCCTTCTAAAAAAGCACCTCTAAAACTTAAATCTTCTTTCAAAGATTTTTCTAAAACATTTTTTCTAATATCTTTGCAATGAATATGAATAATTCTTTCACTATAATCTTCTAAAATTTTATTAGAATTACCTTGAGCGAACAACATATGACCAGTGTCTAAAGTAAGTTTTACACTATCGGGTGTATTATCTAGCAATTTTTCGGTATCTTCTTGTGTTTCTATTACAGTTCCCATGTGATGGTGGTAAGCAAGTGGCATTCCTTCATCTTGAAGATATTTTCCCATTTCTGAAATTTTTTCATAGTATTTTTTAGACTCTTCAAGATCCATTTGAGGTCTTGTAGATAATTTTCGATTTGGATCTCCTTGAATTGATCCAGAAACTTCAGCAAAAACCATGCAAGGTGAATTACAATCTCTAAAAAGTTTTAACTGATCTTGAATTAGATTTTTTTCTTCATTAACACTATTTGTTCTCAAATTAGCTCCATACCAACCTGAGCAAAGATTTAAGTTAAATTCATTAAGCTTAGGAATTAATTCTTCTGATTTTTTTGGAAATTTACCACCAGACTCTATTCCAATAAATCCTGCCTGACTAGCTTCGGACAAACATTGCTCTAAAGAAGTATCACCTCCCAATTCAGGCATATCATCATTGCTCCATGCTATTGGTGCTATTCCTAATTTTACTGACATAAGGTTATATTTTCTTAAATAATGTCATATACATAGAATATGATGTTCAAGTCATCAAGGGAATTTTTCTAAAAAAAAATGATGTTAAACTCATCAAATAAATTCTTGCTTGATTTTATTTTTTAATTCTGTTCTATATTCTCATGGTTAACTTTTCTCTCATGGGCGCAGGTAGAATTGGTAAGATGCATGCAGAGATAATTTCGGCTCATCCAAACGCAAATTTAAAATACGTTTATGATGTGAATAAAAAATTTGCAAATGAGGTTGCAAAAGCATCAAAATGTATAAAAGCAAATTCACCAGAAGAAGCTATAAATTCAAAAGATGTTGATGCTGTTTTAATTGCTTCAGCTACTCCAACACATACTAAATTTATTACTATGGCTGCAAAAGCAGGAAAAGCAATTTTTTGTGAAAAGCCGATTGATCTAGATATTAAAAAAGTAAATAAATGCTTGAATGAAATTAAAAATACTAAAGTTCCAATTCAAATTGGATTTAACAGAAGGTTTGATTCCAGTCATGCAAAAGCCCAACTAGCAAGAGTAAAAAAAGAAATTGGTGAACTAGAAATGATTGTAATTACTAGTCGTGACCCAGAACCTCCTGGGATAGATTATTTAAAAGCAGCAGGAGGATTTTTTAGAGACACCACAATTCATGATTTTGATTTAGCTAGATTTATATTAGGCAATGACCCAGTAATACAAATTTCAGCATTTGGAGAAGCATTATTTGATAAAAATGCAAAAAAACAAAAAGATCACGATACAGCTATGTTTATTTTAAAATCAAAAAAAGGAGTTTTAATACATATAAACAATTCTAGAAGAGCTGTTTATGGTTACGATCAAAGGGTTGAGATTTTTGGAAGTAAAGGAATGATTATTTCAAACAATCAAACCCCAACATCAGTAGAGAGATATACAAATAGGTCAACCACTGTAAAAGATACAATACATTTTTTCTTTATTGAAAGATACGAACAAGCATACAAAGATCAATTCAATGAATTTGTTAAATGTGTTACTAAAAAAACTAAGCCAAAAGTTACTTTTGAAGATGGAAAAAATGCACTAATAATTGCTAATGCAGCTTATGAGTCTTATCGAAAAGGCAAAGTTGTAAATATAAAATTTTAATATGAGTATTTTATCCCTAAAAAATATTAAAATGAATTTTGGAGCAATTCAAGCGCTTACAGGGGTAAGTTTCGATATTAATCAATCAGAAACAGTTGGTTTAATGGGAGATAATGGAGCTGGTAAATCAACTTTATTAAAAATTATTGCTGGTAATTTTAAACCTTCATCTGGGGATATAATATTTGATAACAACGAAGTTAACTTTGAAAAACCAATTGATGCTAGAAAATCAGGTATAGAAGTTGTTTATCAAGATTTAGCTTTATGTAATCATTTGACTGCAGCTTCAAATGTTTTTCTTGGAAGAGAAATTCAAAAAGGAATTTGGCCATTTAAATATTTAGATTATCCAGCGATGTTTAAAAAATCTGGTGAACTTTTTGAAGAACTTAAATCAGAAACACGCCCAAAAGATTTAGTTATGCAGATGTCAGGGGGACAAAGACAAGCTGTAGCTATAGCTAGAACAAGACTTACAAATCCAAAGTTAGTTTTAATGGATGAGCCAACTGCAGCAATTAGCGTAAGACAGGTTGCAGAAGTATTAGATCTTATTAAAAGATTAAAAGATCAGGGTATAGCAGTGTTATTAATTAGTCACAGAATGCCAGATATTTTTGAGGTATGTGAGAAATTAGTAGTTTTAAGACGTGGAGAAAAAGTTTGTGAAAAAATGATAAAAGACTCTTCTACTGAAGAGGCAACAGGTTTAATTACAGGAGCAATTGATAGAGTATGAGTTCAGTAAAATTTAATCAGGAATTAATTTCTAAAACAGAAAAAACATTTTTACAAAAACTTGTGTCAGAACAGTCTTTTTGGGTTTCAGTTGCCTTACTGGGTATCTGTTTTGTAATGTATTTTGTTGAGGATGCTTTTTCGAGCAAAGATAATTTGTTTAATATAACTAGAAACTTTTCTTTCATAGGTATTATGGCAATTGGAATGACTTTTGTAATAATTACAGCAGGTATTGATTTATCAGTTGGGTCAATCATGGGTGTAACAGGGGTGATATGTGGTTTATTTTTAGACGCACAATATTTACCAGAGTGGTATTCAAAAGCAGCCTACTTTGAAGGTGTGTATGTCTGGGTTTCAATATTTCTTGCACTACTAGCAGGAGCATTAATTGGTGCTGTTAATGGTTATCTAATAGCTTATCTTAAACTTTCTCCATTTGTTGTAACTTTGGGAATGATGGCAATAGCTAGAAGTCTAGCTTTAGTAGTTTCAAACAACAAAATGTTTTATGAATTTGGTCCAAAAGACGAAATGTTTTATGAAATTGGTGGAGGATCAATCTTTGGTGTAGCTAATGCAACCTGGTTATTAATTGTACTGACAATCTTAATGGGACTGGTATTAAAATACACATCTTATGGAAAGCATGTTTATGCGGTTGGAAGCAATAAAAAAGCAGCTGAATTGTCAGGTATTAATACTAGATGGATTGAAATGTCTGTCTATATAATAAGTGGCCTATTTGCTGCTATTTCTGCTGTAATGATTGTTGGTTGGATGGGTTCAGTAACTAATGCTTTAGGTTACACATATGAATTAAGAGTAATTGCAGCAACAGTAATTGGTGGTGCAAATTTAATGGGTGGAGTTGGTGGAACTTTTGGTGCATTCATCGGAGCTGCTTTAATGGAAACAATAAGGAACAGTTTATTAATGGCTGGTATTGATCCTTATTGGCAAGGAACATTCTTAGGTTTATTTATTGTAGGTGCAGTTTGGCTGGAAAAAGTTAAGAACAAAAAGAATTAATTAAAAGACTTTTTTATTTAAACAATTATATCTATTAAAAATTAAAATGTCTGAGTAATGGAAAGTTTTATTTTCTACTTCACTGTCAAAATTTACAATTTTATCAAATGCTGTTTCAATTTCTAACTCAACATCATGCCCTATAACAAAATCCATTTTATTATTTTCTAATAAATTTCTAGAATTCTTATTAAGTTCATGTCCAACAAAAATAATATCTTGTTGTAAATTCATTTCACTTACTGCTTTAGCAACACCCAAATTTCCTCCTGCAATATTATATATGCCTAAAGGGCATCCATTTTCTTTTATATATTTTTTGACATACTTGTAGCTTTGTTCGGATGTATCTAAATTAAAAACACTCTCTTTTATTGTTAAATTGGGAAACTCAGATCTTAAAATTTTTCTAAAACCTAATTCTCTTTCCTGTTGACATCTGTAAGGCATACTCATAACCATTAGAATAGATCCAGATTTAGGTCCAACATGTTTTCCAATTATATGAGCTGCTGTTGATCCTGCGTTAGATTGATTGCTTCCTATATAACAAGTTCTATTAGAATTAGGTAAATCGGTTGTTAGAGTTACAACTGGTTTTCCCTCATTAATAACTTTAATAATTTCATTATTAATATTTTGATCTTCTTGAGAAACTATAATTACCGCATCAAATTTTGAGGTATCATTTAAAATTTTAATGAAATGATCTGGCTTAAAATCTTTTGCAGCTATAAATTTTTTAATTAAATTAAACTTATTTTGATTTTTAGAATTTACTCTTTCCAGAGTTTCTTCTAAAGTTTTGTTATAAGAAGGTCCAGATTGAGAACAAACTAAAATATTCTTTTTATTATTTTTTCGGTTACCATTTTGTAAGTTATTTAGGGTTTTCAGGATTTTATCTTTGGTTCTTTTACTTACTCCAGGTCTATTGTTAAGGACTCTATCAACTGTTGCCGTTCCATAACCTGACTCCTCAGAAATTCTTTTTATTGAAACATTTTTCCAGTGTAAAACCATAATCCTAAAGTAACATTAATTGATGTAAAATCAATCAAATTGATACATCAACTATAAGTTGAATTACATCATTTTACTTGCATCACGATCTTATAATTATTAAGATTATATTTAAAAATAACTAACTTAGAGAGAGATCAAATATGAAAAAAACAATAATTGCGATGTTGGCATTTGTTTTCGTATCAATTTCAGGAATTTCTTATGCAGCTGATAAAGTTTTTGCATTAGTTCCAAAAGCGATGAACAACCCATTTTTCGATTTAGCTAGAGATGGTTGTAAAGCTGCTGAAAAAGAAATTGGCGGAATTGAATGTTTATACATTGGACCTGGTGAACACACAGAACAGGAACAAGTTCAAATCGTTCAAGATTTAATTGCTAAAGGTGTTGATGGTATTGCAGTAGCATCCTCTAACGCAGCAGCAATGGCTAAAGCAGTTAAAGGAACTAATATTCCAATAATTACTTGGGACTCAGATTTATTAAATAAAGATGCAAGCCTAAGAAAAGCTTATGTTGGAACTAAAAACTATGACATTGGAGTATACTTAGCTCAAATCGTTATGATGTTAAAACCTGGTGGTGGAGAAATTTGTATTCAATCAGGTGGTGCTGCAGCAGCAAACCATAATGAAAGAATGTCAGGAATAAGAGATACAATCGCAGGACGTGCTGATGGTGGTAAATACCCAAGTGCAGCACTTAAAGGTGAAAATGGATGGACTGAAGCAAGCGGATGTCCTTTGTACACGAATGATGATTTCCCTCTTTCTGTACAACAAATGGAAGATATTTTTGCTAAACATCCTAACCTAACTGCATTTGTACCAACTGGTGGTTTTCCTCAGTTCGTATCAAAAGCTTTCAGAAGAGTTACTGAAAAACATAAAGACAGAATCAGCTCTATGAAAACTGCAGTTGTTATAGCTGATACCCTTCCTATGCAGATGGAAGATTTAGCAGCTGGAAGAACACATGGTCAAGTAGGTCAGCAGCCTTATATGATGGGTTACAAAGCTATGTATGTTCTAAAAGATATTGTTGATGGAAAAGCGTTGAAATTTGACAACACATCTAACAATGCAATTTATACAGGTCTTGATGTTTGCATGAAACCAAACATTGCTACTTGTATTGCAGGTTAATTATCTTCTCCGAAAAATGTTACTGTAAAGCCTAACTTTTAAAGTTGGGCTTTACATATTAATCTGGTAATAAAATTAAATGACAAATAATTATACTTCAAACCAGTCTGAACAATTTAAAGATAAAATAATTATTGTAACGGGCAGCACACAAGGTAGTGGTGCTGAAACAGCTAAGTTATTAACTAGTAGAGGTGCTAGAGGAATTACAATTTGTGGAAGAAATGAAGATAAAGGTAATAAAGTTAAAGATGAAATACTTAAACTTGGTTCTGAATGTATTTATGTAAAAGCAGATTTAGAAAATTTAAATGACTGCAAAAAAATTATATCAGAGACTGACAAAAAATTTAAAACAATAGATAGTTTTATTAATGTTGCTGCTTTTACAGAAAGAGGTACGATTTTAAGTACTACAGAAGAAAATTATGATAAAAATTTTAATGTAAATGTAAAAGCCCCTCTTTTCATGATGCAAGATGTTATAAAAATAATGATAAGAGATAAAAAAAAAGGCACTATTGCACATATTTTATCAATGGCAGCTTATAGCGGTATGCCCTTTTTAACTGCTTATAGTGCTTCAAAAGCAGCTTTAGCAATAATGATCAAGAACGTTGCTAATTCAGTTTCAGGACACCAAATAAGAGTTAATGGCGTAAACCTAGGTTGGACTGATACTCCAGCAGAAACAAATATACAAAAAAAATTTCATGATGCTGATGACAATTGGCTTAAAGAAGCAGAGGCAAAAGTTCCATTTAAAAGATTAAACAAACCTATAGATGTTGCAAAAATTTTAGCATTTTTATGTTCTGATGAATCTGGTATTATGACTGGAAGCATTGTTGATTTTGATCAAACAGTTGCTGGTTGGCACTCCTATTCAGCTTATGATACTAAAATTTTAGATGACAGTATATTGGGTGAATAATTCTTAATATAATTAGTTTAATGAAAATAATTGATGCACATCAACATTTTTGGGATCCATCTAGGGGAGATTACTCATGGATGCCTCAAGATAGTAAAATTTTAAATAGAAAATATGATTTAGAAGATCTCACTAAAGATTCAAAATCAATTGAGTTATACAAAACAGTTTTAGTACAAGCAGCAGCAACGAATGCAGAAACTGAATATATGTTAAATATAGCTGAAAGTTCTGATTTAATTTCTGGAGTTGTGGGATGGATAAACTTTGAAGACCCAAATCAATTAGAACAATTAAAAAATTTTACTAAAAATCCAAAATTTGTAGGTGTAAGACCGATGATACAGGATATACCTGATAAAAATTGGGTCTTAAATAAAGATTTTGATATTATTTTCAAAACTATAATAGATCTAGATTTATGTTTTGATGCACTAGGATTTCCAATACATCTAGAAAATTTTTATATAATTGCTTCAAAATATACTTCTCTAAGATTTATTATAGATCATTTAATGAAACCAAAAATTTGTAATAATAATCAAGAGGAATTTATTCAGTGGAAAAAGGGTATGTACAAGTTATCTAAATTAGAAAATGTATATTGTAAATTTTCTGGTATGGTCACAGAAGCCTCTGAAAAATGGACTGATCAAGATCTTAAACCATATGTAGATGAAATTTTAAATATATTTACTGATAAAAAAATTATGTGGGGATCTGATTGGCCTGTTTGCAATCTGAGAACAAACTATTTAGGATGGTATAATACAGCAACAAATTTAACTGAAAAATTAAGTCTGGCTGAAAAAGAAAACATCTTTTATAATAATGCAAAAAGCTTTTATAAACTTAAAATATAACTTATGAAAAAAAATAAAATTAAAAATACTGGTGTAGAAGTTACAGAATTAAGTTTTGGAACATCCTCTTTGGGGAGTATGCCAGATACTTATGGTTATGAAGTACCAGAACAAAGAGCTCAAGAAACTTTAAAAAGATTTTTTCAAGGTCCAGTAAATATGCTTGATACTTCAAGAAATTATGCAATGGGAGAAAGTGAAAAAAGAATTGGTATAGCAATAAAGGAAAATGGTGGTTGGCCAGAAAATTTTGTCTTATCAACAAAAATCGATAGAAACATGGATACGCTAGTTCTTGATAAAAAAAGAACAAGAGAGTCTATAGAAGAAAGTTTAAAAACTTTGAATGTAAATTCTGTTGATGTTTTATTTCTTCATGATCCAGAATATGTAAAAGATATAAATGATGTCACTAAAAAAGATGGGGCATTGGATGAATTATTTAAAATAAAAGAAGAAGGTTTGGCAAAAGCAGTTGGTTTAGCTATGGGAAAAATAGATATAATGTTTCCAATGTTAAAAAATTGGGACTTTGATGTGATGATTAATCATAACAGATATACTCTGCTAAATAGAGAGGCAGATGAAATGTATAGTTATGCCCATAGTAAAAATATATCTATTTTTAATGCCGCTCCTTACGCTGGTGGTATTTTAGCAAAAGGTCCAAGCAACTTTAAAAAAATAACTTATCAAGATGTTACAGAAGAAAAACTTGCGCCTGCTAGAGAAATAGAAAAAGTTTGTAAAAAATATAATGTAGAAATGGGTGCGGCCGCTCTACAATTTTCAATGAAAGATAAAAGAATCACCTCTACTCTATGTGGAGTTACTAGCATTCAGAGTATTGAAAAAAACCTTGCTTGGGCTAAAACAAATATACCAGAAGAATTTTGGAACGAAGTTTTAAAATTACCTTACTCAGCCAAAGATCCAGAATCTGAAAGAAATTATACACCTGGTTAAATTTTTTGATTTCATTATCATTTAAAATTTGACACATGGTTTATTTAATCAATAATAGTCAATAAATTATATGAATATTCTTAAAGATAGTTTCGGTAGAAAATTCCCATACATAAGACTTTCTATTTCGGATGTTTGTAACTTTAAATGTGGTTATTGTTTACCTGATGGATACAAAATTGACAAAAGTGACAATAGAAGTTTTCTAAATATTGAAGAAATTGGAAGATTAGCCAAAGCACTATCTGAATTAGGTGTTTCAAAGATTAGACTTACTGGTGGTGAGCCGACTATAAGGAAAGATTTTTTCGAAATTATTAAGATTATAAAAAAAAATTCAGGAATAAAAAAAACTGTTATGACCACTAATGGCTACAGATTAGATAAAATAGCTAATGATATAAAAAATAGTGATTTAGATGGAATAAACATTAGTATTGATAGTTTAAATGCTGATACTTTTAAAAAGATAACTGGTCATGATAGATTGGAAGAAATTCTTAGAGGTATTCAAAATTTACAAAAACTAAATTTCAAAAATATTAAAATTAATGCTGTTTTATTAAAAGGGTTAAATGACTCTGAAAAGGATTTTGATCAATGGGCAGAATTTATTAGAAATAATGAAATAGATTTTAGATACATAGAATTAATGCAGACTGGTGATAACTTAGACTATTTTAATAAGTATCATGTCCCTGCAAAAAAATTTACTGACTACTTAAATAATAATAATTGGATTATTCAAACTTTTGGCAAAGATGCGGGGCCATCAAAAAACTATTTAAATCCAAAATTTAAAGGTAAATTTGGTGTGATTGCCCCCTACTCCAAAGATTTTTGTAAAAGTTGTAATAGACTTAGAATAACAGCAAAAGGTGACTTAAGATTATGTTTGTTTGGTAATACCGGAATAAATATTAGACATTTGATGCAAAAAGATACTCAAATAGAAGAGTTAAAAGATTTAATTTTAAAACAGCTTAATTTTAAAAAAGAGTCTCACTATTTGGAACTTGGTGAAACTGGTCTAACAAAAAATTTATCAACTACAGGTGGGTAATATGAAAAATTTAAAAGTAATAAGTGAAAATGATTTAAAAGATTGGGCAGATGATATTTTTAAAAAAAATTCTTTTAATATGGTTGATGTTTCATCAAAAAAGGAAACATTTAGAAGGGCTTTAGCTTCAGGGAAAATTTTTGTTGGTAAAGAAGTTTTTGATTTAATTAAAAACAAAGAAATGCCCAAAGGAGATCCGATAACACTAGCAGAAATTTCAGCAGTGTTAGGGGTAAAAAAAACTAGCGAATTAATACCTTTATGCCATCCACTACCAATAGATCATACAGCTACCAAAATTATTATGCATGACGAAGATAGTTCATTAGAAGTATTTTGTGTCGTTTCAGCATATGCAAAAACAGGTGTTGAAATGGAAGCTATTATGGGTGTAAATGCTGCACTCATAACTATTTACGATCTTAGCAAAATAGTAAATCCAAATTTAAAAATTGATAATATTAAACTATTAATTAAAGAAGGTGGAAAAAGTGGTTTGTGGAAAAACCCAGATGGTCTTCCTTTTTTTTTAAAAGACTTATTTTAAATTAATAAAGTAATGAAGATTAAAATTGAGCTATTTGGAGCTAGTAGAGATTTTAGCGATCAACATTTATTAGAGTTTGATGTTGATAGTCATTCAACAATTAAAGATATAAGAAAAAAAATGCTAAATTATTTAGATATAAATTTCAACGGAAATGAAAATTTCAAAAAAATTGTAAATTCATCAGCATTTTGCTCAGAAAATAATAATATTATTAGCGACAATTATAAAATAACAAAGAACGAAAAGATTGCTATTATCCCCCCAATTGGAGGAGGTTAATGCTACACGCAAAAATTATAGATATTAAAGAAAAAAAATTATCCATTATTGAAGCTGAAAATTTCATTTCTTCCTATGATTATGGGGCGTCAATTTTTTTTACAGGAACTGTAAGAAATCAAAATGAAAATAAAAGTGTAATAGGGATTACATACGATAGCCATGATGCACTTGTTATCAGCAGTTTTAAAGAAATCTATAATGAAGCAGATCAAAAATTAAATATTAAAGATAAATCTGTTTTTATAGAGCATGCCAAAGGTTATTTAAATTTAGGAGAAATTAGTATTATTATTGCAGTTGCTTGTAAGCATAGGGATCAAGCTTATGTTTTATCAAGGTTTATCATTGAAGAAATTAAAAAAAGATCCCCTATATGGAAAAAAGAACATTACCAAAATAACGATAGCGCATGGTTAAAAGGAAACCCTATTATTAATGAAAAAAATTAAATATACAGAAATAACTCCAGAAAAAATTTATATTAAGAGAAGAGATTTCATTAAAAAACTAGGGTTATCAACAAGTTCTTTAATGATTGGTCAAAATTTTCTAAATAATGCTTATGCATCATCAAATAGTTTAGAACCAACCGAATACAGATACATAAGTACATATAATAACTACTATGAATTTGGCACTAGAAAATCAGATCCTGTCGAGAAATCTCAAGATTTTAAAACAGAACCTTGGAATATCAAAATTGATGGTGAGGTAGAGAATGAAATTAATATTAGCGCTTTAGAAATCAATAATATGTTTGAAAGTGAAGAAAGAATTTATAGATTAAGATGTGTTGAAGGATGGTCCATGGTTATTCCTTGGTTGGGATTTTCTTTAAGTAAACTTTTAGACAAAGCTAAGCCAAATAATAAAGCAAAATTTGTAGAATTTATATCAGTATACGATCCTGTTCAGATGCCAGGTCAAAAGTATCCTATACTTCAGTGGCCTTATAGAGAAGGTTTAAGAATTGATGAAGCTATGCATCCTTTGACAACATTAGTGACTGGCCTTTATGGTAAAAAACTTCCAAATCAAAATGGAGCACCATTAAGATTAATAGTTCCTTGGAAATATGGGTTTAAAAGTGCAAAAGCAATTGTAAATATTAAATTAGTAGAAAAAATGCCAACTTCGTCTTGGATGAGATCTTCTCCAAGAGAATATGGATTTTATTCTAATGTTAATCCAAATGTGGATCACCCAAGATGGTCACAAGCTTCTGAGAGAGTTATTGGTTCAGGAATTCTAAGTGAAAGAATTCCAACTCAAATGTTTAATGGATATGGAGATGAAGTAGCCAACTTATATTCTGGAATGGATTTAAAAAAATACTTTTAAATTAAATTGATTAAATACTTTAAACCTTTTGTTTTTATTCTTTGTTTATGGCCCCTTGGAATTATTATTTTAGATATTTATTACAACAATCTAGGAGCTGAACCAGTAAAAAAAATTATGAACCATTTTGGAGAATGGACTTTAATTTTTATTTGCTTAACTCTTACAATGAGTCCACTTAAAAGAATTACCAATCTATCTTTTTGGATAAAATTTAGAAGAATGCTAGGTTTATTTGTATTTTTTTATGCTACAGTTCATTTGCTAACTTACGTTGGATTAGATTACAGATTTGATTGGGATCCAATAATTAACGATGTATTAAAAAAGAAATATATTTTTATAGGATTTTCTGCTTGGTTATTATTAATTCCATTAGCTATCACCTCTTCACAAAAAATGATCAAAATACTAGGACGTAATTGGAAAAATTTACATAGATTAGTATATGTTATCGCTATTTTTGGATCTCTTCATTATATTTGGTTATCTAAAACAATCTTCTTTAAACCTCTTGTTTACACTTTAATTATAGTTGTTTTGCTTGCATTAAGAATTAAAATAAAAAAAAGGGATGTTAATTATGGATGAAAATATAAAAACAGAAATTCAATCTGCGGCATTTGAAAGATTGTTAAAACATTTAGACGAAAGAAAAGATGTTCAAAATATTGATCTAATGAATTTAGCTAATTTTTGCAGAAATTGTTTATCTAGATGGTATAGAGAAGAAGCTGAAAAAAAAGGTGTAACTATATCCGATCCTGATGCAAGAGAGCATATTTACGGAATGCCTTATTCTGAATGGAAAGAAAAATACCAAAAATAATTATTTTTCTTTAAGTCTTGGAAATAACTCTACAAAATTGCAAGGTTTGTGATTGATGTCTAACTGATGTTTTAAAATTCCATCCCATGCATCGGTCACACCTCCAGATGATCCAGGTAATGCAAAAACATATTTTCCATTTGCTAAAACTGCACAAGCCCTCGACTGTATTGCGGAAGTACCTACTGTTTTAAGACTTATAGTTCGAAAAACTTCTCCAAAACCAGGTATTTGTTTATCTGCTATTTCTTCTATTGCTTCTGGGGTAATATCTCTTCCAGTAAGTCCTGTCCCTCCAGTTGTTATGATTACATCAATATCTTTTTTATTAATCCATTCTTTTAATATCAAAACAATATCTTCTTTGTTGTCTTTGCATATTTTTCTATCAATCAAATTATGATTAGCCTCTTTAATTTTTTCTACAAGAATGGCACCCGATTTATCGTTATCAAAAGTTCTAGTATCTGTTACAGTTAGTATAGCTATATTTACATTCATAAAAATTTTTAAGTATGATCATATTATCAATATTTTTTCTCATAACATCAATATTATATTCTAGTGTTGGCTTTGGAGGTGGGTCAACTTATTTAGCGTTAATGTTAATTTGGGAAATTCCCTTTTACATTATTCCAATATTGGCGTTATGTTGCAATATTATTGTAGTATCAGGAAATTCAATTAACTATGTAAGATCAGGAAATCTTAATCTTAATTTACTTATACCTTACTTGGTGGGTTCTATCCCTTTTGCATTTTTTGGTGCTTCAATATCTATTTCAAAGGAATTATTTGAGATAATTTTATTTATTATTTTATTTATTGCTGGAATACTTTTGTTGATTAAAAATAAATCATACGGCAATGAACAGATTAAAATAAATTCAATTCCAAAAGCTGTTTCTGTGTTTATTGGATCTATTATTGGTTTCATTTCAGGAATTGTTGGAATTGGTGGTGGTATATTTCTAAGTCCAATTTTATTTTTAATGAAAGCAGGATATCCAAAACACATTGCTACTGCAGCTTCGCTGTTTATATTAATTAACTCAATATTTGGTGTAGCTGGTCAACTTACTAAAAATATTGTTTTTGATGAATTTTTGAATTATTGGCCTCTTTTCTTGTGTGTATTAGTTGGAGGTCAGATCGGAAATTTACTAAATATAAAATTTTTATCTAACAAAACTCTCACGATTATAACTTCAGTGCTGGTAATTTTTGTATCTATAAGAATGGGCATAAGACTGATACCATAAACTTGATTTAATTAACTTTTAATATAATTAAACCTGAAATGAAAAATATTAAGCCTTTTGGGCCATCGATTGGAAAAACTAGAATTTCTAAAAAATTTTTGGATAAATTAAATAAAGAATTTGACATCAAATCTAATTCAAAGAAAATTGACTACAGCTCAAAATTAGCTAGTCAAATTAAAAATGAATTAAAGATTTCAAGTAATTTTATTAAGAAACATTTAGAAAAAGAATTAATAAAAAATATTAATAAATTTTTATCTAACGATAAAATTACAAATATTAAGAAAATTAAAATTTTAAATTTATGGGTAGTTCGTCAATTCAAGGGTGAATATAACCCTATTCATTATCATGAGGGAGATTTGTCAGGTGTTGGTTATTTAAAATTACCAAAAGGAATGACAAGTAATAAAATGGTTAAAAATAAAAAATTAAAAACAAATGGAACAATTGATTTCATAAATGGTCAAAAAGGATTTCTAAGCAAAAGTATATATAATGTTGTGCCAAAAATTGGAGATTTATTAATCTTTCCAAATTACCTAATGCATACTGCTTATCCTTTTAATATTGAAGGAGAGCGTAGATCATTTTCTTTTAACGCTAAAATTGTTTTAAAAAAATAATTTACAATCATATTTACATTTAGTATAAATAAACTGCCGATTTGATCCTATTGCGGGCGTTAACTGCTAAAAAGGAAATTCCCACATAAAATCAATAAGCAAGGTAGTTGAACTGTATTGTGCACCTAGAAAAAAGCTGAAGCACTAAAAAAGTGAGGATTAAATGGACTTAAATTTTTTTAAACAAACAAGAATATTAGATGGTGGTATGGGTCAAGAACTACTAGCTAGAGGAATGAAGCCTAATGGAACATTGTGGAGTGCTAATGCAATATTGAATGAAAATTATCACCAATTATTAAAAGATACTCATAGAGATTTTGTAAAAGCAGGAGCCGAAGTGATTGTAACTACTACTTTTACAACAAGAAGAAAAAGACTAAGAGAAAATAATATTGAAGATAAATTTGAATATCTAAATATGAAAGCTGGTGAAATTGCTTCTAATGTAAAAAAAGAATTTCCTAATATTTTAATTGCAGGTGGGTTACCTCCTCAAGAATTAACATATGAGGCCGATGAAAGAAGTGAGAATGAAATTACAAAAACTTTCAATGAGCAGGCCAAATTGTTAGACGATTATGTTGATTTCTTTTATTTTGATGTGTGGAGTAGTATTAAAGAGTTTAAATGTGGAATTAAAGCTATTAAAGAATTTAAAAAGCCATATCTAATTGGTATTCATATATCTGAAGGAACTAGTTTGCCAAGCGGTGAAAAAATTTCTGACATAAAAACTATTATTGATGACAAGTTGTTAGGTGTTATGCTTTCTTGCGTCTCTCCTGAAAATTATGAAAAAAATCTTGAAGAGATGAAAAGATTAGATGTCCCGTTTGGTTTTAAATTAAATGGCTTTATGACAACTAAACCAAAAAACGGATACACTTCATCATTTTTTAAAAACTCAGGTGGAAATCCTAATGAATTTCTTGGTCAAAGACACGATCTTACACCAGAAAAAATTGGAAAAATCGCAAAAAAATTCAAAGAGAATGGAGCTACTATCTTGGGTGGTTGTTGTGAAACAAGACCTTCACATATTGAGGCATTGGCAAAAGTTAAATAGTTTTTTTACTATCAGCTTTTTTTACAAAATAGATACCAATACAAACTGCTATTAAAGATATTAATACTTTAATCGTTATTAATTCTTTTAAAAATATATAACCTAAAATAGTTCCAAATATTGGTATCAGATAAGAAACTTGAGATTGAAAGATTAAACCATTATTTTTTAAAATTCTAAATCTTAATAACCATGCAACTCCAGTTGGAACAATTCCTAAGTATATTACTGATATTAAGGAGTCTGTTCTTGGAATTGATTGCCAAGGTTGCTCTATAAAACTTACTAGTGGTATTAAAATTATAATTGCCCAAATCAATATTGAACCAGTTACATTTTCATTTTTTTTCTTACTAATTTTTAAAGTCAAAACGCCGCCTACAACATAACAGGTAGATCCTAATAAAATTAGTAATGCTGAAGTAAAATTATTTTCATCAATTAAAATATTGTCTGAAAATAAAAATACTATCCCTGAAAATCCAATTAAAATTCCAAAAGTTTTAATCAAATTAAACTTTTCATTTTTTGTATAAAAGTGCCCTAACACTGTTGAACTTAAGGGTGTAGTAGACATTAAAATAGCTGCTAAATTACTTTGAACAGATTTAACCCCGTATGCTATTAAGAAAAATGGAGCTACTAAATTGATAAATCCTATCATTGCAAACCAATGCCAATCTTTTGAAAAAGCTTCAATTTTAATATTTTTATAATAACAAAGAAGTAAAACTGGAATGGCTCCAAAAAAAACTCTTAAAAAAGCAATAGTTACTGGTCCAAAAGAATAAGTTGCAATCTTAATATTAAAAAAAGCTGAGGCCCAAATTAAAGCTAATATGGTTAATAAAACATAATCAATTAATTTTGGCTGTCTCATTCAGTTATCTCTTTAATTTCACCTGATGTTAATTTTGTTAATTGATTAAATTCTATTTTGAAAATACAATTTGGATGACCAGCAGCTGCAAAAACAGTTGTAAATCTTTCTAGATTTGTATCAACATAGATTTTTACTTTATGTAAGTGTCCTACTGGTGAAACACCTCCTATCGTATATCCGGTAATTTTTTTAACGTCATCAGGTTTTGCCATTGAAACATCTTTTTCATCTAATATTTTTTTAAGTTTATTTAACGAACACCTTTTGTCTCCTGACACTAAACAAAGAACAAAATTATCACCGGTCCTAAAAAGCAAACTTTTAACAATAGCACCTACATTACAACCCAAAGCTGTAGCAGCATCTTGAGCTGTTCTTGCAGTTTGTTCTAAACAAACGATTTCAAGATTTTGATCAAATTCTTTAATTGATTTTTCAGCTCTTTTAACAGGTTCTTTATTAAGTAATGAATTCACTGATTAATGTATTTGTTTAATAATATTGCATAAATACACCACTTATGTGAAAATTGCATAGGTGTTATTTATTAAATAAGCAATATTTTTCGTGATTATTTTGTTAATTACCACTCATAAAATTATATAGGAGACAAAATGAGCGCAGCAAATGTTTTAGAATTTATAAAAGAAAAAGAAGCAGAATTCGTAGATCTTAGATTTACTGATCCAAGAGGTAAACTGCAGCATTTAACAATGGATGCATCAATAGTTGATGAAGATATGTTGAATGAAGGTGTCTTTTTTGATGGTTCATCAATTGCAGGTTGGAAAGCTATTAACGAGTCTGACATGATTTTAAAACCTGACACTGTAAGAATGTTTATGGATCCTTTTACATCTCATAATACTGTAGTTTTGTTCTGTGATATTTTGGATGCTGTAAAAAAATCTCCTTATGAAAGAGATCCTAGAGGTGTTGCTAAAAAAGCTGAAGAATATTTAAAAGCTTCAGGTATAGGAGATAAGGCTTTCTTTGGTCCTGAACCTGAGTTTTTTGTGTTTGATGATGTAAGAATTAATAATGAACCAAATAATACTGGATTTGTTCTAGATAGTAAGGAAGGACCATATAACTCTGGTAAAGTATATGAAAACGGAAATATGGGACACAGACCTCCAGTTAAAGGTGGGTATTTCCCTGTGCCACCAGTTGATAGTGAACAAGATATGCGTGGTGAATACTTAAAAAATCTTAAAGAAGTTGGAATTAAAGTTGAAAAACATCACCATGAAGTAGCTCCAAGCCAACATGAACTAGGTATGTACTTTGGAACTTTAGTTGATCAAGCTGATAATGTTCAATTATATAAATATGTTGTGCAAATGGTTACTCATTCATTTGGTAAAACAGCTACCTTTATGCCAAAACCTGTAGCAGGTGATAATGGATCAGGTATGCACATTCACCAATCTATTTGGAAAGGTGATACGCCGGTATTTTCTGGTGATGCTTATGCTGGTTTATCAGAAACAGCTTTGCATTATATTGGTGGAATTTTAAAACATGCTAAAGCAATAAATGCTTTTGCAAACTCTACTACAAATAGTTACAAGCGATTAATTCCTGGCTTTGAAGCTCCAGTGCTTCTTGCTTACTCGGCAAGAAATAGATCTGCATCTTGTAGAATACCTATTACTTTAAGTAAAAAAGGTGCAAGATGTGAAATAAGATTTCCAGATGCATCAGGTAACCCTTATTTAACTTTTGCAGCTATGCTTATGGCTGGACTTGATGGAATAAAAAACAAAATTCATCCAGGTGAATCTTTTGATAAAGATTTATATGAATTGCCTCCTGAAGAAGTTAGTGCTATCCCAACTGTTTGTGGCTCTCTAAGAGAAGCGATGGAAAGTTTAGATAAAGATAGAGAATTTTTAACTCAAGGTGGGGTATTTACTGATGATCAGATTGATGCTTATATTGCACTTAAGTTTGAAGAAATTCACAAATTTGAACATGCACCTCATCCAGTTGAGTTTGAGATGTATTACAGTAGCTAGTAATTAATTATTACTGTCTAGTTGTTGCAATTGTATCTTTGTTAACACCTTTTTTAACAACGTAATCCTGTGTGCCGTTAGCACCAGTTTCTACTTCTTTACGAAGATCTTTAAAAAAAGTTCTTTGTTTTAAAGAATTTTTTAAGTTTTTAACTAGATTTTTAAATTCAAATGTATTCATGAGCGATTCATACACTAGATATGCAATAAATGCAATACTGGTATGCAAATAATAGGATAAATTATTTTACTCTATCTTGAAAGACTCACCACAGCCACAACGCTCGGTTTCATTTGGATTATTAAAGACAAAAGTTGAAGATAATTCCTCTTTTTTATAATCCATTTCAGTTCCAAGAAGATACATAATGGCAGCTGAATCAACAAAAACCTTAACCCCTTTTTCTTCAATAACCTCATCACTTGGATTAACTTTCTTTGTGTACTCCATAACATAAGACATGCCAGCACAACCACCTGTCTTTACTGAAACTCTTACACCAAGCGAATCTGTTTCTGCATTAGACATAATTTCTTTAATTCTTGAGGCTGCATTATCACTTAATTTAATTATAGGATTCATTATAAATTCAATTCTAACTTTGCTGCTTCTGACATCATATCTTTATTCCAAGGAGGGTCCCAAACTAATTCAAGATCAACATCGTCAATACCTTCAACTTGCATTGCTCCTTCTTTAACTTCTTTTGGTAAACTTTCAGCAACAGGACAATTAGGTGTTGTTAGTGTCATTTTAATTTTAGCAAAATTATCATTTTCAACTTTTATATCATAAATTAAACCTAATTCATAAATATTAACTGGCAACTCAGGATCATAAATTTTTCTAATTTCTTCAATAATTTGTTCTTTTTTATTCATATCTCATTAATTTTCTGTTTTAACTTCTTCTTTCTTACCATCAAAAGCAGATACTAAAGTATGCCATGATAAAGTTGCACATTTCACTCTCATTGGATATTGCTTTACTCCTGATAAACACATTAGTTTTGTTTTTTCATCTTCTTCTAAGTTATCTGATTTTAATTCAGGATTTTCTTTAATCATTCCTAAAAAATCCTCAACAATTTCTTTAGCCTCATGTTCATTTTTTCCTTTAATTAAATCTGTCATTATAGATGCTGATGCCATTGAAATAGCACAACCACTTCCTTCAAAAGAAATATTCTCAACTATTTTTTGACCATTAAGTTTTAAATAGACATGAACATTATCACCACAGAGTGGATTGTGACCTTTAGCATCTTTATTAAAGTCATCAGTCTTACCATGGTTTCTAGGATTTTTACCATGCTCTAATATTATTTCTTGATATAATTCTTTTAAGTTCATTATAAATTAAATATTTTTTTACAATTATTTATAGCTTCATTAAGTTTATCAAGATCATCTTTAGTATTATAAATTCCAACTGATGCTCTTGAGCTTGCTGGTATATTCAATTTATCATGAAGTATTTGACAGCAATGATGTCCTGCTCTTATCGCAACACCATGTTCATCTAATATAGTTGCTACATCATGAGGATGAATACCTTCAATAGTAAAAGATAACACTCCACCTTTATTTTTTGGATTACCGATTAATTTAACAGAATTGTTTTTTTGTAATAACTCTTGACCGTATTCGACTAGTTCTGCTTCATGTTTCATCACATTATCTATTCCAACACTTTCTAAAAATTTAATAGACTGGTCGAATGCTATTACTTGAGCAGTTGCCATAGTTCCTGCCTCATATTTATTAGGTAAATCACCATAAGAAATTCGATCTTTTTTAACTTCATTGATCATGCCACCGCCACCTTGATAAGGTGGCAATTCTTCTAGCCATTTTTTTTTACCATATAAAACACCTAGTCCTGTTGGACCATACATTTTATGACAAGAAATTGCATAAAAATCACAATCTAAATCTTGCATATCTAATCTTAGATGTGGTGCTCCTTGACAGCCATCAACTACAACAATTATACCTCTAGAGTGAGCTAACTCCGTTATTTCTTTAACTGGTAAAATAGCTCCTGTAACATTTGAGAGATGTGTAATTGATATTATTTTTGTTTTAGGAGTTAATTTTTTTTCAATCTCTTCTAGCGCAATTTCTCCATCATTATTGATTTCAGCAAAATTAATTTTTATATTTTTTGATTTTCTTAAAAAATGCCACGGAACATAATTAGAATGATGCTCTAACTCTGTGATAAGAATTTCATCACCTTCTTGTAAATAATTTTGACCCAAAGTATTAGCGACAAGATTTAATGCTTCTGTTGCACCTTTAGTAAATACAATCTCATTTTTATCATTTGCATTAATATACTTTTGAACAGAAGTTCTAGTATTTTCATATAAATTCGTAGCTGCAACTGCAAGATAATGAACACTTCTACCTACATTAGAAAATTGTTTTGTATAAAACTCATTAATTTTATCAATAACAACTCTCGGTTTTTGTGATGAGTTTGCACTATCTAAATAAACTAAATCATTATTTTGAATTTTTTCATCAAAGATAGGAAACTCTTTTTTAATCGTATCTATATTCATTCTTTAATTCCAATCATGTTTTTAATTAAATTTTTAATTTCAGAGTCAGTAATTTTCTCGACTACATCAAGTAGGAAACCATTAATTAATAATTCTCTTGATTGGTGATAATTTAACCCTCTAGACATTAAATAAAATATAGAGTCTTCATTTAAACTACCTGATGCAGAACCATGAGAACACTTCACGTCATCAGCATAAATTTCTAATTCTGGTTTTGCATTAAACTCTGAGTTTTTATTTAATAAAATTGCCTTACTCAGTTGATATCCATCGGTTTTTTGTGCTTCAGAATTAACAAATATTTTTCCTTGGTACGCAGCTTTAGAACTATCTTCTAAAACACTCTTTATTAATTGATAGCTTTTTGTATTTTCGGTTAAATGATTTATTATTGTTCTAATTTCATGATGCTTGTCATTGTTAAGAGAGAGAATACCATTCACAAAAGCTGATGAATATTCTCCTTTTAAATTACAATTAATTTCATTTTTAAAGAAATTTGATCCTGAAGATAAAATAAATGTTTCGGAAGTACTATTTTTGTCTTGTTCAATATTATTATATGAATATTTGATATTTCTATTTTCAAATTTATCTATTTTAAAATTCTTTAAAACTGCATTTTCTTTTAAATCAAAATTATAAAAAATATTTAAAAAATTTTTTTCAGATGTGTCATTGAATAAATCAACAAGTCTTAAAGAGCTATCTTTGTCTAACTTAAAATCTAATCTTAAATTTATATTTTTAGACCAAATTTTAGAGTTGGTCGTATGATAAATAATAAGCGGTTTTTCAAATTGATAACCGTTTTTAACCACTATTTTAAAAGATTTATTGGTAAAAGCATTATTTAAATCCGATAAAGAGTTGTTATTACTAGATTTATTAATAGTTTCTGACTGATCGATTATTTCTATTTGATCTTTTTTTTCATAATCAAAATCAATTTTCTCAATTCTACCATTTATAAAGACTATCTTATTATGTTCTAGTCCATCAACGAATACAGAAGTATCAACTTTATTAGTAGATGTATAATCGTTATAAAAACTTAATTCTCCAATATTCTTTTTTATTATTTGGTTAAGATCTGAAAATTTCCAATCTTCTTCTCTTCTATTGGGAAAGCCTCTATTTATAAAATTATCCAAATAAAATTGCTTTATTTCAATATCTCTTTGAGACAAGCTCAAATTTTTAATAACATTATCAAAATCTTTTTTTACTTGCTCTTTCATTTAATTAAAATTTTCGTACCCCTTTTTTTCTAATTCTAAGGCTAAATCTGCTCCTCCAGATTTAACAATTTTTCCATTCATTAAAACATGGACAAAATCTGGTTTAATGTAATCAAGTAACCTTTGGTAATGTGTAATTATTAAAAATGAATTTTTATCATCTCTTAATGTGTTAACTCCATCAGCTACAATTTTTAAAGCATCAATATCTAAACCTGAATCTGTTTCATCTAATATTGATAATTTTGGAGCCAACAATGACATCTGTAAAATTTCATTTTTCTTTTTTTCTCCACCTGAAAAACCAACATTTAATTGTCGATTTAATTTCTCTTCATCAAATTTGAGTTCTTGAGATTTTTTCTTCACTAGTTTTAAAAATTCTATAGCATCAAGTTCTTTTTCACCTCTTGCTTTTCTAACTGCATTCAATGAAGTTTTTAAAAATATATTTGTATTAACTCCTGGAATTTCTAGTGGATATTGAAAAGCTAAAAAAATACCTTTATGAGCTCTTTCTTCTGTTTCAAGCTCAAATAAATCCTTTTCCTCAAAAAGAACCTCTCCTGAAACATCATAACCTTTTTTTCCTGATAAAATATTTGACAATGTGCTTTTACCTGATCCATTGGGACCCATTATAGCGTGTACTTCTCCAGGATTAATATCGAGAGAGAATTCTTTTAAAATTTCTTTATTTTCAATTTTTGCATTTAACTTATTTATTTTTAACATTATCCAACACTTCCCTCTAAACTGATACCAACAAGCTTTTGAGCTTCAACTGCAAATTCCATTGGTAGCTGTTGTAGAACTTCTTTACAAAACCCATTTACAATCAATCCAACAGCCTCTTCTGCACTCAAGCCTCTTTGTTGACAATAAAATAGTTGCTCTTCACTTATCTTTGAAGTTGTTGCTTCATGAGCTATATTAGACTCAGAGTTTTTATTTTTGATATATGGAACTGTATGTGCTCCACACTTATTACCCATCAATAATGAATCACATTGAGTATAATTATTGGAATTTGAGGCTTTAGATGAAATATCCACAAGACCTCTGTACGTCATATCAGAAGAACCGGCGCTTATTCCTTTAGAAATAATTTTACTTTTTGTATTTTTTCCTAGATGAATCATTTTAGTACCGGTGTCTGCTTTTTGATGATTATTTGTAATTGCAATAGAGTAGAATTCTCCAACAGAGTTTTCTCCTTTGAGAATGCAACTTGGATATTTCCAAGTAATAGCAGAACCTGTTTCAACTTGAGTCCAAGAAATTTTTGAATTTTTACCTTTGCATAATCCACGTTTAGTTACAAAGTTATATATCCCTCCTTTTCCATCTTTATCCCCTGGATACCAATTTTGAACGGTAGAATATTTTATCTCAGCATCATCAAGTGCAATCAATTCTACATTTGCAGCATGTAATTGATTTTCGTCTCTCATGGGTGCAGTACAACCCTCCAAGTAACTTACATAACTTCCTTTATCCGCAACAATTAAAGTTCTTTCAAACTGGCCTGTGTTTGAAGCATTTATTCTAAAATAAGTAGATAGCTCCATCGGACATCTTACACCCTCAGGTATATATGCAAATGATCCATCAGTAAAAACTGCAGAATTAAGAGTTGCAAAAAAATGGTCTGTTGTAGGAATTACTGATCCTAAGTATTTTTTTACTAATTCAGGATGATTTTGAATCGCTTCTGATATAGGACAAAAGATAATTCCTAGTTTTGATAACTCTTCTCTAAAAGTTGTAGCAACTGAAACTGAGTCAAATACTGCATCAACTGCAATACCATTTAATCTTGCCTGCTCTTGAAGTGGGATACCAAGTTTTTTGTATGTTTCTAAAAGTTTTGGATCCAATTCATCTAAACTTTTTGGTTTATCATTCATACTTTTTGGTGCTGAATAATAATATAAATCTTGATAATCAATTTTTGGATACTTAGGTTTTTGCCAATCAGGTTCTTTTAATTGCTTAAATCTTTCAAATGCTTTTAATCTAAAATCAAGCATCCATTTAGGTTCTTTTTTTATATTTGAAATAAATTTAATTACTTCTTCATTTAAACCTTTTGGAGCCTTGGTACTTTCAATATCTGTTGAAAAACCATACTTATAATCTTTTAAATTATCAATTTCTTTTTGTCTTTGATCCATTTTATGTTCTTCGTTCTATATTATTTTTTAATAAATCTTCTAAGCTTTTTTTTTCAAAGAAAGTATTAATATGATTTTCTAATTCATCCCAAAGATTATGAGTCACACATTTAGTTGATTTACCATTACACCCTTTTTTAGATTCTTTCTTACATTGTACGGTTTTAACTTTTTCATCCACAGCATGAAATATATTGGTAAGTTTTATTTCATTTGGTTTTTTTGATAAAACATATCCTCCATGAGTTCCTCTAATACTTTTAACAATTTGATCTTTTTTTAATTTAGAAAATATTTGTTCTAAATAATCTAATGAAATGCCTTGTCTTAATGATATATCTCTTAAAGATACTGGATTGATGTTATCAAACCTAGCTAAGTCAACCAATGCCATTACAGCATATCTTCCTTTAGATGTTAATTTCATATTACCCTTTAATAAGAAGGCTTTTTATACATACCTGACTAAAATGGTCAAGTATAGTTTTAAAAAAAAAGTTAACATATTGTCGCTCACTTATGATAAACGTAACTTTTTTTTGAGAATAATAATCAATATCGCATATGGAAAATAAAATATTAGAAATATTCATACCAGGACCAGCTGGAAGACTTGAGGCCAAATATTATAAAAGTAAAAAAAATACTTCTCCAATAGCTTTAGTATTACAGCCGCACCCTCAGTATGGAGGTACAATGAACAATAAAGTAGTTGTAGATACTTTTCATACATTTATGGATAACGATTTTTCTGTTTGTAGGGTTAATTTTAGAGGTGTTGGAAAAAGTGATGGTGAATTCGATAACGGTCAAGGTGAACTAGCAGATGCAGCCGCTGCATTAGATTGGTTAGAAAGAGAAAACTTTGATAACTCTCAATGTTGGGTTTCTGGATTTTCTTTTGGTTCTTTAATAGCAATGCAATTATTAATGAGAAGACCTGAAATCAATAGATTTATAGCTATATCTCCTCAACCAAATGTATATGACTTTTCTTTTTTATCACCATGTCCAACATCTGGTTTAATGATATATGGAAAAAAAGATGAATTAGTTCCATCAGAATATATTAATGAATTAGATAAAAGACTAAGTGCTCAAAAAGGTATTAAAGTAGAATTTCAATCTGTTACAGATGCTAACCATTTCTTTTCAAAAACTGAAGGTGAGCTTATAAAAAATCTTGATAAATATATTAAAAAAGAAACTGCTTTATATTAATTAAAAATTTTGCACAAGTTTTCCACCAATAGTTTGGAAATCACAACCTGTTGTTTTTGGAAATGAGATTGGTAATTTTAAAAATGATCTAATAGCAATATATCCAAAAGCTTGTGATTCGATATAATCTCCATCAAATTCATAATTATCAATTAAATTTAAACTAAGATTAGTTTGATTTGATAAATAATCTTTAATACTTTGAATAAGAAAAGTATTTTTTCTTCCTCCCCCACATATAAAAAATGTAATTGGTTTACTTTTATTTTTATTTGAATATTCAATTCCTTTAGCTATTAGATAAGCAGTAAAATTTGTAATTGTTGCACACCCATCCTCGAGAGAAAGCCCTCTAGCAAAAGAAATATCAAAATTTTTTATATCCAAAGATTTGTCGTATGAATTAATTTTAAAATTATCTATTGCTTGATTTAATATAAGTTGGTCTATTTTTCCAGAGCGTGCTATTGAACCATTTTCATCAATTTTTTTAGATGAATTTTTTCTTATCCATTCATCAATTAAACAATTGCCAGGACCTGAGTCAAAAGCTTCAAGATTTTCTTCTACTGTTTCATTTTTTTCTGATATTTTGGTAATATTTGAAATCCCGCCTATATTTATAAAACAAATTGGAAATTCTATTTTGTATTTTTTTTTTATATCTTTTGACAAAAGATAGTGAAATATAGGAGTTAAAGGTGCTCCTTGGCCATTATTTTTTAAATCTTCTTGTCTAAAATCATAGATAACTCTTTTATTAACTAATTGAGAAAGTAAATTTCCTTCACCTAACTGTTTAGTAATTTTTTTTTCAGGATTATGGAAAATTGTTTGACCATGAAAACCGATAAAGTCGATTTCATCATTATATTTTGATGATATTTCATTAACAACTTTGCTATGAAATATAGTAATTTCTCTTTCTAATTCACTCAATCTGCTCGAATATTTTCTTAAATCTTCTTCAACTAGAATTAAATTTCTTAAATCAATCAAGCTTTGATGTAAATTATCATCATACTCATAATATTTGTCTAAAATATTAGCAAATTCATCAGTTCCATTTGATCTAATTAAGGATGCATCTACACCATCCATTGATGTGCCGCTCATTAAACCTATTGCAGTGTATAATTTATTTTTCATTGATATTCTTTTTAATAAAAATTTGTATATTGTAACTATAATCTTATGAATAATTTTTTAAAAGAATTTAAAGATAGAGGTTTTTTCTATCAATGTACAAGTGAGACTGAATTATCTGATTTAATGGATAATGAGAAGATTAAAGGTTATATTGGGTTTGATTGTACCGCTGAAAGTTTACATGTAGGTAGCTTACTTCAGATAATGTGTCTAAGGTTATTACAAAAAAATGGTCATAGACCAATTGTATTACTTGGAGGAGGTACAACAAGAATAGGTGATCCATCTGGCAAAGATAAAACTAGAAAAATTTTAAATGAAGATGAGATTGAAAAAAATATTAAAAATATTCGAAATATATTAAAAAAATTTTTAGATAATAATAATCCGGACACGAAACCAATTTTTGTAAATAACTATACTTGGCTTAAGGATTTAAATTATATTTCTTTTTTACGTGATATTGGAAAACATTTTACAATAAATAAAATGTTGACCTTTGATAGTGTCAAAACAAGATTGGAAAGAGAACAATCATTAAGTTATATGGAATTTAACTACATGATATTACAAGCTTATGATTTTTTAGAATTAAGTAAAAATGAAAATTGTACTTTACAGATTGGTGGATCTGACCAGTGGGGTAACATTGTTAATGGTGTAGAACTTATTAAAAGATATTCTAATAAACAAGGATTTGGGTTAACAACACCTCTGATTACATTAGCATCAGGAACTAAAATGGGTAAAACAGAAAATGGTGCAATTTGGTTAGATAAAAAATTTTTATCAGCGTATGATTATTGGCAATTTTGGAGAAATACAGATGATAGAGATGTTATAAAATTCTTAAAATTTTTTACTGATATAGAGACTACAGAAATTGATAAATTCAAAGATAAAGATATTAATGAATTAAAAATATTATTAGCTAATGAAGCAACTACTATGCTTCATGGGGAAAAAGCGGCACAAGACTCTGAGGAAGCTGCAAAAGAAGCATTTTCAGGAAATTCACTAGGATCTAACCTACCTGCAATTAAAATTAGTACGAAAGAGCTTGATAATAAAATTAATATCATTGATCTAGTAATTTTATCTAAGTTAGAAAATTCTAAAAGCGAAATTCGAAGATTAATAAAAGGTAATGCGATTAAAATAAATGATCAAATTATTTCGGATGAAAAATTAATTATTAAATATGATTTATTTAATGAGAATTATCTCAAGTTATCTGTTGGTAAAAAGAGACATTTAAAAATTGAGATTAACTAATTCTTTTTAATTTTTTCCAATGTTCTAGTAATAAATCTTGGAGTTAATGTTTTAATAGGATTTACTGTTGTTTTTAAATCTTTTGGGGGACCTTTAATCTTGAAACTAACCCCAAAAACACCATCACCAACCTTCTTTCCAATAAGCAAATCTCCAATTAATGGAATTGAAGCAATAGTTCTATTAACTGTAGTTGCTGGAACTAATGTACCTTTTAAGCTAATTAAATTATCTTGTTCTATATAACCTTCAATTAAAATAGATATAGCTGGCCCTATTGCATACAATTCCTCTATAGTCATGTAATTATTTCTATTTGTAAAGTTCATTTCAAAATCTGTAAATCTAATACCTTCTCCAGTTAATAAATCTGCTATCCCTTGAAGAGAGGCAAGAGCCAATAACTTTGCCAATGCGGGAATTTCTTTAACTTTAAAATTATCTATAATCAATTTTGAATTTGAAATACCGTCTTTTTTTGAAGAATAAAAATCTAAATATCCTTCCTGACTATCTTCAAAACCTTTTATGAATTTATATTTTTTTACAAGTGGTTTTGCTCGAGATGAGAATAGCGTAGTGATTTTTTCACCATTATTCGTATTAATTGTAAATGTCAGGCTTTCATTATTATCAAAAAGAGCTGAGATATTAGCCTGACTAATTTTATTATTTTCAATATAAAAATTTCCTTTTAAATTATTTAAGATATTGCTCTCATCAATATAAACTTCAGCTAAATTTAAATTTAAATTTAAATTATTCTTAAAAATTCTATAATGTTTATCATCTTTGCTCTTAAGCAAATCATTTATCAATTTATTGGCATTAAAAATTGATCCATTTAATTCATAATTATTTTTTTTAATTCTTTTAAGACTAAGTTTATTTCTTTTATTTTCTGTATCAAAAAAATCTAAATTTAAATCATCAAATTTTATTATTCTTTTATATCTATCAACTGAAAGATTATTTAATTTAATCTTATTTTTTTTAGATAAAATCATAAACTGGTCTAACACTAAACCTTTTGTTTTTTCATAATTACCAAACAAGGTTAATTGCAATTTTGAATTTTTTTCTTTTTTATAATCTATTTTTTCAATCTGAAATGAGGTTTTATTTATAATTAAATTTGAGTCAAAATTTATCTTATCGTCAATTTTTGAAACAAAATAATCTATTTGATCAAAATCTTTTTCTAATTGAATTTTACCTGTCCCTTTGATTGATAAATTATTGTCTTTAAATTTAATATTAACTTGATGATCCTTTAAATTGACAGTTTCTTTGATTTCTGGGAAAAAAGTTTTAATATTTTTTTGTATATTTTTTTGATTTTTAATCTTTAATTCACTTAACTTAATATTTGAGTCAAAATTTATCTTATCGTCAATTTTTGAAACAAAATAATCTATTTGATCAAAATCTTTTTCTAATTGAATTTTACCTGTCCCTTTGATTGATAGATAATCTTTTTTATATATAGCTTCAATATTATGATCTTTTAGATTAATCTTATCTTTAACTTCAGAAAAATAATCATTAAATAATTCTGGCTTATAATATTCTGTTTCATCAATTAATATTTTTGAAGTTATTATCAAATTCTTAAACTTTAACTTTTTATTAAAATTAAAAGAAAAATCATTTTTTGATGTAAACTTTATATTTGCAAAATTAACATTATTAAAGTTTTGTTTTATTAAATTAAGTATTTGATCATTTAATACAGAATTTTTATTTTCT
>CACEKA010000010.1 GCA_902560015.1 uncultured Pelagibacteraceae bacterium
TTCAAATTTTAGGGTCTGCTCATAATTTGAAAGAAATAAAAATAAAAGAGACTCAAAAAATAAATAAAATTTTTTTATCCTCAATATTTAAAAAAAATAAAAATTTTTTGGGGATTAATAAATTTAAATTACTTTCAAAACTTACAAAAAAAGAAGTGGTTGCTTTAGGAGGAATATCTAAAAAAAATATTAAATTATTAAGTCTTACAAATACTAATCATTTTGCTGGTATTTCATATTTTGAATAAAAAAAAGGCCCCTAAAAAGGGGCCCTTTTATAATTTAAATCTAAATTAAATTAGAATGCAAACGATAGTCCTAATGCCCATCTTTCTCTGTCTTGAGTAGTGGTAGTAGTTCCATCCATGTTATCTATTTCCATCATAGTAGCTGATAAAGTCATACCACCTGCTGTGTAAGAACCAGAAACTTTCCATGTTTCAACATCTTGTGAACCGCTTCTTTCAACTGTCTCTGCACCATAAGTTACAGATACTTCATCACCTGGTAATAGGTAAGTTAAAGCGTAAGATGATGTATCATCAGAAGCTGCTGCTGTAGCACCAGAATACTCGTAGTTAGTATAAGTACCAGTTATTGGACCCATAACGTACGAAATTTTCATCGCTTCACCATCAGTGTTATCTGCTGAACCATCACCTATAGCATAGTTAACAGTTAAATTTTCTACACCAGTGTATGATATAGAATAAGCTACTGTTGAATCAGCTGTACCTCTTGGAGTGTAAGACATGTTAAGTGCAACACCGTCTACCATAGCTGGTAAAGTGTACATCATGCTGTTGTCACCACCACCGATACCAGTTGGGTGTACAGTTGAAGCAATATCAAAGCTATCCCAGATATCACCAGCTGCAGTACCATCCATAGCTGATATAGCTGAACTTCCGCCCTCACCAGAGAACTTTAAAGATCCCATAGTGTCTGAACTGATAGTTACAGAGTGACTGTCAAACGGAGAACCAGCATTGTAGTTTCCAGCAGTTGACTGATCGTCGGCTGCTTTGTCATCATTTTGGTCTAACACGAATGATAGAGCAACGTTTAATCCATTATCTAATTCACCTGAACCAGAGAATGTTAACTGGTTACCCATAGAAAATGTTTTACCAGTATCTGCGTTACCACCATTTGTGTGCTCTACGTTAATAGAAGCACCACCAGCAACAGTCATTTCGCCTGCAAATGCTGATGTAGCAACAAGTGAACCTGCTAGTGCAGATAAACCTATTTTTTTAAATTTGTTCATATTAATTACTCCTTTAGTAAATTGTTAATTATTAATAATAAACAGTGTTGATATACCAAATTCGTTTCATTTTTTTTTGATAATGTTGGGTTTTAATATAAATAAGTTGATACTGTTGTATTTTTACAACAAAATTAAACCTTTTTTTCTTATATTTTAACGTTTAAGAGATTATGTAGTATAAATCTTACAAATTGAAAATTTTAAAAATAACTATGAAAAATATCTTAAAAATAGTGTTTTTTTGCATATTAGCTACATTTTTCTTAAATTCTTGTGGCGGAATTCAGAAAGCTGCTAAAAAAATCCCAGGAGGTGATGCATCAAAAGTTCCAGCCGACCCAGCAGAAAGAGTAAAAAAGAACCTAGAAGAAGGCCGTGGTTTTAGAATAATGGATCTAGCTGATAAAAAACCAAAAGGTGGAGTATTTGATTTTGCAAGTTCAAACGAACTTTGGAGAGCCTCTTTAGATGTAATTGATTTCATGCCTCTATCTTCAGTAAATTATAGCGGAGGAATAATTATATCTGACTGGTATTCTTCTGAACAAAATTCAAATGAAAGTATAAAAGTATCAATAAGATTTCTTACGAATGAAATTAGATCTGATGCTCTAGACATAAAAGTATTTAATAGAAAATGTTTAAAAAGTTTAATTAATTGTAAAATTACAAGTAGCGAAGGAATTGTGGTAAAAGAATTAAAAAAAGAAATTTTAAAAAAGGCTTCAATTTATAAAAAAGAAAATAAAGAGAAGAAAAAAAATTAAGTAATCCTGTTTAAAAAAAAATTATTAACTCAGTAAATTTTAGTGGAAAGATATAATTTTAAAACTATAGAGGAAAAGTGGCAGAAACTTTGGGGGAAAGAAAAAACTTTTTCCACAAAAATAGATAAAAATAAAAAAAAATTTTATTGTCTTGAAATGTTTCCTTACCCATCTGGAAAAATACATATGGGACATGTTAGAAACTATACAATAGGTGATGTATTAGCGAGATATAAATCTCTTCAAGGTTACAATGTATTGCATCCAATGGGATGGGACTCTTTTGGTATGCCAGCTGAAAATGCTGCAAGACAAAATAATCTTAGTCCTAAAGATTGGACAGAATCCAATATTTCCAATATGAAAACACAATTAAAAAGGTTGGGTTTATCTATTGATTGGGATAGAGAAATATCAACTTGCTCTCCAGAATATTATAAACACCAACAAGAATTTTTTTTAGAACTCTATGATAAAGGGTTAGTGTATAGAAAAGAACAAGATGTAAATTGGGACCCTGTGGACCAAACAGTGCTTGCAAATGAACAAGTCATAGATGGTAAAGGCTGGAGATCTGGTGCAGCAGTAGAAAAAAAAAAATTAAACCAATGGTTTTTTAATATAACAAAATTTTCAAGTGAATTATTAGAAAGTTTAGACACACTGGACCAATGGCCTAATAAAGTTAAAGTAATGCAAAAAAACTGGATTGGAAAATCCTTTGGCTGTGAAGTAAAATTTAAGATAGATTCATCAGAAAAAGTTGAAGAGATAAAATGTTTTACTACTAGACCAGATACTTTATTCGGCTTATCTTTTTTGGCTCTTTCAGTAGATCATCCTCTGTCTAATCAATACAAAAATAATAAAGATTTTTTAGAATTTAAGAAAAAATGTTCTGAAGCAGGAACTACGGAAGCATCTATTGCTAATGCTGAAAAAATAGGCTTTAAAACAGAGTTAATTGCAGTAAATCCTTTAGATGAAAATATAAAAGTCCCAGTTTATTTTGCAAACTTTGTTTTAATGGATTATGGACTTGGAGCAGTTTTTGGTTGCCCTGCTCATGACCAAAGAGATTTAGATTTTGCTAACAAGTATAATTTGTCTGTAAAAGCTGTTGTAACTCCAGAGCAAGATAATTTTGATTTTGAGGTAACTGATGAGGCTTATACTGGGTCTGGTTATATTTTTAATTCATCTTTTTTAAATGGACTTAAATGCCCAGATGAGTCAATTATTAAAACTATTGACTATCTCGAAGATAAAAATTTAGGAGAAAAAAAAGTTAATTTTAGATTAAAGGATTGGGGCATATCTAGACAAAGATATTGGGGCTGTCCAATTCCAATAATTTATGATGAAAATAATAATCCTCAAAAATTACCAAAAGAAATGTTACCTGTTGAATTGCCAAAAATTGACAAGTTAAGTGCAACAGGAAATCCTTTGGATAATGCTTTAGATTGGAAAAATATTAAAATAGATGGAAAAACTTATATCAGAGAGACTGATACACTTGATACATTTGTAGATTCTTCTTGGTACTACTTAAGATTTTGTTCTCCTAAAAATAAAGAATATGGTTTTAACTATGAAGATATTAATTATTGGATGCCAGTTGATCAATATATTGGTGGTGTTGAGCATGCTATATTACATTTATTATATTCTAGATTTTTTATGCAAGCTCTTTCACACAAAAATGAAAGATTTAATTTAAAAGAACCTTTTAAAGGTTTGTTCACACAAGGTATGGTTTGTCATGAAACTTATAAGGATGAGAATAATAATTGGATAAGTCCAGATGAAATAATATCTATAAATGGGAAAAAATATTTAAAGAATGACAGTACTAAAGAAATTAAAACTGGCCCATCCGAGTCGATGTCTAAATCTAAAAAAAATACGATTGATCCAGAAAATATTATAAATAATTATGGAGCTGACGCTGCAAGACTTTTTATCTTATCAGATAGTCCTCCAGAGAAAGATGTGCAATGGTCTGAAGAAGGAATTTCTGCATCATTTAAGTTTATTCAAAAACTATGGAATCTACACACAATAACTGTTGATGAAATTCAAAAAAACCATCCCCAAGATATTGATAGTGAATTATCAAAATTTACTAATAAATTTATAAAAAAAATAAGCAATAACCTGGATAGTTTTAGTTACAACATAATTATAGCTAATTTGCATGAACTATATTCACATTTAATTAAGGAAATTAAAAAAGGTTACAAAAAAGAAACGATAAAAGAAAATTATATAAAACTTCTAATTACTCTTATGCCTGTTATCCCTCATTTTTCAAATGAATGCTTGCAAACTATTAAAAAAACAGATGGGATTATTTGGCCCACTTATGATGAGAGTCAACTTGAGGAAAGCACAGTAGTAATTGTAGTTCAGATAAATGGTAAAAAGAGAGGTATTATTAATACTAAAAAAGACATAGACGAAAGTGACTTAATGGAGTCAATATATAGTAATGAAAAAATAACAAAATATTTTGATAAAAACAAAATACAGAAGAAAATATATATCAAAAATAAGCTAATTAATATTATTGCTTAAAACATATGAAAAATAAATTATTTATTATTTTATTATTATTCCTGACAAATTGTGGGTATTCAGCAATCTACAAAAACACAAAATCAAACGATTTAATGATAAATATAATAGGAATGCAGGGTGATGCTGAAATTAATAACTTAATTAATGATGAATTGAAATTAAACTCAAATAAGGAGTCAAATAATAAATTTGATTTAAATATAAATACTATTTTTGAGAAAAAAATAATATCTAAGAATACAAGTGGTGCTGCTAAAAGCTTCCAGCTTACTACCAAAGTAGAATTTACAATAATTACCAAAGATAAAAAAGAAAAAATTTTATTTGTTGAAAAATTTAACATAGAAAATGATCCCGACTCATTTGAACAAAGAAGATATGAAAATACAATAAAAAGAAATTTTGCTAATTCAATTAGAGAAAAATTAATCTTAAAACTTTCAAGCTTTAAATGATTTTAAAATCTTATGAGCTAAAAAAATTAGATATAAATAAAAATAAATATGTTTTGTTTTATGGTGTGAATGAAGGAGCAAAAACTGAAGAGATTAAAAAAATAATATCATTAAATAAAAATATTACGATAACAAATTATGATGAAAAAGAAATATTAGAAAGCTCTGAAAATTTCTACAACAATATATTTTCCAAATCCTTATTTGAAGGAAAAAAAGTTATAATAATTAAAAGGGGAACAGATAAAATAGTAAAAATTATTGAAGAAATAATTGAAAAAGATATCGCTGACATATCTCTAATTTTTAACTCAGATAACTTAGAAAAAAAATCTAAGCTTAGATCATTATTTGAAAAAAATAAAAAATTGGTATGTGTGCCTTTTTATGCAGATACAGCTGACATACTTTCAAGAATGGCATACAATTTCTTTAAAGAAAAAAAAATTTCAATTTCACAAGCTAACATCAATTTAATAGTCAATAAATGTAACGGTGATAGAGGGGTGCTTAAGAATGAGTTATTAAAAATTGAATTTTTTTGTCAAAATAAAAAAGAAATTTCAACTGATAACCTTTTAAAACTAGTAAATTTAATAGAAAATCATAGCATTTCTGAACTAATAGACAATTGTTTAGCTAAAAATGAAAAAAAAACAATCAATCTACTTAATGAAAATAACTTTAACAGTGAAGACTGCATTATAATAACTAGGACATTTTTAAGTAAATTAAAAAGAATTTTAAAATTATCAAAAGAAAACCAAATAAATAAAGACTTAAATAAAACCATTGCTAGCGCTAGACCGCCAATCTTTTGGAAAGATAAAGATATAGTAAAACAACAAATCAATAAATGGACACCGAATCAAATAAATGAACTAATCTTTGATTTAAGTGAAATAGAATTACAAATTAAAAAAAATTATACAAACTCTATTAATATTATTTCAGATTTTATTTTAAACCAGTCTTCTTAAGAAACTAATAGTTAGATTTAATTATATCTATAATTTTATTTAACTGATCTAAACCTTTATACTCAAAAGAAATTTTCCCTTTATTCCTTTTGTTGTTTTGTATTTCTACATTTAGTCCTATTTTATTTGATACTGAAAGTTCAAGAGCTATAATATTAGTATCTTTCGTGATCTTTGACTTTTGTCTTTTTTTTTTAAATAATTGAACAAAATTTTCTGCTTGTCTTACTGACAATTTATTTTCTACAATTTTATTTGCAACAAAACTTGCATTATCCAAACCTACTAAAATCTTTGCATGCCCTGTTGATAGTTTTTTAGACTCTATTAATTTTATGACATGGTCTGGTAAAGTAAGTATTCTCAGAGAATTCGCTATATAACTTCTACTTTTACCAATAAATTTGGAAACTTTTTCTTGATCATAAGAAAATTCATCTATCAATCTTTTATAACCTTGGGCTTCTTCCAACGGATTTAGATCATGTCTTTGAACATTTTCAACTATTGCAAATTCTAAAGATTTTAGATCATCTGCCTCTGTGATTACCACAGGAACATTGTGAATACCTGCTCTCTGTGCCGCTAGCCACCTTCTCTCACCTGCAATTATTTCAAATTTTGAATTTTTATTATTTGATTTTCTAACTATGATAGGCTGTATCATTCCTCTTTCTTTTATAGAATTAGTTAAATCCTCTAGGTTTGCCTCATCAAAATTTTTTCTTGGTTGATATTTGTTTGGAATTAAGTCACTCACTGGTAGCTGATTATTTTGTACTTCTACTTTGGTCTCACCAATTAGTGATGACAAACCCCTTCCTAAACCCTTTTTAATTTTATCCATTAAGCAGCACTCCCGATTGTTGACTCTTGATTTATAAATTCATCAGTAAAACTAAAATAGGACTTACTACCAGGACAGGATTTATCATAAATTAAAACTGGCATTCCATGAGAAGGTGCCTCTGACAATCTCACATTCCTTGGAATTACTGTTGAGTAAACTTTTTCATTAAAATAATCTCTAGCTTCTTTTTCAACTTGTGAAGAAAGCTTATTTCTTTTGTCATACATAGTTAAAAGAATCCCTCTAATTTTTAAATCAGGGTTTAAACTTACTTTTATCCTCTCAATAGTTTTCATAAGTTGGGTTAGCCCCTCAAGAGCAAAAAATTCTGTTTGCAAAGGTACTAAGAGTGAGTTTGAGCAGACGAGCGCCATAACCGTTAGAAGACTTAAGGAAGGCGGACAATCAATCAGCACATAGTCATATAATTCTCTAGAATTGTTTAAATAAGCGGTTAATTTAGCTTTTAATATGAAGGCTCTATTACTATCATCAGCCGTTTCGACCTCAAGTCCTGATAGATCTACATTGGAAGTGATAATATCTAAATTTTCAAACTGTGTCCTCTTGATTATCTCATTAATCTGTCTAGTTCCATTCAGTACGCCATAAATTGTGTCACTTGAGTTGTCTACGTTGGATAATCCAAGACCTGTTGTAGCATTTCCTTGAGGATCCAAATCAATAACTAAAATTTTTTTATTAAGTTGAGTTAATCCAGCAGCTAAATTTATAACGGTTGTTGTTTTTCCTACCCCACCCTTTTGATTTATTACTGAAATAATTTGCATTTAGTTTTTCTTATATCTTCTTTTATTTTTCTTACTAATTTTTTTTATGTTTAATAAAAATGAGTCCTCATTAGTTAAACTTTTTTTTTCTATATACTCTAAACTCCAATCATCTTTAGATTTTTCAAATATTTTTTTTCCACTCTTGCCCATAAAAAATATTAAATTTTTATATTTGGAAAAATTTTCATAAACTAAATCCAAAACTACTGGCATTGGTTTGAAAGCTCTTGACATTATTGTGCCTGTTTCCAAATTTTTTATTTCAAAAATATTTTTTTGAAAAATTTTTGTATTTAAATTTAGTTTCTCTGAAACTTCCTCTAAAAAACGGCTTTTATGGTAGCTTTTTTCATAAAGGTGCACATTCATACTTTTTTTCATGTTTTTAAGTATAATTGCTACTACAATTCCCGGCATTCCGCCTCCTGAACCTAAATCTGTGGTTGTATTATAATTAAAGTCAATAAAATCAATGATTTGTGCAGAATCAATAATATGACGCTCAATTATAGACTTTTTTGATGATGTTTTTTGGCTGATTATGTTAATTTTTTTATTTTTTTCAATAATCATAGATATATAGTTTTCAAAATCCAAAAATGTTTCACGTGAAACATTTAAGTCATTAAGTTTAGAATATGAATTTAAAATTTCTTGATCCATTAAGCTATATGCTTAATAGACTTTCTTTTAACGTGTGACAACAAAATATATACAGCAGCTGGAGTAATTCCATCAATTCTCAGTGCTTGACCCATTGTTTTGGGTTTTATTTCCTTAAATTTTGCTTTTACCTCATTTGACAATCCTGAAAGGCTATCATAATTGATTTTATCAGGTATTATAAGGTTTTCATCTCTTTTAAAGGCTAAAATATCAGCTTTTTGCTTCTTCAAATAACCTCTATAATGAGCATTAATTTCAACTTGTTCATCTATTTCGTTGCTAAAAAAAGGTATATCGTTCCATATTTCTCTAATTTTATTCATATCAACTCCTTTTTGAGTTAATATTTCATTAGAAGATCTTAAAACACCGTCTTTTGCTATTTTTATGCCAAATTCATCAGCTTTGTTTGGTGATATTGTTGATTGGCCCATTTTTACATTAATTTGTTTAATTTTATCAAATTTATCAAGATAAATAATCTTTCTTGCATCACTAATTAATCCAATTTCTATTCCTTTTGTAGTTAATCTTTGATCTGCATTATCGGATCTTAGACTTAATCTATATTCAGCTCTTGATGTGAACATTCTATATGGTTCAGCCACACCTTTGGTCACTAAATCATCAATCATTACTCCAATATAAGCATCAGATCTATCGAGAATAAAAGGTTCTGATTTTTTAAAAGATAGAGCAGCATTTATCCCAGCTATTAGACCCTGAGCTGCCGCTTCCTCATAACCTGTCGTTCCATTAATCTGACCTGCAAGGTAAAGATTACTAATCTTCTTAGTTTCAAGTGTTAAAAACAGCTCCCTTGGATCTATATAGTCATATTCTATAGCATATCCTGGTCTTATAATAGATACATTCTCTAAACCACTGATATTATTACATATTTCTTGCTGTATATTAGCTGGAAGTGATGTAGAAATGCCATTTGGGTAAATTGTATGGTCATTTAACCCTTCAGGCTCTAAAAATATCTGATGCCGACCCTTATCAGCAAATTTTACTATCTTGTCTTCAATAGATGGGCAGTATCTAGGTCCAACGCCTTGTATGCTACCAGAGTACATAGCACTCTTAGATAAATTTTTTTCAATAATTTTATGAACCTTATCGTTAGTATAAGTCATACGACATGAAACTTGTTTGTTAATATTTTTTTTAGTTAAGAAAGAAAAAAAATAAGGATCTTCATCTGCAAACTGTTCTTCTAAATTTTCATAATTAATTGTTCTTGAGTCAAGTCGGGGAGGAGTTCCTGTTTTTAATCTTCCTATTTTAAAATTGTATTTTTCTAATTGTTCACTTAATCCTGTTGAAGGTTTCTCATCATACCTTCCTGCAGGTGTTCTTTCATCGCCTATATGTATCAAACCATTTAAAAAAGTGCCCGTTGTTAGTATTAGCTTTGAACATAAAACTTTTTTACCTTCTTTAGTTATAAAGCCAGTTATTGTATTTTTATCAAAAATAAATTTTATTACAGGATCTGTAAAAATGCTTAAATTACAGTAGTTTACAAGTTTTTCTTGCATATATTTACGATATAATGATCTATCAGATTGAGTTCGCGGTCCTCTTACTGCTGGGCCTCTACTTCTATTTAATAATCTAAATTGTATACCCGATTTATCTGCAACCTCTCCCATAACACCATCAAGGGCATCTATCTCTCGTACTAAATGTCCTTTACCCAAACCACCAATTGCTGGGTTACAAGACATCTCTCCAATAGTTTCTTTCTTATGAGTGAATAGGGCAGTGTTAACTCCTAGTCGTGCAGAAGCTGCTGCAGCCTCACAACCAGCATGTCCACCACCTATTACTACAACATCGAAAGATAAATCATTTTTCATGAGCTAAATTTATAACTGATTATTATATTTACAAGGTGAGTATATTTTTGCTTAAATAAGCATTAACTATCAACAATTTTAAGAAAAAAGGGGTAAAAATATAAGGAAAATAGACTATTATTTACCTATACAAAAATCGTTGAAAATACTGCCTAATATCTCCTCAACATCAACTTTTCCAACAATCATACCAAGATGTCTAGTAGCTAACCTTAAATCTTCTGCAGCTTTATCAAAATCCTCAACTTCATTTTTTTTATTAAAATTTTTAAGATGTTCTAAGCATTGTTCAAGATGTTGTCTGTGTCGTTCTCTGGTAATTAAAATATCATCACTTGCTATAAATTTATTTTTTAAATTATTTTTTATTTTTAAAATTAATTCATCTACGTTTAAATTTTCTTTAATTGAAATCAATACATGATTTAATTTTTTAATCTCTGGATCAATATCTCCCTTCAAAAGATCTGATTTATTTATTACTAAAATTGCATTTTGATCTAATAAACCCTTCAAAACATCAGTAAAATCAAGGTTTTTGGCATCAACAACTACCAACTTTAAATCGGCTTCCTCTGCTCTAATTAGAGATAACTTAATACCTTTCTTTTCGATTTCATTTTTAGACTCTCTTATACCAGCAGTATCAGAAACAATTACTGGGAAACCATCTATGTTAAGATGTGTTTCAATTACATCTCTTGTTGTTCCTGCAATCTCTGAAACAATTGCAACATCTCTATTAGATAGATGATTTAGTAAACTAGATTTACCTGCATTTGTAGGTCCAAGAATTGCAATTTTAAAACCTTCTCTGATTCTTTCTCCAACTTTTTGATCATCTAAAATTTTTTCAATATTTTTAAAAACATCATCTGAACTTTTTTTAATTTCTTTCAAAATATCATTTGGTAAATCTTCATCTGGAAAATCTATTTTTGCTTCAACATGAGATAAAATTTTCAAAAGTTTTTTCCTTAAAGAATTAAATTGATCTGCAGATTTTCCATTCATGATTTTAATTGCTTGTTGTCTTTGAATTTCAGTTTCAGAAGAAATTAAATCTGCAATGCTCTCGGCTTGAAGTAAATTTATTTTTCCATTTTGAAATGCAAGCTTAGTGAACTCACCTGGTTCCGCTAATCTACAATTTTCGATTTCAGAGATAGAGGAGTGCAGAGCATCAATTACTGCCTTGCTTCCATGTACCTGTATTTCAGCCATATCTTCACCTGTGTAGCTGTCCGGCCCAGGAAACCATAAAATAATGCCTTCATCAATAAGCTCGGAAGTATTGATTTTATTGATCTTTCTAAGCATTGCCACCCTTGGAATTGGTAATTCTTTTTTGGTTAGCAATTTAATGACTTTTTTAGTTTCAGGACCAGAAACTCTAATAATAGCTACACCTGAAATACCCGGTCCTGAAGAAAGTGCAAAGATTGTCATCAATAATTATTATAGCTTTCTATAAAAGTAAATTATATAAATTTTTCTCATGATAATTTGGTTGGCATCCTATCCTAAAAGTGGAAATACTTGGATAAGATTATTTTTAGATAGCTTATTATCATCAAAAGAATTTAATATTAATAAAAACTATATAGCTCAATTTCCATTAAGAAAACATTTTGAGGGTATTGCTAAAAATATTAACGATCAAAGTGAATTTGCAAAAAATTGCATAAATGCACAGTTAAAATTAAATTTAGATAACAAAATTAAGATATTAAAAACGCATAATGCACAATGGAATTTCGGTAATGGAGAATATTCTTTTACTGATGAAAATAATACTCTTGGAGTAATTCACATTGTCAGAGATCCAAGAAGTATAGTTACTTCTATCTTTAACTATTTTCATAAAGATAGTTATGAAAGTGCTATTGAATTTATGACAACAGACAAAGTTTTGGGTGGAGGTGATGATGAATCTGGTTTACCGACGATAGTTGGCTCATGGGTTAATCATTATAAATCATGGAAAAAATTTAAAAAAAATTACTTATTAATTAAATATGAAGATCTTCTAAAAAATTCAGAAGAGGAATTTTTTAAAATTACAAACTTTTTAAATACTGTTGCAAATTATAATTTTAATAACGAAAAAATTATCAGTTCTATTAAGAATTGTGAATTTAATAACTTATCTAGTCAAGAAGATACTTATGGTTTTGACGGAAACTCTGAAACAAACAAACAAAAAAATCAAAAATTTTTTCATCTTGGTCCCAAAAATAAATGGCAGGATATTTTAACCGATGAAGTTAGAAATAAAGTTGAGCTTTTGTTTGAAAATGAGATGAAGGAAATTGGGTATTTAAAATAAATCCTTTTTAAGCGGGTTTATTCATTGAGTTGAAAAACTCTGAGTTATTTTTAGTATCTTTTAATTTTGAATTAATAAATTCAATCGCATCCATTGTTCCCATTGGAGCAATTATTCTTCTTAAAACATTCATTTTTTGAAGATCATTTTTATCAAACAGTAGCTCTTCTCTTCTTGTTCCTGATTTTGTTATATCTATTGCTGGATAAATTCTTTTATCAGCAATTTTTCTATCCAGAACTGTTTCGCTATTACCTGTTCCTTTAAATTCTTCAAATATAACTTCATCCATTCTACTACCAGTATCAATTAAAGCAGTTGAGATGATTGTTAAAGATCCGCCTTCTTCAATATTTCTTGCCGCACCAAAAAACCTTTTTGGTCTTTGAAGTGCGTTTGCATCTACACCACCAGTTAAAACTTTACCTGAACTTGGTATCACAGCATTATAAGCTCTACCCAATCTTGTTATTGAATCTAATAATATAACCACATCTTTTTTATGTTCCGTAAGTCTCTTTGCTTTTTCAATTACCATCTCAGCAACAGCAACGTGTCTTTGGGCTGGTTCGTCAAAAGTAGAACTGATAACTTCTCCTTTTACTGTTCTTTGCATATCTGTAACCTCTTCTGGTCTCTCATCAATTAATAAAACCATTAAATAACTTTCTGGATAATTTTTTGCTATTGAGTTTGCGATACTCTGAAGTATCATTGTTTTACCAGCTTTTGGTGGTGAAATAATTATTGATCTTTGTCCTTTACCAATAGGGCTCACAAGGTCAATTAATCTTGGGGTTAAATCTGGTTTTTTTTCTACTTTCGTTGTCTCAACCTCCATGACCATTTGTTGGTCTGGATAAAGAGGTGTTAAATTGTCAAACGCAATTTTATGTCGTGCTTTTTCTGGTTCTTCAAAATTAATTTTACTAACTTGAAGTAAAGCAAAATATCTCTCGCCTTCTTTAGGTGCTCTAACGGGTCCTTCAACAGTATCACCTGTTCTTAGCCCAAACTTTCTGATTTGACTTGGGCTAACATAAATATCATCAGGCCCAGGTAAATAATTAGACTCCATAGCTCTCAAGAAACCAAATCCGTCTTGCAGCAGCTGCAAAACACCTGCTCCAGTTATTTCTTCTTTCTCAGCAACTTTTTTTAAAATTGCAAAAAGAATTTCTTGTTTTCTCAATGTGCTAGCATTTTCAATGTCAAGCTCTTCAGCTTGGGTAATAAGTTGTTCAGATGATTTTAATTTTAACTCTTGGATATTCATGATTAAATTTTGTAAGGACTAAATAGATAGTATCAATATATATACTCGAGTATTTATTTCAACCCTAGATTGGCTTAAAAATAACAAGAAATACAACAATAATAAGGAAAACTGTGGGTACTTCATTAATAATTCTGAAATATTTTGCTGATTTTTGATTAGTATTATTTTTTAAAGATTGAAGGCATTTTCCAAGATAATCATTATAAACAGACAATAAGATAACTAAGACTATTTTTATTTGAATCCATAATTGTGAAAAAATTTCAATTCCATTTAAATAAATTAGGATTAAACCAAATATCCAGGTGAAAATCATTGCTGGACGCATAATATAAAAGAAAAGTCTTTTTTCCATTATTTCAAAAACATCTGTAACTTGTTTTTTTTCTTTATTCTCAACATGATAAACAAAAATTCTTGGTAAATACAATAGACCCGCCATCCAAGAAACAACCGCTATCAAGTGTAAACTTTTAAATAATAAATAGCTATTCATAACTTAAACATGGGCATTTAATAAATTGATTAGGGCATTTTATTTTTGGAGGGAAAAGCTTTCCGTTAAAATTATAATCTTGTTTTTTAATAATTAAATCAGACATTGCTTTTATAAAATTCTCATTAGTACCTAAAGCAGAAACTCTTGTATAATTTTTACATCCATTTTTATGTGCTATTTCTTTGTATTCTATATCTAATTCTACTAATGTTTCGGAGTGTTCCGAAACAAAGGCAATCGGCACTATAACAATGTGTTTGCCTAGTTTTGAATTTTCTATAATTATTTCTTCTGTTGATGGACCAATCCATTTTAAAGGACCAACTCGACTTTGATAACTTAATATCCAGTCCAAATTTTTTATATTAAGAGCCTCAACAACTTTATTTACTGTTTGTTCTACTTGCCATTGATAAGGATCACCTTTTTTAATATTTTTTTCTGGCAAACCGTGAGCGGAAAAAATTAATTTTAAGTTTTCTAAATTTTCTATTTTTTTAATTATTTCAATTTTGTGAGCTAAAATAAAATTTTTGTCCATTGGGTAACAACAAATAGTACTTGTTTTTGTTTTAAAATTATTTTTTTTACAAATATCTTTCCACTCTTTTATAGATGAACCTGACGTAGCAGCAGAATATTGAGGATACAGGGGCATTAATATAACTTCATCAGGATTAAAATCTTGAACTTGTTTTATTACCTCTTCTGCTCTTGGATGCCAACATCTCATAACAATAAAAGACTTGTATTCTGAAGAATCGTCATCATTATTAAGTTTTAACTCAAGGGCTTTTGACTGCTCTTCTGTTAATTTTAAAATTGGTGAAGATCCACCAAGTTCTTGGTATATTTTTTTAGCTGTTGGCGCTCTTCTATTTGAAATTAATTTAGCTAAAGGAAATCTAAAAAAACTTGGTAAATTTAATATTGCTGGATCGTTAAAAAGATTAAATAAGAAGGGTTCAACACTATCTAATTTATCCGGTCCTCCTAAATTAAAAAGAATTATTGCTTTTTTCATTAATAGTTTTTTACTGTATCAACCAGGTATTCAACCATATCTGGGTTGGTTTCAGGTAGAACTCCATGTCCTAAATTGAAAATATAGGGATGATCATTAAAAATTTCTAAATATTTAAGTGCCTCTTTTTTAAGAGTTTCTTTATCTGTAAGCAATATTTTTGGATCAAGTCCACCTTGAATTGGAATTCTTATATCATTTAATATTTTTTTTGGATCTATATTATAATCAATACTAACTGCATCTGGTTTTACAATTTCACAATATTCTTTATAATTTTTAATTTCTCTCGGAAAACAAATAACAGGTACATTTAAAGTTTTAACATAATTAACCAAGCTAAGAGTAGGTGTATAAATATAATTTGGTAAATCCTTTTCTTCTAATAAACCTGCCCAACTATCAAAAATTTGTATTACGTTTGCACCATTATTAATTTGGTTTTTAATGTGTAATTTTAAAAATTTTTCTAAAATTAATAAAATTCTATTAATTAAAAAATCATCTTTAAAAAAATTTTCTTTTAGATTTTTTTTAGGTGACTGTTGATTAATCATATAAACTAATAAAGTCCATGGAGCACCAACAAATCCTATTGTGTTTTTTCCTTTAGTAAGATTATTTGCGCTTACCTTATTAATTGCTTTATAAACTGGATAGAGATTTTTAGTAAAATCTATTTCATCTAATTTTGACATTTCGCTTATATTGATATTACCAAGCATAGGTCCAAAATTTTTTTTAAATTCTACTTTTTGATTAAGACCATAAGGCAGCATTAATATATCAGAAAATATTATTGCAGCGTCTAAATTAAATCTTTTAAGAGGTTGTAAAGTTATCTCAGATGATAAATTTTCATTTAAACATAAATTTATAAAATCTGGATTTAGTTTTCTTATTTCTCTAAATTCAGGTAAATATCTTCCTGCTTGCCTCATTATCCAAATTGGATTTATTTTTGTATCTTTATTAATTATTACTTGGTGAAGAGGGGTCATATTAAAATAGTATATTTAATTATAGTATTAGTATTATGTACTGTGAATATTGATGATAAGTTTTTATTAACATTTTATTAACAACTTAATAACATTTATAATTGAATTAAATTGTTTAAATTGAAGCTTTTTAAAATTTTATTAAATATATTGTATAATTTTATTCATATGTTTGTTAATGTTAATAAAACCCTTATTTTACAACAATAATAAACCAATATTTAAATTGAGTAATTTTATTAAAATAATACATATTTATTAACAATTTATTCATGACTAATACATATCAAATTTACCTAATATCAGACTCAACAGGTGAAACTCTTGATAGAATATTTTTAGCTTTAAAAGCACAATTTAAAAATATTGAATATAAAGTGCATTCTTATTCTTTTACAAGAACCGAAAACCAAATTCTCAAAATTTTAGAAGATGCAAAAAAAAATGAAAATTCGGTAATACTTTACACAATTGTTGATAATAACTTAGCTAAGTACTTATCAAATGTCAGTGATGAAAAAAAAATTCCTTGTTTCGGTGTTCTTGGAAATTTAATCTTAAATTTTTCTAAAATTCTTAATCAAAAGGCTTCACACGAACCAAGTGGGCAACATGCACTTAATGAAGAGTATTATGATAGAATAGAAGCCATACAATTTACAATGAATCATGATGATGGAAATCTGGTTGGAGATATTGAAAAATCAGATATCATTTTGGTAGGTGTAAGTAGAACCAGTAAAACTCCGACTTCAATTTATTTAGCAAACAAAGGCTTTAAAACCTCAAATATACCGTTAGTAAATGAAAATTCTTTACCAAAAAAACTCAGGGAAAATCCCCAATTAACATGTGTTGTTGGTTTAAATACAGAGCCTGAACGTTTGGTTGATGTGAGAAAAAATAGAATGAATTCTCTTAGAGAAACTCAAAATAAAAAATATACAAATATAGAAAACATTAAAAAAGAAATATTGAACGCAAAAAAAACTTTTCAAAAATATAAATGGCCATCAATCGATGTTACAAGAAAATCAGTAGAAGAAACAGCTGCATCGATAATAAAAATTCACGAAATATATTTAAATAATGTTAAATAAGATTATTCTTGCATCTAAAAGCAAAGTTAGAAAAGAAATATTAGATAAAAATAATATAACAAATGAAGTAAAACCATCAAATGTTGATGAAGATGTTGTAAAAGAAAGCCTTATTAAAGAGAAGGCTTCACCAGAAATCATCTCAAAAAATTTGGCAGAACTTAAAGCTAATAAAGTTAGCTTAAATCAATTAGACCAAATCGTTCTGGGTGCAGATAGCGTAATCGATTTAGCCGGCGAATTAATATCAAAACCTGAAAATAGAGAAGAAGCCTTTAACATTTTAAAAAAGCTCAATGGTAAAAAACACCAACTAATTAGTTCTGTTTGTATTTCAAAGAATGGCTCAATGTTATGGAATTATACAGATAAAGCAGAACTTACAATGAAAGAGTTTACAGATAATGATTTAAAAAAATATTTATCAAAAATAACTGATAAAGCTTTATATGCTTATAATGTTTATCAAATTGAGGGCGAGGGTAGAAATTTATTTTTAAGTATTAAAGGAGATGAAAATACAATCATGGGCCTTCCTGTTAAAAAAATTAAGGAGTATCTAGAAACAATAGAATGAAAAATTATTTAGTTATAGGAAATCCAATAGAGCACTCTTTATCTCCAGAATTACACAATTATTGGTTAAAAAATAATAATATTGAAGCAATTTATGAAAAAAATAAATTAACCGAAGATGATTTAGAAAAATTAATCTTACAGATTAAAGAAAAAAAAATTAATGGAATTAATGTTACTGTTCCTTTTAAGAAAAAAATAATTCCCTACGTTGATAAATTAACCTTAGAAGCTCAAAATACTCAATCGGTAAACACTATTTGTTTAGAAAATGATAAAGTAATAGGACACAATACAGATATTGGTGGTTTTAAAATGAGTGTTAAAAAATCAAATTATGATTTAACCAATAAAAAAGTATTAATATTGGGTGCTGGGGGTGTTGTTCCGTCAATAATTTTTGCGTTAAACGAAATGAAAGCTTCTAAAATAATTGTAAGCAATAGAACTAAAGAAAAAGCAGAAAATTTGAAAAGCTTATTCGATAAATTGGATATAATTGAGTGGGGCAATGTTCCCGATTTTGATATGATTATTAATGCAACAAGCTTAGGTTTAAAAGAAGAAGACAAGATAAATCTTGATTTTTCAAAAATAGGAACAGACAAATTTTTTTATGATGTCATTTATAATCCCAAAGAGACAAATTTTTTGAAAGAAGGAAAAAAATTAGGCAACAAAACAGAAAATGGAAAATTAATGTTCATTTATCAAGCGCTTTTAGCTTTTAATGTTTGGCATGGAATTAAACCAGAGATAAATGATGAGGTTATAAACCTTTTAGATCAATGATTAAAATAGGAATTTTAGGGGACATAGGATCTGGCAAAAGTTATGTGGCACAAAATTTTGGGTACCCTGTATTTAACGCTGATAACGAAGTAGCTAAATTATATAAAACTGATAAAAAAATTTTTAAAAAACTTAATAAGGTTTTACCTAAATATTTTGTTACTTTCCCCATTAAAAAGAAAACAGTTTTAGATGCAATACTAGCAAATAATAATAATTTAAAAAAAATTGTTAATGTTATTCATTTAGAAGTAAGGAAAAAAATGAATAATTTTCTCAAAAAACATAATAAAAAAAAAATTATTATTTTAGATATCCCCCTTTTAATCGAGAATAAAATTAATAAAAAAAACGACATATTGGTCTATGTAGATTCTAGAAAATCTGAAATTTTAAAAAGATTAAAGAAAAGAAAAAATTTTAATAGTAAACTTTTAAAAAAATTTAAAGATATTCAATTTTCACCTGAATATAAAAAAAAAAAATCTCATTTTATAATTAAAAATAATTTTACAAAAAAATCTGTTAAAAAGAGCATAAGTAATATTTTAAAGGAAATTTTATAAATGAAAGAAGTGATATTAGATACAGAAACAACTGGTTTATCGGTTAAAGATGGCCATAGAATTGTTGAAATTGGTTGTATTGAATTAGATAATTTGATCCCAACTAGAAATAGATTTCACTATTATTTAAATCCTGAGAGAAAAGTGTCTGAAAAAGCGCTTGAAGTTCATGGATATACAGATGAATTTTTATCAACACAAAAAAAATTTAGTGAAATTTGTGAACAATTTTTAAATTTTATTAAAGACAAAAGACTTATTATTCATAATGCTGAATTTGACATAGCACACATAAATAATGAACTTGCTATATTTGGTAAAAAAAAGATTAGTAATGAAACCATAGATACCTTGGTTTTAGCAAGAGATAAATTTCCAGGTTCACCAGTAAGTTTAGATGCTCTTTGTAAAAGATATAGAATTGATAATTCAAAAAGGACACAGCATACAGCATTAATTGACTGTGATTTATTGGCTAAAGTTTATATTAATTTAATAGATCAAAAAGAACCAACACTAAATTTCCAAAATAATGATCAAGAGATTAATGAAAAAACTAATTCTAGCGTAGCTTACTTTAAAAAAGTTATAAAACCATCAGATGTTGAATTGAAAAAGCATAAAGATTATTTAAAAAATAATTTAAAAAAAAATTTCTTTTAATTAGATCTTTGTTTATAAAGTTTTTCGAAATCTACTTTTTTCTCAAACTTTACAGCTGGATAGCCAGAGTTATGAAGTAAATCTAAAAGTGATTTTTCTAAGTCAGTATAAATATCAACTTGAACATCACATAATATTATTTTTTCAAGATCTTTCTTTTCTTTTAGTTCATTATCTACTTTAATGATTGTACAATAATTTATTTCGAAGTAAGATTTTTTTTTACTGTCTTCTTTGTCTTCAAATTTCAATATTGTGTTAATTTCAACCAATTTATTTTTTAATGGTTTTGAATTAATATCAATATTAAGCTGATATCTAGCGATATAATCTCTAACAAAAATATAAGTTTCTAAATCTGCAGTTTCGCTAGACATATCTTTAATATATTTGCCTAAAATTTTATATTTTTTTGTCATTGTCATCTTCTATATCCTCAAAGTCTCCATCAATAAAATTATTTTTTTCAGTTCTTTTTGGTTTTAGTTTTTTAGAAAATTTATTAAAAATAAATTTTCTTGTTATCGGGAAAATTATCAAAAACCCTATAATATCAGTTGCAAATCCAGGGAAAATCAAAAGTATCGCTGCAAATGCAATTGCAGCTCCAGAAATCATTTCATAAGTTGGAGATTGATTTTTGCTTAATTGCATGAAACCAGACTTAAGAGTGTTTAACCCTTCGTACTTTGCGTAATAAACTCCAACTATGGCTGTTGTAAATATTAATAAAATAGTAGTAAATGCCCCAATTTGAGAGCCAATTTTAATAAAAAGATAAATTTCAACTGCTGGGACTAAAATAATTAATAATAAAATTGAGTTCATTTGTCCGCAATCTAAATTGCTAGTTGAAATTAATCAACATAGTAATTACTATAATAGGTATGAGTTATAGCTTTGAATACATCGATATAATCCTTTTAGCAATGATTGCAGGATTTATCTTTCTACGGTTAAGAGGAATTCTTGGAAAGAGAACTGGATTTGAAGGAAAGGCATCTCCGCAATTTGAGGAGCTTTTAAAAAAAACTTCTGTTAAAGAAACATTTAAAAATGAAGAAGTTTTTGATGAAAATGCTCAAAAAGAATTTTTAAAAGGAGCTAAGATTGCCTATGAAACTATAATTACTGACTTTAGTGATAATGATAATAAAATTACTACAAGCAAACCACTTTTAAACAAAGAAATTTTTAATCAATTCAACGAAGCACTTAAAGAAAGAAGTTCCAGAGGTCATTTCGCAGAAATTACTTTTATTGGTATTAATTCTGCAATTATTAAAGAACATAAAAAGATAGACCAAATATTAAATGTTACGGTAGATTTTATAGCTGAAGTAATAACATGTATTAAAGATAAAGATAAAAAAATTGTATCAGGTGATCCTGAAAAAATAAAAAAAATTTATGATACGTGGGTATTTTCAAGAGATACGACTTCGACCAACCCTAATTGGCAATTGGTTAATACGCTAACTTAATTGACAGACAATATTTCAGATAAAGATAAAAAAGATTGGGAAAGTTTTATTTCAAGCAATGAAAAGCTTCCCAATAAAGATATCACAATTAAAAAAAAAATATATTTAAAGACAAGATCCATTGACCTACATGGATATACCCTTGAAGAAGCTAATAAGTCTATCGAAAATTTTATTATTAAATCTTTTGAAGAAAAAGTTAATAAAATAATAGTTGTAACTGGAAAGGGACTTCATTCTCAAAACGAAAAAGATCCATATGTATCAAAAGATTTGAGTATTCTTAAATATTCTGTTCCCGAGTTTATATCAAACAATAAAATTTTAATGAATATTATTCATGAAATCACTGATGCAAAAATAGAAGATGGTGGTAGTGGAGCATTTTATATTTTTTTAAAAAAAAATAAATTTACAAGATAAATTTAGATAAATCTGTATCTTTAACCAAATTATCTAAATTCTCATTAATATACTCTTTGTTGATAATAATTTTTTCACCTGATCGATCAGTCGCTGTAAAACTAATTTCATCTAAAATTTTTTCAATTATTGTATGTAATCGTCTTGCTCCAATATTTTCAACTGTCGCATTTACCTCTGATGCAATGTTGGCAATAGTATCAATACCATCATCCGAAAATTCAAGTTCTACATTTTCAGTTTTTAAAAGAGCAACGTATTGCTTAATTAAACTAAAATCTGGCTCTCTTAAAATTCTTTTAAAATCATCACTTGTTAAAGCTTCTAGTTCAACTCTTATTGGAAGTCTTCCTTGTAACTCTGGAAGTAAATCAGAAGGTTTAGCAAGCTGGAATGCGCCTGATGCAATAAACAATATGTGATCCGTTTTTATCGGGCCATGTTTTGTATTAACTGTTGTACCTTCTATCAAGGGAAGTAAATCTCTTTGAACACCTTCGCGTGATACGTCTCCGCCAACTCTATCAGTTCTAGCTGAAATTTTATCAATCTCATCTAAAAAAACTATCCCATTATTTTCTGTTGAGGCTTTTGCTGCTTTAATAATCTTGTCTTGTTCAATTAATTTATCTGACTCGTCATTTATTAAAATTTCATGAGATTCTTTTACAGTCATTTTTTTCTTTTTTTCTTTATTTCCCATTGATTTTCCAATCATCTCACCAATGTTAATCATCCCAACATTTGCACCTGGCATTCCTGGGATTTCAAAAGAAGTATTGTTCGATCCAGTGTCACTAACAGCAATTTCTATTTCATTATCATCAAGATCACCGGTTCTTAGTCTTTTTCTAAAACTTTCTCTAGTTGCAAGGCTTGCTTTTTTACCAACCAATGCATCTAAAACTTTTTCTTCAGCTGCTTTTTGGGCTTGGGCATGAACCTCTTTTCTCATTTTTACTTTTTCCATGCCAATTGCAATTTCAATTAAGTCCCTGACTATTTGTTCAACATCTCTTCCAACATAACCAACCTCTGTAAATCTTGTTGCTTCAACTTTTACAAAAGGAGCTTCAGCAAGCTTTGAAAGTCTTCTAGATATTTCTGTTTTTCCAACACCTGTCGGTCCGATCATTAAAATGTTTTTTGGTAAAACTTCATTTTTCATTTCACCTTTTAGAGCTTGTCTTCTCCACCTGTTTCTTAATGCAACAGCAACAGCCTTTTTAGCTTTGTTTTGTCCAACTACAAACCTGTCTAATTCTGATACAATCTCTCTAGGAGATAATGAGCTAACTAAAGAACTTTCATCTTTAGCACTTTTATCTTTTGGAACCAGTGGAGTTACGTTTGATTTTTCCATTAGATCTTTAAAACCTTAATATTGTCATTTGTAAAAACACAAATTTCAGAAGCAACTTTTATTGCTTTTTTTGCAATTTCTTCTGCACTTTTATCTGTTTCCATTAAAACTTTTCCGGCTGCTAATGCATAATTACCACCAGATCCAATTCCAATTACATCACCTTCAGGTTCTAAAACATCTCCCGTTCCAGATATAATATAGCTATTATCTTTATCCCCTATAGCCATCAGTGCTTCTAATCTTCTTAAATATTTATCTGTTCGCCAATCTTTTGCTAGTTCAACAGCAGCTCTTGAAAGATTGCCAGCATGTTTTTCAATTTTAGCTTCTAATCTTTCAAATAAAGTTAATGCATCTGCAGTTGACCCTGCAAAACCTGCTACAACATCTCTTTTTTCAATTTTTCTTATTTTTGAAGCTGTGCTCTTAACTACAGTATTTCCCATACTTACTTGTCCATCACCAGCTACTACCACCTCATTATTTTTTCTAACTAGTACTATCGTTGTCATGCTTAATAAATGGTAACTATTTTTGATACTTCAAGTGTTCATACTAATATTGATATAGAGTGATTATGTATATATACCTCTAAAATATATGGCTAGAAAAGGAAAAGTATCTAGAAAAACTAAAGAAACCAGCATCAATGTAGAGGTTAATATTGATGGAAAGGGTAAATATCAAATTGATACCGGAATTGGTTTTTTAGATCATATGCTTGAACAACTATCAAAGCATTCTCTTATAGATTTAAAAGTAAAAGCAAAAGGTGACACCCATATTGATCTTCACCATACAACGGAAGATACTGGGATTGCAATTGGTGAAGCTTTAAAAAAAGCTGCTAAAAAATTTGTTGGGATTAAAAGATATGCACACAGAGTTATCCCAATGGATGAAACTCTAACTAGAGTTGCTATAGATGTTTCAAACAGACCCTATTTAATTTGGAAAGTAAAATTAAAAGTTGAGAAGCTTGGTGAGATGGATACAGAACTATTCAAAGAGTGGTTCCAAGCATTTTCTCAATCAGCAGGTATTACGATGCATGTTGAAAACATTTATGGTGATAATAGTCACCACATTATTGAGTCTTGTTATAAAGCTTTAGCAAGATCATTAAGAGAAGCATTAGAGATGGATCCTAGAAGCAAGAAAAGTATACCGTCAACTAAAGGCTCATTATAAGTTTAATGAATGTTACTATCGTTGATTATAACTCGGGCAATATAAGCTCGGTAATAAACTCCTTTAAGGAAGTTGCTGAAGATAAAGTAAATGTTGAGGTAACTTCAGATTTAAATAAGATTAAATCTTCAGATAAAGTTATTTTGCCAGGGCAGGGTTCGTTTAAAAGTTGTGTTGATGCACTTAATAACATAAGTGGTCTAGTAGAAACTTTAAACGAGTTTGCCATTAACAATAAAAAACCACTTTTAGGAATTTGTGTTGGATTACAAATGTTTGCAGATATTGGATATGAGGAAACTGAAACAAAAGGCCTTAGCTGGATATCAGGCAAAGTATCAAAAATAGATAATAAAAATGGAAAATATAAACTTCCACATATTGGCTGGAACGAAATAAACATTGTTAAAGATAGTATGATTTTTAAAGACATAGAAAATAATTCTCATATGTATTTTGTTCATAGTTACGAATTTATTCCAGAAGATAAAAATGTAATTTCTGCAACAACAGACTATTCATCAAATATTGTTTGCTCGGTTGAAAAAGAAAATATTTTTGGAACCCAATTTCATCCTGAAAAGAGTGATAAAATTGGATTAAAAATAATTGATAATTTTATAAATTTATAATTATGAAAAAAATTATTTGGATTTTGTTTTTATTTTTTTTTGGGAATAATTTTAGTTTTGCAAAAACAATTAATATTGAAGATAAAATTTTGTTAAACGTTCCAGAAAATTTTAATTATATTAAACTAGAAACAGATGAAGTAGCTGATTATTATGAGGAATTTTTCAGTTCATTAGGAGAGTATACAGCATTTTATTATATAGGAACAGATGACTCCATCGAGTTTGCTAACGCGATTATAAATGATCAAGATAAATTGCTTGAACCTATAATCAAAAAGATGGAAAAAAAAAATTTTAGTACTGAAAAATCAATGATGAATTTTCTTTCTAAAGAAATCAAAAAATTGATAAAAAAATACAAATATCAAGGTGTTATGTGGGTTTTAGTTTCTGAAGAGAATTTAGAAGATACAGATTATGATTTATTTGAAATTGTTGAGTCTTTAAAAAATATGAGCCAAGCTGATATGAATAAGACTGCTTTAGAATATAAAAAAGAATTAAATGATGAAATTAGTATTGATGGATTAGAAGGATTGGATTTAAAAATTTCTAAATTTAAAATTGAAAAAAATAAAATGAATAGTCCTACCTTGGATCTTAAACTTGCAGCAAATATGTTTAATATAAATTGGGATATGGAAATTTATGCTTATTTAAAGAATAATAAGCCAATTATTGTTGGTTCAGAATGTATTGGTACATGTAAAGGAATTTCGGGAGTTAAAAATAAGATAGTATATTCTAAGATTAAAACATCAACTAGCTCCTCGGATATTGTTGATCAATTAAATTCGTTAAATGAATTATATAAATCTGGGGTACTTACAAAAGAGGAATTTGAAAAAGCTAAGAAAAAAATTCTTAATTAGATGAAAATATTCCCTGCAATAGATATTAAAGATAAAAAGTGTGTGAGGTTAGTTAAAGGAGACTTTAACAACAAAACTGAATATGAAATGTCACCAGTTGAACAAGCTGGTAAATATAAAGATCATGGTTTTAAAAATTTGCATATAGTTGATTTAGATGGAGCTTTAACTGGTGAAACAGTTAATTTAGATATTATTCAAGAAATAGTCACAAAATTTGATCTTAAAATTGAAATTGGTGGAGGTATAAGAAACTTTGAAAGTATTCATAAATACACTGATGCTGGGGTTGAAAAAGTTATTTTGGGTAGTGCAGCTATTAAAGATAAAAATTTTTTAAAAGAAGCATGTAAAAAATTTCCAAATAAAATTGCCTTAGGTTTAGATGCTAAAGATGGTTATTTATCTGTCTCAGGTTGGAAAGAAAATTCAAATCAATTAACTTTAGATTACTTAAAAGAAGTAAATTACTATGGTGCAAGTAGATTAATTTATACTGATATTAATAAAGATGGGATGAAACAAAGTCCTAACTTTGATGAGACATCAAAGGTTGCCGATATATCTAATTGTCCTGTAATAATATCTGGTGGAGTTTCTTCAATTGATGACATTAAAAGAGCTAAGGAATTAAATAATAAGAACATAGAAGGCATTATAGTTGGAAAAGCCATATATGATGGTGATATTAAATTAGATGAACTAGTTAAGGAATTGGATGCTTAAAAATCGAATAATACCATGTTTGGACGTTAAAAATGGTCGTGTTGTAAAAGGCATAAACTTTGTTGGTTTAAAAGATGCAGGTGATCCTGTTGAACAAGCTAAAATTTATTCTGATGGTGGTGCAGATGAGATTTGTTTTTTAGATATTACTGCATCAAATGAAAATAGAGATACTATTTATGATATTGTAGAGAAAACTTCAAAGAAATGTTTTGTTCCACTAACTGTTGGAGGAGGCGTAAGAAGTGTGGACGATATCAACAAACTATTAAATTGTGGAGCGGACAAAGTATCAATCAATACTGCTGCAGTTCAAAATCCAGAAGTTGTAAAAGAAAGTTCTAAAAAATTTGGATCACAATGTATAGTTGTTGCGATCGATGCAAAAAAAAACCTTGATAAATGGGAAATTTTTACCCACGGTGGAAGAAATAATACAGGAATTGACGCAATAGAATTTTCAAAAAAAATGCAAGATTGTGGGGCAGGAGAGTTGCTAATAACATCGATGGATAGAGATGGAACTCAAGTTGGTTATGATACTGAGTTAATGTCAAAAATATCATTAGAAGTAAATATCCCAACTATTGCATCGGGGGGAGTTGGTAATTTAGATCACCTGGTAGATGGAATTAAATTAGGCAATGCGAGTGCTGTTTTAGCTGCATCTATTTTTCACTACGGAAAACATTCTGTAAAAGAAGCAAAGGAATATTTGGATTTAAAAGGAATACCTGTTAGAATTTAATATGCTTAATACACTAGAAAATCTAATTAAACTTGCTAGAGAGAGAAAAGCTAAACCTATTGAAGGGTCTTACACAAATAAATTACTTTTAGATAAGTCTTTAAGCAAAGCAAAAGTTTTAGAAGAAGTTGATGAATTAATAGAAGCTGTAGAGAAAAATACAAATAAAATTCATGAAGCTGCTGATGTTTTTTATCATTTACTGATGTATCTCGAAGCTAATGACGTAAAAGTCGAAGATGTAATGCAAGAATTAGAAAAAAGAAAAAAATGAGTTACGATGAAAATAATATTTTTGCAAAAATTTTAAGAGGAGAAATTCCTTGTGATAAAATTTATGAAGATGATTTTGTTTTGTCATTTCATGATATTAATCCACAAAAAAAAATTCATGCTTTAGTTATTCCAAAAGGAAAATATATCGATTTGGATGACTTTAGTTTAAATGCCTCATCTGAGGAGATGGTAGGTTTATTAAAGGGTATAAATATAGTTGCAAAAAAGCTAGGTATTTCAACAGAAGTAGGCAAAGGCTATAGAGCTCTAGCTAATATTAGTGATCACGGTGGTCAAGAGGTTCCCCATTTACATTTTCATTTATTTGGAGGAGAAAATGTTGGAAAAATGGTTGAGTGATAGAGGAGGTTAAAAGAAATTACCTAGAAATAAATTCACTTCAAGATCTTCATGAGGGAACTGAGCCTACAGAGGACTATTCTTTAAATTTGTTAGACCCAATTAATTTTCAATTGAATAAGTTTTTTTACAAAAATATTGGGCAAAATCATAAATGGGTAGATCGATTAGCTTGGACAGAATCTCAATGGATAGATTATGTATCTAATGATAAAGTTCAAACTTATATCTTAAAATATAAAGATGACCTTGTAGGCTTTTTTGAATTAATTTTTCATTTTGAAAAAAAAGAAGTTGAAATAGCTTACTTTGGAATATTAGAGGAGTTTCGTAATAAGAAATTAGGATCATATTTATTATCACAAGCGATAAAAAAGTCATTTAGTCAAAATATTGATCGAGTTTGGGTTCACACCTGCTCACTTGATCATAAAAATGCGTTAAATAATTATATCGCTAGAGGTATGAAAATCTTTAAAACTGAAATTATCAAAATCTAGTTTTGTTTAGGTGATTTGAATAAATTTTTATCGATTTGTTGATTTTCCTTAATTGATGAAATGTATGTAACAGAAATATTTTGATATACATCTTTAGTTTGCCACCCAATTAAATGAAAAGATTTTTTGTCAAAAAAAATATTAATTTCATTATTATTTTCAATTATTTTAAAATTTATATATGCATCATCTATTATCTGTTCTTCCAACATGTTTATTTTTTTAATTAAAAACTTTTTATCTAGTAAAAAATTTAATGGTGTTTTTTTAAGAGCATATTGATGGAAATTGGGTTTTTTTCCAACATATAATATTTTACCATTCGAAACTAAAATTTTATTATTTTTTTTATACTTACAATAAATTTTTTTTGGATATTGAATTGTACAATTTCCATTTTCAATTTTTCCATTTATATTTTGCTCAAAATTAAAATTTAAGTTTTGAATATTTTGTAAATTTTCTATAATTTCCCTTTTATTATCTGCTTGAGCATTTGAAACTAAAATTAGAAAAATAAAGACAAGTAAATATCTAATCATCAAAGCACGTCTCTTTTACCTACATGATTTGCTTTGCTAACAATTCCATCTGCTTCCATCATATCAATGATTCTTGCAGCCCTATTGTATCCAATCTGAAGCTTCCGTTGAAGAAATGAGGTTGATGCTTTACCTTCAGATCTTATAATTTCCAAAGCTGATTGATATAGCTCATCTTTATCACCTTGGTTTTGGACATCACCAATTTCTTTTTCATCTGCAAAGTTTAAAATTTCATCAACATAATCAGGTTCTGCTTGCGATCTTAGTGAATTATTAACTTTTTCAATTTCATTATCTGAGACAAAAGGTGCGTGTATTCTGACTATTCTATTAGCAGATGACATATAAAGCATATCGCCTTTGCCTAATAGCTGCTCCGCTCCCTGTTCCCCAAGGATTGTTCTACTATCTATTTTAGAGGTAACTTGAAAAGAAATTCTGGTAGGAAAATTTGCTTTAATAGTACCTGTTATTACATCAACGCTCGGCCGTTGCGTTGCCATAATTATATGAATTCCAGCTGCTCTTGCCATCTGAGATAACTTTTGAATATAATTTTCTATTTCTTTTCCAGCTACTAGCATTAGATCAGACATTTCATCTACTACAACAACAATATAAGGCATTGGAAGTTTGTGTTTAGCGTTGTATCCATCTATGTTTCTAACACCTTCTTTTGTCATCAATCTATATCTACTCTCCATTTCTTTAACTACCCAACCAAGTACAGAAGCTGCTTTTTTTGCCTCAGTTATAACTGGACATAAAAGATGTGGAATGCCTTCGTATGTTGAAAGTTCGAGCATTTTTGGATCAATTAAAATAAATTTACATTTTTCAGGAGTATGACGATAAAGTAGGGACAATATTATAGTATTTATACATACTGATTTTCCAGAACCTGTGGTTCCAGCAATAAGCAGATGTGGCATAGAGGCCAAGTCTCCAACAATAGGTTTTCCTGAAATACTTTTTCCAAGAGCAATAGGAAGTTTTATTTCTTTCTTTTTGAAGTCAGCATTATTTAAAATCTCACTTAAGTAAACATTTTCTCTAGAACTATTTGGAAGCTCAATCCCTACTGTATTACTCCCTGGTATGGTCGCAATTCTTGCAGACTCAGAACTTGTGTTTCTAGCAATGTCATCTGATAAATTAATTATTTTAGAGACTTTAACGCCAGCAGCTGGCTCAAATTCATTAAGTGTTACAACAGGCCCATGACTAACTTTTTTGATATTTCCACTAACACCAAAATCCAACAATATTTTTTCTAAAAACTCAGAGTTATTATTTTCATTTTTATTTAGATTTTCTCTTTCTTTTTTCGTTGGAACTTTTAATAAATCTAAACTTGGTAATCTAAATTTAATTGTATTATTCGTTTTGTTTTCTGCTTTTATAAATGGTAAATCTTCTTGAATAAGATTTTTAATTTCATCTTGAGGAATATACTCGTTAATTATTTCACTTTTATCTGTATAATTTTTACTTTCTTTTTTAATAAAGAAATTCCAGATTTTTTTAATTGATAAGTAAAAATTTCTTGGACTAAAATTAACACTAATTAAAAATAAAAATAATATCAGTAGTATCAAAATATAATAAAATATATTTTCATTTATTTGTATTAATGAATTAAGAAATGTTTGATTTAAATAATTTCCAATAAAACCTCCATTACCATTTATATAAAGCGTAAATCCTTTAGAGTAAAAATAAGTTAAAAAGAGAGTTCCAAGCAAACAATAAATTATAGTAAAGAAAGTATTTTCAATAATTAAGAAAAATTCTTTTATTCTAAATATATTAATACCAGTAATTATAAACGTAAGTGATATTAGATAGGCTACTAAGCCAAAAGATTGAAAAAATAAGTCAGAAACAAAGCTTCCTTGAAAGCCTAATAAATTTTTAATTTCAGTATTATCTGGAAAAATGAAATTAGGATCTTCAGGAGAATAAGTTATCAGTGCAATCAATAACATTGCACCTCCTGAAAAGATGATAATCCCAAATATTTCTGCTAATCTTTTAATAGCGAAATTCGTTAATAAATTGGCTGTTTTTTTTATATTCATATAATTGAATCAAGTTAATCACTTTGTATCATCTAATTTTTATTGTTAAAATTAAAATTATTTATGAGAGTTTGTGTAATAGGTGACGGTCTTTCAGCATTAACTATAGCTAAAGCTTTGGTTAATCAAAATATTTTTGTTGATATCTTTATGTCAAAAATAGTTAAAAATATAAACCGGACAAGAACACTTGGTATTTCAAAAGATAATTTAGATTTTTTTAATGAGAATATAATAAATGTTGAAAAAATTATTTGGAAGATAAAAAGAATTGAAATTTTTACAGATAATCTAAAAAATGAAAAATTACTTAATTTTGAAAATAATAATGATCAACTTTTTTCAATTATTAATAATTATAAGTTGTTTAAAATTTTAGAAAAAGATTTGTCTAAAAATAAATATTTTAAAAAATTGAACATTGATAAAGAAAATTTGTCTTTTATTAATGATTATGAACTCATTATTAATTGTGATTATTCTCATAAAATAACTAAAAAATATTTTAATAAAAAAATTATAAAAAAATATAATAGTTTAGCTTATACAACGATTATCAAACATGAAAAAATATTAAATAATACTGCTGTCCAAACTTTTACAAAGTTTGGACCGTTAGCTTTTTTACCAATTTCTAATGATGAAACTTCTGTAGTATATTCAATTCAAAATTCTCTTAATAAAAAAAAATATAATATAAAAGATCTGATTCATCATTATAATTTTAAATATAAGATTATTAAGATTGAAAAAGTTGAAAATTTTGAATTAAAGTTTTTAAATTTAAGATCTTATTATCATAATAATATATTAGCGTTTGGTGATTTATTACATAGAATTCATCCTTTAGCAGGTCAAGGATTTAATATGACAATAAGAGATATTATGGTGATTACTAAAATAATTCAAAAAAGACTTGAACTTGGTTTACCTCTTGATAGCTCAGTATCTATTGAATTTGAAAATAGTTTAAAACATAAGAATTTTATTTTTTCTAATGGAATTGATTTAATCTATGAATTTTTCAACATAGAGAGAAAAACTAAAAATAATATTTTGAGTAAATCTGTTAAACTTCTTGGAGAAAATCCTTCAATAAATAAAATATTTACTAAAATCGCAGATAAAGGAATTTTTTTTTAAATTACTGAAGTGTAGTATTTTCAAAAATATCATGAGAGTATGTACTTAAAATTTCAGCTATTTTATTTTTTCTTAAATCAAGAGTTTTAGCCTCTAATAGAACTTGTTTTTCTTCTAAGGAAAATGGAGAAGCCATCGCTAAAGCATTTATAGTCTCATCAAGACTTTGTTTTTCAAGAGCTTTCCAATTAATAATAAATCCTTTTTTTTCAAATAATAATTTTAAATCTTTAAAAATTAATTCAAGATCGGTAAATTTAAGTTCCTCTTTTTCATCTTTCAGATCATTTTCAAAATTTTCAAACTTAACTTTGTATTGTCGATATTTTTTATCCGACATTACTTCATCAATTGTCTCGAACCTTACTAATCCTTTTAATTCAATTAAAAAATTTCCATTATCAGTTTCTTTAAAACTAGTAATTTTACCTAAACATCCAATTTTATGTAATTTTGGATCTAATTCTTCATTATCATTTGAGCTTAATGGTTGTATCATTCCAATTAATTTATCTAATTTCATACTGTCGTTGATCATCTCAACATATCTAGGTTCAAAAATATTTAATGGTACAGATGTTTTTGGAAAAAGTATAAAATTGCTTAAAGGGAAAACAGATATAATTTTGGGTAAGTTGTTTTTTTCCATTTTATTTATTAAAAAAATTAAAATATAACATTTTTATCAAAATTACCATATGGATCTTGATATAGGAAAAAAATATATTCAAAAAAAAAAATTTGATCAGGCGTTATCTTTTTTTTTAAATGAATTAGAAAATGGTAACAATTCTATAAGATTATATTTTTTTTTAGGTTTTATTTATTTTGAACTTAATCAAATTGAAAATAGTATTAAGTATTACAAATTGGCATTAAAAATTGAGCCAAAATCAGTAGATATCCTCTTAAGTCTTGCTAATTCCAATTATGTATTAGGAAATTTTGAATCTGCGAAAAGTTTATATTTGAAAGTTATTAAGATGAATAAATATAATCCAAGAGGATATTATGGTCTTTATTTAATTGATCCAAAATATCTTACTTCTAAATATTTATCAGATTTGATTGAAATAAAAAATAGAAATACCAATTTAAATGGAAACTATTTGGTTGAATATTTACTATCAAAAATAGCAAAACAAAAAAAAGATTATGATTTAGAATTAAGGCATCTTAAAAAATATCAAGATGAGTGTTTTAAATCTAAAAATGATCATAATTTACAAGGTTTATTTTATTATAATAAAATTATATCAAAGCATTTTAATAAAATAAATTTTGAAAAAACTTTATCTGAAAACTCAGAATTAAAGAATTTATCCCCTATATTCATAATAGGTCTTCCACGTTCCGGATCAACTTTGGTTGAGTCTTTATTGGGTGCTGCTAAAAGTGATATATTTAGTTTAGGAGAAACATCAATTTTTAATACATCTATTTTAAATCAAATTAAAGACCATATATTTCAAAAAAATTTTAAAATAGAAAATTATGTGCCAAATATAAATGTTATAGAGCTTGAGGAAAATATTATTAATAGATATCAAAATTATTTACCCAAAAATAAAAAGAAAAAATTATTTATCGATAAATCACTAGAAAATTTTTTTAATATTGAGTTAATACTGAAAGTGTTTCCTAATGCCTTATTTATTAATACTAAAAGAAATTATATTGACTCTGCAATAGCTATATATCAGGCAATGCTTCCAGATCTACCCTGGACACATTCAATTTCGGATATTTTGAATTACATGGATAATTATATAAAAATAATTGGTTTTTTTGAAAACAAATATCCAAATAAGATTTTAACAATAAATTTAGATGAATTAACCAATGATCAGGAATTTTATTCAAAAAAAATATTTAAATTTTGCAGTCTATCTTGGTCATCAGAAATTTTAAAATTTTATAAAAAAAAGGATTTAATTGTCAAAACTTTAAGTAATACTCAAATTAGAGGCCAAATTACTCAGTACAATCAAAATAAATATAAACCTTACGAGAAACTTTTAGAAAATTTTATAAATAAGTATGATTGGCTAAATTAATTATTCATTTATAATATTTACAAATGATTTTTTGGATTGCTTCTTATCCCAAGAGCGGGAATACATGGCTTAGAACTTTAATTAGTTCATATTATTATTCTGAGGATGGAATTTATACAGATAATATAATTAAGAAGATAGGTCAATTTCCAGAGAAAAGACATTTTAACGAATTTGAATATGATCAAAATATTATAACTGATACTTCAAGACTTTGGTTAAAAGCGCAACAAAAAATAAATCAAGATAAAAAACTTAGATTTTTTAAAACTCATAACGCTTTTGGAGCATTAAATAATCAACAGTTTACTGATAGAGAAAATTCAATAGGGTGTATTTACATAGTTAGAGATCCAAGAAATGTAATTACATCTTTAAAAAATCATTATGAAATGAATGATGAACAAGCTTTAAAATGGATGGCTAATGAAAAAAATTTTATCTATGATGTACAAAATTTAAAAAAAGATGGATATAGTGATTTTCAGTTTATAAGTTCTTGGGAAACAAATTATAAATCATGGATAGTTCAAAAACAAATACCTTTCATGATTGTAAAATATGAGAGTCTATTAAAAGAAACTTATGTAGTTTTTAAAGATATTATTGAATTCATAAATAAAACTACAGGTATAAATAATAAAATTTATAAGAATAAATTAAAAAATTCCGTACAATCTACCTCATTTAATAAATTAAAAGATAATGAAAAAAAACATGGTTTTTCAGAAGCAATTATATCAAAAAAATCAAACAAAAAAATTCCATTTTTTTTTCTAGGTCCTGAAAATGATTGGAGAAAGATTCTACCAAAAGACTTGAAGACAAAGCTTAACAAAACTTATGAAAAAAATTTAAAAGAGCTGTCTTATATTTAGTATCAAGAATTAATTATTTTCGCTCTTGCTATATTTTTAAAAAACTACTAATTTTGATAATTATATAACAAGCGGGCATAGCTCAGTGGTAGAGCGTCTCGTTGCCAACGAGAAGGTCGAGGGTTCGACCCCCTTTGCCCGCTCCATTATTATGAGTAAAGAAAATCAACTAAATATAAATGAAATATTTAGTTTAGCTGTTCAAAATCAGAAAAAAAATAATAATAAAGTTGCTAAAGATCTTTACAATCAAATTTTAAAAATAAATCCGAATCTTGTGGAGGTACATAACAACTTAGGCTTTATATTTAGACTTGAAGGCCAAATTGATAAAGCAAAAGAATGTTATAAAAAAGCACTAAAAATAAATCCAAATTTTATAAGTGCACATCAAAATCTAGGACTAATATTTCAAAAATTAGGAAATTATGAAGAAGCAAAGAAATGTTATGAAAAGGTGATTAGTATCAAACCTGATTTAATTAATATTCAGTATAATTTAGGATTAGTATTTCAAAAATTAGGAAATTATGAAGAAGCCAAAAAATGTTATGAAAAGGTAATTAATATTAATCCAAAAATTGCAGAAGCACATAATAACCTTGGTATCGTATATGCAAATTTAGGTAAATATAATCTAGCAGTTAATAGTTATTCTGAAGCAATTAAAAATAATCGAAAGTACAAAGAGGTAAAAGAAAATTTAATTTCAGTCTTAACTTGTTTTGAGTCTGATAATAATAATTCAATTGTTGAAGCAAACAATAATTTAAAAAATTTACATAATAAATTTGTACTTAAAGATTTTTCTAATAATAAAAATTTATCAATTTTATTTAAACAATCTAATGAAATTCTTAATGAAATAAAAGGTGATATCGAAGATATAGAATATATAGAAACACAGACTTATAGAAGGAACTCAATTGATCTTAATTGCAAAAGACATCATAAAATTTTTAACCAAAATGATATAATTCCAAAATATTGTTTTAGCTGTTTTAAGATTCAAATTGAGCCAAAAAATATATTAGAACTAGTCAAATTATTTTTTATTTTTGATAAGTTTAAATTTCCAAACAATAATTGGAGAAAATGCATGATTGAACTGAGACCAGAAGTTTCAGGAACTTATAAAGGACTTATTTATTGCTCGAGTGTGGATGAAGCAAATAAGATTTTAAATGATATAAATCCGACTCTAAATTTTTTTATGATAAAAAAAGTTAATATTAAAAGAGGATGTTCAGAGTTTTACAAATCATTTCCTGATTTTAAGCAGACTGATAACAAAGAATCAAATTTTATGAATTACGAAAATGAATGGCAAGAAATTGAAAAAAAAGCAGATGATAAAGACGTTTTTAACCAAAAAAAATTTGCTGAAACACTCCCGGGCTTATCAATTTCAGATTTTTTAATAATGAATCAGTGGTTAAATTATGCAAAGTTAATAGATGATTTATCTTATAAGGATCTATGTGTTGATTTTATTCACTCAGATTATTTAGTTGAAAAAATGTCAAATCAATTAGAATTTCGTAGAAAAGAATTTTTATGATAAAAATTTTCAATGAATGATCTTTTAAAAAAAAAATGCCAACCTTGTGAGGGTGGTGTAATACCTTTTGATATATCTGAGGTACACAAATATCAAAAAAAAATAGATGGATGGGATATCACTAAAGATAAAAATGAAATATTTTTTTTGACAAAAAAATTTGAATTTAAGAATTTTTTGGATAGTCAAAAATTTGTTAATCTTGTTGGAAAAATTGCGGAGGAAGAAGGTCATCATCCAGATATTGCTTTTGGATGGGGTTATTCTGAAATTAAAATTACAACCCATGCAATAAAAGGTCTTTCTGAAAATGATTTTATTTTAGCAGCAAAAATAGACCAAATTATTAATGTCTGAAATGCCTTGTTTTTGAAAAAACCAAAACAGTATCTGTTTGATTTGCAAAATTAATAATCTCTTTATCTCGTATTGAGCCTGATGGCTGAATAACAGCAGTGACACCAGACTGCACTAATTTTTCAATTCCATCTACAAATGGAAAGAAGGCATCTGATGCTGCAACAATATTTCCTTTTGAAGTTTTATTTTTTCTCATTTTATCAATGGCAATTTGACAGCTATCAAGTCTACTTGGTTGTCCCGATCCAATTCCAGCTGTTGTTTCATTACTAGCAAGGACTATTGCATTTGATTTGACATATCTACAAATATTGAATGCGAAAATAAGATCTTTCATTTGTTTTGATGTAGGTTTTTTTTTAGAAACAATCTTAAAGTCTTTTTTAATAAATTTAATATTATCTTCAGACTGGACTAATATTTGTTTATTTGTAGAGTTAAATCTCAATAATTCATTGTTTAAATAATTTGAAGCATCAATAAGCCTTATATTTTTTTTAGTTTTAAGTATTTTGAGAGCACTATTTTCAAAACCATTGGCTATAATAACTTCAAGAAATAACTTGTTCAATTCTGCTGCTAAATTTTTAGTTATTTTAAAATTAAATGAAACTACTCCACCAAATGCACTTAAAGGGTCACAAGCAAGAGCTGATTTATAACTTTCAACATGATCTCTTATAATTGAAACTCCACAAGGACTCGCATGCTTTAAAATAACTGACCCAACATTTTTTGGTAATGATTTAGAGATAGTTAATGCAGTAAAAATATCGTTATAATTATTATAGCTAAGTTGTTTTCCGTGAATTTGTTCTATATTTAAGCATGGACTTTTTGAGTATATTCCACTTTTTTGATGAGGATTTTCTCCATATCTTAGTATCTCAATTAAATTTCCATAGAAAATCTTTTTCTTTGGAAAAATATTATTCGATAAATTATTAAAGTGGTTTGATATGATGGAGTCATAATAGGCTGTTTCAGTAAAAGCAATTTGAGCCATTTTCTCTCTAAATTTCAATGTTGTAGATCCATTATTTAATTTAAGTTCATTAATTAATTCCTTATATTGGTCACTAGAGGTAATTACTGTTACATCTTGATAATTTTTAGCCGCTGAACGAACCATTGAAGGTCCACCTATATCAATATTCTCTATTATTTTATTGCGATTTTTAGTTGTCTCTAAAGTTTTCTCAAAAGGATAAAAATTTACAATTACTAAATCAATATTCTCAAAATCATTATTTTTTAAATCATTTAAATGAGATTTATTATTTCTTTTATTTAAAATACCAGCATGAATTTTTGGATGAAGAGTTTTAACTCTACCTTCTAAAATTTCAGGAGATTTTGTGAAATCTGAAACTTCTAAACATTTAAATTTTAATTTAATTATTTCTTTATATGTTCCACCAGAGCTTATAATCTTAATCTTATTTTTTTTTAATATATTTAATATAGGTTTTAAATTTTTTTTGTCCGAAACAGAAATTAATGCTGTCTTAATTTTTTTCATTATAATTTAGTAATTTCCCATTTAATAGTTTGATCAGAAGTACTGTTTATTCCTGTAATAAATATATTTTGACTTTCTTTATAAGAATTTTTATTATCGAAATATAAACTATTATCAATACTTATCTCAAAGTTATCACAGCTAAACTTCCACCCTTCTTCCTCTAATTCTATTAGTATTGATTTGTTGTCTTGTGTTTTCATTACTTTTGAACTTGGTTGAAGATGAAATCTAATATCAAATTTAACATTTTGAATTTTCTCTGTGCGTATGATTTTATCATAACCGACGAATTTCATTTGCTCAGGATAAAATTCTATTTCTCTTTCATGTATTAGTTTAAATCTTTTGGAATATCCATCATGTGCACCCGAAACTTTCCAATAATTCTCTTCCTGAACAATATTTTTTTTTAAAATTTTTAAACCTTCATCTACAACTAAACTATACTTGTCTAACTTATTGAATTTACAAGATGAATAATCTTCAATAATTAAGGTGCTTTGTAGCGCTGAACTTTTTGAAAGTTTATTGAGTTTATTATACTTATTTGGAAAATAACCTGAATTTGTAATGAGTTTTTTTCCGTTTGAAATAATTTCAAAGGATAAAGCACCAGATTGATAATCCACTGAAAAG
>CACEKA010000011.1 GCA_902560015.1 uncultured Pelagibacteraceae bacterium
CCAATTAAAGCAGTTTCATATGCTTGCATTGCTCTATAGAATGCAAAAAATTCTGGGTCTCTTCCAAAGGCTTCAGCAAAAATTTTATTTCTTTCACCGTCCCCTTCCCCTTTCATAATCTCAGAGTCTTTATTTGCATCTGCTAAAATTATTGAAACTTCTTTATCAGCTGTTGAGGTAATCGTTACTGCCATTTCAGCACCTTTTGCTCTAAACTCTTTCGCTTCTCTCTCCCTTTCAGTCTGCATTCTTCTATAAATTGCATCACTGTTTGCTTGTGGAAGGTCTGCTCTTTTAATTCTTACATCTACAATTTTAATTCCAAATTTTTGAGCTTCTGTATTTACTCCCTCTTGGATTAAAGCCATCTGTTTAGATCTGTCTTTAGAAAGTAGAGTTTGTAATTCCTGTTGCCCTAAAACATTTCTAATTCTTGAGTTAATAATTGTAGCTAATCTTGACCTTGCAACTCTTTCATTTCCAACTGAAATGTAGAATTTTAAAGGATCTACAATTTGAAATCTTGCAAAAGCATCAACGATTAATCTTTTTTGATCTGATGCAATAACTTCTGCTGGAGGAGTATCAAGATTTAAAATTCTGCTATCTAAGAAAACAACATTTTGAATAAAAGGTAATTTAAAATTTAAACCTGGTTCAATTATAATTTTTTTAGGATCACCAAACTGAAGAACTATTGCTTGGTTAACCTCTTTAACAATAAATACCGAAAAGAAAACAAGAGCTCCTAGAATAGCTACTATGGGTAGTAATATTTTTTGTGCTTTCATCTAATTATTCTCTTTCTTTTTATTTAATTCTGGTAACGGAAGATAAGGTACTACTCCTGATCCTGCATTTTTCTCAATAATCACTTTTTCAATATCAGCTAAAACTTTTTCCATAGTTTCTAGATACATTCTCTCTTGTGTAACTTCTTTCGCTTTTGCGTACTCATCATAAATAGACACAAATCTACTTGCTTCACCTTCTGCTTTAGCAACAACTTGTTTTTTATAAGCTTCTGCAGCTTGTAAAATTTTTTGTGCTTCCCCTCTAGCTCTTGGGATTACATCATTTGCGTAAGCTTCAGCTTCATTTTTAGATCTTTCCATGTCAGCTCTTGCCGCTTGTACATCTCTAAATGCATCAATAACCTGATCTGGTGGATCAGCTTTTTGAGTTTGTACTTGTGTAATTTGAATACCACTATTGTATTCATCTAAAATTGATTGAATAATATCTTGTGTTTCAACTTCAATCTTAGCTCTTCCTTCAGTTAAAATTGGCTGAATATCACTTTTTGCAATTACTTCTCTCATTGCTGTTTCTGCTGCAGCTTTTACGGTTCCCTCTGGATCTTGAATTTCAAATAAAAATTTGCCTGCATCTTTGATTACCCAAAATACTGAAAAATCAATATTCACAATATTTTCATCACCAGTTAACATCAAACTTTCTTGAGGCACATCTGCTACACCACCACCTGTAGAAAAACCACTATCTCTTTCAGATCTAAAACCAATATCCATTCTATTTACTTTAGTAACTTTAGGAGTTTCAACAGACTCTACTGGAAATGGAATATGATAGTTAAGACCTGGTTGAGTTGTTTTTATAAATTTACCAAATCTTAAAACAACACCTTGTTCATCAGGTAATACTCTATATAGCCCACTTGCAAGCCAAACAAAAAGTAAAATAATTAAAATTAAGCCGACTGGTTTTCCACCTGATTTACTTCCACCCGGTAAAAATTTGTTAATTTTGTTTTGAATGTCTCGAATAATTGCATCAATGTCTGGTGGGGTTGGTCCTCTACCAGAGCCATTTCCGCCTCCACCTGGGGGTGAACCCCATGGACTTCCACCTCTGCCTTTAAAATCATCTGACATATGACAAAGTATATAGTGTCTTTATTATAAAAAACAAGTAATGATGAAAATATGACTGATAAAAAGCCAGAACTAAGTGACGCAATGAAAAAAAAGCTAGAGCCAAAGAAATTTACTAAAAATCCAATCTTAGGAACAAAATTTACCATAGCAATTTCAAGTGCAAAGGGAGGAGTTGGCAAATCTACATTTGCAACTAATCTTGCCTTAGCCTTAAAACAAGTTGGTTGCAAAGTTGGTTTGCTGGATGCTGATATTTATGGTCCATCGATTCCAAAAATGTTTGACATAAATGAAAAGCCCAAAAGTGATGGTCAAAAATTAGAACCGATAACAAGATATGACATTCAATGTATGTCCATTGGATTTTTAGCTGATCAACAAACACCAATGATTTGGCGTGGTCCTATGGTAACAAGTGCCATTAAAACCTTTACTCAAAAAGTAAACTGGAAAGATTTAGATTTTATAATCGTTGATATGCCTCCTGGAACGGGTGATACACAGCTTACTTTTTCTCAAGAAATTAAAATGGATGGAGCAATTATAGTCTCAACACCTCAAGAAGTAGCATTACTTGATGTTAAAAGAGGTATTAAGATGTTTGATAAACTTGGAGTTAAAATTTTGGGTTTAGTAGATAATATGAGTTTTTTTACAGGCGATGACGGTAAGAAATATAAAATCTTTGGAGAGGGTGGAGTTAAAAAAACTGCTGAAGAGTTTCAAAAAGAATTTTTAGGAGAAATACCAATTAATCCCGAAGTTGGAAAATGTGGAGATGAAGGAAAGCCTATCGTCGAAGCTAATCCTGAGCATGAAATCTCAAAAATATATTTAGAATTTGCTAATAAAATTAAATCAACTTATCTTTAAGATCAAAAGCAACCATTAACTCATTCCACTCTCTTTTAGAAAGACCTGAACTGTCTACATCAACACTTTCACCTTTAATAAGTTTTTGGATAATTATTTTTCCTTTTGCTGAAACCTCAGTGCCTCCTACTCTATAATCCATAAAGGCATCATAAGTAATTGGTACCCATTTCTTTACAGTATCCAACATAATATCAGCATATACTCTTATTTCATATTGAGCATGACTATCAGCTCTTAATCTTAAAAAATTCATCAAGTTTAATAAATCCGTTTTCCAGTACCACTGAGTATAAGTATTTAATGTTAAATTCATTCTAGCTAGCTCTCTAGCTAAACCTTTTTTATTTTCATCTATAGTTGATCCATCAAATCTTTCATTCAACATAGTTTCATAATTATTGTAAGTTCTCTCTGAGTCATTTTTTAAAAGTTCCAAAACTTCTTTTGCTTGTTCGCCTTCTAAGATATCTCCTCTACCTTGCCTATTGCTTGAGGATTGCGCTGCTAAATTTTTGGCACTTGGTAAATAAAATTCTTTATCTAAAATAGAATATCTTGCTGAATATTCATTTACATTTGCTGTTCTGTGTCTAATCCATTGACGAGCAATAAAAATTGGAAGCTTAACGTGATATTTAATTTCACACATTTCAAATGGAGTGCTATGCCAATGTCTCATTAAGTATTTAATTAAGCCCGCATCTGTAGAAACTTTTTTTGTACCTTTTCCATAAGAAACTCTTGCAGATTGAACTATTGAAGTATCGTCACCCATATAATCGACAACTCTTACAAAACCATGATCCAGAGCTGGCATTGCTTCATATAAGATATCTTCAAGTGCTGGTGCAGTAACTCTCTTTGTTTGATTCTGTTGAGATTGTTGCTCTTTAATTTCTTTTGATTGTTCGCTAGTTAATTTCATGATTTTTATTGAATCTCTTCTAAATGCTTTTATATTAATAATGTTGGATTTCCAACTATGACGATAAACGAATTTCGTAATAACCATTGCGGACGTGGGGGCAGTACCCACCACCTCCACCATACAACTTATGGGGGTGAACTAGATTCGACGAGTGACTAAAGGCTATTCTTTTGTTCGGAATTGCTCCACCGTAACGGGCTAATTTATAATTGCTAACGAAAGTTACGCACTTGCTGCCTAATTAACTTTGTTAATTAAGTAGACGGGGTCCGGGGCACCTGGCAACAGAACGCCCCTTTCTAATCTAATAATTTCTTTATTTTATTCTGATTAATTAATCTTTGGCACACTGGTGGCACAATTAATTATCTTGTTTTCTAATATTATCTAATGCCCATAAAGGTTGCAGATTTGTATGGTGACAGCTTTTATATTGTTCACTTTTTAAACTTAAGTCAAATTTTGATATTGGTTTTATATGGTCTATGTGCCATTTGCCATAATTGTCCCAAGTCATACCTGGTTGAAATTTATTTTCTATATAAGATTTAAAAAACTGCCAATCACATCCCAATAATTGTTTCATCGTTCCATACTTTCTTCCCTTTTTTAATTTTATAAACTCATAAATTCTTACCTTTAAGTTTCTTCGTATTCTAAAAATAACATCACTTTTAACTCTTTTATTATACCTGGTATTTATTTTAGCTCTATTTTTTGGATCTTTTGACCACTGCCTTGCTCGTTCATTAACTTTTTCTCTATTTTTATGTCTCCATTTTTTTACAGTTAAATTTATTTTTTCTCTATTTTTTTTCTCATACTCTCGTCTGTTTGCTTTTATTTTTTTTATATTTTTTTTAATCCATTTTTTTCTAGTAGCTTTTATTTTTTCAGGATTTTCTTTCATCCTTCTTTTGTAGCTTTTTTTATTTATTTCAGGGTTTGCAGCATGATATTTTTTTGTTCTTTCTCTCATGCGATTTCTAAATTCTTTGTCCTTAGCATATTTTTCTCTTTTTTTAGCATTGTCTCTTTCTCTATATTTTAATTTTTTTTCTGGGTTTTTTTCTAAATACAATCTTTTCTTTAGAAGTACTTCTTCTCTAAAACTTTTATCTGTTATATATTTTAGTCGATATTTTTCTTGAGCTTTTTTTTGACTAATTTGATATTTCTTTGTTTTTCTATGCTTCAGTACTGTAGCCCTTCTTGAATTTTCTTTCTTTAATTGTGCAGGACTAGATTTAGGCATTCAAAACATTAACATAAAAATGTTTGGCACAGTAGTGGCACACTTTTCGTTAGATTTAGCACTTTTCAATTCAAATTATTCACGAATAATGGTACAAAGTTCGGGGCACCTGGCAACAGAACGCCCCTATCTAAAATTTATTTATTTTTTTGTATTTCAGCTTGAGCTGCAGCTAATCGAGCAACAGGAACTCTATAGGGTGAACAAGAAACATAATTTAAACCAACATTTGAGCAGAATGAAATACTTTTAGGATCACCTCCATGCTCTCCACAAATTCCAAGTTTTAATTTTTTATTCTGACTTTTTCCTTTTTCTACAGCAATTTCAATTAAATCCTCCACCCCATCATCTATAGAAACAAAAGGATCAATAGTAAAAATTTTATTATCTAAATAATCATTTAAAAATTTTCCACTATCATCTCTGCTAATACCAAATGTAGTTTGAGTTAAATCATTAGTTCCAAAGCTAAAAAATTCAGCATGTTTTGCTATTTCTTTTGCTTTAATTGCAGCTCGGGGGAGCTCAATCATAGTTCCAACTATAAATTCAATTTTAGATTTATGTTGCTTTTGTACTTCATCTGCAATTCTAATTACTAAATCTTTCATTATTTTAATTTCCATTTCAGTAGAAACTAAAGGAATCATAATTTCTGGAAAAGCAGATTTAATTTTTTTCTTTTTAAGTTCCATTAACGCTTCAAATATAGCCCTACATTGCATTTCATATATTTCAGGAAAAGATATACCAAGCCTACATCCTCTATGGCCTAACATTGGATTCTGCTCATGTAATTCCTCTATTCTAGACACAACTTCTTTTATTGGAATACCAACTACTTTAGCAACTTCATTAATTTCTTTGTCTGTTCGAGGCAAAAATTCATGTAAAGGAGGATCTAACAATCTTACGGTTACTGGTAAATCCGACATAATTTTAAAGATTTCTATAAAATCTTTTTTCTGATGGGGTAAAAGTTTTTTAAGTGCCGTTTCTCTATCCTCTGTTGTTTTAGATAAAATCATTTCTCTTACAGATAAAATTCTTTCTTCATCAAAAAACATATGTTCAGTTCTACAAAGACCTATACCTTCTGCTCCGAAATCCTTGGCAGTTTTTGTATCTTTGGGTGTTTCCGAATTAGTTCTAATATTTAATTTTCTAAAACTATCAGCCCAAGACATTAATTTAGAAAAATCTCCAGAAATTTCAGGCTCAACAGTTGCTACACTTCCAGAAATTATTCTACCTGTAGATCCATCTATAGTTATAATTTCACCTTCCCTAATTTCCATCGAAGATGTTTTGAATGATTTATTTTCGTAATCAATATCAATTTCACTTGATCCTGAAACACACGGTCTACCCATTCCTCTTGCAACAACTGCTGCATGACTTGTCATACCTCCTCTAGCAGTTAAAATTCCCTTGGCTGCATGCATTCCTTGAATATCCTCTGGTGATGTTTCTACTCTAACCAGAATTGTATCTTGCATCATTCCAGTTAATCTTTCTGCTTCCTCCGATGTAAAAACTACTTTGCCACTAGCTGCTCCTGGAGAAGCAGGTAGTCCGTTAGCAATAACATTTATTGAACTTTTTTCATCTAAAGTGGGATGAAGCAGAGTATCTAAAGAGTTTGGATCAATTCTTAAAACTGCTTCTTTTTTTGAAATTAATTTTTCTTTAACCATATCGACTGCAATTTTAACTGCAGACTTAGCTGTTCTTTTTCCAGATCTTGTTTGAAGCATCCAAAGTTTTTTATTTTCAACTGTAAACTCCACATCCTGCATATCTTTGTAGTGTTTTTCTAATTTCTTCAAAATCTTATGAAGTTGAGTGTAAACTTGAGGCATCGACTCTTCCATTGAAGGTTCTTTGACTTTTGCTTGTTGTCTTGCTTTTTTGGTAATGTATTGAGGGGTTCTTGTTCCAGCAACAACATCTTCTCCTTGTGCATTTATTAAATACTCACCATATATTTCATTCGAACCATCAGAGGGGTTTCTTGTAAACACTACTCCTGTTGCGCAGTCTTCACCCATATTGCCAAAAACCATAGATTGAACATTAACAGCTGTTCCCCATTCAGCTGGTATTTGATTTAATTTTCTGTAAACTTTTGCTCTATTACTCTCCCAAGAGAGAAATACGGCACTGATTGCTCCCAATAATTGTTCATAAACATCTTGGGGAAAGTCCTTTTTAGATCTTTCTTTAACAGTTCTTTTAAAATCTTTTATTAAACCATCCCAGTCATTTTCATCTAAATCAGTATCTAATAAAACACCTTTAGTCAGTTTGTAATTTTCAATCAGTTCTTCAAAGTGATAACCTTCAACCCCCATGACTACATTACCATACATTTGAATAAATCTTCTATAACTATCTTTTGCAAACCTATCATTAGAAGTTTTTTTTGCTAAGGCTTTGACAGTTTTATCGTTTAGCCCCAGATTCAAAATTGTATCCATCATTCCTGGCATTGATACTCTTGCACCAGATCTAACAGAAAGAAGTAAAGGATTTTTTAAATCACCAAACTTTTTAGAAACATCTTTTTCAATAACTTTTAATTCTTTTCTAATATGCTTAATTAAATCATTATTTAACTTTTTCTTATCTTTATAAAAAATTTCACAGACTTTTGTAGAAATTGTAAATCCAGGTGGGACCGGCAATCCCATTCTTCCCATCTCTGATAAGTTAGCACCCTTACCTCCTAAAAAAAACTTAGGATTTTTAATTTTTTTACTATCCTTAGATTTGAAATTTAAAATTAGTTTTTTCATTATTGGGAGTCGATTAGAGAAAAATTAACATAATTATCATACGTTTTACATAACATTTGGATTAATTCGAGTCTGTTTTTCTTAATTGTTATGTCTTCTTCATTCACAATTACATTATCAAAAAAATCAAACACTACTTTTTTGGAGTCGGCTAATTTTTTTAAAGACTCTTCAAAATTCTCGTCTTTATTTATACTTTGAAAATACTTGCCTAATCCATTTATTGTTTTAAATAAGTTTTTTTCAGCCTCTGTCTTAAAAATACCAGGATCAGTTGTATTTGATAGCTCAATTTTTTGATCTTTTAGTTCACTGTCTAGTATATTGGATGCTCTTTTGTAGCTTGAGATTAGATCAATTCCGTTAGGTTTTCTAATAATTCTATTTAAACTTTTAGCCTTACCAAAAATAACTACAGAATGATCTATGTTAAAAGACTCTGTTGAGGCTAGAATAATATCATGACGAATTTTTTCTTCTTTCATATAAAATTTCAATCTTTCCATCAAAAATTGAGACAACTCTTTCTGTAAAAATTTATTCTCAAATTTAAAACCCTGATCAGCATATAAGCTTGATGAATAACTTATCAAATCTCTTATTTTAAAGTCTTTTTTATTTTCTATTACTATTTTTGTTATACCAAGAGCTAATCTTCTTAAGGCATAAGGATCTTTTGAACTGGTTGGTTTTTGATTTATTCCAAAAAAGCCTACTAAAGTATCTATTTTGTCAGCTAACGATAGTGCAACGCTATAAGGTTTTTTTGGTATTTTTGAATTAGAGCCTATTGGCAAATATTGTTCACTTATTGCAAGTGATACATCTTTTTCAAAACCCTGGGCATCAGCAAAGTAGCCTCCCATAATACCTTGGAGTTCAGGAAACTCACCTACTAGCTCAGAAATTAAATCAACTTTACAAACTGAAGCTGACAATTCTACTTTATCTTTACTTATTAACAGCTCATCAGATAGCATTCCTCCAAGTTTTCTCATTCTTTGAACTTTGTCAAAATATGTTCCTAATCCTTTAAAATAATTCATAGATTTTAACTTCGAAACTTTTTTGACTAAATTTTGAGATTTATCTTTCAACCAAAAAAATTCAGCGTCACTCAATCTTGCCTCAACAACTCTTTCATTTCCTTGTTTGATAAAGCCTTTTTTGTCTTGCTTATTTGTTACAACTAAAAATTCATTTGTAATATTTCCTTTTTGATCAAAAGTTGGAAAATATTTTTGATGGTTCTGCATAGTTATAATTAAAATTTCTTTTGGAATATTAAGAAATTTTCTATCAAATTCACAAAGCAATACATTGGGTTGATCTGTTAAATCCACAACTTCATCAAGTAATTTTGGATTTTCTTCAATTTTAATATTTTTTTTAATTAAAATTTCATTAAATTTTTTATCTATTAAATTTTTTCTTACGTTTTGATCTATTGTAATATTTAGTTTTTTTAAAAAATTATTATAATCTTTAAAATTAGTAAAAATTTTTTTATTCTCTTCAAATTCTTTGTCAATAAAAGTCGTATTTGATGAAGACAGATGATGAAATTCAAAATTTAACTTTTTTTTATCAAAACTTGCTAATATGGACTTAAGTGGCCTACCCCAACTTAAATTAAAGTCACCCCATTTCATTGACTTTTTCCACTGAATTTTCTGTAGTGTTATAGGTATGAATTCTTCTAATAATTCATGAGTTCTAAGTTTTTTTGATTTCGTTTTAAAAAAATAAAATTCTCCTTTATCTATTTTTTTTTTATAAAGATCTTTTTTAGAAATATTGTTCGATCTTGTAAATCCCTCTAATGCTATTTCTGGGGCATTAATATTAGGTCCTTTAATTTCCTCAGATTTTACAACTACCTGTTTTTGAACACTTTCAAATAAAATTATTAATCTATTAGGGGTAGAAAAAGATTGGCTTTTTTTAAAAGAGATAGATTTTTTCTTAAACAAAATATTAAAACTATCTAATAAATCTTCACGTAAATTTTTTTGAAGAGACGAAGGTATTTCTTCACTAAAAAGTTCTAAAAAAAATTCTGACATTTAACTTTGACTATTTTGACTATCTAACCAGATTCCTGCTGCTGCCTTTGTTATGTCTCGAATCCTACCTATATATCCAGCTCTTTGAGCTACACTAATTGCTCCTCGAGCATCTAAAATATTAAATACATGGCTTGCCTTTAAACATTGATCATAAGCTGGCAAGGAAATATTTTTCTCTACAAGAGATTTTGCTTCCATTTCATGCATGTCAAACATTTTTAATAAACTATCGACATTTGCATGTTCAAAGTTATATGCTGAAAATTCTTTTTCTGCTTGATAAAAGACGTCATGATATTTTACTCCTTCATCATTCCATAATAAATCATAAACATTTTTTTGCTGTTGAGTAAACATACATATTCTTTCTAAACCATAAGTAATTTCTACTGAAACAGGTTTGCATTCATAGCCTGCCATTTGCTGAAAATATGTAAATTGTGTTATCTCCATACCATCACACCAAACTTCCCAGCCTAAACCTGCGGCACCTAAAGTTGGGCTTTCCCAATCATCCTCAACAAATCTAATATCATGTTCATTATAATCAATTCCAATAACTAACAAACTATTGAGATATAATTTTTTTATATTTTCAGGTGACGGTTTTATTAATACTTGAAATTGATAATAATGTTGTAGTCTATTTGGATTATCACCATATCTGCCATCCGTCGGTCTTCTCGAAGGCTGAACATAAGCTGCTTTCCATGGTTTTGGTCCAAGAGATCTAAGAGTTGTAGCTGGATGAAATGTACCAGCACCTACTTCCATATCATAAGGTTGCAGAACAATGCATCCTTTTTTACTCCAAAATTTTTGAAGATTTAGAATTGTTTTTTGAAATGTTTGAATTTTATATTTTGGTTTTTTTATTTTAGAAACCATATCTTTGCCAAATTGACCTTTCGTCTAAGATGTTAACTAATTGATCTACTTGATTGTTAGATGAAGAAAGTTTCTGACTTAGCCATCCTTTAGATTTTTCAAATTTTTTAATTACCACATCATCTCCAAATTTTTCTTTTAGGATTTCATTAGCATTACCTATTCCATCTATTAATCCTAAATCTTTCGCTTTACTACCTGACCAAAATTCTCCAGAAAAAAGTTCTACTTCTGACTTGTTAAGTTTTTCACCTCTACTTTTTTCTACAACACCTATGAAATCTTTATGTAAATCTAATTGTATTTTTTTTAATCTTTCAATATCTTCATTTTTTTCATCAAGAAAAGGATCTAGTGTGCTTTTATTTTTTCCAGCAGTATGAACTCTTCTTTCAACACCAATTTTTTTTATTAACTCAGTAAATCCAAAGGAAGAATAGATAACTCCAATAGATCCAATTATTGAACTTGAATTTGCATAAATTTCATCTCCTGCACAAGAAATAAGATAACCACCAGATGCCGCCACATCTTCAGCAAATACAATTACTTTTTTTTTATTTTTTTTTGCTTGTTCTCTTATAAAACTATAAATCAGATGAGATTGTACAGGTGATCCACCAGGTGAATTTATTGTAATAGCAACTGAAGACGCTTTTTTAAGAGAAAAAGCCTTTTTTATAAGTTCTTCCTGCCCAGCAAAATCAATACCTTGTTTGAATTTTCCAGCATTTCCAATAACTCCACTTAATTTTAAATGGGCTACAATCTTTTTCTTTTTAAAAAAAGAGAACATTATTATTCCTTATAGAATTATTAATTGAATATTAAATCTACTTATAATTAAAGAAACGGGTGCGTCAATTGATAAGTAATATATATAACACAACTATATTAACTTGTTTAAATAATGGGAACCGTCGTACAGCTAAAAAATCAGATAAACGACTCGTATTTTCAACTTAAGAACTCTGTTGAAGATAAGTTGATATTAACTGAAGAAAAAATAAAATCAAAACTAAGCAGTGATGTTGAGTTGGTTCAAAAAATGACTGAATACCATATAAAAACTGGAGGCAAAAGATTGCGAGCTTTATTAACTTTAGGTTCAGCAAAATTATGTGGCTACTCTAAAGGATCAAGGGATATAAATTTAGCAGCATGTGTTGAATTAATCCATAGCGCTACACTAATGCACGATGATGTAATTGACGAAGGCACAGTAAGAAGGGGGAAAGAAACTTTAAATAAAATATGGAACAATCAATCCTCTGTTTTAATTGGCGATTATTTGTTAAGCAGATGTTTTGAAATGATGGTTGAAGATGGCAATTTGGAAGTTTTAAAATTATTATCATCAACGTCATCAAAGATAGCCCAAGGAGAAGTTTTGCAACTTCAACATAAAGGTGAAGTTGATATGTTAGAAGAAACATATTTAAAAATTATTTCAGCAAAAACAGCTGAACTGTTTGCGACAGCAACAAAAGTAGGAGCAATTTTATCTGATGTTGACAGTAAAGAAAAAGATGCTCTTGAATTTTATGGAAGAAACCTTGGTTTAACTTTTCAAATTGCTGATGATACTCTCGATTATAATTCTGAACTTAAGCTATTTGGAAAAAAAATAGGTCAAGATTTTTTTGAGGGAAAAATTACTCTTCCAATAATTTTACTTTTTCAAAAATTAGATTTAATAGAAAAAAAAACACTTAATAAAATATTTGAAAAAGAATTAAGAACTAAAGATGATTTAGATAAAATTATTTTTTTAATTAAAAAATACAAAATTATTGATGAATGTTATCAAAAAGCTCAACATTATATTAATCTTGCTTCAAATTCTTTGACTGTATTTAAAGACTCAAAAGAAAAAGAAATTCTTAAAAACCTTACATCATTTAGTTTAGCTAGAAATTTTTAAGGACTTAATAAAGATTTTGTCCAATTACCATCGCTATCTTTAGTATACTTAAGTCTTTCATGTATCCTGCTATCTCCATCTAACCAAAACTCTATATTTAAAGGAGATAAATTCCATCCAGACCAATGACTTGGTCTGGGAACTTTATTTTGATCATTATATTTTTTTTTGTATTCTTCTATTGAGCTTATCAATTCATCTCTACTTCTTAATTCTTTACTTTGTTTTGATGCCCAAGCTCCTATTCTACTTTCATAGTTTCTAGAATTATAATATTTGTCAGCAATTTCGTCAGCCACTAAAGAAACTAATCCACTAATCCTAATTTGTCTTAAAAGACTTTTCCAATGAAAACACATTGAGGCTTTAGGATTTTCTTTTAAGTCATTGCCTTTTTGACTATTTAAGTTTGTATAAAATACGAATCCATTTTTATTAAAATCTTTTAATAAGACCATCCTTACAGATGGAAAATCATTTTTATTAGAAGTGGCTAATGCCACTGCATTTGGATCGTTAGGTTCTGATTTTTTTGCTTCTTCCATCCATATTCTAAATAAATGAAATGGATCATCTACATCTAAAAAACAGTTATTGAGACCAAGTAAGTTTTTTTGATTCATAATTTTAACAAAATAATCTATATAATATAAATAATGTCATTTAATACTTTTGGAAAGCTATTTCGTTTCTCTACTTGGGGAGAGTCTCATGGACCTGCTATTGGGTGTATAGTTGATGGTTGTCCACCTAGCATAAGTTTAAAAGAACAAGATATTCAAATAGAATTGGATAAAAGAAAACCAGGTCAGTCAAAATTTACAACTCAAAGAAAAGAAGATGATAAAGTTCATATATTATCTGGAGTATTTGAAGGAAAAACAACTGGAACTCCTATTTCTTTAATTATTTATAATAAAGATATGAGATCAAAAGATTATGGAAATATCAAAGATAAATTCAGACCGGGGCATGCAGATTATACTTACTTTAAAAAGTATGGAATAAGAGATTATAGAGGTGGAGGAAGATCTTCAGCAAGAGAGACAGCAGCTAGAGTAGCAGCTGGTGCTATAGCTAAATTAGTTTTGCAAAAAAAGTTAGGTAAAAAATTCAAAGTTATTGGTGCAGTAACTCAACTTGGAATATTGGGATGTGACACAAATCAATGGAATGATAAGATAATTACTAAAAATCCTTTTTTCTGCCCTGATAAATCAATGATAAAACTTTGGGAGAAATATTTACTAGGAGTCCGAAAATCTGGATCTTCATGTGGAGCTGTAATTGAAATTAGAGCAAGAGGAATACCAGCAGGACTTGGTGCACCTATTTATTCTAAATTAGATTCAGATATAGCCTCAGGTCTAATGAGTATAAATGCTGTTAAAGGAGTAAATATTGGAGCTGGAATGAATGCAGCACAATTTAGTGGAGAACAGAATTCAGATGAAATTTCTCAAAAAGGTAAAAAATTAAAATTTAATTCTAATAATGCTGGTGGAATTTTAGGAGGCATATCAAGTGGTCAAGAAATTATAGCCTCTTTTGCTGTAAAGCCAACCTCGTCAATTTTAACAACTAGAAAAACAATTAACAAATTTGGTAAAAATACTACTATTTCAGTTAAAGGTAGGCACGACCCATGTGTCGGTATTAGAGCAGTACCAGTTGGGGAAGCAATGATGAATTGTGTTCTATTAGATCACTATCTAATGAATAAAGCCCAATGTAGTTAGAATTATAATTAGTTTTTAACTACTTTTATTGAATCCTTTGTAAATAAAATATCTAATATTTTTTTTGAGATTTGAGTTGAACTTAAACCTGCTAACTCATACATTTTTTTTGGATTATCTTGTTCTATAAAGATATCTGGTAATGTCATTGATCTAAATTTTAACCCTTTATCAAATATACCTTTTTCAGAAAGTAAATTCTTCACATGAGAACCAAATCCACCAATAGATCCCTCTTCTATAGTTATCATTACCTCATGTTCTCTAGCGCACTTCAATATAAGTTCTTGATCTAAAGGTTTCGCAAATCTAGCATCAACTATTGAAGTTGTAACTCCTTTGTTCTTTAACTCCTCTGCTGCTAATTTACACTCCTCAAGTCTAGTTCCTAAGCTTAAAATACATGCTTGTTTTCCTTCTTGAATAACTCTTCCTTTACCTATTTGAAGTTTTTCATCTATTGATGGAAGTTCAAGTCCTACACCTGTGCCCCTTGGATATCTGATTGCACTAGGTTTGTCATTAATATCAACTGAAGTATTAATCATTTTAACTAATTCAGCTTCATCACTTGCGGCCATAACGATAAAATTAGGCAAAGTTGATAAATAAGTAATATCAAATGAACCAGCATGGGTAGATCCATCTGCCCCTACTAAGCCTGCTCTATCAATTGCAAATCTAACTGGTAAGCTTTGAATAGCTACATCGTGAACAACTTGGTCATAAGCTCTTTGTAAAAAGGTAGAATAAATTGCTGCATAAGGCTTATATCCTTCTGTAGCTAGGCCAGCTGAAAAAGTTACCGCGTGTTGTTCAGCTATTCCAACATCGAACATTCTTTTTGGAAATTCTTTTCCAAAAATATCCATTCCTGTACCACCTGGCATTGCAGCAGTTATTCCTATTATTTTACTATCTTTTTGAGCATGTTTAACTAACGTATTAGCGAATACTTTTGTATATGCAGGAAGATTGCTACCACTTTTAACCTGCTCACCTGTCTCTACATTGAATTTGGAAACACCATGATAGTGATCAGATGCTTTTTCTGCGTATGAATATCCTTTTCCTTTTTGTGTTTTAATATGGATCATGATTGGACCCTCGTGCTTAGAATCTCTTGCATTTTTCAATATAGGAATAAGAGTTGTTAGATCGTGTCCATCAATTGGACCTGCATAATAAAAACCTAATGAACTAAATAAAGTTCCTCCAGTAACTGCCGAACGTAAAAAATCTTCAGCTTTACCTGCTTTATCACTAAATCTTTTTGAAAACGCAGATGTTATTAACTTGATTGTTTCTCTAAGACTAAAATAAATTTTTCCAGTAAATAATTTTGCCAAGTAAGTTCTCATGGCACCCACTGGTTTAGCGATAGACATGTCATTATCATTTAAAATAACAATCATTTTAGTTTTTGATGCACCAGCATTATTCATTGCTTCATAAGCCATACCCGCACTTATTGCTCCATCTCCAATTACAGCTATTACATTTGATGATTTATTGGCCAGCTTATTTGCTTCTGCGATACCTAAAGCAGAAGATATGGATGTTGAGCTATGTGCTGCTCCAAAAGGATCATATTCACTTTCTGATCTTTTTGTAAATCCTGATAACCCATTTCCTTGTCTTAAAGTTCTAATTTTATTTTTTCTACCTGTTAAAATTTTATGTGGATAGGATTGATGACCAACATCCCAGATTAGCTTATCATTAGGAGTATCAAAAACATAGTGAAGTGCTACAGTCAACTCAACTACACCTAATCCAGCACCCAAATGTCCACCCGTTTCAGATACTGCATTAATCATCTCTTTTCTAACTTCATCAGAAACTTCTTGCAAATCGTTTTCAGAAATTTTTCTTAAATCAAACGGATAATTTATATTATCTAAAAACTTATAATTTTGTGTCATTTATCTCTATTTAAAATGTAATATAGCGTTTCTTTAATATTTTTTGAATTTGAACCATATTTCTCTAAACTCTTATTAACTTCAAGAATAATTTTATTACAATATTTAATTGCATTACTATAGCCAATCAAACTTAATAGTGTTGCTTTACCTTTTTTTTGATCTTTTCCTGTTTTTTTTCCTGCTTTTTTTGAGTCACCCTTAAAATCAATCAAATCATCAGCTATTTGAAACAAAAGACCAATATTAGATCCAATATTTTCAAAAAATTTAATTTCTTTTCTATTTCTTTTTTTAATAATAGCAGGAGCTGCACAGCAAAAACTAAACAGTTTTCCAGTTTTTTTAATTTCCATTTCTATGATCTTGTTTCTGGATATTTTTTTTTTTTCATAACTAAGATCAAGATATTGACCGCCTGCTATACCCAAATGGCCTGAACTTTCAGATAATTTCTTAATTATATTAATCTTAATTTTTTCACTTAATTTTAAATTAGGACTTGATAAGATTTCAAATGCCATTGTAAGTAAAGAATTTCCTGCAAGAACCGCTGTTGATTCTCCAAATTTAATATGAGTGGATGGTTTACCCCTTCTTATTTTATCATCATCCATACATGGTAGATCATCGTGAATAAGAGAATATGCATGAATACATTCTACTGCTGCACCAATTTTAATTAATGATTTATAATCTATGGACAGCAACGAGCCAATATCAATTAAAATTTTAGATCTAATCTTTTTTCCTCCAGGGAACAAACCGTAATTCATAGCTAGAATTAATTTGGAATTTTTTTGCTTACTAAGAAATTTTCTTAAAAATTGATTTGTATCTTTTGCTATTTTATTAAGCTTTTTTTTCATTTTTTTTTAATAATATCTTTAACTTTTTTATTTGTCTCTTCACTTATAGATTTGAAATTCTTGTGAAATTTTTTTTCAATTATATTATTTAATTTTAATAATTTTTGATAACTTTCAATAGAATTATTCAAATCTTTTTCATTTTCTAAAGACTCTATTATTTGATTTGCTTGCTCAGTTAATTCCTCAAGTGAAGTTGAGTTATTATCAGGTGGTAAATTTTTATCTTTCATATAATAATAATTATTAATACATGAAATCATTGCAATCAAATATCAAAAAAGCTAAAAAATATTTAGATCAAAATCATTGTATATCTGTGCCTAGTGAAACTGTATATGGTTTGGCAGCAAATGCTTATTCTAATGTTGCTGTAAAAAAAATATTCAAACTTAAAAAAAGACCTTCAAATAACCCATTAATTGTTCATTATTATGATTTGAATAAGCTTAAAGAAGATTGCTATATTAATGATAGTTTTATTAAACTTTATAATAAGTTTTCCCCTGGACCTATAACATTTGTTCTTAAATTAAAGAAGGAGTCTAAAATTTCCAAACTTGTGACTAATAAACAAAAAAATCTTGCAGTCCGATTTCCAAAACATAGATTATTTAAAAAACTACTCAAAAATTTAAATTACCCATTAGCGGCACCTAGTGCAAACATATCAACTAAGTTAAGTTCTGTTGAAGCATCTGATGTCAAAGATGAGTTTGGATCAAAAATAAAATATGTGATGAATGGAGGCAGATGTAAGATAGGTGTTGAATCAACTATTCTAAATCTTATAAATAAACCAACGATATTAAGATTTGGAGGACTTGAAATATCTAAAATAGAGAGAGTGTTAAAGAAAAAAATTTCAATTAATGTTAATCCGAAAAAAAAAATTTCACCTGGTCAATTTCCTTTACATTACTCTCCTGGAGTCCCATTAAGAACAAATGCTAAGAAACCTAACATTAATGAAGCTTTTGTTTTAATTAATAAAAGAAAAATTAATTTTAAAAATTATTATTATTTAAGTAAAAAAAAAAACCTTAATCAAGCTGCTAAAAATTTATATTCTTTACTGAGGAAGATTAAAAAAGATGGATATAAAATGATTGCTATCGAAAAAATTCCAAATGTAGGTATTGGTAAAACAATTAACGATAGATTAAAAAGAGCTTCTAAATATTAAATGTCAAATTCAATTGAGGTAATAAATCTATCAAAAACTTACAAATCAAAAAAAGCTGTAAGTAATATAAATTTTAAAATAAATGAGAATGAAATCATAGGATTACTAGGTCCAAATGGATGTGGAAAAACTACAACAATTGGAATGATTCTTGGTTTATTAAAACCTACAAGTGGAAAAGTTTTAATCAATGGATTGGATATTGAAAAAAATAAGATTTCTATTCTTCATAAAATAAATTTTATTTCTCCATATATTGAACTGCCAAAAAAACTTACTGTAAGACAAAATTTAATTGTATATGGAAAATTGTATAATATTCAAAACTTGGATGATCAAATCGAATATCTTTCAAACAAATTACGATTAGATACGCTTTTAGACAAAATTACAGGAGAACTTTCATCAGGTCAAAAAAATAGAGTAAGCTTGGCTAAAGCATTAATTAACAACCCTACTGTACTTTTGCTTGATGAGCCTACTGCATCTTTAGATCCTGAAACTGGAGATTTTATAAGAACATTTCTAGAAAATTATAAAAAAGAAAAAAAAATATCTTTATTAATAGCCTCTCACAATATGGATGAAGTGAAAAGATTGTGCAGCTCTGTCTTGATGATGAAAGATGGCTCTATTGTTGATAGCGGTTCTCCAGATGATTTAATTAAAAAACATGGAAGAAAAAATTTAGAGGAAGTATTTTTGGAACTAGTGAGAAATAAAAATGAATTTAACTAGAATTTATGGTCTTTTTTTAAGACACTTTTATTTAATAACCAGATCTTTTCCAAGAATACTAGATTTAATTTATTGGCCTTCTATTCAAATAACTTTATGGGGTTTTATTTCAAATTTTTTTGCTTCTCACAGCACTTACTATAACGGCGCTGTTGGAGTAATACTTTCTTGTGCTATTTTATATGATTTTTTATTTAGGACTAGTATTGGTTTTAACATGTTATTCTTGGAGGAAATTTGGAGTAGAAATTTTACTAACCTTTTTATTGCACCAATGAAAATTAGTGAAATTATAGCATCATTAGTTTTCACAGCTTTGATTCGAGCTTTAATAGGTCTAGTACCAGCTATATTATTAACTTCTCCCATTTTTGGCATATCTTTATTGGATCTAGGTCTTCCTTTGGCTTTTCTTTTTTTAAGCTTATATATTTTTGGAATTACACTTGGTTTATTTGTTTCTGCTGGGTTACTGAGATTTGGACCATCATTTGAAAATATTGCCTGGTCTACAATGTTTTTACTTGCTCCGTTTGGGTGTATTTATTATCCAGTAGAAACTTTACCAGAAATTTTTCAATCAATAGCATATGCATTACCATTAGTTTATATTTTTGAGGAAACAAGAAATATATTAGTTAATCAATTTGTAAATTATGAAAATATAATTCAAGCACTTTATTTAAATGCTCTGTATCTTGTTATTGCAATATCAGTTTTTTATTATTCTTTTGATAAGGCAAGAGATAAGGGAACTTTAATCAATATAGGCGAATAAATTGGCGCGCCTGCTAGGAGTCGAACCCAGAACCTCCTGATCCGAAGTCAGGCGCTCTATCCAGTTGAGCTACAAGCGCATATAGTATTAATATTACATTTTATGAAAAAAAACATTAATTTTATAGTTGAAGAAAATGAGAACTACCTAAGAGTTGATGTTTTAATCAATAAAAGAGAGCAGTTAATTAGCAGAACCAGAATTAAAAATTTAATTATTAAAAAGAAATTGAAATTAAATGATAAAATTATTAAAAGTCCTTCAAAAAAAGTTTTAACTGGCGATAAGATATCTTTAAATATACCTAAACCTGAGGAAGCCTCATTGAGGCCCTACAAATTTAAATTAGAAATAATTCATGAAGATGAAGATCTATTGGTTATAAATAAACCAGCTGGAATTATTATGCATCCAGGTGCTGGAAATTATGACAAAACAATTGTTAATGCGTTAATGCATTATGATAAAAACTCTCTATCAACTATTGGGGATAAGCTTAGACCAGGTATAGTTCACAGAATTGATAAAAACACATCTGGTTTAGTTGTTATTGCAAAAAATAATGAAACACATGAAAATTTATCAAAGCAATTTAGTGACCATACTATAACTAGAGTGTATCAACTTTTAATTTGGGGAAAACTAAGACCTTCCTCTGGTATAATTGATACTTTCATAACTCGAAGCTCAAAAAATAGACAACTAATGGAAGTTAGTCGCTCTAAGGGGAAACATGCAATAACCAATTATAAAACTATTGAAATTTTTGAAAATAACAAAACTCCAACATTAAGCTTAGTTGAATGTAAATTAGAAACTGGAAGAACCCATCAAATACGTGTTCACATGACTTACATGGGAAATAGCATAGTTGGGGACGATAAATATAAAAAAAAATATAAAAAACTAAAAAATATTGATTTAAGTTTAGAAAAGTTAATCTCAGGATTAAATAGACAATTTTTACATGCAAAAACACTGGGTTTCGTTCATCCTAAAAGTAATGAAGAATTAATTTTTTCTTCAATTTTACCTCAAGAACTAAATAATTTGCTAAAAATGCTTAGAAATACTAGCGAATAAATCATTGAAAATTTAATATAGTCAATTAAATAAATACAGCCATGAGCACAACATTTAATAATAACCTACCAGCTCTTTCAAATGAAGGAGGTCTTTCTGCATATTTAGAACAGATTAAAAAGTTTCCAATGCTAGCAGCTGAAGAAGAATACATGTTAGCTAAAAACTGGAAAACCACTGGAAATGTTAAAGCTGCTGAAAAATTAGTCACTAGTCATTTAAGATTAGTTGCCAAAATTGCAATGGGATATAAGGGCTACGGATTACCAGTAAATGAAATGATATCTGAAGGTAATGTAGGTCTTATGCAAGCTGTAAAAAAATTTGAACCAGAAAAAGGTTTTAGATTAGCGACTTATGCGATGTGGTGGATCAAAGCCTCTATTCAAGAGTATATATTAAGATCTTGGAGTTTGGTCAAAATTGGAACAACTACAGCCCAAAAAAAATTATTTTTTAATCTTAAAAAAATTAAAAATCAGATAGCCCCTCAAACTGAAGGTGATTTAAGAAACGAACATGTAAATGAAATTGCTAACAAACTAGATGTAAGCAAAGAAGAAGTTGTTTCTATGAATAGAAGACTATCTGGTAAAGAATTCTCATTAAATGCTCAAGTAGGAGAAGATGGAGATGAATGGCAAGATTGGTTAGTTGATAAACAATTAGATCATGATTTAAAATTTGCACATCAAGAAGAAATGGAACAAAGAAAAGATCTTTTAAAAAATTCAATTAAAGTACTAAATGATAGAGAAAGAGAAATATTATACTCTAGAAGACTGAATGATAATCCAACAACATTAGAAGATTTGAGTAAGAAATATAAAATTAGCAGAGAAAGAGTTCGTCAAATAGAAAATAAAGCTTTTGAAAAACTACAAAAGCATATGCTTCTACTAGCAAAGTCTAAAAACTTATTGCCAGTAAACTAAATATCAAAAGGATTTTCTAAAAGAATAGTGTCTTCTCTTTCTGGGCTAGTTGACACACTTGATACTTTCGCACCAATAAAATCTTCTACAGCAAATATATATTTTTTTGCATTTTCTGGTAATGCATCCATATTTTTTATCCCATTAGTAGAAGTTTTCCATCCTGGAAATGTTTTATAGACAGGTTTTATTTTTAATTGATCTTCAACAGATACTGGTAAATAATCTATTTTTTTTCCATCTAGCTCGTATTCAACACACATATTAATTTCATCTAATTCATCGAGAACATCTAGCTTGGTAAGCGCTATACCATCTATACCAGAAATTTTTATTGTTTGTCTTACTAAAACGCCATCAAACCAACCACATCTTCTTTTTCTGCTTGTCACTGTTCCAAATTCTTTTCCTCGAGTACCTAATAACTCTCCAATATCATCTGTTAGTTCTGTTGGAAATGGTCCTTCTCCAACTCTTGTTGTATAAGCCTTTGTTATTCCAAGAACATAATTTATTGAATTTGGACCACATCCTGTTCCAGTCGCGGCACTAGAAGCAACCGTGTTAGAAGAAGTAACATATGGATAAGTTCCATGATCTACATCAAGTAAAATTCCTTGGGCTCCTTCAAATAAAATTTTCTTTTTTTGTTTTTTAAATTCGTCAATTTTCAGCCAGACTGGTTGAGAATATTGTAATATTTGAGGAGCAATTTTAAGTAAATCAGATTTTAATTGTTCTTTTTCAAAAATATTTTTTCCTAGACCTTTTCTTATTGCATTATGATGAACTAACACAGATTCTAATCTTTGATCTAAATTTTTTTCAGATCTTAAATCCATTACTCTTATAGACCTTCTGCCAACTTTATCTTCATATGCAGGGCCAATTCCTCGCCTTGTTGTTCCAATTTTGCTATTACCAGCTGCATCTTCTCTAATTTCATCCATTTCTCTATGAAATGGCAAAATTAAATTTGCTGCCTCTGAGATAATAAAATTATCAGTATTAACATCAACGCCTTTTGATTTTATTTCTTCGATTTCTTCAAGTAATGCCCATGGATCAACCACTACTCCATTACCAATTATTGAAATTTTATTTTTTCTAACAATTCCTGATGGCAATAGTCTAAGTTTGTAAGTTACACCATTAATCACTAAAGTGTGTCCTGCATTATGACCCCCCTGAAATCTAATTACAACATCTGCTTGCTCAGAAAGCCAATCAACAATTTTTCCTTTTCCTTCGTCTCCCCATTGAGATCCAACTATAACTATATTTTTCATTATCTAAATTTTCTAAGAATATTCATAGTATTGAGATGATTTATAGGACCATGACCCTTTCCATAGTTTGGGTTTGTTTTTATGGCAGAATTTACATAGTTAATTCCAAGCTCACAAGATTTCTTTATAGGTTTTCCACATGATAAATAAGTAGCTATCGCACTAGATAAAGTGCATCCTGTGCCATGAGTATTTTTTGTTTTATATCTAAGACTATTAAAAATTTTTATCTCAGATTTATTGACAAATATATCTTGAACAGTTTTATGATCTAAATGCCCACCTTTAATTAAAACATTTTTTGCTCCACACTCTAAAAGTTTATTTGCAGCAAAAATCATATCTTTTTTATTTTTTATAAAAGTTTTAGTTAAAATTTCAGCTTCTGGAATATTTGGTGTAATTAACATTGCTCTTTTAATCAATTTTGACTTAAGTGATTTAATTGCTTTTTCATCTATTAATTTAGTGCCACCCTTTGCTACCATCACAGGATCAAGTATAATTTTTTTACTCTTAATACTTTCAATAGATTTAACAACAGATTCTATTACTTTAGTCGAATGCAACATTCCAATTTTAATAGCATCAGGTTTAATATCTTTTGACGTAAATACAATTTGATTTAAAATTTCTTTATGAGAAATTGGTATTATTGATTTAACACCTGTAGTATTTTGAGTCGTAACTGCTGTGATTGCTGTCATTGCATAAGATCCTAGCGCAGTAACTGTCTTAATGTCAGCTTGTATACCTGCTCCACCAGACGAGTCTGATCCAGCTATGATTAGTACTTTGGAATTAATTTTCAATTTATTTAATTTTTTTTGAAATCAAGTTTACACATTTTTTTAAAAGCTCTTTATTTTCACTTTCACCCATCACTCTAATTTTTGACTCCGTTCCTGATTTTCTTACTAGTATTCTGCCCTGACCCTTCATTAAACTTTCTGCAATTTTTATAGATTTTTTTATATCAAGATTTTTTATTACATCTTTATTTTTTACTTCAATATTTTTCAGAATTTGAGGTGTTTTTTTAAATTTATCAAAAAAAATACTAGCTTTTTTTCCTTTTCTTATTGCAAATAGAACCTCTAATGCAACAAGCAATCCGTCTCCAGTTGTTGCAAACTTTCCTAAAATAATATGACCTGATTGTTCACCACCTAAATTAAATTTTTTTTTTTGCATCATTTCTTTTACATATCTGTCACCTACATTTGCTCTAATAAATTTAATTTTTTTACTTTTAAAAAACTTTTCTAGACCATAGTTAGACATTAAAGTTCCAACCACTCCACCTTTCAACATTTTTTTATGTTTCCATCTTGTTGCTAAAGCTGCAATTATTTGATCTCCATCAATAACTCTCCCTACTTCATCACACATAATAATTCTATCAGCGTCACCATCTAAAGAAATGCCTATGTTTGCTTTATGTTTTTTTACTGCAAATTTAATCTTATTAGGATTAGTTGACCCACAGTTTTTATTTATATTAAGGCCATTAGGATTAACCCCTATTGATACAACTTTTGCACCTAATGATCTTAATAATTCTGGACCAGCCTTGTATCCTGCACCATTGGCACAATCAATTACAATCTTTAAACCTCTTAAATTGAATTGCTTTGTAAAATTTTTTTTTAAGATTTTTAAATAATCTTTTGTTCCTGTTTCTAATCTTTTTACTCTTCCTAATTTTTCTGGGCTTGATAAATTTTTTGAAACTTTTTTATCGATTAAACTTTCTATTTTTTTTTCAATTTTATCTGATAATTTCATTCCATCTGGTCCAAATAATTTCAAACCATTATCATAATGTGTGTTATGAGAGGCCGTAATCATAATTCCCATATTAGCTTTCATTGATTTTGTGAGCATTGCTAATCCATTTGTTGGCAAAGGTCCCAATGTATAAACATGCATGCCTGCAGATGTTAAACCAGAAACTAACGCGGGCTCCAAAGTATAACCAGATAGCCTAGTATCTTTAGCAATTATTGCTGTTTGTTTAATTTTTTTTTGAGACTTGAAATATGTTCCCGATGCTAAGCCAAATTTAAAAAACATTTCACCATTAATATTTTTACTATTAATATGACCTCTTATTCCGTCGGTTCCAAAATATTTTTTTCTCATTATTTTTTTATTAATTCTTTAAAGACTTTTATTCCTTGAATCAATTCATTAACATCATGAATTCTCAAAATTTGAACACCCTGCATCATTAAATAAACAGAAGAAGAAATTGTTCCTCCGATTCTACTTTTAGTATCATTTTTTTTTGCAATTTCTTTAATAAATCTTTTTCTTGAGTTTCCAACAAGTATAGGAAAACCTAAAGAGTGAAAAATAGAGATATTACTTATTAAATTCATATTATGTTTCAAATTTTTTCCAAAACCTATTCCTGGATCTAAAATTATATTATTATGTTTTATACCAAAATTTCTTAAAGTTTTTATTTTTGCTTCAAAAAAATCGTAAATATCTAGTAATTCATTCTTATATATTGGTTTATTTTGCATTTTTTCTGGTAATCCTTGTGAATGCTGAATTACAAAAGGAGTTCTATATTTTTTTAAAATCTCCATCGTGTTTTGGTCATAACTAAGCCCGGACACATCATTAATAATTTTAATACCAAGTTTAATACCCTTCTTCATTATTTCTGATTTTCTAGTATCCAAAGATACGGGTATTTTTTTACAAATTAATTTAAGCACTTTGTTTATTCTGCTCCATTCCAATTTCACATCTACAGCTTTAGATCCCGGCCTTGTTGACTCACCTCCTACATCAATTAACTTAGCCCCAGCTTTAAGCATATCAATCGCATGCTTTGTACCTTTATTTTTTTTATTAAATTTTCCCCCATCAGAAAAACTATCTGGAGTCAGATTTAATACACCCATTATATTTGGTAATTTTTTAAAATTTAAATTTGAAAAATTTTTTTTTTTTGACGTAATATTTTTGAGGTCTAAAATTACTTGTTTTTGCAATGACCTAGAAAGTTTTTTTATATTATTTAAAGAAATCTTTTTAATAGATTTTCTAGAAATTATTTCAAGATGATCAAACGATATTTCTTTATTCCCATTTAAGGGTAATGTTTTTTTTTTAATTAATAATAATTTTGATTCTTTGCCATAATAGAAATTACACACTCTCGTGTAATATCTTCTCATTTGAATTTAATGAACTATTTTTGGCTTTAAACCCATAGCACCTAGAGCTGAATCTTGATCATCATTTTCTTCAAGCTTTTCAGCTACTTTATCTTTTGGATATAAATTCTTGCTTATTATATTTTCAATTTCTTCACCAGTTAAAGTTTCATAAGTCATAAGAGCTTTTGCTATTTTATGTAAATCATCAATTTTATCAGTTAATATTTTTTTTGCTTGATCATAACCTTCATCAATTAATTTTCTTATTTCTTTGTCTATTTTTTGAGAGGTTTCCTCTGAAACTGATTGTGTTTGAGTAACTGATCTGCCCAAAAATACTTCTTCCTGATTTTCTCCGTATTCTACTGGACCCATTTCCTCGCTCATTCCATATTTTGTAACCATTGCTCTAGCTAGTTGTGTAGCTTGATTTATGTCCGACCCGCTTCCACCACCAGCTCCTGTTGAAATATCATCTTTTCCAAATATTAACTCCTCCGCCACTCTGCCTCCGAAACATACTGCCATTCTAGCTTTTAAATATTTGATTGAATAACCATGTTTATCTCTCTCTGGTAAATTCATAACCATGCCAAGAGCTCTACCTCTTGGAATAATTGTTGCTTTATGTATTGGATCATAACTTGGCATATTAAAAGATACCAATGCATGACCTCCCTCATGATATGCCGTTAATTTTTTTTCATCTTCAGTCATTACCATTGAGCGCCTCTCTGCACCCATCATTACTTTATCTTTAGCTTCTTCAAATTCAATTAAAGTCACAATTCTCTTATTTTTTCTCGCTGCCAATAAAGCGGCTTCATTTACTAAGTTTGCAAGATCAGCACCTGAAAAGCCTGGCGTTCCTCTTGCTATGGTTCTTAAATTTACATCAGGCGCCATTTTTATTTTCTTAACATGGACTTTTAGAATTTTTTCTCGCCCAATTATATCTGGGTTTGAAACAACTACCTGTCTATCAAATCTTCCAGGTCTTAATAAAGCTGGATCAAGAACATCGGGTCTGTTGGTTGCAGCAATAATAATAACACCTTCGTTTGTATCAAAACCATCCATCTCAACTAATAACTGATTTAAAGTTTGTTCTCTTTCATCATTTCCACCACCTAAACCTGCACCCCTACTTCTTCCTACTGCATCTATTTCGTCAATAAAAATAATACATGGTGAATTTTTTTTACCTTGTTCAAACATATCTCTTACTCTAGAGGCTCCAACACCAACAAACATTTCAACAAAATCTGAACCAGATATGGTAAAGAAAGGAACACCTGCTTCTCCAGCAATTGCTCTTGCTAATAAAGTTTTTCCTGTTCCAGGGGGACCTACCAATAATGCTCCTCTGGGAATTTTTCCTCCTAACCTACTAAATTTTTTTGGGTCTTTTAAGAACTCTACAATCTCCTCTACTTCTTCTTTAGCTTCTTCTACTCCTGCAACATCATTAAATGTAACCTTTCCTTTAAGTTCATTCATCATTTTGGCCTTAGATTTTCCAAAACCCATTGCACCACCTTTACCACCTTGCATTTGTCTCATGAAAAAAATCCAAACCGCAATCAACAATAGCATTGGGAACCATGAAAGTAGAACACCAAATAGTGATGGCATTTTTTCTTCAAGTGGTGCCGCCGAAATACTCACTCCTTTATTAGATAATTTTTCAATTAAATTAGGATCATTAGGAGAATAAGTCGAGAATGTATTACCATTTGAATAAACACCTTTAATATTATTACCTTGTATATCAACTTTTAAAACTTCTCCATTATCTACTGAAGTTAAAAACTCTGAAAATATAACCTGGTCACCTCCTCTTAAATTAGACTGAGGATTTTTGAACATATTGTATAGGCCAATAGTTAAGAAGACTATGATGCCCCACATTGCAAGATTTTTTAAATTCATAAGTGTAAGATAAGAGTTATTATAAATTTAACAAGTGACAAAATATCAATAAATCTCTTAAATATATTACTCTTTTGACACTATTACAGTTAGACTAATCTTTTTTATAAGACAGCCACCTAGAGTAGTTTTAAAGGCAGGTTTTGAATTAATTAACTTAATGATATTTTCAATTTTTTTACCTCTAGAAGGATAATATTTCTTTCCCACAAACTTAATGACTTCAGAAAATGATCTAAATACAACTTCTGCAGAATTTTTAAAAAAAGCATCTTTTAATATGACTGATCTTTTTTTTTCTAAAAAAGTTATATTTTCAAGTAAATTTTTTTTTGTATAAAATTTAATAGTTTCATTAGAAGACTTTAAATTTTTAATTGTTAGTAAAAACTTATTTTTATCTAATCCTTCTAATTCTAGCTGCTTTAAAAGATTTCTTACTTTTACCCTTTTAAATTTATCATCTATATTTGATGGATCTTTAATGTACCAGCCAAAAACATATTCACTAAGATAAATTAAATCTTTTTTATCAAAATTTAATAAAGGTCTAATTAAATTAATTTTTTCATATTGTGTTTTTTGATCAAGCGAAACTAATCCATTTAGTCCGCTTCCTCTTAAAATTCTTATAAAAAAATTTTCAAACAAATCATCTAAATGATGTCCAACAAGAATATTTTTTAATTTTAATTTTTTTGCAGTATTTATAAGTAATTTATATCTTTTATCTCTAGCAATGGATTGAATATTATTTTTAGGTTTCTTTCCTTTCCAGTTTAAGATGTTTAAATTAATTGAAAATTTTTTTAATTTTTTCTGAACATGTTTTGCTTCTAAGGTTGAACATTCTCTAAGCTTATGATCAATAATAAAAAATTTTATGTTTATTGATTTCTTAATAGAATATATTTTAGCCAAAAAAGATAATGCTAGACTATCAGGACCTCCTGAAACAGCTACTATAAAATCTTCGTTTAAATTTAATGAATTTTCAAATTTTTTATAAATTTGATAAATTTTTTTATCTTTTAGTTTATTTAATAGAAGCTTATGAGTCTTGCTTGATACATTCAAATTTTTTAGACTCATATTTTGCTTTTTGAATTACAGACTGATTTGCCTTAGGATACTGTTTTTCCACACCATTAATCATTTTGCAACCTTGATCTTTTTCACCTATTTGAACCATAGAAACACCAAGTTTTAATAAATTTATCGGAGCTTTTTTACCTTTTGGATATTTTTGATAACCCTCTAAATATGCTGAGGCAGCATCAGTGTAAAGCTGTCTAATCCTAAATGTTTCTGCATACCAATATTGGGCACTGCCTGCTAACTCATGATCTGAATTGGACAGCACAAATTCCCTAAAAGCCCTTTCTGCAGTGGTATAATCTCCAACTTTTAAAAAACTTGTTGCGAATTCGTATTGTTTTTTTGGCGTTAAGTCTTTTGGAAGTATCTTTTCTTCATTTCCAAAAGTTTCAGTAACAATTGATGCTGTAGTTTCAACAGATTGTATTTGTTGTGAAGTCTCAGAGGTTTTAGTATCTTTGTACGAAATTGATCCTAAATCTTGTGGTTGAGAACTTCCAGGCAATACTTTCTTTTTATCTACTTTAGGTTTTGAAGTTAGTTGCGTGGCTTCTCCACTTAATGTATTTAATGCAGACTCTATATCTTGAAATCTCATTTGATTATCAGCTTGAATTTTTGATAACCTATTAGATAATTTATCCAACTTAAAATTAATTTCCTCGAATTTGTTAGTGAGCTGCCTAAACTGTCCTTCAACTTCTGATAATTTAAGTAAATGTCTTGTTAAAACATCCTCAGAATTTGAGTCTAATTCAGTATTAGAGTCATTATTTGTTGTTGTTTTGACTTCAATAGACCCTGAGTAGACTGCTCTTTCCAAAGTTTTTAAATCATTCTTTATAATTTCTAATGTTTCATAAATGTTGTGATTATCTGCGAATAAAACGTTGCAAAATATTAGATTAATTAAAAACAAAAGTTTTAAACTTATTAATTTTGATATGAATTTCATCAATAGATTGATTTATGATTATAAAAATGGCAAAAAAAAGACCCCAAAACATATCGCTTTAGGGTCTTTAAATATAAAATTTTAATTAGCTTTAACAGTTACAGATCTTCTGTTTTTTGACCAAGCTAATGGATTGGATCCTGAATCTACTGGTCTCTCTTTTCCATAACTTAAAACTGATATTCTGTCAGAAGATATTCCGTAAGTCATTAGGTAATCTTTTGCTGAGTTAGCTCTTCTTTCTCCAAGTGCTAAATTGTACTCTCTAGTTCCTCTTTCATCTGCATGACCTTCTAGAACTACATTGATACTTGAATTCTTTCTTAACCAGGCTGCTTGAGCTCTAAGTGTCTCTCTTGAAGCTGTAGTTAAAATTGACTCATTTGTTGCAAAGAAAACTCTATCTGGAACTCCATCAGCTAAATATTCAACTGAGTCTGTTCCTGTGTAAACATCACCTTGCATTTGCCCTTTTATAGCTTCTGTAGCTACTTCTTTTTTAGTTGCACACGCAGATAGCACTAAGCATGCTGCTAATAATAAAAGTGTGTTTTTGAAAATTTTGTTTAAAATCATTAAGTTGCTCCTTGCTGCTAATTTCAATTACTTACTTTTTCACAACTAATTAGAGGTTTCAAGTTAAAAAATCAAGTAATTTAAACTAATTACTCAATAAAGATGACCATGATGGGTCTGATGCATCTGTTGATGTTGACACTAAACGCTCATTATACCCCGTTAAGTCTATCGACCATAATTTTGCAGAGAATCCTTCGCCTTTTGCGTTAGTTTTTGTTTCTCTATAGAATATTAGCACTCTACCATTTGGGGACCAAGATGGAGCCTCTTGATAATAATTTTCTGTCAATAATCTTTCACCACTTCCATCAGTTCTCATAACACCAATATAAAATTTTCCTTTATGAAGCTTTGTAAAAGCTATTAGATCTCCTCTTGGAGACCATACAGGTGTTCCGTATAATCCATTTCCAAATGATATCCTTTTAACATCACTTCCATCACTATTCATTACATATATCTGCTGATATCCACTTCTATCAGAATTAAAGGCTATGTATTTTCCATCAGGTGAATAAGACGGGGAAGTATCAATAGAAGGATGATTGGTAATTTTTTCAACAATTCTATTTTCTAAATCCATGGTGTAAATATCTGATCTACCATCTTTTGCAAAACTCATAATTATTTTTTTTCCATCAGGTGAAAATCTTGGCGCAAATGTCATTCCTGGAAAATCTCCAACCACTTCTTGAGTTCCTGTTTCAATATCTAACAGGTAAACTCTTGGTAGATTCCTAAAATAAGAAAGATATGTAACCATTTGACTAGTTGGATTAAATCTTGGTGTTAGAACTAGCTCATTTCCAAGAGTTAAAAACTTATTATTAAAACCATCTTGATCCATAATTGCTAATTTTTTTATTCTTTGTGTTTTAGGACCCTCTTCTGCAACATAAATTATACGAGTATCAAAGTATCCTTTTTCACCCGTCAGTCTCTCATAAACTTTATCAGAAATAATATGTCCTACTCTTCTCCAATTATTTGGTACAGTTGTAAATGCAAGCGCCATCATTTCTTTTGCTGCAAGCACATCCCATAATCTAAACTCAACTCTTAACTTTTTGTCTACTAAAGATACCTTGCCAGTTATTAGTGCCTGAGCTTTAATTAAGTTCCAATCTTCAAATCTTGGTTTTAAATTTGCTATATCGGGAGCTTGAAGAAATGCATCTTTACTTAATGGATCAAATAGACCTGAGGTTTTTAAATTATTTTCAACTATGATCGATATCTCTGATCCTATATTTTCTTTTTTAAGAATTTTTTGAAATTCTTTTTTTGACTTATCATCAATTGATAAAGGAGATACCGCTAAAGGTAATGGATCAAGATTTCCTCTAGTAATATCAACTTCAATTATTGCGAAAACTTTAAAAGGTAAAGTGATCAATATTATAAAAATCAAATAATTTTTTATCATTTCTTTATATTAACCTCCTAACATATCAGTTGCATTAAAATTAAATATTATTTTTTTCCATCTCTCATAACCAGTAGTTGGGACATTTAATGGATTGCATAATTGTATAGCTCTTCTGACACTATCAGCTAAAGTTCTAAATCTTTCTTTTCCTGGGGTATTCATCTTTATATGATCAAGCATTTCCATATCTTCAATTGCTCCATCAGGTTTTAAACTTAATTTAATTCTTACAAGCATATCATCTGGGTTAAATGGTAAGCCAAGAGGAATACTCCAACAAGTAAAAATTTGTGCTTGCAATGCTTGTTCCTCATTAATAGTTAGTTTACCGGTTAGCACACTTTTATCCTGGCTTTGGGTAATTTTGTCATCTTTTTTTATTTTCTCTGCATCATCGACTTTTGATTTATCTATCAAAGCTGCAATATTACTTGGATCAAATAAATCTTTTTTTTCAAACTCTGAAACTTGTTTGACTTTATTATCAGCCTTTTTGGGACTTTGATTGGCCTTCTTTTTTTTTATAGTTTCAATTTTTTTTACAGTTTTAACCGGATTTTGTTTAGTTTCTTTTTTTGTTTCAATTTTTTTTACCTTTTTATCTGGTAGCGGTACTGCTTCAGGATTTTGATTTTTAATTTTTTCTTTTTTTTGATCAAATGAAACAACGGTTTTAGATTGAGTTTTTTTTACTTTTTTAGGGGGGGCTTCTCCAGATATTAATTTTTTTTCTTTTTTTGGTGGCGCCTGTTCTGATACTAATTTTTTTTCTTTTTCTTTTAATTTTTTTTTCTTTTTTTTTTCAATTATTTTTTTTGCTTTAGGTGCAAATGGTATGTTTGTTTTTTCTGCAATCTGAATTAATTCAACAGAAACTATCGGTGGAATATCTAGTGGTTTTTTTGCTAAAAAAGGTAAACTCATGGCTGTAATCATAATTAAAGCACCATGTAAAACAGAAGATATAATTAAACTTCTATTCACTTTAAATTACCTTTGTTTTAATGGTTCTGATATCAATGCTACTTTTGTAAAACCAGATCCAGATAACAAACCCATTATCTCAAGCACTCTTCCATAATTGATAGTTTTGTCACCTCTAACATATATTCTTGTATCTGTTCTATTTTTAGAAACTGCTAAAACTTTAGCAATTAATTTATCATATTGTACTTTTGACTCTTGAATGAAAATTTCACCTTTTGAATTAATCGATAAAGTAAGCGGTTCTACTTCTTCAGGTAATGAGTCTGCAGAACTTTCTGGTAAATCTACTTGCACACCTACAGTCAATAGTGGAGCTGTTACCATAAAAATAATAAGTAGCACCAACATAACGTCTACGAAAGGAGTAACGTTAATTTCACTAATCGGTTCTTTTGATAAACGATTGAGTTTAAAAGCCATTTAAATAATTGTTAAAAATTTTTTAGAAAAATTTTCTAATTTTTGAGAATATTTTTGAGAATCTGTGTTGAATTTATTATAAGCTACAACCGCAGGAATAGCAGCTAACAACCCAAGAGCAGTAGCAAAAAGAGCTTCTGCAATACCCGGCGCAACTATAGCCAAACTAGTGTTTCTGGATATTGCTATTGATTGAAATGAATTCATTATTCCCCAAACTGTTCCAAATAAACCAATAAAAGGAGCCGTAGAACCAACAGTTGCTAAAAAAGTAAAACCCTTTTCTATTTTTGTCATTTGTTTTTCTACGCCTGCTTCTAACATTGCCGTCATTCTTTCATTTAAGTTTGTTCTAGATTTTTTTTTTAATAAGCCTTCCATGGCTCCTTGAAAGACTAATGCCATCGGATCCTCAATATTTGTCGGTAAACTGTTATAAAAATTTTCAGCAGATTTGGAATTCCAAAACTTTTCTTCAAACTCTTCAGATAATTTGTTAATTTTTTTAAATAATCTAAACTTTTCAATAATAACTGCCCAAGAGTATATTGAACATAGGATTAAAATTATAATTACTGATTTTACTACTATATCTGCTCTTAAAAATAGACTTAACAATGAAAAGTCAGTGTTTGTTCCTAGTCCCACTGCTTGAGATGCAATATCAGCTTCCATACTTACTCTTCACACTTAAATGTGTCATGAATTTGTCTTTGATTATTGATCACTCTTCTAATTTATAAGTTTCATAGTAAAAACTAGCTATTAAAATAGCATCTGCTTTATTAGAATCTTTTTTTCTTGATAATTGTGCTGAAAAATAAGGAAAAATTTCAATTGCTTTTGTTCTGCTTGCATCTTTTTCTGAGTTTATAAGATTAAAATATTTTTTCCACTTAGCTGGTCTTACAAAATACATTGGAAGCTGCATTGCTGCACATATTCCTTTTAAAATTCCAAATGACTGGCCAAAATTAAACATGCTAGTCACTCCCTGACCTGGCATTGCTGATACTTGCTCTATTACTACTTTAATATTTTTTTTATCGATTTTTTTAATTCTATCAGAAATTTCATTATAAATTTGTGAACCATTAACTTGTTTTTTATTTTTCTTACCTTCGGTCATTGTAGGCATCTCTACCACATCGTTTATTTTTCCATCCTGAAAAAAACAAATCGATCCTGAAATACCTGGATCAATGCCAATTACTAACATTAATTACTTCCAAAATTAACATTTGTAAAAACATTTTGTACATCATCGTCATCTTCTATAGCCTCTAAAAATTCAATCACAGCCTCTTGTCTATCTTTTTTAACATCAACACTATTTAATGGGACCCATTCAATTTCTGTTGAAATAAAATTAACAACAATTTTTTCTAATTTTTTCTTTACATTATAAATTTCACTCATTGGACATTGAATCTCATGAAACTCATATCGTGAAATACATTCGTCTGCTCCTGAATCTAAAGCTAACTCAAATACTTTTTCATCTGTAATTTCTTTTTTATCAATTTTAATAATACCTAATTGGTTAAAGTTATGTGAAGCTGATCCTTGTGTTCCTAAGCTTCCTCCACTTTTTTGAAAGATAGTTCTAATATTTGATGCAGTTCTATTTTTATTGTCAGTCAAAGTTTCAACTATGACAGCTATTTTATCTGGGCCAAAACCTTCATATCTTAAATTTTCAAAATTTACACCTGTTGCTGCAGAAGACTTGTCTATTGCTCTCTCTATATTGTCTTTTGGCATGTTCGCTGACCTTGCGGCCTGAATCGCAGACCTTAACCTAGGATTCATTGCAGGATCTTTATCACCTAGTTTTGCTGCTACTGTAATTTCTTTTGATAATTTTGAAAATATTTTAGATCGCTGTTTATCAGCTTTTCCTTTTTTATGTTTTATTCCAGCCCAATGAGAATGTCCTGCCATAATTTTTTTAAGTATTTTTTAATTGAGCTCCGTAAACATAGCTTTCAATATTTTTTGCTAATCCAGTTTGTATATCACATTCAACGATAACACCACATAAAGTAGCCTCTCCAGTTGCTGGGAAATGTTTTGTTGAGTTTTTTTTTAAAAACCTATTCAATGAATTTTCTTTATTCATTCCAATAACAGAATCATAATCTCCACACATTCCAGCATCTGTTTGATATCCTGTGCCATTATTTAATATTCTTGCATCATTAGTTGGTATATGAGTATGAGTTCCAACTACTAATGAGGCTTTGCCATCAAAAAATTGACCGATTGCATTTTTTTCACTTGTTATTTCACCATGAAAATCAACAATTAAAAAATCATAATCTTCTTTTAATTTAAATTGTTTCATAAATTTTTCTGAAATTTCAAAAACATCCTCACATTTTTTCATGAAAACATTTCCCATTAAATTTAGTACTCCAATCTTAAAATTATCTTTGGTTATATAAATGTTAAAACCCTTTCCTGGAGCTGGCTCAAAAAGATTTTTTGGACGCAATAACCTATCTTCTTTGTCTATAAATTCCATGATTGCTTTTTGATCCCATACATGATTTCCAGTTGTGATTACATTCACTCCACAATTAAAAAAATCATTGCATATTTCTTTTGTCAGACCTACTCCTTGAGAAGCTGCATTTTCTCCATTTACAATTACAAAATCAATTTTTTTTGACTCTATTTCATTTAAAAGACTGCTCATTAATTTTGAGCAACCAGATACACCTACAACATCTCCTAAAAATAAGACTCTCATTTTAAAATTTCTTTTTCATTAATTATAAAATCTAATTTTTTATCAAATTTATTTATTGGTATCTTTTTTGTTTTTTGGTACGAAAAAGCTAATCCAATTTTAATAATTTTTTTGTGTTTTTCAATTTTTTCAATATATCGATCATAAAAACCACCTCCATAACCTAGCCTGTTTAATTTACGATCATAAGAAACTAATGGAATTAATAAAATATCTGGAATAAATATTTTTCTTCCTACAGGTTCTGGTATCCCAA
>CACEKA010000012.1 GCA_902560015.1 uncultured Pelagibacteraceae bacterium
TAATTCAATTAATGCATTATTAAAAATTTTAGAAGAACCTAATGACAATATATATTTTTTTTTAATTAATAATAATAAAAAAGTTTTATCTACATTAAAATCAAGATGTCTAAATTTTAAAGTCAAATTAACATTTGCTCAATCAATAGAAATAATTAATAAAATTTTAAATGAAGATATTTATAATTTATTAAGTTCAGATTTAATTAATTACTATAGCTCACCGGGTCAAATGTATAATTTAATCAAGTTTAATGAACAATATGATTTAAATCTTAAAGAAATTAAAATAAAAGAACTGATTTTATTAATCATGGAGAAAAAATATTACAAAAAAGACCCAATTATTAAAGATTTAATCTATTTATTAATAGAGCTTTATTTCAGATTAAATATATCAGTTAGTAATATTGGATTAATAAATATACAAAGCTATTTTTTGAAAAAAATTAAAAATACAAAAAAATTTAACCTGGATGAAGAATCTCTTTTGATGGAATTTGATCATAAAGTATTAAATGGATAAAAATTTTTATATAACCACACCTATTTATTATCCTTCTGCAAAACCGCATATGGGTCACGCTTATTCAAGTATAATTGCAGATTTTTTTGCACGTTTTAAAAAAATTGATGATTATAATGTGCATTTTTTAACTGGTACTGACGAACATGGATTAAAAATTCAACGTTCTGCTGAAAAACAAGGTATTGATCCATTAGAATTTTGTAACCAAATTAGTGAAACATTTAGAGATTTATCTAAGACTCTAAATTTAACTAATACTGATTTTATTAGAACAACAGAGAAAAGACATAAAAAAACAGTTCAACATTTGTGGAATGTGCTTGAAAAAAATGATGATATTTATCTCTCGAAATATTCTGGCTGGTATTCTGTTTCTGATGAAGCTTTTTATAATGATGATGAAATTGAAGATGTTGAAGGTGACAAAATTGCTATTTCTTCAAAATCTAAAGTAGAATGGATTGAAGAAGAATCTTATTTTTTTCGATTATCAAAGTGGGGAAAGCCACTTCTCGATTATTACCAATCACACCCAGATTTTATTGCACCAGAGTCTCGTAAAAATGAGGTAATTAGTTTTGTAAAAAGTGGTTTAAAAGATTTATCTGTTAGTAGAAAAAGTTTTTCATGGGGTATTAAAGTTCCAAATAATAAGGATCATGTGATCTATGTATGGTTAGATGCATTAACTAATTACTTAAGTGCACTGAATTATCCAAATTCTAATGATCAATTATTTAAAAATTTTTGGCCTGCATCAATTCATTTAATCGGTAAAGATATATTAAGATTTCATGCTGTTTATTGGCCAGCATTTTTATTAGCTGCAAAAATTGAATTACCTTTAAAAGTTTATGGCCATGGTTGGATTTTGTCAGGAGAAGAAAAAATGTCTAAATCAAAAGGAAATATTTTAGATCCAATAGAAATTATTAATCAATATGGTTTAGATCCATTAAGATATTATCTTATTAAAGAAGTCTCTTTTGGTAACGACGGAAATATATCTCAAGAAAGATTAGAAGATTGTATAAATAGTGATTTAGCAAACAATTATGGTAATCTATGTCAACGTGTCACAGCCTTTGCTATTAAAAATTGTGAAAGTAAAATTCCAAATAAAGTTAAATTTCAAAAAGAGGATATCGAAATTCTAGATAAATATAAAAATAATTTAGATAATATTAGAGATAAAATTGATAATCAAAATATCAATTTTTATATTGATTATATTATTAATTCATTATTTGAAGCAAACAAATATTTTAATGATCAAGAGCCATGGAAAAAAAAGGATGATTTACTTAGATTAAATACTATAGTCTTTACAACATTGGAAATTGTTAGAAAAATAAGTTTTTTATTATATCCAATTATTCCTAATTCTTCTTTAAAAGCTTTAAAAATATTCAATTTAGGTGAAAGCGATATTAATTTTTCCTCAATAGGAAATAACGAATTTTTAATCAAAGATAGCAAAATTAACAAAATAGATATTCTTTTTAAAAAAATTGAAAAAAATAATGATTGACTCACATTGTCATTTAGATCATGAACCACTATTGAGCGATTTGCCCAACGTAATTGAGCGATCCAAAAATATAGGAATTGAGAAACTTTTGACTATTTCAACATCGCTAGAGAGTTTTAATAGAATTACAGATATCATAAATAAAGACGAAATTATTTATGGCACTATAGGAATACATCCACATGAAACTGGTAAAGAATCAATTACTTCAGATGAAATTGTAAATAATTTTAATAAATATCCAAAAATTATTGGTATTGGGGAAACTGGATTAGATTTTTATTATGAGAATAGTGAAAGAAAAAAACAAATTAATAGTTTTATTGAACATATTGAGGCCTCATTAAAATCAAATGTTCCATTAATAATTCATTCAAGAGATGCTGAAAAAGAGACATTTGAAATTTTAAATGAATATAAAAATAAAAATCTTAAAATATTAATGCATTGTTTTACTGGATCTTTTGAATTTGCTAAAAAACTAATTAATTTAAATTCTTTTTTTTCAGCAAGTGGAATAATAACTTTTAAAAATTCTTTAGATTTACAAAATACTTTTAAATCATTGCCTTTAGAAAGAATTTTAATTGAGACGGATAGTCCTTTTCTAGCACCTGTACCAAATAGAGGAAAAAAAAATGAACCATCATTTATTAATTTTACTGCTGCAAAATTAGCTATGATCAAAGGTATATCCAAAGAAGATCTTATTAAAATAACTACAAAAAATTTTAATAAACTTTTTTTTAATTAGAAATATGAAATTTATAATTTTAGGTTGTGGTAGTTCAATGGGTGTACCCAGACCAGATGGTTTTTTTGGAAATTGTGATCCTAATAATAAGAAAAATTATAGAACAAGATGTTCGGCATTATTAAAAACTTCTGATGATATTATTCTTATTGATACATCTCCAGATTTAAGACAACAACTTTTAAGACACAAAATTAAAAAGATTAACAAGGTTCTTTTTTCACATATGCATGGTGATCAAACTCATGGAATAAATGATTTAAGATCTTTTTATATAAATAGTAGAAAACAAATTGATGTTTATGCAGATAATCATACTTCTAAATATCTTAAAAATTCATTTTCTTATATATTCAAAAGTTATTCAAAAGAATATCCTGCTACATTGAAACTAAATAAATTACCAAAAATTATTTATACAAAAAATAAAAACAAAAAAATTAATATCCATTCCGTTATAGTTGAACACGGTAAAGTAAAATCAAATTGTTTTATTGTAGATAAAAAATTAGCCTATATAAGTGATGTAAGCAAAATATTTGAAAAGGATTTTAAATATTTTAAAAAACTTAAATATTTAATAATTGACTGCTTGTGGTACAATTATCATCCATCACACTTTAATTTAGAAAATTCGTTAAATATAATTAAAAAGTGTAAACCTAAAAATGCTATTCTTACAAATTTATCACCAGTGTTGGATTATAATGTTCTTAAAAAATTATTACCTAAAAATGTTATACCTGCACATGATGGTCTAACCTTAGAGTTATAAGATATTTTCAATAGTTTTAATTAGCTTTTGAGACATTGGTTTTGTAAAAGATGCAAATGTATCCTCAATCATTCCTTCTTTGTTAATTAAAATTTTATGGAAGTTCCACTTAGGAACAGCTGATTTACCATGATTATTTTTTGCCCATTTGAAAATTTGATGAGCATTATTACCTTTAACTTCAGTTATAGTTGTTAGAGGAAAGTTAATATTAAAATTTACTTCACAAAATTCTTTAACATCTACATTGTTGTTTTTTTCTTGATTAAATGAATTAGATGGAACACCAAGAACAATCAAACCTTTTTCTTTATATAAATCCCACAGTTCCTGTAATTCATCATATTGTTTTGTAAAACCACAATAACTAGCTGTGTTAACAACTAAGATTACTTTATTTTTGTAATCATTAAAATTAATTGTCTCACCAGATATACTTTCTATACTAAAATCATAAATTTTTTTTTCGTAATTTGCGTTTGTTGAAGTTTTAAAAAAAAACATAAATATAGATAATAAAAATATTACTTTTCTCATTGATTAGGTTTATTTGGAGTAAGTAATATTAAAAAATATCCAAATATAGTGGATAATAATGATCCAGTTAACACCCCTATTTTAACACCATCCATATATTGCATATTTTCAGCAAAAGCTAAATTTCCAACAAATAAACTCATTGTAAAACCAATACCAGTTAGAACTCCCACACCATAAAAATTATACCAACTTGTGTTGTTTGGAATTTGAGCTACATTTAATTTTATAGATACATAAGAAAATATAAATACACCCAGTTGTTTACCTAAGAATAACCCCAATAAAATACCTAGGGGTACCTTATCTAATAATGATGCAAAAGATAAGCCTTCCAAAGAAACACCAGCATTTGCAAAAGCAAACAATGGCATTATACCAAAAGCTACATATGGACTAATTGCATGTTCTATTTTAATTAATAAAGAAAAATCTTTTTCTTTTTTTCTATGAGGAATTGTCATAGCTAACAAAACACCAGCAATAGTAGCATGGATACCTGAATTATGAGTAAAATCCCAAAGGAAAATTCCAACAATTAAATAAGGTAGGAATTTTTTAATATTGAATTTATTAAATAATAATAAAAATATAAAAGCTAAAAGCATCAAGGTTAAATACTTAATACTCAAATCTCCTGAGTAGAAGAGGGCAATAATTACTATTGCTCCTAAATCGTCGATTATCGCTAAAGCAGTTAAAAATACTTTTAATGATAGGGGAACTCTTTTACCAAGCAAAGATAAAACCCCAAGAGAAAAAGCAATATCGGTAGCAGAAGGTATGGCCCATCCATTTAAAGTTTCACTATCACCTAAATTAACGAAAACGTAAAACAAAGCAGGAACTAACATTCCTCCTACCGCTGCTATTATCGGTAATAAAGCTTGTTTAATATTAGAAAGTTCTCCTTGCAAAAACTCTCTTTTTATTTCCAAGGTAACAAAAAAGAAGAAAATTGCCATTAAGGCATCATTTATCCAGTGTAATACGGATAATTTTAATCCAAAATTATTTACCCCAACAAATAAATATTTATTTAGAGTAGCGAAATATAATTCTGATAAATCTGAATTACTAATAAATAATGCAATTATTGCAGCAAAGAATAGCACTAGTCCACTTGCAGCCTCAAGTTTAAAAAACCATCTAAAAGGTTTAGATAAATAATTAATCATAAAAAATTAAGATAGGTCTATAATAAATAGTTTAATATCTTTCAATGTTTCAAAAAGGTTAAATAAAAGTTTTTCTAATCCGGGAAAAATTTCAATTAATGGTGTTTTTAGAGTATCAAGCAATACAACTAGTGCAATAAATGAGATTATGGAAACTATTAGATACGATAATAATTTATTAAATGTAATATTTTTAGACTTTTGAGATGAATCTATATTAGTAACTTCATCAGTTTTACCTAAATTTTTGTCAACTTCTTCTTTTAGTTCTTTATTTATTTTTGTTTCTTGTAATTTTATTTCCTGGTCATTATTTTCATTAAAAACGTTTTGAGTGTTATCTGTTATATCCTCAGTTAAAATAATTTGTTCAGAGGGTTTTGCTTCAATTTTGTAAAACCAAGAATAATTACATGATCCACATTGTAAGTTACGACCTTTTGAAGGAATTAAACTGTCATCAATTTTAAATTTTTTCTTACAGGAAGGGCAGTCAATAATCATTTCTCTTTATATAACAGATTTTCATAAAAAAACCCGATTTTTACTAATCTTTACACTTTGAAATAATTAAAATGTACTGTAATAGTACTTCGGATCGGAGTGTAGCGCAGCCTGGTAGCGCATCTGGTTTGGGACCAGAGGGTCGCAGGTTCGAATCCTGCCACTCCGACCATTTTTTATGAATAAGGCGTTAATTTATATTCCAAATAAAAATCCCATGCAATCTGGGACAGCAAAAAATAGTAAATGGATTTTAGAATTTAAAACAAAAGATCCAACTAAAAATCCTCTTATGGGTTGGGAAAGTTCTTCAGACACTTTAACAGAACTTAAATTAGAATTTTCATCTAAAGAACTTGCTATTAATTATGCAAAAAAAAAGAAAATAGATTTTGAATTAATTGAACCTAAAAAGAGAAAAACAGTTAAAAAATCATACGCTGATAATTTTTTAAAATAATTTATGTTTAGATTTTTTAAATTAAAAAAATGGTTTTTTTGGTCATGGATAGGATCATTAGTTATTTTAACTTCTTTATGGGTTCAAGTTAAAATAGATGTAAAAATTAATGAGTGGTTTGGTATATTTTATGACATGATACAGAAAGCTCTTGCTACTCCCAATGCTATAACAATTGAAGAATATTGGTCTAGTTTAGCTTCATTCATAACATTAGCAGGAATGTATATTGCTCTTTATGTTGCTATAAGTTTTTTTACTGCTCACTATTTATTTAGATGGAGAACAGCTATGGTTGAGTGGTATCATAGTATATATGACTCAGCAGGAAAAATAGAAGGTGCTTCTCAAAGAGTTCAAGAAGACACAATTAAATTTACTCGTATTATGGAAGGTCTTGGCACAAGTTTTGTTGAGTCTGTAATGGTTCTAATTCAATTCGTTCCAATTTTGTTTGGTCTATCTATTGGAATACCCATATTCTTTTTTGGCGATTGGCAATATGGATTAATCACGGGTGCTTTAATTTGGACATTAGGTGGCACGATATTCTTAATAGCTTTAGGGTGGATATTAAGATTGGTTGGTGTTGAGTACGATCTTCAAAAAAAAGAGGCAGCATATAGAAAAATTTTAGTTATTGCTGAAGATGATGAAAACGTTAGACCAAAAACAATTGATGAATTATTTGCAGATGTAAGATCAATTCATTTTTTAAGTTATATACGTTATTTATATTTTAATGTTGGAAGAATGGCTTATTTGCAAGCTAACGTATTGTCTGCCTATGTATTTTTGGCACCAGCAATTGTAGCAGGAGTTGTAACTTTGGGTGTTATGCAACAAATTATCAGAGCTTTTGGTAGAGTTGAAGGATCTATGCAATATCTTTTAAAAGCATGGCCAACAATTATCGAACTAGCGAGTGTTTATAAACGACTACGAGAATTTGAATCTCAAATTAATAAAGATGAATTTATTGATGAAAAAATTTAATGGCAATAGATAAAAAATTTATTAATCAATTTATAAAAGTTACGTCTAAAGCAGCACTTTCTGCATCATACTTAGTTGGTAAAAATGATAAAAATGCTGCTGATCAAGCTGCGGTAGACTCTATGAGATCTGAATTAAACAAAATCCAGATGAATGGTAAAGTTGTTATAGGCGAGGGGTCACTTGATGAAGCACCAATGTTATACACAGGAGAAGTTTTAGGGACTAAAGAAGGGCCATTTTTTGACATAGCTGTAGATCCTGTTGAAGGTACAAATTTTGTAGCTAATAATCTTCCAGGTGGAATTGCTGTTTTAGCTATAGCACAAAAAGGCAATTTATTCAATGCACCCGAAACCTATATGAATAAAATTGCTACTGGAAAAATTGATAAAGGTTTGATTGATTTAGATTTTTCAATAGAAAAAAATATTAAAAATTTATCTGATTTTAAAAATAAAAGTATATCTTCAATTACAGCATGTATTTTGGATAGACCTAGACATAAAAATATTATTGATAAACTTAAAGACTTAAATGTGAAAATTAAAATGATAAAAGATGGTGATGTCCTTGGTGCCCTTTATGTTTCTGACCCTAAATATGATGTCGATATATTTTTAGGTATAGGAGGTGGTCCTGAAGGTGTAATAGCCGCATCTGCATTAGATGCTTATGATTGTCATTTTCAAGGCAGATTTATATTTGATAATGATAAAGATATTCAAGATGCAAAAGAAATGGGTATTAATGATTTGAATAAAAAATATAATTTAAATGAAATAGTTAAAGGTGACTCAATTTTTTGTGCGACAGGAATTACTAATAGTGAAGTTTTAAAAGGAATTACGACAAATGATAATAATTATATATCAGAAACTTTAGTTACCCACAAAAGTACAAACTATAAAGAGATTATCAAAAATGTTAACTTAATTAATGAATGATATCTGTTTCTGGAAAAAAATGGATCGAAAAAAAAATAAATAAAAATACCATAGAAAAAATTAAACAAGATTTTAATTTTAGTGAAATTATATCTAAATTAATAATATCAAGAAATTTTGATTTGAATGAGATCCAAAGTATTAAAAATGCATCAACTATTGTTAATGATTTTAAAAAAGATGAAGATTTCATTAAAGGTGCATCTTTATTAGAAAATTGTATTAAAAATAAGCAGCTTATTTGTATTTTTGGTGATTATGATGTTGATGGAACTGCTTCCACATCATTATTAGCTAAGTTTTTTGATCACATTAACCACCCTTATTTTTTTTATATACCAAATAGAGAACGTGATGGATATGGACCAAGTGTAAAATTATTTAAAAAATTGATTTTAAAGAACCCTAGACTTGTATTAATGGTTGATTGTGGCTCTACTTCGAATGAAGAAATAAATTATCTTAATAATAAGAATATAAAATCAATAATAATAGATCATCATGAAATTAATAAACCATATCCTAAAAGTAACGTAATTATAAATCCTAAAAAAGACACTTCTTATTATCTAAAAGATTATTTTTGCGCTACAACATTAACTTATTTTTTTTTAGAAATTATAAATAAAAATACTAAATCTTCTTTTAATTTATCTAATTATTTAATTTATGTATTATTGGCAATAGTTTGTGATGTGATGCCATTGAGAAAGATTAATAGATCTATTGCGTTAAATTTAATTAATAATTTTAATATTAAAGATAATATAGTTTTTAAAACTTTATATGAACTGTCTGAAAAAAAAAAAAATCTTAGTATAGATGATCTTGGTTACTTTATTGGACCAATTATTAATTCAGGAGGAAGGTTATCTAATTCTTTAATAGCTGCAAATTTGTTAATGTCAGAAGACCTACTATTTGTTAAAAAACAATCAAAAAATTTAATTGAATTAAACAATAAGAGAAAAGAAATAGAGGATAAAATATTAAGTGAAATTAATTTCGAATTAATTGGAAAAGAAAATAGAGATATTATTATTTACTATAATCCAAATATAAAAGAAGGTTTGATAGGAATAATAGCCTCAAGACTAAAAGATTATTTTAATAAACCTTCAATAGTTATTACTAAATCGAAGAATAATCTTAAAGGTTCAGCTAGATCTTCAATATATTACAACATTGGTAATATTATCAAAAAACTTATTGATAATAAAATACTTCTCAATGGTGGTGGTCACAATATGGCTGCTGGCTTTACTATGAATAAAAATCAACTTATGAATTTGGAAAATTATATTTTAAGAGATTATGCTCTCAAGAATAAGAATTTGACTATACAAAATACATTTGACGCAGAAATATCTGCTTCTTCTGTTAATCAAGATTTTAGTGATGAAATTAATAGATTAGGACCTTTTGGTAATGGAAATCCAAAACCAAAATTCTTAATAAAAGATCTAAAAATTATAAAGGTTAATTTACTTAAAGATAAACACATTAGCGTAATACTAAAGCCAAATATAGGTCGATCTATTAAGTGTATATCTTTTAATTCAGCAAACACGCCTCTTGGTTACAACCTAATTTCTTATAAAAAAAACATTCATGTTATTGCAGAAATTCATGAAAATAATTGGAATAATAAAAAGTACATACAATTAAACATTAAGGATGTCTTAATAAAAGTTAATTAGACTTGATAATTATTAACTTTTAAAATAAAAGATCACCTCATGGTCCCTTCGTCTATCGGTTAGGACAGCTGGTTTTCATCCTGCAAAGGGGGGTTCGATTCCCCCAGGGACCGCCAATATTATGGCTTTTTATGTGTATATGCTTAAATGCATTAATGATGGTGTAAACAAAACATACGTTGGATATACAAACAATATTCCATTAAGATTATCAAGACACAACTCTAATAAAGGAGCAAAAACAACTAAAGGATATAAGTGGAAAGTTATTTATAAAAAGAAATTTTTACAAAAAAATGATGCCATGTCATATGAATTTAAACTTAAAAATAATAGAAAAAAAAGATTAGAAATTTTAAAAAAGGATAAATGAAAATAGCTACTATTCTCCCATATAAAGAAAATTATACAAAAAAAGGTGCTGGTGCAGTTTCTTTATGGATTCATGATTTCATGAATTATTCTAAATTTAAAAAAGACATAACTGTTTTTGGAAATACTAATAATAAGAATTTTTTAAATAATAATTATATTAATATAAAATTAGATACTATTAATTCGAAAATTTATAGTTCAACAAATGAATATTCAAATAATATAATTAAATACCTCAAAAATATAAATTTTGATATTATTGAGATTCATAATCGACCTAATATGATTCAAAATTTTATTAAACGAGTGAATTCGAAAATAATTTTATATTTTCATAATGATCCAGGATCAATGAAAGGATCAAAAACTATCAAAGATAAAATTTTATTATTAGAAAATGTAGATAAGATTGTTTTTATTTCTAATTGGGTTAAAAAAAAATTCTTTGAAGATTTAAATTTTAAAGATCATAACAAAACTGAAATAATTTATCATAGTATAAATCCTATTAAAAAAATTTATAAAAAAAAAAAGAAGCAAATAATTTTTATTGGAAAACTAAACCAGTCAAAAGGATATGATTTATTTTGTGAAGCTTTAATTGAAGTTTTAAATAAATATGATGACTGGGAAGCATATTCAGCTGGTGATGAAAAAAGATTTAAACCATTCAAGACCCATAAAAGGCATTCAAATTTAGGTCTACTATCTAACAAGGAAGCACTTGAACTCTTTGAAGCATCTGAAATAGCTGTCATCCCTTCCAGATGGGAAGAACCATTTGGCAGAACTGCTCTAGAGTCTTCATCAAGAGGGTGTGCAACAATTATATCTGATAGAGGTGGTTTACCTGAAACAACTGATGATGCAATTATATTAAAGAAGCTGGATAAAACTGAAATAATAAGAAATCTAGAAAAATTAATTAATAATAAAAGTCTTAGAACTAGACTTCAATTATCAGGTCTAAAAAATGTTAAACATACTCTAGAAAGGAATTCAAAAAAGATTGATTATACGCGATCTAGTTTATTTCCATTTTCTAATTTTAATACAAATAATGGAAAAATAAGAATAATAAATATCTATAATTTAGCTCAAAAGTTAAATCACAGAATTTATAATCTCTCTATTGGAAAAAAATTTACTAACGGCTTTATTAGAAATGGTCATGATGTAATAGAAATTAGTGATAGAGATTTTATTAAACATTCTAAATCACTTAATCCATTTAACTACAAAGATAAATTTCGTTCTTATTTGTTTGAAACCTGTAAAAACTATAATCCAGACTTATTAATTTTTGGTCATTCAAATAATTTAAATCCAGAATTATTAAATGAATTAAAATCAATAAATCAAAGAACTATTATTTCCCAATGGAACGAAGATCCATTGATGAAAAATTCAATAATTTCTAAAAATAATTCAGATAATTTAAAATCTTATTTTCCATTCACAGACCATATTTTTATAACTACAAGTCCAGATTCTACAAATTTAGAAAAATCTAAGTATGATAATATCAATTTTATCATGCCTCCTGTTGATAGAGGAATTGAATGTTTTGATATTTACAATCTTAATCCAAAAAATGATTTATTTTATGCAATTAGTCACGGTGTTAATAGAGCTAAATTAAAATCAGGCAAATTGGATAAAAGATTAATATTTATAAAAAAATTAATCAATAAAATTGAAAATATTAAGTATGATTTTTATGGTGTAAATAATAAAGAGCCTATTTGGGGTGATGATTTTTATAGAGCTATTACAAATTCAAAAATGGGCTTAAATTTGAGTAGAGGAACACCGACCAAACATTATTCCAGTAATAGAATTGCAACTTTTGTTGGTAATGGGCTTTTAACTTTTATAGATGAAAAAGTTAAGATGGATACTTTTTTCAAAAAAGATGAATTAATTTTTTATGATAATTTAGAAGATCTCGTTGATAAAATTAACTTTTATTCAAGAAATAATAAATCAAGAATTCAAATATCTAAAAAAGGACAAAAAAAATATTTTAAATTATTTAATGAAAAAAAAATCTCTAAATACATCGTAGACATATCATTGGGTAAATTAGTCAATCTTTATTGATGAAAATTTCTATAATAATACCTTCCTATAATAATTTAAAATATTTACTTTTCACAATTAACTCCATCAAAAAAAATTCTTTTTTTGATCATGAAATAATAATTCATGTTAACGAGGGATCTGATGGTACATTAGATTATGTCAAAAATAATGATTTACTATATACATTTAGTAAATCTAATATAGGTCTCTGCAGCTCTGTTAATCATGCCTCAAAAAAAGCATCAACAAATTTCATATTCTACTCTCATGATGATATGTTTTATTGTAAAAATTGGGATATTTTTCTCAAAAAAGAACTTAATAAATTTAATGATAATTTTTACTATTTAAGTGGCACCACTGTTTCAATTGATAATGGTTTAATAAATCTCGATTGTGGATCTTCACCAGAAAATTTTAATGAAGATAAATTTAATGATTTTACTAAAAATGATAAATCTAAAGATCTTCAAGGATCGCATTGGGCGCCACACTTAATACATAAAGAATTATGGATTAAGATAGGTGGTTTTAGTGAAGAGTTTAATCCTGGAGACGGTTCAGATCCTGACCTATGTATGAAGTTATGGTTAAATAATGTTAGAGTTTTTAAAACAATCTCTAAAATTAAAGTTTATCATTTTAACTCTATTACAACTAGAAAACGAAATATTTCTTTAAATAATGGTACTAGAACTTTTTTATTAAAATACGGTTTTAATCCAAGATTTTTCAGAAAATATTATCTTCAAGGTGATGGTTTTAATTTATATAAAGGAAAATTAAATGAACCAAAAATTACTTTTGATATGTTTCTTTCATTAATTGTTAATAAGTTAAAATATTTTTATTTTAAAGTATTTTCATAATTAATCTTAATAAGTTTTTTTTTATTAAAATTTATATTTATTTCTTATTATTTTATTAATTATTTTTAAATTCATTGTTTGGTTTAATGGAAAGTTTGAATTTTTATTCAATTTATCTTTTTTAATTGATGGATTAGATTTTTTTACAAAATTATAAATAGATTGTTTATTACCTCCTATATTAATTATACCTTTTTTGTTTATAACATAAGGTAAAATTTTTACTAAATCCTCATGATACATAAAATTACTTATTAGATTTGTATAAGCTTTTTTGTAAGGAAAAGGCTTTTCCATCATTGTAATTCTTAATACTAAAGAATTTTTGTACATTAAAACTGAAGCTTCACCACCTAACTTTGATAGACCATAATTATTAATTGGTTTAACGGGATCTTTTTCTGAATAATTCCCTTTTTTTCCCTCATATACGTAGCCTGTTGAAAAATAGATTATTTTCACATTATATTTTTCACAGGCTTTAACCATATTTGCTGTGCCTATAATGTTTAGATCTATACTTTTGCTAATATTCTCTTCATGTATTTTCATTGGCCTTGATAATCCAGCACAATGAAAAATAAGTTTAGGCTTTAACTTTACAAAACATTTTTCTATAGAATTTAAATTAAGAATATTTAAGTCTTTTTTATTTAAAAATTTTAGATTTAATTTTTTATTTTCTTTTTTTAAGATTTTTGCAAACCTTCCATTACCTCCAGTAACTAATATTAATCGTTTCAATTTAATTCTAAAAATTTATTTAATGATTGATTTTCTTTATCTTTCTTAGATAAAATAGGGGACTTAGTTGGCCAATTTATATTTAATTTTTTGTCATCAAATTTTATGCCTATTTCGCTTTTCTTATGTCTATAATTTGTGCAACTATAAACTACATAATTATCTTTATCTAAAGCGCAAAAACCATGCGCAAATCCTTCTGGAATATATATCGATTTGCAGTTTTTATCGCTTAAGATTATTGAATATTTTTTTCCAAAAGTTTTTGATTTTTTTCTTAAATCAATTACCACATCATATATCTTTCCTTTAATTACAGTAACAAATTTACCTTGAGTTTTTTTTTGTTGTAAATGTAATCCTCTTATGACATTTTTTTTTGAGTAAGACATTACTAGAAACGGAAATTTTTTTCTTATTTCATTTTCTCTAAGTAATTCTTTAAAATATCCTCTTTTATCCTTGTATGATGTGTGATTGATAATAATTAGATCTTTAAAACTTGTTTTTTTTATTTTCATAAAAAACTTTTTAAATAATTGGAATAATCACATTTGCCATAAAATTTTATAGATGTCTTAATCTCTTTTTTAGATATCCAATTATTGTTTAAAGCAATTTCTTCTAAACATGCAATTTTAATCCCTTGTCTATTCTCAATTGTAGATACAAAAGATGATGCATTATGAAAATCTTCTATAGAACCTGTATCTAGCCATACAGCGCCACGTCCTAATTCTTTATATTTTAACTTATTTTGTTTGTTATATTTTTTTAATAAATCGGTTATTTCAAACTCATTCCTTTTTGATTTTTTCAATTTCTTTGAATATTTAATAACTTTATTGTCAAAAAAATAAAGTCCTGTTATTGCTTTATCACTTATAAATTTTTTAGGTTTTTCCCTAATTGATACAATTTTTTTTTTTCTTATTGTTGCTACTCCATATAACTCAGGTTTATTAACTTTATGTAATATTACTTGTGATCCTTTATTTAGTTTTGTAGCTTCTATTAATATTGATGTTAAATTTTGTGCATAGAAAAAGTTATCGCCTAGAATTAATGCTACATTGTCATTTTTAATAAAGTCTTCACCGATTAAAAAAGCTTCTGGTAAACCATTTGGTTTTTCTTGTTCTTTATATGAAATATTCATACCTAAATTTTTACCATTAGGTAAAACTTTTTTATATTGTTCAAGCTGTCCTTTATTTACAATTATTAGTACATCTTTAATTTTAGATAACATTAATATTGATAAAGAATAAAATATTAGAGGCTTATCATATAAGGGTAATAATTGTTTATTCACTGCTTTAGTTAATGGGCTCATTCTTGTGCCATTTCCTCCAGCTAATATAATTCCCTTTTTGATCATTTATTACCTAATCTACTAGTTATATCTTTTTTTTTGAATGATTTAAAATATTCTAAATTATTAAGATACCAATTAAAAGTATTGACTAAACCTGTATTAAAATCTGTATCTTTCTTCCATTTTAATTCTTTTTTGATTTTGTTGCTATTTAAAGCATATCTTATGTCATGACCTGGTCTGTCTTTTACAAATTTGATTTTAGATCTATTTTCTTTAATGATCTTTTTTCCAATTTTTAATAATTTCTTACATATTTTAAGATTATTTAAGTTTTCATTAGATCCTATATTATAAAATTCTCCTGTTTTACCTTTTTTCAATATTGTTATTAAAGCCTTGCAATGATCTTCAACAAAAATCCATTCCCTTGAATTAGTTCCATTACCGTAGACTGGTAAATCTTTATTATTAATAATATTGTATATCATCTTTGGTATTAACTTTTCTGGGTGTTGTTTAGGTCCATAATTATTTGAACAGTTTGTTACTATAATTGGTAAATTATAAGTTTTATAATATGAGTAAACTAAATGATCTGATGATGCTTTGCTTGCAGCATAAGGTGATGAAGGTTTATAAGGATAGCTTTCACTAGATCTATTTTTTAAAATATCACCATAAACTTCATCTGTAGAAATATGAATTAATCTGAATTTCTTGTTTTTTTTGTAATAATTCATTGAAGCTTCAAGTAAATTAAATACTCCTAAAATATTATTCTTAATAAAAGGATAGGGGCTATCTATTGATCTATCTACATGTGTGTCTGCTGCTAAATTAAATGCAGCAATAGGTTTTTCTTTAAATAAAATCTTAATAATCTTTTTTTTATTATTAATATCAGCCTTATAAAATTTATATTTATTATTATTTTTTAAATGTTTGACGTTATAAAAATTTGAGGAATATGAAACTCTATCAATGTTAATTACTTTATAATTTCTTTTGAGTAGTAAATTTATTAAATTACTACCAATAAAACCAAGTCCACCTGTTACAACAATTGTTTTTATTTTCATAATTTATGAATTATTTTTTTTGTTTTCTTTATTTGAGTATATCTTAATTTATATTTTTATTTTATTTAGAGCATTATTTTTAAATAAATTAGCTTCTTTTATATATCTTCTCACCATTTCTGTAGATTTATGTCCAGTCATTGCCATAATACTTCTTTCTTCAGCTCCAGATTCTGCTGCAGATGTAGCAAAACCAGACCTTAAACTATGACCTGAGTAATTTTTACTGTCTATGCCTGCTAATTGAAGATACTTCTTGATCAAAATAGCAACTGTTTGATCAGTTAATCTATTTTCTGTAATCTTAGACCCTTTATTTAATCTTCTAAATACAGGGCCATTATCTATTTTCGAATAATTCAACCATTTTTGAAGAGATTTAACTGGACAATAATTTGGATTATCAAAATAGGGTAGAGCTTTGATTGATCCCTCACCGAATTGATCTGTTTTAGATTTTTTTAGGTTGATTTTAAGGCCTTCGTTTACAAAATCTAGATCGTCATAATCTAATGATACAATTTCATTTCTTCTAAAACCTCCAGAAAATCCAATTAATATTATTGTTCTGTCTCTTGATCTTTTAATTTCATCATCTTTAATCTCATCTATAACATTAATTATAGTTTTTAAACTACTGATTAATATAGGTTTTTTCCCTTTTTGAATGCTTCCTTTACGTCTTTTGATACCCATAATATTCTCTATAATAGATGGATGTTTCATATCTAAATAATGCCCCTTTAATCTATGAATTACACCAATTGAAACAAGTCTCCGTTTTAAAGTGCTCATTTTTACTTCATTTGTAGATAAATAGGTCAAATAGAGCGAAACTATTTTGGAATCTGATGGCATTGATTTAAATCCATTTTTTACACAAAATAACTCGAAATCTTTAAAGTCTGACCTATAAGCTCTTATAGTATTGTGTGATTTAGAGTTTTTTAGATTGATTAAAGTTTCTTCTTTTAATGCTTTTATATCTGTAATTAGTTCATTCATTTATATTACTATTGATAACCATTAATTATCGTTAGTAATATATTACATGTTTTTTAATGTCAATACTTTAAATTTAAATAATTCTAAATATTTGTTAACAATTTATCATGAATGATATTTTAAGTATTTTAATTGCGGGTATATTCTCATGCATCATTCTAGATATTCTTGGATATTTATTAAAATTAATTGGAATTCCAGAACCTTCATGGGGAATTGTTGGGAGATGGACTTATTATATGCTTAAAAAAGCAGTTTTTTATAATCCTAAAGTTATTGATATGCCGAAATTTAAATATGAAATTTTACTTGGATGGATTTTCCATTATTACATATCATTATGTTGGGCAGTTGTTTATTATTTTGTTTTTATAATACTTGGGCTAAATATGTCTTATTTTTCGGGGCTAATTTTCGGAGCTACTACTACTTTAGCGCCATTATTTATATTTATGCCTTTTACAGGTCAAGGTATCTTAGCTTCAAATACTGAAAACCCTTTAAAAACATTTTTTGTATTTTTAATCAGACATTCACTATATGGACTAGCTATGTATGAGGCATTTAGGTGGTTTACTTAATAATATCAATAATTTAAAATTTAAAATTAAATTAAATGATTAGAAAATTACTGCATTTGAACTCTATAAACTTAAGGATTATATATGGGTTCTATTGATGGTGTAATTGAGCCAATATATTTTTTAATAACATCAATTGGATTTATAATTCTAACTGTAATTCAATATAAAAAAACTGGGAAAAGTTTAGAAACAAAATATCTTTCAATTTTGTCAATCTTTTTTATATTTTGCTTTGTTATTTTAAAATATTATTAAATATATGATATTAAATGGTACAAAATTTCAGCTTAAAGTCTGGAATTACTTGAAAAAAATACCTAAAGGCAAGGTTAAAACATACCTAGAAGTTGCTAAAGCCATTGGAAAACCAAGAGCTTTTAGAGCTGTAGCAAATGCAGTTGGTAAAAACCCCTATCCTCCCAAAATACCCTGTCATAGAGTGATAAGATCTGATGGCAGCCTTGGTGGTTACTCGGGAAAAGGTGGTATTAGGCAAAAAAGACTGTTATTAAGATCTGAGAAGGTATTTATTAAATAGCGTTCTTTATACTCCCAATTCTTAAATTAACCGCTAAAATAAACACTTTTAAGTTATTTTAGCTATTTTTTACATAATTGGTATTATACAGCCTTTAGTTGTACTAGATATCAATCTTTGCTAAAAATAAGGTGCTCTATGGCCGTTTAAACCATATATTCTAATAGTGCATTGCTCTATTTTATAATGATATCAGTACTTTTAGAAGACAGTAAAAATACTGTTTTTTCCATTAATTTTCGCTCCACTTATGTTATTTAATACTAATTGCTGATATCAATATTTTCATTATACTTAAAAAGTGTTGGTATTAAATACTTTTAATCAATTATTAGATATTTGATTTATGCTTTGAATTTTAGGACTTAAATAATTCAATATATCAAGATTGATTAATTTGATTTTTTAATTATTGAGCAATTTTAAAGATATAGTAACATTTATTTTACTATATTTTAATAAATTTTAATATTTTAATATATTTAAAAATACTAATAATTACAATAGTTTACATATATAAATTAATATAATTGTTTAATTTATAGTAAATAAATATTTACTATTAACTTGACTTATTTAAATAGTGTTCTCTTTTAGAGATATAAAGGCCACTTAGAACAATGATAAATAGTCCCAAATAAGTCCAATTATCAGGCAACTCATGGAAGAAATAATAACTAATAAGTATATTTGTAATAATTTCTGTATAGCCCAAGGGAGCTAATTTAGATGCATCGGCATATTTCAGTGATAAAATTAGAAAAAGGTGCGCTACAGAGGCTATAAGGCCGATTAAAGCCATTAAAATCCATTGATTTGAAGTAGGATTAATCCATACAGAAGGCATAAACAGACTAATTATAATAGTTCCTATCAAACCTGACAATAAAAGTGTTAAAAGTGGATTATCTGATGTGCTCAACTTCCTTGTGATTATAAGATAAAATCCATAACAAATTCCATTACCTAATGCGGCCATTGTAGCTAAATTTAGCTCAATAAAGCCAGGCCTTATTACTATTAATGTTCCTATAAATCCTAAGGATACAGCAGTCCACCTTTTCACCCCTACTTTCTCTTTGAGGAAGAATGGTGACAAAGCTGTTACGCATATAGGTGCAACAAAAGCTAAAGTTAGAGCTTTAGGAAGAGAAATCTCTGATATTGCATAAAAGAATAAATACGTGGAAAAAACAAATATCAATCCTCTTATTAATTGAAGTGTAGGTTTTTTTTGTCCAAACTAATGTGTGTCTGTAAAAAATTAACATCAATCCTAAAGTAAAAACTACAGTGAAAAAATATCTCGCCCAAGTAATTTGGAGAACATCCATAGATGAACTTAAATATTTTGCAAAAGCGTCCATGACAGGCACAATCATCCATGCTGAAGCATTTAATATTATTGCTTTCATAAGATGAAGATACTGCTTAATAGAAGTATTTTAAAGCAAAGAATAATGTAATTGGAATTGTGATTAAAGACATTAATGTAGAAACTACAATAGTACTTGAAATATTATCAACTATCTCTTTAGGTGAATACATAGAAGCAATTAGATAACATAATATAGCACTTGGCATCGAAGATTGGATCAAAACAACTCCCGCAGCAACTCCAGAAAGATTAAAAATTTTTATAACCATTAATCCAATTATAGGACCTATAACAACTCTACCAATTGAAGTTATTATAGAGTCTTTAAATGAAAATACTTTCATTTGTGTTAGCGCTATACCTAAAGACATTAAAATCATCACTATCATTCCATAAGCTAATAACATTACTGTATTCATGACAAATTGAGGGATAGGTTGTTCAAAATAAAGAAATAAAACAGTTACTATAATAGCGTAAAAAGCAGGACTTTTAATTATTGTATGAAAATCAAAAGCTCTTTTAGCAAGGAAAATATTCAAAGTGAAATGAAGAAAAACTACTAGTGATGAAATAGATGCAGCCATCCCCATTCCTAATTCACCATAAGCAAATAAACAAATAGGTATACCCATATTACCAGTGTTGGGTAAGAAAAAAGTTGGTAATTCCCTTAGATAGTCTTTCTTCATTAAAAAAAGAAAAATTAACCCTACAATTCCAAATAGTGTCAAAAGAATAATCCCGTAAATAAAAAAATTAGCGAATACTTCAAAAGAAACACTACCAGCAGTAAGGGCAAAAATAACTAAAGATGGAGTACCAAAATTACCTGAATAAGTTGTAATAAAAGAAGTATCAATATTAGGATTTTTTTTTCCTAAAAAAACACCTATACCAACTATAAAGAATACAGGAAATAAAACTTCAAAAAGCTTTAAATATATTTCCATTAACTTAACAATCTTATCAATGTAGGACTTTTAAGAATATTATTGTTTTTCTTAAAAATAGACAAACAATTATGACAATTTAGTTCTGAGGTTTTGTGAGTTATAATAACTATTGTTGCTTTATTGTTTTTTTTATCAGGTGTTTGAATAAGCCTTTTTACTGATATTTTATACTTTGCTAAACGATTTGTAATTTGTGACAAAACACCTGGTTTATCTTTAACTTCAAATCTCAAATATAATGAATTTACGTAATTATTAATATTGTAAGGTTTTAGAGATCTTAATTTAGAAACAGATACACCAAAAGGTTTTTTAATATTACCTCTTAGTATAGACAGCAAATCAGATAATAAAGATGAAGATGTTGGTCCAGGTCCTGCCCCTTCACCCTGTAAGATACTTTCACCAACTGGTTTCCCTTCTAATATAACTGCATTCATTACACCATTTACATTTCCTATGTATGACTTTTTACTTACCAAGCATGGATGAACTGTCTCAAATAAATGATTATTTTTTAATTCAGAAATTCCCAAAAGTTTTATTCTTAAATCTAGTTGATTTGCAATCTTTATGTCTTTTAAGTCAATATTTTCAATACCCTCCATCAAACATTTGTGCATAGAAATTTTGCTATTGAAAGCTAATGCAGAAAGTATTCTCACCTTGGCAAAAGCATCAAATCCATTTAAATCTAGTTTAGGATTTCCAGGCTCAGCGTATCCAAGTTTTTGCGCTTTTTTTAAAACATTTGAAAAATTCTGATTTGAATTCTCCATTTCAGATAATATATAATTTGATGTCCCATTTAGTATTCCATAAACTTTAGAAATTTTATTTGTAGCTAATCCCTCTTTAATAGATCTAAGTATTGGTATACCTCCAGCTACAGATGCTTCAAATTCTAAATTTACATTATTTTTTTCAGCAAGTTTTGCTAGATCATTACCATGTTTTGAAATCAAAGCTTTATTTGGAGTAATTACATGAATCTTATTTTTTAAAGCTGTTTCAATAACTTTTTTAGAAATTCCATCAGACAACCCTATAGCTTCAAACAGAATATCTACTTTTTTTTTCTTAAAAATTTCTAAAGGATTTTTAAAAAAAATTTTTTTATTTATTTTAAATTGCCTTTTTTTGTTAATATTTTTTGCAGAAATAGCAACAACATTAATTTTAATTCCAGTCTTAAGTTCAATTTCTTTTTTTTTAGTATTAAGTTCATTAAATAAATAAATTCCAACTTGTCCTAACCCTACTACAGCAATATTTATTAAATTTTTCATTCGTTTATATTTGGATATTTACTTTTTTTTGTGTAGTCATCTATATAAATCTCATATTCTTCAAGCGTCATATTTGTTATATCATCTGACTTTTTTAATATTTTTTTTAGATCTTTTTGATTATTTTTCTTTTTAATAACATCTTCTCTCCAATATTGAGAATCTTTATTTAATGAACAGTTAGTAAGAAATAATGATATTAATAATATCAATATTATTTTCATTAAAGACCAGTTTTAGGAGGAAAATTAAATTTTAAATTTAAGTTCTGCACAGCTTGTCCTGCACCACCTTTTATCAAGTTATCTATGGCAGAAAGTATTATAATTTTATTTTTATATTTAGTTTTACACACAGATATATAACAATTATTAGTGTTAATAACGTCATTTGTACTAATCAATGAATCAGATTTTAAAACTTTAATAAAATTATTTTTTTTGTAAAAATTAGACAATGTCTTTAATACTTTTGATTGAGTAACATTCGCTTCTAAATCAATATAGATAGTACTTAGTATACCTCTAAACATTGGTGTTAAATGAGGTGTAAAATTAAAATCAATTTTTTTATTAGAGTACTTATTTAACATTTGATGAATTTCAGAGTTATGACGATGAAAACCAACACCATAAGCACTTAATGACTCGTATAAATTTTTATCTTTATATTTTTTATGAACTCCTCTACCAGCACCAGAATATCCAGATTTAGAATCCATAATAATATTTTTAACTTTTACTAATTTATTCTTAAATAAAGGTACAAGAGGTAACAATATCGATGTTGGATAACATCCTGGACAGGAAATTATTTGATATTTTTTTATTTCACTTCCGTTTATTTCAGGCAAAGAGTAAATACTTTTTTTAATTAAGCTAGGCGATCTATGTTTTTGTTTATACCATTTAAGATAATCAGATTTTTTTTCTAATCTAAAATCTGCAGCTAAATCAATTAATGTAACATCTTTATTTAATTGTTTAGATATATCCTGTGCCTGACCATTGGGTAAAGCTGTAAAAACAACGTCTATATTTTTTAAAAGATCTTTATTAAATTTTATGATTTTAGGTAATTTTTTATTTGATAAAGATTTATCATAGTGAGAAATTTTTTTACCAACAGAGGTGTTGCCACAAAGATATTTTATTTTTATATATTTGTGTTTAGTTAAAAGTTTTATTAATTGAACTCCAATATATCCAGTCGAACCGGCAACTAATGCATTAAGCTTAGGCATAATTTATTATAACAGTTTAAAATTAAAAAAAAATTATCTTTTAGAGAATTGGAAGCTTCTTCTAGCTTTTCTTCTACCAGGTTTTTTTCTCTCAACAGCTCTGGAGTCTCTTGTGGTTAACTTTTCAGTTTTTAGTGTAGCTTTTAAATTTTCATCAAACATTACTAATGCTTTTGAAATACCATGTACCATAGCTCCAGCTTGACCAGTGGGTCCTCCTCCACTAACGCTACATCTTACGTCGTAATCTGTAGATTGATTAATTAAGTCAAAAGGTCTTGTTATTTGAAGATGATGAAATTCACTAGAAAAATATTCATTAAATAATTTTCCATTAACATATATTTTGCCAGAACCTTTTTTTAACCAAACTTTCGCTATTGAGGTTTTTCTTCTTCCAGTTGCGTATTTACTGTCTTTAAAGTCTAATTTAAGTTTAGGTGTTTTTGATGCTGTTTGAGTATTTTCCATATTAATTTCTTGCTAAGTTTTTACTGTTTAATTTACCCAACTCAATTACTTGAGGATTCTGCGCTGTGTGAGGATGATCACTTCCAGAATAAATTTTTAATTTAGTTAATTGCTTTCTACCCAATACCCCGCCAGGAAGCATTCTTTTCACAGCAAGCTTTAAAGTTTCACCGGGTTTTTTTTCATGTAATTTTTCAGGTGTTGTTTCTTTAATTCCTCCAGGGTGACCAGTGTGTCTATAATAAATTTTATCTTGAAATTTTTTTCCTGTAAATTTTGCTTGATCAATATTTTTAACTACAACAAAATCACCATGATCCATATGAGGTGTATAAGTGGTTTTATTTTTTCCTCTAATGATTTTAGAAATTACAGTTGCTAGTCTTCCAACTACAGCATTTGTAGCATCTATTTCATACCATGATGATATTACTTGGTCTTTTTTTACGAATTTTGTCATTGTGCCAGGATTAATACTATTATTAATTACAAAGTCAATTTGATATTTATCTTGCAATATATGGTTTATCTGGTAAAAAAGTATTGCCGATTTGATCCTATTGCGGGCGTAAAACTGCTAAACAGGAATATTCATAACATTATCGGCAGGCATTTGAACTGTATTGTGCGCCTTACATTAAGTTAAAGCACTAAAAAAGGAGTAAAATGAGTACAAAAAGAAATAATCCTGAAACAATAGCGATACATGGTGGTGACTATAGAAGTGACCCCTCAACTAACGCTGTAGCTGTTCCCATTTATAGAACTACATCCTATCAATTCGATAGTACTGAGCATGCAGCAAACCTGTTTGCACTAAAAGAATTTGGTAACATTTACACCAGAATCATGAATCCAACTAACGATGTTCTTGAAAAAAGACTTGCTGCACTAGATGGTGGTTTAGCTTGTTTGACAGTTTCATCAGGACAAACTGCTTCGACTTTTGCAATTTTAAACGTAGCTCAAGCAGGTGATAATATTGTAAGTTCAACAGATCTTTATGGTGGAACAGTATCTTTATTTACACATACATTAAGTAAACTTGGTATTGAAGTTAGATATGCTGATCCTTCAGATCCAAAGAACTTTGAAAAAGTTATTGATGAAAAAACAAGAGCTTTTTATGGTGAAACTTTACCAAATCCATATTTGAGAGTTTTCCCTATTAAAGAAGTGGCAGATATCGGTAAAAAATACAATATACCATTAATTGTTGATAACACAGCAGCTCCTGTTATTTGTAAACCACTTGAACATGGAGCAGCCGTAGTTGTTTATTCACTGACAAAGTATATAGCTGGACACGGAACAGTTGTTGGTGGAGCTTTAGTTGATGGTGGTAACTTTGATTGGACATCAGATCCAAAAAGACAGCCATTATTTAATGAACCAGATGCAAGTTATGGTGGTGTAATATGGGGAAAAGCAGTACCTGAATTAACAGGTGCAAATGTTTCTTATGCAGTAAGAGCTAGAGTAACATTATTAAGAGATTTAGGATCTGCCCTATCACCAGATAATGCTTTTGGTGTAATCCAAGGTTTGGAAACAGTTGCATTAAGAATGAAACAGCATTGTGAAAATGCCTCAAAAGTTGTTGATTATTTGAAAAAACATAAGGCTATATCTAAGGTTATCTATGCAACAGAACATAATGATGAAATTTCTAGTAGAGCAAAGAAATATCTTAAAAATGGCAATGGTGCTTTAGTCGGTATTGAATTATCTGGTGGTATTGAAGCGGGTAAGAAATTTATCGAGGCTTTAAAAATGTTTTATCATGTAGCTAATATAGGTGACGCAAGAAGCTTAGCAATTCATCCGGCAACCACTACTCATAGTCAATTAACTGAAGATGAACTTACTTCAGCTGGGGTCACACCTGGATATGTTAGATTGTGCATTGGGTTAGAGCATATTGAGGACATTATTGATGATTTGGATCAAGCCTTAGATAAATCATCCAAAGGTAACTTAAAAGCTGTAAGCTAAACCCTATATATTATGTCAACAAATAGAGACTAATTAATTTTTCTATATTTTGTAATATACAAAAAATATAGAGTTGAAAGAATAATTAAAATTGAATTTATCTGGTGTAAAGATGCATATAAAATTTTTACTCCAGATAAAATAGTAAGTACTCCTAAAACAATCTGTAAAAATAAACTTACTCCTATAATAATAACAGGAATTTTAAATATTTCATTTCGATTTTTGATAGTAAAAAAAAGAATATAAATATAAATACCTACAATTAAGTAAGCTAAATTTCTGTGAATAAATTGAACTATAGAAGGATTATTAAAAACGCTTATGTTTAAAAAATCAATAAATTGACTATCGTCAGGAAAGTAGGATGAGCCCATCAAAGGCCAAGTGTTGTAAATTTTTCCAGCATCCATTCCAGATACAAAAGCACCTATTATTAATTGTAAAAATAATAAAAAAAGAAAAAATTTTACTAAATTAATACTAATTGAGTTATATTGAGTTTGAATTTTAGTTAATTTAAGAAATTTCCAAAATACTACAGATAAAATTATAAAGGCTGTTACTAAGTGTAATGAAAGTCTGTAATGACTAACATCTACTCTATCTATTAAGCCACTCGAAACCATATACCAACCAATAAGCCCTTGAAAACAAACTAATAAAAAAATCAATCCATATTTTTTTAAAACCCATAAACCATTTTTAATAGAAAAACATACAAGTGGTATCAATACTGACAATCCAATTAACCTACCCAATTGACGATGACCCCACTCCCACCAAAAAATTACCTTAAATTCATTAAGTGTCATATTGTAATTTTGTTCACTAAACTCTGGAATGGTTTTATAAAGATCAAAATAATCTATCCATTTATCATTTGTTAGTGGTGGGACAAAACCCACAAACAATTCCCAGGTTGTAATAGATAGACCTGAGTCAGTAAGTCTCGTCAAACCACCAACTAAAATTATAAGAATAACAAGTCCAATTAAAGAAAGTAACCAGATCTTTAATTGAAGATTTAAATTACTATTCTGACTGTACATATATAGATAAATATAATAATTATTAATTAATCCAATAAATTAAATGTCGCCAAAAAATAAAAAAAAATTAGATGTAATACGTATAAAATTAGATAAGCTTGATAATAAACTTCTTGCTCTAATCAAATATCGTACCTCTCTTGTTAAAGAAGTTCTTAAATTAAAAGAATTTAAAAAAGAGATTGTTGATAAAAAAAGGATTAATTTCATACTTAATAAAATTAAAGGAAAATCAAAAAAACTTAAGATAGATCCTAGAATAACAAATCGTATTTGGAAAAATATGATCTGGTCTTACATAGATTACGAAAGGCGAAATTTTAAAAAGAAATAATTACTTACTGTGTGGTGGAAGTTTTTTTTCCACAAACATTTCGTGTTTTCTAGTATCGGGATTGTATTTTTTGGCTGAAAGTTTTACTTTTGCTTTTTCACCACCAGCAGGTTTTTTAACATAGTAAAAAAAAGAACTATCAGGTTTAGCTTCAGGCACTAATCTAACTTTAACGTGTGTTTTTTTTGCCATCTTGTTTTAAATTTTTTAAATTTTTAATAATATTAGAAATTTTGGTTAACTTATTTCTTAAATTATCAGCTTTTATAGAATTATTTACCATTTCGTCAAGTTCAAAAGACACATCGCCATTTAGTACTTTTTTTACTCCATTGATAGTCATACCTTGCTCTTTTAACAAAAATTTAACTTTTTTAAGCAGATTGATAGATTTTTCATCATAGTATCTTCTATTGCCATTAAAAATTTTAGGTTTAATTTGTTTAAATTGAGTTTCCCAGAATCTAATAGTGTGGGTTGGTAAAACACCTTTTTTATTTGATTTAAGTTTTAAAATTTTAGCAACTTCTCCTATTGTCTTGTAAGCGCTGTCTAATTTATCCATTATCATTTAGATTAACAAAATCTTTAAATTCTTTTGATGCTTTAAACAGAACAACATCACGACTTGATATAACTTTAGATTCTTTTGTTTTTGGATTTCTTCCAATTCTTGATTTTTTTTGTCTTATTGAAAATGTTCCAAATTTAGATAATTTAAGTTTTTTTTCTGATTTAATATTTAAAACAATAGTTGAGAGAAAATCTTCAATAAGGTTTTCAGAAATTTGTTTTGAAAATCCAAGTTGCATATAGACTAAATTAACTAAGTCTTTTTTAGTTAAGTTTATTCTCATTATTTAAATATTTTGTTTTATCTTTTCTATCAAATTACCTTTTACAATTCTATAACAAACATCTAGTGAATTCGAAAAACCAATATAATCAGTACCTCCATGACTCTTAACAACAGGCGAGTCTAGACCAATAAAAATTGCTCCATTATATAATCTTGGATCAAGTCTTTTTTTAAATTTATTTAAATTTGATATATTCAAAAGAGATGAGATTTTACCAATAAGTGTACCTGTCATCGCTGTTTTTAGTTCACTAGTGATAAAATTTGCGGTTCCTTCTGCAGTTTTTAAAGCTACGTTTCCTGTAAAACCATCAGATACAATAACATTAACATCACCATCCATTAAATGGTTACCCTCTATATACCCAGCAAAATCATAATTATTAGAATTTTTATCATTAAGAATTTGATAAGTTTCTTTAATTATTTCATTACCTTTTAATTCTTCTGAACCTATATTTAGTAAACCAACATTTGGTTTATCGTTAGGATATAAAGATGTGTAAAGAGAAGCCCCCATTATTGAAAAATCTAAAAGATTTTTAGAACTACATTCTATATTTGCACCTAAATCCAAAACAACACTCATACCTTTTTTATTTGGCCATAATGCTGATAAAGCAGGTTTATCAATATTCTCTATCATTTTAAGATTTAATTTTGAAACAACTAATAAAGCACCAGTATTTCCCGCAGAGACCACAATATCAGCTTCTTTGTTTTTTACACTTTCAATAGCAAGCCACATGCTTGTATTTTTTCCTCTTTTAGCACCCTCTAATGGGCTATCCGTGCTTTTAACAACGTTCTCAGTATGTAAAATTTCATAATGATCGTTATCTATTTTCCCTTTAATTAATTCTGAAATCTTATTTTCATCACCAAAAATTTTATAAAAAGAATCATTATTAGATTGATGGTTGCGTATTATTCCATCTATTATTTTTTTTGGTGAATTATCACCACCCATTGCATCAACTGCAATTTTAATCATATCTGACATTATAAATAATAGTATTGGAGATTACAGTATTATTCTTTTGGGTCTAAAACTTGTCTGCCCTTATACATACCTGTTTTAAGATCAAGATGGTGAGAAAGCCTATATTCTCCTGACTTTTTATCTTCAACTATATTCTTAGTTGAATATTTCATCGTTTGAGCTCTTCTCATTCCAGTTCTGGAAGGGGTTTGTTTTCGTTTTGGTACAGCCATAATTAGGGGTTACTTACACTTTTTAAATAAGAATTCAAAGTTTTTTTTGATAATTTTTCATTAAATTCCTCAAAATAATCAAGCAAATGATCAATATTACCAAAATCAATCAAAAAAACTGAAAATTTTTTAAGTTTTTCAGATTTATCAAAACTTTCCCAAAAATGAATTTCTGAAACCATTGAATGAAACAAATTTATATAATCTTTCATTTTTTTATTAATAGATTGATCTCCGTAACCAATTTCTCTGATACTAAGCTCGAGTTGTCTAAAGTTAAAGTCATAAATTTCTTGAAGAATAATCTTGTTTTCTTCGTTCTTAAAGTTTTTTAAAAAGAAAGAAAAATGTAGCAAAAATAAGGTTAAACGATCAGAAAAATTATCCTCTCTTGATAAAGATTTATACAAATCTTTATTTCTAGTGTAATTGATCAAATTGTTATAAATATAAAGATATTTTTCATTCATGATTAAATTATTATATATAATTTTTATTTCATTAATAGTTACAAATTGCTCTACTAAAAAAGTAGAAAAACATCATGGTGTACCATTTCTAGAAAAAAAACAATCATCACTTGTTGTAAATGAAACAAACGTGAATGATATTAAAAAAATTTTAGGAAATCCATCAACTAAAAGTAAATTTGATAACGATGTTTGGATTTATATTGAGAGAAAACAAACTCAATCGCAACTAAGAAATTTAGGAAAAATGAAAATCTCTAAAAATAATGTACTTGTTTTAGAAATTGATAATTATGGAATACTTAAAAAAAAGGAATTTTACAATAAAGATGATATGGAAAATATTAAAATAGTAGAAGCAACAACACAAGCTGGATTTAAAAGAAATTCATTCATATATGACTTTATGTCTAGCATGAGACAAAAAATTAATGACCCTCTTGGACAGAGGGCCAAAAAACGTAAAGAAATTAGCCAGCGATAACAGCTAACAATAGTAATGCCACTATGTTAGTAATTTTGATCATCGGGTTAACAGCAGGGCCTGCAGTATCTTTATATGGATCTCCAACAGTATCACCAGTAACAGCAGCTTTATGAGCCTCGGAACCTTTTCCACCATGATTTCCGTCTTCGATATACTTTTTAGCATTATCCCAAGCGCCACCTCCAGCAGTCATCGAAACAGCAACAAATAATCCTGTGATAATTACTCCTAGCAACATTGCTCCAACAGCTGCTAATGCAGCTACTTGGCCTCCTATTGATAGAATTATAAAATACAATACTACTGGTGATAAAACTGGCAATAAAGATGGAATTATCATCTCTTTAATTGCCGCTACAGTTAATAGATCAACTAATTTAGCATAATCTGGTTTCTGTTTTCTCTTCATAATACCAGGAAACTTTTTAAATTGTCTTCTCACTTCAATAACAACAGCGCCGCCTGCTCTTCCAACAGCTTGCATTCCCATAGAGCCAAATAAGTAAGGTAACATTCCTCCAATTAACAAACCAACAACAACGTATGGGTTTGATAAGTCAAAAGTTACAACAATACCCTCTAATTTAGAGCCAGCTACGTTTGAAAAATGCTTGATATCTTCAACGTAAGCAGCAAATAAAACGAGAGCTCCTAAACCAGCTGATCCAATTGCATAACCTTTAGTAACAGCTTTTGTTGTATTACCTACAGCATCAAGGGCATCAGTAGTTTTTCTAACTTTTTTATCTAAATTAGACATTTCAGCAATTCCACCAGCATTATCAGTAACTGGGCCATAAGCATCTAAAGCAACAACCATACCAGCTAGAGCTAGCATAGTAGTTACAGCGATTGCAATTCCAAAAAGACCTGCAATTGCATTAGTAGCTAAAATTCCAGCAACAATGATTAAAGCAGGAACAGCAGTTGCTTCCATTGAAACTGCTAAACCTTGAATAACATTCGTACCATGTCCTGTTGTTGATGAAGCAGCAACAGATTTAACTGGTCTGTAATTTGTACCTGTGTAATATTCGGTAATCCAAATTAATAAACCTGTAATAACTAGACCAATTATTCCACAGTAATATAAGCTCATTCCATTAAAGTTTTTACCATTAACATTATATTCAGTTGCAAAACCTATGACATGGTCAGTAACTGGATACAAAATAACTATTGAAGCAATAGCTGATACAACAAATCCCTTATACAAAGCATTCATAACATTTTTATCTTTTCCAAGTTTTACAAAGAAAGTTCCTAGAATTGATGTTAAAATACAAGCACCACCAATAGTTAAAGGGTAAATCATCATACTCATGTCACCCTGAAAGAAAATAGAGGACAAAACCATAGTTGCTACAATTGTAACGGCATACGTTTCAAATAAGTCAGCAGCCATTCCAGCACAATCACCCACATTATCACCAACATTATCTGCAATAACAGCTGGGTTTCTAGGATCATCTTCTGGAATACCAGCTTCAACTTTACCAACTAAATCAGCACCTACATCAGCACCTTTCGTAAATATTCCACCTCCAAGTCTAGCAAAAATAGAAATAAGAGAAGCGCCAAAACCTAAGGCAACAAGTGCATTAACTATTTCTCTTTCATCGATATTAAATTTTAATAGGTAATAATAATAAACTGCTATAGCTAATAAGGCTAAACCAGCAACCAACATACCAGTTACAGCACCTGACTTAAATGCAACAGATAAACCTTGTGCAAGACCTTTTCTAGAAGCTTCAGCAGTTCTAACGTTAGCTTCAACAGAAACTAACATTCCAACATAACCTGCTATACCTGATAATGCGGCACCAACTAAATATCCTAAACCAACCAAAGGACTAAATGCGATACTTACAATCACCAAAACAACTACACCAACTATAGCTATTGTTTTGTATTGTCTTGCTAGATAAGCTTTAGCACCGATTTGGATTGCTGATGCAATATCTTGCATTTTAGCATTACCTGCACTTTGATTTAAAATATTTTTTCCAGTAAAAAATCCATAAACTATGGACAATAAACCAGCTCCGATTGTGTATAATAAAATAGTCTCTACTGTTTCGCTCATATAAACCTTAAGGTTGTTGGTTGTTAAATTTTAAGCCCGGACAATACAAAAAAAGCTAAAAAAGACAATAATTAACTTTAGAATTGATGCTTATAACCAGAGTTTTTAAGCAGCAAATACTTGCCTTTTTTACTAATAAAAGATGATTTTTTATTATTTAGAGTG
>CACEKA010000013.1 GCA_902560015.1 uncultured Pelagibacteraceae bacterium
TTTTTATCATCAATTTTTTCATATTTAGTTTTATCTTGAGCATAATATCCTTTGGCCCACAAACTTACTGATTCGGAATAATCTTCAATTCTATCTTTTTCACTCCAAGAAACTTTTTCAGTAGAAAAACATGTTTTATTTAAAGGATAAAAGAAACATCCTGATTTAAAGAAACTTGATGAAAATAAAATAATCAATAATGAAAATAATATAACGTATATAGACTTAGATATTTTCTTATAAAAAAAAATACCTTTTTTATAAAAAATAAAAATCATTATCGGTAAAAATAGTAAGCTAATAGGTTTTATTAAAATACTTAAAACAAAATACAAGATTGATTTTCTAATTTCGTTATTACTTGAACATAAAAAATAAATCTTATGAAATACTATTAAGAGAATAAATTGTGAAACATAATCGTATCCATATTCACTAAGTCTATTAAACTTTATTAATAAAATAAATAAACATAGAATAGAAAAAAAAACTTCTTTATTATCTTTTTCTTTTGAAAATAAATTTACAATAAAATATCCAATGACACTAAAATAAATAAAGAAACTTGATAGATGAACTAATTTAAAATTTAAAAAAGGTAAAATAGATAATGACTGATTAATAGCTAAAAGTGAAGAATGAAAAAATTTTTCATTTAATTGTGATAAACCAATTCTTAAATTATGGTTAAAAATTTCAAAAATAGCAAAATAATGATAAGTATTAAAATCTTCATGAGTTTTTGAAATTACTAAAATTGAAAATAATGCTAGTAGTAAAAAAATTATATATATATTCTTTATACCCCTAAGCTCTTTATCAATTTTAAAATATAAGATTAACCCTATGGATGTAATAACAATATTTATTATTAGATTTGTACCAAATGTAACATAAATTAAATACCCTAATATTAGTAATATAATTGTGCCATTAAAATAAGACTCAAAATAATTTGAATTTTTTATTGCTAATATCTTTCCATAACCAACTACAGAATAAAAATATATAAGACTAAAAACAAAAAAAACTACAAGTTTAAAATAAATGTCTATCAAATAATTATTTTTATTAATATTATAACAATTAAACTTAAAAGAATATGTCTTCTAATCCAACTACAAAAACAACTCTTTAAAAAATAGTTTAATATAACTCAAATAACATTTAAGAATTTAATGAAGGCTGTTTCTTCATATCTCCTTTATTAATACCTGCAACTTTAACTGGTTTCTTCATTGCATCTCTTCTAAATGGTTCGCCAAGTTCTTGATTAAGAATTACTTCGATAAAGGTTGTAATTCCTTTCTTTTGATCTTCACAAGATTGCTTGATAGCATCAGTAGTTTCTTCCATCGTTCTAACAGTTACACCTTTTAATCCACATGCATCAGCAACTTTTGCGTAACTAAGTTCTGGATCAAGCTCTGTTCCAACAAAATTATCATCAAACCAAAGTGTAGTATTTCTTTTTTCAGCTCCCCATTGATAATTTCTAAAGATAACCATTGAAATTGCTGGCCACTCTTCTCTGGCACATGAGCTCATTTCATTCATGCTAATACCAAAAGCACCATCACCAGCAAAACCTATCACTGGAGTATCTGGACATCCAATTTTTGCTCCTAAAATTGAAGGAAAACCATAGCCGCAAGGACCAAATAACCCTGGTGCTAAATATTTTCTTCCTTTTTCAAAAGTTGGATAAGCATTACCAATTGCACAATTGTTTCCAATGTCGCTTGAAATAATTACATCATCAGGCATACCCGCTTGAATTGCTCTCCAAGCTTGTCTAGGAGACATTCTATCTGAGTCTCTTTTTCTAGCTTCTTCATTCCAAACTGTACCTTCGTCATCATCCTCATGATCAAGACTTGATAATTTTTGTAACCAAGCTGATTTAGTTTGATGAATAATATCTTTTCTTGCTTGTCTATCAGTATCGCCTGCTGTTGGCGAAAGTTGAGCTAATATTTGTTGTGAAACTAATTTAGCGTCACCACAAATTCCAACTGTAACTTTTTTTGTAAGACCAATTCTATCTGAATTCATATCAACTTGAATGATGCTTGCATCTTTTGGCCAATAATCCATTCCATAACCTGGAAGTGTAGAGAAAGGATTTAAACGTGTTCCTAATGCTAAAACAACATCAGCTTTTTGAATTAATTCCATTCCTGCTTTTGAACCATTATAACCTAATGGACCAGCAGCAAGTGGATGACTTCCTGGAAAACTATCATTGTGTTGATAACCAGAACAAACTGGTGCATCTAATTTTTCTGCAAGTTTTTTACAATCTTCTATAGCACCACCTATAACAACTCCAGCGCCTGATAGTATTACTGGAAATTTTGCATTAGATAATAAATCTGCTGCTTTTTTAATTGCATCAACACCACCTGCTTGTCTTTCTAATCTAACAATTGGTGGTAAATCAATATCAATAACTTGTGTCCAATAATCTCTTGGGACGTTGATTTGTGCAGGAGCAGATCCTCTAATTGCTTTTTCAATTACTCTATTTAATACCTCTGCCATTCTTGAAGGATCTCTAACTTCTTCTTGATAGCATACCATATCTTTAAATAAATTCATTTGCTCTACTTCTTGAAAACCACCTTGACCCATAGTTTTATTTGCAGCTTGTGGTGTAACTAATAAAAGAGGAGTATGGTTCCAATAAGCAGTTTTAATAGGTGTTACTAATCCAGTAATCCCTGGTCCATTTTGAGCTATCACCATTGACATTTTACCAGTCGCTCTTGTGTATCCATCAGCAATTAATCCACCATTAGTTTCATGAGCAACATCCCAAAAAGTAATTCCAGCATCTGGAAAAATATCTGAAATAGGCATAAATGCTGAACCGATAATTCCGAATGCGTGTTCAATACCATGCATTTGTAAAACTTTTACAAAAGCTTCTTCTGTTGTCATCTTAGTCATAAAAACATACCTTTCTAAAGTGTAAATTTAAAATTTTTTAAAATTCGTTTGTTAATTTTTGCGATTAATATATAAGAATTTACAAAATTCAAACAAACAAATCGACACGATATGGCAACAGATATAATAATACACGACAAAAAAGATAACGTAGGGGTAGTTGTTATTGAAAAAATCACTCCAAAACAAGACTGTGCTTGTTGGATAATGGAAGACGATAGCTCAGTAAATATTCAATCCATGGATGAAATTCCTTTAGGACACAAAATTGCAATGGTTGATCTTAATGAAGGTGACACAATCCTTAAATATGGTCACGATATAGGTAAAGTGGTTAAATCAATTAAAAAAGGTGAACATGTTCATGTTCACAACGTTAAAACAAAGAAGTGGTAGTATTATGGAAATTCCAAAAAGTTTTTTAGGTTACAAAAGAGAAAACGGCAGAGCGGGTACTAGAAATCATGTAATTATTCTTCCAGTAGATGATATTTCAAATGCTTGTGCTGAAGCTGTTGCAAACAATATTAAAGGAACAATTGCTCTTCCTCATTCATATGGAAGACTTCAATTTGGAGCTGATCTAGAACTTCATTTTAGAACTATGATTGGAACTGGTTGTAACCCAAATGTTGCTGCAGTAATTGTAATTGGTATTGAACCTAAATGGACTAAAAAAATTGTTGATGGAATTGCTAAAACTGGAAAACCAGTAGAAGGATTTCATATAGAGCGTACTGGAGATATTGGTACTACAATGAAAGCATCCAAAAAAGCTCAAGAATTTGTGATGTGGGCTTCAGAAAAACAAAGAGAAGAATGTCCAATGAGTGATCTTTGGATATCAGTTAAATGTGGTGAATCTGATACGACATCAGGTTTAGCTGCAAACCCAACAGTTGGTAATCTAATGGACAAATTAGAACCAATGGGTGTTCATCTATGTTTTGGAGAAACATCAGAATTAACTGGAGCTGAACAAGTTTGTGCTACCAGAGGCGCAACTCCTGAGGCTTCAGATAAATTCATGAAAACTTGGAATTCTTATAATGATTTTATTTTAAAAGAAGCAACGGATGATCTTTCTGAAAGTCAACCAACAGCAGGAAATATTGCTGGTGGCTTAACTACTATTGAGGAAAAAGCTTTTGGAAATTTCCAAAAAATTGGAAATTGTAAATTTATTGATGTGTTAGAGCCAGCAGAAGAACCAACAAAAGGCAAAGGTTTATACTTTATGGATACTTCTTCAGCAGCAGCAGAGTGTGTAACTCTTCAAGCTGCAGCAGGATTTAACATTCATTTATTCCCAACAGGTCAAGGTAACATTGTTGGTAATCCAATTGAACCTGTTGTTAAACTAACAGCAAACCCATTAACTGTTAAAAGTATGGGTGAACATATCGATTGTGATGTTTCAAAAATATTAACTCGTGAAATGAACATGTCTCAAGCTGGAGATGAATTAATCAAAACAACTTTAAGGGTAGCTAACGGAAGATTAACTTGTGCAGAGGCTTTAGGTCACAAAGAATTTGTGATGACTAAACTCTACAGAAGTGCATAAAATTTCTGTGCTATTTAATTTTCAATACTTTAAATCTATTCTACCAGGTGTAATTTTAGCTTTAGTATTTTGTTTATTTTCTCAAGGAATAAATAATGTACTAGCAATAGAAATTTTTGAAACTCCTAAAAGTCCAATCTCAACAGTATTAATAGCTATACTTCTTGGAATTTTAATGGGTAATGCTTTTACTCCAAGACCAGGAATGATGATTGGTTTAAATTTTACTCAACAATATATATTAAAATTAGGAATAATATTTTTAGGTATAAGATTAAGTTTTGCAGATTTTATCAAATTTGGATCGATTGCAATTCCATTAATTATATTTTGTATTGTAGGAGTTTTAATTTTAATAAAATTACTTATTAAGAAAGTTCCTATCTCTTCTAAAATGTCATATTTAATAGCTATAGGTACAAGTGTATGCGGGGCAACAGCAATAGTAGCTACTGCACCAGTTATTAATGCAAAAAAATCTGAAGTAGCTTATGCGATTGCAAATATTACTTTATTTGGAGTAATAGCAATGCTCTTATATCCATATTTTGCTGAGTGGTATTTTGATAATGAAGCATTAAATGCTGGATTATTTTTAGGAACTTCTATTCATGAAACTTCTCAAGTAGCAGCGGCTGGATTAATTTATGATCAACAATTTAATAGCCCTGAAACATTAAATGTAGCAACGGTAACAAAGCTAATTAGAAATACTTTCTTAGTGATATTGATACCTTTGTTTGCATTTTTATATAATAGAGGTGAGTTAAAAGGTCAAAAATACTCAATTTTAAGTATTTTTCCTTATTTTGTTCTAGGTTTTATTGGAATGATAATTGTAAGAAACTTAGGGGATCAATTTTTTCCTACAGATAACAGTAATCACGAAATATGGGTTAATTTAATTGGATATTTAAAAATTTTAGCTACTGTTTTTTTAACAATGGCTATGGCAGCAGTTGGTATTTCTATAAATCTGAATGAATTAAAATCAATGGGCTACAAACCATTTGTTGTTGGTTTAATTGCAGCTGTCACAGTTGGAATTATAAGTTTAATCTATATAGAGACTATAAATAAATTTATTTAATAATCTTTAAATTTAAGATTTTAGTAATATTTTTTTTTTAAAATTTGAAATAAATCTTCTAATAAAAGCTGCTGCGACACCCAAAAATATAGCAAACATAATCGAAAATAATCCATAGAAAAATGGCATTTCTTCTGAAAACTGTTTAATAAATAATGAGAAAAAGTTTAAATCTGCATTTAAAACTTCTACTGTTCCTTTTTGTATCTCCTCAGCAAAGAAACTATCGTATGCAATAGCAATACCAACAATCAATAGTAAAATAGCCAACAAAGCTCTAATGCCTGAGCTGTCAATTTGTTCCCCAAGTTTTTGGCCCACTTGAACACCAATAATAGAACCAATTACCAACATAAAGACTAACATCAGATCTATTGAACCATAATTAAATGAATGCAGAAAAGTAACTATAACACTTACAAAAATAGTTACAAAAAGTGATGTTCCTGGAACTAATTTTGTCGGCATTTTAATTATATAGATCATTGCAGGAACTAAAATAAAAGCTCCACCTATACCCATAATTGCTGCAATAAAACCTACCAATAAACCAATTAAAACTGGTGTAAATGCACTTTCGTATAATTTTGACTTTGGAAACCGCATTCTAAGTGGAAGTCCGTGTATCCAATAATGAACATGTAATTTTTTTTTAATTAAAAGATTTTTTTTTGCTTTATCAATTTCACCAAGACTTTCTACCAGCATCAATGTTCCAATAATTGCCAATATATACATGTAAGCTAAAGATATTACTGTATCTATTTTTCCTATTCCTTTAAAATACGTAAAAGTATAAATCCCTAAGGAAGTTCCAATAGTTCCTCCGATTACAATCATCAAGCCCATTTTATAATCTAAAGTATTTTTTAAATAATGAGTGGTTGATCCAGATACTGATGTTGCAAGAATATTATTTGCTTCATTTGCAACTGCATAAGCTGGGGGAACACCTAAAAAAATTAAAAATGGAGTCATTAAAAACCCTCCACCAACTCCAAATAATCCTGACAAAACTCCAACTATTGCACTTAAAAAAAGTATTTCGATGGGATTAACAAATACTTGGGCTATAGGTAAAAATACTTCCATAAAATATAATTAATAATTGAATATTACTCATAAACGTTACTGTCAACTAACATCTTATATTAAGAATAAATTATGTTTAAATTATAGCTTAACTAATATTTTTTTTAATTTTGAAATAATACTGAAACTTTTAGTTTAATAAAATTTTGATAGGGCAAAAGTTTAAATATCTAGATTAGCTTTTATTAGAAAAAATATTTTTTACTTCATCATCTAAATTAATATCTTTTTTTACTTTAATATTTTTATGATCAATAATATTTACTTTTTTTGTTACATTGTTATCAAAAACATCGGTTAAAACATTTGAATCGGTTAAAGCATCATTAACTGAATTAATTTTTGATATTAAGTCACTTCTTTGTTTCTCATATTTTTCAATTTCATTTTTTAAAATATCAAATTTTTTTTTCGTTTCAACTAACTCGCTACCTAATCTTAAATTTTCTTCTTGATAGAAATCTACTCTTCCAAGAGAATTGTGACCTAAATTTTCTGATGAACTTGTTACATTATCGGATGAATTTTTTGATTTATTTATTTCAAGATAGTTATCTAACTTTTTATTTAGATTAAAAACTTCTTTTTTTAATTCTTGATTTTCAGCAATATTATTTACAAAAACTTCTTTTTGTTGCTTCATTATATTTTCAATCTTATTAAATTTATGTTCATAAGAATTAGAAATTTGATCAATTAAAGATTGGATTAATTTATTAAACATTTTTAGTAAATTTAAGTTTATTTTTTTTGTAAATTTATTTGTAAAAATATATTTTAAAATTTTATTCAATACCATATAGATCTGATCTAAAAATAAATCAAAGTTATTAGGTTCAAATTTTAAATAATTGTGCTTAGATAATGTTTTACTTCTAAACTCTTCAATTTGAATTTTTAATTTTCCAGAATTCATTGATTCAACCTAGAGTTTAATTAATTATTTGTCAATAAAACAATAAAATTTTACATAATTTATTGTTATGAAAAAAAGACTCTTATTTGTGACTTATTGACTCATAAAAATAAATATTTTTATTTTAGTTTGTGTGAAGGATATCTTTTATGGTTCCATCAGGGTTAAATCCTGATACGATTTTTTTTAAAATTTCTCTTGTACTATTATGATCGGATTTTTTATTTGAAACTAATAGTTTATCTAACATACTCTTTAAATCCACCCATTCAAATTTATCTTCTTTTGCTCTCATGATAAGAGGATTTTCAGTCTTACTTACGTTGTCACCAATTAATAATTCTTCATATAATTTTTCTCCTGCTCTTAGACCTGTATATTTTATTTCAATATCTCCTTCAGGGAAATTTTCATCTTTAACCTTAAGTCCACTTAGACGAATTAGTTTTTCTGCTAATTCTTTAATTTTCACTGGTTGACCCATATCTAATACAAAGACATCTCCACCAGTTCCCATAGCTCCTGCTTGAATTGTGAGTTCAACAGCTTCTGTTACTGTCATGAAATAACGAATAATATTTTTATCTGTTACTGTTACTGGTCCACCTTCTACAATTTGTTTTTTAAAAAGAGGGATTACAGAACCACTAGAACCAAGTACATTACCAAAACGTACCATACAAAAAGTTGTTGTATTTTGCGTTGTAGAAAATGCTTGTAAAATAAGTTCAGCTACACGTTTAGTAGCACCCATAGTATTTGTTGGTCTTACAGCTTTATCAGTGGATATTAATACAAAATTTTTAACACCAGTCTCTATTGCTGAAAGTGCACAATTTAATGTTCCAAAAATATTATTATCAATTCCTTCTGTATTATTAAATTCTACCATTGGTACGTGTTTATAGGCAGCGGCATGGTAAACAGTATCTACTTCAAAATGTTTAAACAAGTTATCAAGTCTTAATTTATTATTAACATTTCCTAAAATTGGATAAATTTTAATCAAACCAGCATTGAGTTTAGATAACTCTTTATCTATTGAATATAACGCCAACTCATTTAGTTCAAATAAAATTAATATTTCAGGTTTTAAAGATATAATTTGTCTGCACAATTCTGAACCAATTGAGCCACCCGCACCTGTGACCAGAACTGTTTTATTTGTAATATTTTTTCCTAATAACATTTCGTTAGGTTCTACTGATTTACGCCCCAACAAATCTTTAATACTTACTTGAAGTAGATCATCAATTTTAACTTTTCCTTGTGCAATTTCTGTTAAACCTGGTAGCGTTCTTACCATTACTGGATAACGTTCTAATTTATCGATAATGCTAAATCGGTCTGAACGAGAAGCACTTGGTATTGCAATTAATACTTCATCAACTTTATATTTAATTATCAATTCTTCTATATCATCAACAGAGTTAACTTTTAATCCACTCACACTACTTCCTTGTAAATCTTTATTATCATCAATGAAGCCAACTGCTTGTAGTTTGCTAGAAATATTAAGTGCTGAAGCTAATTGAACTCCAGCGCTTCCTGCTCCATAGATTAAAACCCTACTTTTATCGTCATCTAAATTTTCTAAATTTCTCTCTAATTTATTTGCAAAGTATGAAAATTTAATATGTTCATTAAAAATATAACGTGCTAAAGCTCTGGATCCAGAAATAATTGTTAATGCTAACAACCAATTAATGATTACAACTGATCGTGGAAATATTTCAATAAGGAAGTCACCTTCATCTACGTAATTATTTTTCATAAAAAAACAAAAAAAACCCCAAATTAATGAATAAAAAGATACTGCCAGAAATAAATACCACATTGACTTTAGATCAATATGACGAACGACAGATTTATATAATCCAAGTTTTGCAAAAATAGGGATACCTATAATTGGTGCTGCTAATATCAATCTAATAGTGTCATCTTTAGGTAAATACCAAAGATCTAATCGAATTGAAAATGATGCCCACAATACAAAAATTAATAATATGCTATCTGTTAACATCATTATTAGCTGTTTAGAAAATCTTGAAAGATTTGATAATTTACTGATCATATATTTTATTGAGATGCCAATTTCATAACTAAATTAATTGCATCACAAGTTTGTTTAATCTCTTTTTTAGTCAAAGTAGGATGGATTAAAAACATTAATGAGGTATTTCCAAGTTTTTTTGCATTAGTCAATCTTTCTTTAGGTTTAAATTGAGTATTATCGAAAGCTTTTTCTAAATAAACTTCTGGGCAGACTCCAGTATAACAAGGTACACCTAATAAATTAATTTCATTAACAATTTTGTTTCTATTCCATTCTTTTTTTAATTCTTTTGGATTTACAAAGATATAACATTTATAACCTGCGTGATCGATATAATCAGGAATATTTGGTACATTCAAACTTTTGCAATTCTTAACACTGTTCCATATTTCATTTGCATTTTTAATGCGTTTACTTTGCCAATTTAGCATTTTCTTTAATTGTATCCTACCAATTATTCCTTGCATTTCAGTCATACGCCAATTAGTACCAAATGACTCATTGACCCACTTAAATCCAAATCCATCTGGTTGTTTTCTTTCATAGATAGCTTCATAACTTTTACCATGATCTTTATAAGACCACATTAAACTCCATAAAGATTTATTATTTGTTGTTATCATTCCTCCTTCACCGCCAGTTGTCATAATTTTATCTTGACAAAAACTCCAGCAACCAATGTCTCCGATTGAACCAACTGGTTTTCCTTTATATCTGGCGCCATGAGCTTGTGAACAATCTTCAATAACATATAAATTAAATTTTTTAGCTAAATTCATTATTTGATCCATTTCACATGGCCAACCCGCTAAATGTACACAAACTATAGCTTTAGTTTTTTTAGTAATCTTAGATCTAACTGATTTGAATGTGATATTTTGAGAATTTAAATCTACATCAGCAAAAATTGGAGTTGCACCAGCGTTGATGATTGATGTAACAGATGCAATATAAGTTCGAGCAGTTACAATTACTTCGTCACCAGCCCCAATTTTTAAAGCTTTGAATGAACTGTCTAAAGCTAAAGTACCGTTAGCGACAGCAATTGCATATTTAGAATTTGACCATACCGCAAATTCTTTCTCAAACTTACGGCATTCATTTCCTGTCCAATAATTTACTTTATTAGAAATTAAAACCTTACGAATTGCATTAGCTTCTTTAGAAGTAAATGATGGCCATGATTTAAATTTTGTATTTAACATTTATAAATTCCATTCAGATCTTTCGGCTTAAACTTGAACTTAAAGTATATATTTTATAAATCATAATAATCTAAACTAGAAAGAGTTTATATTTATCATATTTATTAATTATTAGTATTTAAAAATTTATATAAGATGTAGTTTTTCTGACTAGGTTTGAATTTTAAGATTAAAAGTGTTAATTTTTTTTGAATGAAATGTTTTATAACAAAACATTATAAAATTAATATGTTAGAATTTTGAAAAATTTAATCAAAAGAAAAAAAAAAATTTTAGTTTTGGGTTCAAATCCTGAAACCTATGATTTAATTAAAACTATTAATAATGAAGGATATTTATCTTATGTAATTGGAATGGAAAAAGTCTCAAAGACTAAAAAAATTGCTTATAAGAGTTTTATTGGAGACGGATCTAATTATGAATATGTAAAAGGTCTAATTCATAAATATAATATTGACGCAGTAATGTGTGGAACTGTTGATGTATTGTTACCTAATTATGAAAAATTATGTGCTCAATTTAATTTTCCAAGATATACAAATTCAAAATCTATAAAATTTTTATTATCTAAATTAAATTTTGATATTTTGCTTAAAAAATATGGATTTAAAACAATTCCAAAATATAAATTAAAATCAAATATCAAAGTAAAATTAAAAAAAGAATTTTTTCCTGTATTAATAAAACCAGATGACTCTGGTGGGGCTGTTGGTTTAAAAATATGTAAAAATAATAATGAACTAATAAAAAATTTTAAGATTTCGATAAAACATTCAAAAAGAAAACAAGTAATTTGTCAGAAATTTTTAAAAGGTGATGATGTACAAGCTTTTTACACAATAGTTAATGGAAAAAGTTATTTATCAACATTATCTGACAGAACAACATATTTTAATAATAATTCTAAATCCATAGTCTGTTATGGTAATAATTATAAAAGTAAACATGTAAATCTATTTGTTCGCAAATATAATTCTCTTTTTCAAAAAATATTTAAATTTTTGAAAATAAAAAATGGAATATTCAGTGTTCAAGGAATTGTTTATAAAAATTATTTTTATCCGTATGATCCTGGATTTAGGCTACAAGGTGAAGGTCAACACTTTATCTTATATGATATTTTTAAAGTAGATTATTTAAAAATGTTAATTAATTTATCACTTGGAAAAAAATTTTTTACTAAAAACTTATCTCTTATCAATGATGTTAATTTAAAAAATTATTATGTTTGTTCTTTGTGGGTATTGTTAAAAAAAGGTACTATTAGTAAAATAGAAAATTTTGATATTATTTCGAAAAATAAGAACATCTTTAAAATAGTTCAAAGACTTTATTTAAATAATACTATAAATAATCAAATGATTGGTACAGAAAAACAAGTATTTGGAAGATTTTATATTAAATCAAAAACTAAAAAAAATTTAATAGATACAATTAACTTTATTCATAAAAAATTAAAAATTTTAGACAAAAAGAAAAAAAATTTAATTATCAAATATTATAAATTAAATTAAAGTAATATTTATAGTTTATTATTTACTTATTTTTTGTACCTTTAAATGGAGGCATAGTTATTTCGCCCTGAGAAGAAATTCCATCACGCTTTATAACTTTTTTTATTGTTAAAAATAATATCTTAATATCTAGCCAGATTGATTGATTATCAACATACCAAACATCCAAATCAAATTTTTCATCCCAACTTATTAAATTTCTACCATTAACCTGAGCCCAACCTGTAATACCAGGTTTAACCTCGTGTCTTCTAGCTTGATGTTTAGAATACAAAGGTAAATATTTCACAAGTAAAGGCCTTGGACCCACTAAATTCATATCACCCTTTACAACATTCCATAAACTCGGAAGTTCATCTAGGCTAGTTGATCTTAAAAACTTACCAAATTTAGTTAACCTTAGTTCATCAGATAATAAGGCTCCTTTTTCATCCAATTCATTAGTCATAGTTCTAAATTTATATATTTTAAATATTTTTCCATATAATCCTGGTCTAGATTGACTGTAAAAAATTGGAAAGTTTAGATTTACTAGAACCATTAAAGACAAAAATAAATAAATGAAAAATATTAATGGAAGACATAAAAAAATTAATAATAAAACAAACAGTCTTTGCACAACAATCATTTTAAACTTTTATATTAGAATTTTACGACAAATAATACATTTGAATAGAAACTAAATGAGTATTTTTTGAATTGTACTTTATTTGCTTATAAGATTTGTAGGAATTAAACATCTTTTGAAATTATCAAAATTATCATTTTTTAATTAAATTTACTACTTTATACAAAGCTCTAAAAACTATTGGTGGTAAAAAATCTTTTAAATAATTTTGAAAACGAAGTTTTAAAGCTTCTACTTTGGTTTTAGAGCTATCGTTAGGTCGTGCGACATACATTGTCGAATGTGCTACATTATCCTCATATATTTTTTCTGAAGCTGTATAATAATATAGTGCAATCGACTTTCTTGAAACGTCAGATGGAACATTTAATGACTCAGGATGACCATGGTATGAATCAGGGTTTGTATTAAAAATAACACAACGATTAAACAAAGGTTCTATGCTTTGTACTTTTGATTTCATTTTCTTATCCCATAGTTCTAGATTTCCTCCGTATTCAGTTTTCCAGTTTTTATTTAGATAGATAAGAATATTTATTCTTCTTTGTAAATTTAGCTGTTCATTTATCCTAAAATCAGCATGCACTCCAAGTTTTCCACCCTTAAAAATTTCATGAAATCCGCCGCCTTCAAAATAAGGGTCTCCTATTAATGATTTTATTCCTGTAAGACCTTCTAGGAATTGAAGTAAAGGTGATGAGTTAAAGAAATAAAATATATTTCTTGTCTTCTGATCACAATTTTCAGGTAATACCTGCTTTTTATGTAAGCCTGCGTAATTATTTTCAAAATATATATCACTTGAAAGTTTTTTAACAGGAAACAAATCTAATATTTTGTTTATAAGTTCGTTTGGAAGAAAATTATCAATAACAATATGAGAAAAGGGTTCTGCAAATCGATATTGTTTTGAAAATTTTTTGCCAAATTCATTGGCAGTCTTTGGATCTAATTTTAAATTGCCATCAGTATTAATTGGCAAAGTAGCTTTTGGGTATTTCAAATTTTGATTAGATGTTTCCTTCATATTTTTAGTGTATAATTTTTACTATATTATTATTTATTGACAATATGAATACCCTAACATTCATAATACTTAATATAAATCATTTGCTTTAATAGGCTAAATTTGAGAGCTTATGAATAAACTAATTATAAAGAATATATAAATTATATGTGTGGAATAGTTGGTGTTGCTCAAAATACTCCTTATTCAAACGTACGTTGGCTTAAGTTGGCAAGAGACACTTTAATACATAGAGGTCCTGATCATGCTGGTGAATGGTGGTCAGAGGACAAAAGAGTTGGTTTAGCACATCGTCGTTTATCTATTATTGATCTTTCGCCATCGGGAAATCAGCCGATGCATTTAAATAAGCAAGGGTTGTCAATAGTTTTTAATGGTGAAATTTATAATTATATTTATTTGCAAAACCAACTCAAATCACTTGGTCACACTTTTAAATCTAAAAGTGATACAGAAGTAATTTTAGCTGCTTATGTTGAGTGGGGATATAACTGTTTAAAATATTTAGAGGGTATGTTTGCTTTTGCTTTATATGACTCAAAACAACAGGAAGTATTTTTAGCTAGAGATAGAGCTGGAGAAAAACCTCTTTTTTATTTTATGAATAAAGAAACTTTATATTTTGCCTCAGAACTGAAAGCATTATTATCAAACCCATCATTACCAAGAAATATTGATCCAGAGTCTTTTGATTGCTATTTAACAATGGGATTTATCCCAGGAGAAAGATCTATTTTATCAGGATATAAAAAACTTCCTCCAGCACATGCTATGCGCTTTAATATTCGAAATAGTAAAATAGATATTTGGAAATATTGGGAGCTTCCAGAAATTAATAATAATAATATTAACATTAATAAAATTAAATTAGTAAATCACTTAGAATTACTTTTAGAAAACGCTGTAAAAAAACAATTAGTAAGTGACGTTCCAGTAGGAATTCTACTATCTGGCGGCCTAGACTCTAGTCTTATTACAGCAATGGCTGCTCGTACTTCTAATGAGGTTCGTACTTTTAGTGTTGGTTTTCCTGGTAAGCATAAAACTGATGAAACTTATCATGCCAGGTTAATAGCTGAACATTTTAAAACAAAACATACTGAGTTTCAATCTGTTCCAGATAGTGCTGTTAATATAATGCAAAAATTGGCTTATCAATTTGATGAACCAATAATCGACTCTTCAATGATACCTACTTTTCAAATTAATGAGTTAATTAGTAAAAAGTGCAAAGTAGTACTTGGTGGAGATGGTGGAGATGAATTATTTGGAGGCTACATTCATCATAGTCGTATTATATGGATGTATCAAAACTTAGGTTATATTCCAAATTTTATACGTAATTACATCTCCAAATTTACAAAAAATTATTTACCATTAAACTTTAAGGGGGAAACTTATTTAAGAAATATAAATTTGAATTTAAAACATAATCTACCAATTATTGCATGTCACTTTGATTTAACCACTAGACGTAAACTTTTGGGTAAATATGAACAACACCCATTTGTTGCTGAGTCAATACATGCTAACAGAGTTTCTAATCAAAAAGATTTACTACAACGTGCTACACGAATGGACTTTGAAAATTTTCTAGCTGAAGATTGTCTTGTAAAAATAGATCGTTCAAGTATGTTAAATTCAGTAGAAGTTAGAGCACCGATGCTTGATCGCAATATGATTGAATTTGCTTTTAGCAAGGTACCTTCTTATCTTAAAACTAATTCCAAAGAAAAAAAAATTTTACTCAAGCTTCTTGCATCTAAAATTTTACCTAAAAATTTTGATAAAAATCGTAAACAAGGGTTTTCAATACCTATTAATGATTGGCTAAAAAATGGTCCTTTAAAAGATTTTTTTTGGGATACACTAAATAGTAAAAATTGTATATTTGACTCTAAAATTGTGCAAGATTTATTTCAAGGACAAGATAAAAGAGGCTTTAATGGAGAACGTTTATTTGCTTTGGTTCAATTTGAGCTGTGGAAAAAAGCTTATGGTACAATTTTATAATTAAAAAATAGGTTATTAAGTATTATATAAATATTTCTTAACTTTTGGCTTTAATCGTTGATACCTAATATTTTTAGCATTTTAGAATTAATTTTATTTACTTCAAATTTTTCTTCAACTAATCGACGACTTTCGATTCCCATGGGTTTAATTTTTTCAGGATGCTTAATAAACCAAATAATTTTCTCTACAAGTTCATCAACGGATCCAACCGAAACTTTATATCCATTAATTCCGTTTTTTACTGTTTCTTTACACCCAGGAGCATCTGAGGTTATAATAGGTCTTCCCATTGACATAGCTTCTAACGTACTTCTTGGAAGTCCTTCGTGATAAGATGGTAAAATATAAACATGAGAATTTTGAATAAATGGCCTAACATCTTCGGAGGCTCCCTTGTATTCAATATGATTTGACCAAGTATTAACCTCTTTAAGATCTATACCATCTTCTGAAGTATCTTCCGGTCCAACTAAACTAAATATCACATTTGGAAATTTTGTTTTTACCACTTTTGCAGCAGCCGCATACTCTCTCAAACCTTTTTCTGTGAGCAGCCTAGAAATACATAAAAAGTTTATAGAACTTTTTGGAAGTGGTGCGACGTTAAATTTTTTAATATCTACCCCTGATCCATTTACAAGATAAGCTTTAGATCTAGGAATAATTCCTTTTTCAACAAAAAAATTAAGATTATCTATATTCTGAAAGATAACTGCCTTAGAATTAATAAGCGCAAATCTATATAAATAAATAACTAGTAATTTGATAAATTTTCTTTTGGGTGTAGATCCATGAAAAACATACCCAAGACCTGTAATCAAAGCATAAAAATTTTTTTTACAAAACCTTGCAGCAATTCCGCCCCATATTACTGGCTTTATTGCATATGAAAAAATAATATCTGGTGATTGTTTTTTAAATAGTCTGATTAACCTAAAAAGTAAAATAATATCATTGAAAGGATTAACTTTATTTCTCTTAAAATTAATAGAGAAATTAACAATTTTTTTTTGTTTCAAGATTTTAAAATATTCTTTTGAAGGTTTTGGTGATATTGTAATTACTTCACAGTTATTTTTTTTTAAATCTTGAATTAAATCTCCTCTAAAATTTAAAAGTGAGCTAGCTATAGGTGCTAAAATTAAAATTTTTTTCATTTATTATTATCTAACCATGCTTGAAAAACTAAGATATTCCATAACTGATGATGACAATCTTCTTTACCACTTAAATGCTTGTTCCATTTATCTAAAATTATCTTGCTATCAAAAAAACCCTCTTCATTTAGTTTTTTTTCATTTAATAAATTTTCACACCAATCTTTGAGATCAGTTCGCATCCATTCAGCTAATGGTATGCCAAATCCCATTTTTGGTCTCTCAACTATATTTCTTGGAACATACTTATATAAAACATCTCTTAATATTGATTTTCCCACTCCTTCTTTAATTTTATATTTAAGTGGTAATGATAGTGCAAATTGAACAATTTTTTTGTCCAAAAATGGAGTTCGTGCCTCAAGTGAGACTGCCATAGTTGCTCTATCAACTTTTGTTAATATATCAGTAGGTAAATATCCTACCAAGTCTTTAATCATCATACGTTCAATATCAGAGATTTTTGTATCAAAATTATAATCAGTTTTTTTTTGCTCAGCAAAATTAATCATCCATTGTGAAGGATTTTTTATCGTAGATGTTAAATTTAAATAAAGCTCATCAATATTATCAGAATATAAACTGTCAGCTCCTTTATGCATTTTAAATCCAAAATTTTCATATTTATTTTTATAAAATAAATTTGAAAAAATATCCCAAACTTGTGGTTTTACAAATTTGATTAGATGGGCCAATATGCTTTTAGCAGGCTTTGGTATTCTAGAAATTTTTCCCCATAATTTTGAAGCAATTAAATATCTATTATAACCACCAAATAGTTCATCTCCACCATCTCCAGAAAGACAAACTTTTACTTTAGATTTTGCTATTTTTGAAACCAAATAAGTTGGTATTTGTGAGGAGTCTGCAAAAGGCTCATCAAAAATATCGGGTAATAATGGTATTGTATTTAATGCATCTTTACTTGTTAAATACATTTCATGATGATTGGTACCCAAATAATTAGCAACTAATTTAGCATGTTTTGCCTCATTATATTTTTCATATTCAAAACCAATTGAAAAAGTATTTATTTTATTATTAGAATTCTTTTGCATCAAAGCTGCTACTGTTGAAGAGTCTATTCCACCAGATAAAAATGCTCCTAAAGGAACATCTGCATATGTTTGGGAATTAACTGCTTCTAATAATTTTGAGTCAAGAGTGTCTACTGCAGATAAGTAATTTCCTGAAAAAAAATTATTTTTACCTATATTTGCCTCATCGAGTGTTGACCAATAAAATACTTCTTTATTTTTTTTTAAATCATGTCTAACAGAAATAATAGATCCAGGACTTAGCTTATATATGTTTTTAAAAATTGAATGTGGTGCTGGTATTGAATTGTATCTCAAATATAGTCCAAGGGCATTTTTATCTATATCTTTTTTAAAACCAGGAAACTTTTTAAGTGATTTTAGTTCAGATGCAAAAATAAATGAGTCATTTTGCCATCCATAATATAATGGTTTTTCACCCAATCTGTCTCTAGCTAAAGTTAATTCTTTGTTCTTAAAATCCCAGAGAGATAAAGCAAACATTCCTCTTGTTTTTATTAACGCTTCTTTGATACCAAAATAATTTATTAATTCTATAAGGACTTCACTGTCAGATGTACCAACCCATTTGATATTAGCTAAACTATTAATTTCTTTTTTTAACTCTATGTAATTATAAATCTCACCATTAAAAACCATCACATAACGACCTGACTTTGATTGTATGGGTTGATTTCCATTTTTACTTAAATCAATAATTGATAGTCTTGTATGACCCATATGCATATGATTTGAGTCATTCCAAATAGAAGTGTTATCAGGGCCTCTATGAGTTAAAGTACCAATCATGTTGGTCATAACTTGTTTAGGGTTTGATAATTTAGAACTTATAAAGCCAGCTATTCCACACATGATTGTTAATTTAAAATTATCATAAAAAACAACCTAAATCTTTGAAATCTTAACTGGATCAGACCATTTTATTTTCATATATAAAAACAAAAAATAAAGTATTATTGGCATGTACATCCATTTTTGTCTTACAGAAATTCCTAAATTAGAAGTAGTAAAAGAAGAAATAACCATTACGCTCAATGCAAAAATAATTAAAAACCATCTATTTTCCTTATAGCTACTTAATGGAATTAGCTTTTGTCTAGAGTTTATTCCAGAAATTAAAGATAAAACTAGAATAATTAATAATATAAAATTATCAATTGATGATAAAAAAGATAAAAAACTGTGAGCCTCATACGGAAGTGGTCTAAAACTGTAAGTAAACAGTTTTAACCATAAAGACATAGAACTAATGTCTATACCTCCACCACCAGTCAAATTGTATCCTTGTCTTACATTAATAAAATCTTTTACTAAATCAATTGATGTGATTTCCTCTAAACCAACATACTGAATAGTTATTGGGATCAAATACATTGTACCAACTAAACTAATGATAATGAGAAAAATTCTTTTAATTGGTGATAAAATTTTAGTGATAAATAAAGATAAAGTAAACGCAATTACAATAAGAGCTGAAATATGTGGACGCACCAAAAACATACATATGAAAGAAAATGCGATGAGTTTTGTATTGTTCTTGAGATCAATAGAAGCCCACAATAATAATCCTGTTGACATATAAGCAATAGAGTCTTTACCTATTGCACTTGTCCAAAAATTCATTGAAGGCAAAAGAACTATTATAAAAGCTAAAAACTTAGTAAAATTTGATTTATCTATAGTGGCATGTCTTAAAGAGGCATCTACTGCTAAGAGCCCAATAGTTCCAAAAATATTAAATATTAAAAAAACACCCAGATAAGAAAAACCCAGACCATTTGTAAATATTGAAGTGAGATATATTACAGCATTAGTGCCTAAATTAAATTCAGGTAAAATATTAAGAGAAGAAATATAATAAATCGTTGTATCTGAAGGCATTGTCAAAGATACATACGCATACACTAATGAAAAAATACTATGCCAAACATAAAGTCCAAAAACTCTAAGTTTCGTTGTTTTAAATAATTTTGTAGTTTGAATAATTAGTAAAGAACCAACAATAAAAATTCCAATAGCTGAAAATATATCAGTTATTTGGTCAAAAAAACTTATAATATTCATAAAATTATTTTATCAAAATAAATTCTTTTTTAATTCGCATTTCATTAATTAAATCATAATATCTTTAATTTCTTCAATTGATTTATATGAGGGTTTAAAATAATCTTTGATTTCACTTTCTAATTTTGAAACTTTGATATTTTTTTTTGTTAATTCATAAGATAAAAGTTTTGAACTAGCAATTTTATTTGTAAGATAAGTATTAGATAAATTTAATTTTTTTGAAACCTTTTGCAAAAATTTTCTAGTATTAAAAATTAAAATATTTTTTTTACTAAATTCTGAAACACCAGATGGGTTTTTTTTTAGATTTGGAAGATCAATTTTAGAAACATTTAAGAAATTTAAAATGCTACTAATTACTTTTTTGTAATTTACTTTAAAAGATTCATAGTTAATTATTAATATATTTTCTTTTTTTATATTCTTTCTTATAAATGGTAAGTAAAGTTGATAACTATAAAGTAAATCATACCTAAATAAGAATTTAGTTTTACATCCTTTAGGGTATTCATATCCTTTTTCTCTAAGTCTTAAAAGAGGCCAAACTTCATCAAAATCTTCAGAAATTTCTCTATGTGCTTCTTCAAGATATTTTAATTGTTGTAGATGCATTGATTTTGCTGCATCTATTGGATCTCTTAGTATTAGAATAAATTTAGATGCTGGATTAAAATTTAATATATTTTTAATAGATAGCTCTGAGTACATATTACAAACACTTGCATCAACGCTGTATTTAGATTCTATTGATTTTTTTTTTTTATATACTTTTAAATAGTCCTTGATATCCTTAATCGGATAATCTTTAGGATCATCAAAAATAATGTGTTGATCAAAATAACGAGGTTCTTTACGTGGATCTAAATAGATTTCAGGGTGTAAATTTAAAATTTCAGCTAAAGCTGTACTACCAGTTTTAGGTGCACCAATAATAAATAAATTTGGTATTTGTGGCATTTAATAATCTAAATTTTAATTAATTCTGAACCAACACTTGCATAAAAAATACCATCTTTTCTCTCTTCATTTTGTTTTATATTTTCAATTTTTGGCAATTGCTTATTAGAGTCAAAAGCGATGAAGTTTCTACAATCTAATTCACATCCTGGCAAAACTTCATTTATCATATAAATATCATATTGATACTGTCGTAAAAAATCAAATATCACCGTGGTATTTTCTTTAGAAATTAATTGTTCAAAAACAATAGTCGGTTTACTTTTTTCAATAATTTTTGTTGCTCCATTTAAAACTTTCAATTCAAACCCTTCTACATCTAAATGCATTAATCCAATTGAATTAATTTTATCTAATGATATTTGATCAAGTGTTTGTGATATTAAAGAATTTGATGTTTCTTCAGTTATCTTGAATCTTGCATGATCTAAGCTGCCATTAAAACTAAGAGGTATGCCAGGTTTATCAGCACAAACAGCATTAACCCATTTTATATTAGTAACATTATTTTTTGTTGCTATATTTTTAGCAAAAGAAATATTTTTAGTTGAAGGATCTATAGCAAAAACAACGGCATCATCTTTTAAATATTTAGCCCAAACTATACAATTGTCTCCTATCCAACAACCTATATCAATAATTGATTTTTTTGAGTCAATATATTTTTGATTATAAAGATCAAATATTACTTTTCTAAAAAGAGGTTCTGCTTTAGGTCTTAAAAAAAAATTATAAGTTTTTTTAAGTATATCATTTTTATTAGTTATCACACTAGTTAAAGGAATTTCTGGCAAACTAATCTTGATGTTATTTTCATGAATAAAATTAACGATATAATTATTATTTTTTAAAGTATAATAAGCAATCAGACCTTTTATTGGTTTTTTTATTATATCTAATTTATTAAAAATTATTCTTAGATTACTTGTAAAATCGTTTTTTTTTAATGTCATAGATACTATGTTTATATTTTAATAATTCATTTTAAAGTAATAAACCTTTTATAATTTTACAAAATTTAGTCGAATTTGATTGTAGAGAATATTTTTCTTCCACAAGTTGTCGTCCTTTAATTCCCATATTTATTCGTAAATTCTCATCTTTTAAAATTTTTCGAAGTGATATTTCCCACTCAAGATCATTTTTAGCAAGAAAACCATTAACACCATCTTTTACAATTAATTTATTAATTCCTACTGGCGAAGCAATAACTGGTAAGCCACAAGACATATATTGGATCAATTTATAACCACATTTGCCTCTTTCCCATGGAGAGTCTATAAGTGGCATAACACCAACATCAAAAGATTTTACCAATTTTGCCTCATTTTCTTTTGTCCATGGCAAAACTTCAATTGGTATATTATCAAAATTTTCATTTTTAGCTCCAATTGCTATAAAATGAACATCAAATTCATTTTTTAATAATTTATAAATATGTGAAATTGATAAGAGATATTTACTTGTGAGTGGCGAACCAATCCAACCAACTATCAGTGTTTTTTTAGAAGATTCAGTGACTTTAACTTTGTAATCATTTAAATCAACTACAGTTGGAATAACCTCAATATATTTAGCACCAGCAAACTTTGCTCTAGAAGATAGATATTCATTGCCTGCAATTACTAAATTAGATAATCGCATTACAGTATCTATTTTTTTTCCCAATAAAAAACGAACGAGCTTTTTTTTGTTTTTATCATAACTATGAAAGGTTGCATCGTCATAATCTACCAAATACTTAACTCCCAATATATTTATTAATCGTTCAAATAAAGCGGGAAAATATGGAAAAATTTCTTTTTCAATTACAATCAGGTCATATGATTTTATAGAAAATATTTTTTTAAATCGATTCCAAAAACCAGACACTATAAATTGCCAACGAGGCTTTCCTGAATATAAAGTTTTTAAATATTCATTTGAAAATAATGGAGAAACCTCAATATCAATTTTTTCATTTTCTAAAAATTTTAAATATTGTAATAATCTTAAACGACTGCTTGCACCTAAATTTTCATAACGGGTAAAAACCAGTATTTTTTTTTTATACATTTTAAAACTTTGTTAAGTAGTATTAAATGTTTCATTAAAATTTATATAAGTCATTTTTTTTTTAATTTATATCTAACTTCATAACACGGGAATAAATAACAAAAATTTTCTTCATATAGTTCTTTCATATAGACACATGAATTAAATAATAATCCAATAATAAATTTAAAAACATGGCGCAAATAAAAAGGTTTATTTGATTTAAATATTAAATCAACTGACTCTAAATTTAATACCAAGTTTTTTTGATATGTAGGTACTTTTCTAGAAAAAATCTTGTCAAAGCTCATATAACTAAATGTGTACAAACCAAAAAAATTTCTGTGAGTTGGGTCAGAATAGAAATATGGATTTGAAAAATGTGGTGCTATAAAATCTATAATCCCACCAGATTTTAATACTCTTTCTAATTCTAAAATTAATAAATTAATATCACTAATATGTTCAATAAAATGGTTTGATGAAACATGTTCAACACTTGAGTCAGGAAATTTTTTTAGAACCTCGAAAATATCTCCAACTATATCTACTTCAGGGTAATCTAGAATATCGATTCCAATTGAGTCAGGATTCATTTTACTAGAACCACATCCCAACTCAATCTTAATTGAACTAGAATTATTAAAATTGTTAAAAATATTTTTTTTATCAATTATGTTATTCATATTAATTAAATTTTAAATTATTTTAACCTCTTCTTAACTTAATATATATGTTTAAAAGCATAGATCTCAATCGATTAATCTTTTGTCCATTTTTAGAGTAAAAATTTATTTTTTTATGTGGCTTTATATAAAAAAACAATTTAAGCGTAGATTGATTTAAAACTTTATTTTTTAATTTATATTTCCATAAAATGAAATTAAAACTTAATTGATCTCTATTACTGTAATTAATTAAAACATCCCACCATCTATCATTTAAAATTTTTACTTCTTTAGTATTATTTCGTCTTACTAAAATTCCAGTCATTAATAGTCCATAATTTTTTGGATATTTAAGTTTTTTATATAATTTCATTTGATTGCTAATTATATTAAAATTATCACGACCTTTTATTTGACAGTCTATAGCTTCTTTATAAATACAATTTCTAAATGGATGATTAAATGTGCAAATATTTTCTTTTTTACAATAATGTTTTAAAAATTCTAAAATTGAGTTTGTTATCTTAACTGAACCATCAATCCATACGCTTAGTTCATAATTAATCATTATTTTATGAGATAAAATTTTTAAAGCTCTAGCTGACATTCTTGGATTAAGATACAATGATGGTAATAAAATTATTTTCCAATTTTTAGATACTAATGAAAGATTATCTGTAAAACAGAAATAATCGACACCTTTTTCAATTTCTTTTGGCTCATTCAATTCATCATTATCACCAAATATAGCTGTATATATTGATACATTTTTATTTGATTTGTTTTCTAAGATCGGTATTTTTTGAAAAAATTCACTAATGTTTGAAGATTTATCCATAAATATGTAATTGGTATATTCTTAAGAATAAAAAGACATTTCTTTAAAGTTTTTATTCCTCTCTATTAATTGTTCATAAGTACCACTATCAACTATTTGACCTTTTTCCATCATGTATATTTGGTCACATTTTTTTACTGTCTTTAGTCTATGCGCGATCATAATTAATGTTTTTTGACCACTTAAATCATGAACAGCATCCATAATTTTCTTTTCACTAATTCCATCTAGTGAACTTGTGCCTTCATCAAAAACAAGAATATCTGCATCATAGTATAGAGCACGTGCTATTCCTAGTCGTTGTCTTTGACCACCAGAAATTTTTACACCACGCTCACCTATTTTTGTATTAATTCCATTATCTAATTCAGCAACCCAATCATTTAAATGAGCAAGTTTTAAAACTTTTTTAACCTGTTCCTCATTAATTAAATCTTTAGACATTCCAAATGTAATATTTTCAGCAATACTACCCTCTGAAAGAAATATTTCTTGAGGAACAAATCCTATATTATTTTGCCAAGCTCTTAAGTTTTTTTTGTTAAGTAAATTTTGGTTAATCTGAATATTTCCTTGTTGGGGTGTTAATAAACCAATTATTATGTCAATAAGAGTAGATTTTCCCGAACCTGAGGTTCCCACGAAACCTATTAAATTATTTGGATTTATTGTTAAAGATAAATTGCTGATAGTAGGTTTTTCATTACCAGGATAAGTAAATGATATATTTTGTAATTCAATTTTGTTAGATTTTGGCCATGTTAAATTACTCTCTTCTATACTTGTAGGTTTGTACTTATTGGCATTTTCTAAATCCTCTTGTATTGTCTCAAATGCTGATAAGTTGCCTTTTATTACTGCTACACTAAAGTAGATTTGTTGTAATGCAGGTAGTAATTTGATAGCTACTAAAGCATAGACAGATAATATTGGCAGAGCAGACTCTAAGTTTTTATGATCTTCTATAATTAAATATAAAATTAAAAAAATCATCAAACTAAAAACTATTAACTCTAAGAAATACCTAGGCATTTGAGCAATTGTTCTATTTATTCCAAAACTATGTGAAAGTTTTTTGCCAGAGTTAATGAAATTTTTTTTTAAATTCTCAGTACGCCCAAGTAACAAAATTTCTTTTATACCTCCAAAAGCTTCATTCATTAATTTAAATCGATTTAAAGTCATTTTAGAAATTTCCTCACTATTTTTTTCAAGATGCTTTCTGACAAAAATGTATAAAAGAATATAAGTAGTTGCAAAGATAGTTAAACTAGAAATTAAAATTATTGGATCGTATACAAGCATAATTGAAATTATAAAAGTTGCTAAAACAATCCGAGCATTTAAATTCATTAATGGTAAAAAAATATCATTTGTAATTCTCAATGTTTCACTGGCAATTTTTTTTGTCATATCTGAACTGCTATTTATCGTATGAAATAACCAGTCTTGACTTAAATAGTATGAATAAAGTTTATTACCTATTTCAACACCAATTTTTGTAGCAAACATAGACATGCGCCATGTCACATACATTGAGAATAATGCAGAAATGATTAGATTTATTAAAATACTCAATCCCAATATAAACATAAAGTTATATGGGTCACTTGCGTTAGACTTCATGTACAACACTGCTAATAAATTTTCTCCCTCTAAAATGCTTGGATCGCTCACCAAAGTCATGAGTGGAATTATTAAAGCTATGCTAGTAATTTCAGTTATCGTCATTATGATAACTAATATTTGTAAATAATAAAAATTTTTACGTTGTAAATTAGTTAAATTGAAAAAAAAATTTTTTAAAATATTTAACATAATATCTTGTTTTTATTTAAAAATTATTTTGTTTAAACTCAATAATCAAAGTCTTCCATCAGACTCTATATCTTTTAATAAATATTTAACATCATAGAGTATATGTTTTTGTTTTCCGTAACTTCTTATTTGATCTTCTGACATCAATTTAAAATCATTATGTGCAACAGCTAATACAATTGCATCATATTTATTTTTTATTGGCTTATCAATGGTTTCAATTAAATACTCATCATTGACTTGTTGTTTGTTAACCCATGGATCATAAACATCAACACTACAACTAAAACTTTTTAATTCTTTTATTATATCAACAACTTTAGTATTACGGTGATCGGGACAATTTTCCTTAAAAGTTAAACCCATAATCAAAATATTAGCTTCTGCAATTTTAATATTCTTATTTATCATGAGTTTTGTTACTTGGTTAGCAATATATGAGCCCATGTTGTCATTTAATCTTCGCCCAGCGAGGATGACCTCAGGATAATATCCAATTTCATTTGCTTTATAAGTTAAGTAATATGGGTCTACTCCAATACAATGACCTCCTACTAATCCTGGTCGAAAAGGTAAAAAGTTCCACTTAGTACCTGCTGCTTTTAAAACGGCTTCAGAGTCAATATTCATCTTTTTAAAAATAAGAGCAAGCTCATTAACTAGTGCTATATTTAAATCTCTTTGTGTATTTTCAATTACTTTAGCAGCTTCTGCAATTTTTATACTTTCAGTCATATGGGTGCCTGCAACAATTATTTCTTTATATAATTTATCAACTTCTAAAGCAATTTCTGGTGTTGATCCTGCTGTTACTTTTTTAATATCTATCAACCTATGCTTTTTATCTCCTGGATTAATACGTTCAGGCGAGTAACCACAATAAAAATCTGAATTAAATTTTAATCCTGATTTTTTTTCAAGAATTGGTACGCAAAACTCTTCTGTAGCACCAGGAAATACTGTTGACTCATAAATTACAATATCATCTTTTTTTAGGACAGAGCCTACTGTTTCACTGGATTTTTTTAATGCAGTTAAATCTGGTCTTTTATGATTATCAATTGGAGTAGGAACTGTAACAATAAAAATATTACAATCTTTAATATCATCGATAATACTCGAGAAACTTAGATAAGATGACTCTGAAAATTCTTTTTTACTTATTTCTAAATTTGGATCATCAAATTTCCTAAGTAGATTAATTCGATCTTCACTGATATCATAACCCACTACTTTAAATTTTTTGCCAAATTCAATTGCGAGTGGAAGCCCTACATATCCTAGTCCAATCAGGGCTATCTTTTTAATTTTCATTTAAATTTATATTATTGAAAATACGTTTATAAAAGATTTCAACCTTAGGTTTTATTTGTTAAATGTCAATATTATTTGAATATTCTAATAATAATTAAGAAAATATAGTAATCTTTATTTGATTAAAATTAAGAATTTTATCTCTTTGGTTTATCGAAAAATGCATAAAACGTTTTACAAATTATATAAAGATCTAACCAAATACTCCAATTGTTCATATACCAAATATCATGCTCCATTCTCTTTTTTATATTTTCACTAGTTACATCTTTTCCTCTAAAACCCTTTATTTGAGCCCACCCAGTCAACCCTGGAGCTGCCTTGTTTCTTTTTAAGAACATTTTAAATACTTTTGCATAAATTAAATCATCCTTAAGAATGTGTGGTCTGGGCCCAACTATAGACATGTCACCTTTTAATATATTTAAAAATTGAGGTAATTCATCAATACGATATTTATTGATTATTTTTCCAATTTTTAAATATTCTTTTTTATCAATTTTAGTCTTTTTATTTTGTTGATCCTTTTTAAAAATTCTCATTTTATAAACATTAAATCTTCTACCATCCCATCCTGCACTTTCTTCTGAAAAAAATATCGGGAGTCCATCTTCAATATAAATAAAAAATATAATAATGATAAGTAAAGGAGATACTAGTAAGAGAAATAAAATACTAAATACTTTATCAAACAATAATTTAATAAGTAAACTTAAACCATAAAATCTTGATGTTTGATAGTTACTATAGGTATACTTATTATTTATTAAATTATCAGAAAGTAGTTTAAAATTATTTTTTAAATTATTTTTTACATCTACTATTATTATATCAACTGAAAATTTAACTACAGTATCTAGAAAGTAATTAACAAGACTTCTGTTATCATCATCTAATATCCAAATTTGTCCAAGTTCATGATATTCTAAAATCATTCTTATTTCTGACTCATTAGTAAAAACTGGAATTTTAAGATTAAATCTTGCTTCTTTTAAATTTCCTTTGAAGTTATCTTTTATAAAGCAACATTTATATATATTTATTTTATCTTTTTTTTCGTTTAAAATTTTTGAAATTGCTTCTATAGACCCTACTAACATAATATTTCTTTGGATATTATTATTATCTAATAAGTTATTGTAAAATTTATCTAAAATTTTTCTTAATAAAAATAAATTAAAAATAAGAAACAACAGTAAATACAAAATATTAACATTAATATTAAAATTGATTTTAAAAATGAATAATAAATATAAAGTAAATGGAATTGAAATAAGCAAAGGGAGAATATCATTCATTAAAAAACTTAAATAATGAACAACATATCTTTTTTTTGTTACTCTAAAAATAAATGAAAATATAAAGTAAGAAAATAAAAAAATTAAAGAGAAATAAAAATAATTAGAGGTTGCGTAAATACTAAAATTAAATAAATCATAAATAGAAAAAAACTCTAATATTGAATATATATATATAGATAAAAAAACAAAAAAACTTCTTAAAATAATTGAAATATCAATGAAAAGACTATCGTCTTGTTGAAAAATTTTTTCCAGTCTTAGCATTAATTATGTTTTGTTATAATAGCTAGATGAATAATTGTAATTATAGTTATAATTATAATAACTATCTTTTGAAGTATCTAAGTCATTTATAATAATACCATCAATTTTAGCTCCAACGTTTTGAATTTTTTTAATTGAAGACATGAAAGCTAATGTTCTAGATGAATCTGATCTAATTATAAAAAGATTATAATCAGATGCTTGGGTTAAAATTAATGTATCAGATACCGGTTGAACTGGTGGTGAGTCAATAATCAAATAATCATATTCTTGTTTTAGTACATCAAAAAACTTTTTAATTTGATCTCTGCTTACAATGTCAGACATATCAAATCTTTTAGCTCCAGATGTTATGATTTCTAATTTAGTACCTGGTACAGTAAAGATTGTTTCTTTTAAGCTTGAATTTGAAGAAATAATTTCACCTAAACCAAATATTTCTTTATCAAACTTATAAAAACTATTTAAAACTGAAGGTCTTCTAATATCAGCTTCAATAAATAAAACTTTATTATTTTTTTCTAGAGATAAAGCCAAATTAAAAGCATAGCTCGTTTTTCCCTCTGAAGGATTGCTAGATGTAACTAAATAACTCTTATTTTTTTTAAATTTTGCTTCAACAATAGCTCTTGAAGACCTAATAGCCTCAGAAAAATTAGACTCACCATCTTCTAAAAAATTTTGTAAAATATGGTAGCCTTTTTTTATATCATGAACCTTTGGCAATATTCCAATTTGTGGAATACTTAAATGATCAAGAGCTTCGGGCGTTTTTATCACTGTTGAATTCATTTCTCGATAAAATATCAATATATAAAATGCTACAAATGATGATAATAAAGCAATAATAAAATTTTGTCTTGGTTTTGGTGAAAATGGATTTTCTGGTAAGATGGGTTTTTCAATTATACTTAATTTAGAAATTTGTAAATTCTGTGCTTCATTTGTCTCCTTTTGACGTTGTAAAAAAGTTTCATATAATTTCCTACTACTTTCAACTTCTCTTGTAAAATTTAACATACCTGCTTCTTTTTCCTCAGTATCTCTTAATTCATTTTTTGCTTTTTCTAAATTTTTTTTTGAAGCTTCAATTGAACTTTTTATATTACTCAATTCAAAAGCTTTTCTTTCAATTATCTCTTCGACTAATTTTTTTAATTGATTTTTTAAACTTTCTTGTAATTCATAAGCTTGTTTAACTTTTGGATGTTCATTTGTATATATTAACAGTAAAGATTGAATATTATTTTCATTTGAAGATAAATTATCGTTAATGTTAGAAATCTCTTTTCGTTCATTGAGATCTTTTATTGCTAAAAGAATATCCATATCTCCATTAGCATTTTTTGCTGCAGTTAAATCATTTTCATGTTTTTGTTTTTCTTGATTTGAAATTAAAATATTATTTGAAATTGATTCTATTTCTTTAATTTTAAGTTCTTTTACGTTTCCAGTATCTACTAAATCTTGATCTTTTTTATATTGAGCTAAATTTTTGTCTGCAATAGCCATTTGGATTTTTAATTCCTTTAATCTCTCCTTAACTTTATTATTTGCATAACTAGTTATTTCAATTTTACTATCAACTTCATACCGCTGATAAGAGCTAATAATGTTGTTTAGTGCTAATTGAGATATTTTTGGATTATTAGAAACAAAAGACAATACAAGAACATCACTATTTCTAATATTTTTAACATTAAAGTTATTTGTAAGAATTGATTTTACATAATTCTTATCAATAATTATTTTTTTTTTAAATATTCTTGCTAATGTATTTATATCTTGTTTTGAGTATAGTGATTGAAATTCAAGCTGATTTTTTTTATCATTTACAATATAATCAATCACCTCATCACTCTTTAATGTAGCAATTAAATTATTTATTCTGCTTGTGTTCTGAATTGTAGAGTAAGCTTCATTGATATTTACAATTTTGTTTTCATCAGGTGCTATAACAATAGTTGCTTCACTTAAATATCTCTTCTCGATATTTAATGAAATGAAAAAAACAATCATGGACACCAATAGTGATGTAATTAATAAAAATTTAATATTTTTTTTTGCTATTAAATAAAAAAAACCTAAATCAGCTATGTCAAATACATCAAGTAGTTCGGATGTTTTTTGTTGCATATAGTCGTGGTTCTTAATTTTTTTTTAAGAAAGTATTAACAATTAATAGATATAAATTTATACTAATATGCTATAAGTATCAACGAATTCAATCAATAGGCGAAAAATTGCGTAATATAATTAAAATACTTTTTATATTAATCTTTACACATAACTGTTCGAGCTTAACAGGAATAAATA
>CACEKA010000014.1 GCA_902560015.1 uncultured Pelagibacteraceae bacterium
TACTGATTTATTGGGCAATATTGATTTTAAAAATAGAATTAAAAACTTACAAATTGTAAAAAATGCAATAAATTTCGAAAAAAAAGTTAACTTTAAAAAAAATCATAATATTAAAAATAATATAGAAGAATTAGAAAAGAATGGAATCACTAACATAAAGTTTTTAGATTTTTCAAAAGAAAAAATTAAAAGTTTTTTAAACAAAGTTGATAAACTTAAAAGATATAAAGGTCATACAATTCATCATGCTGAAGGAGATCCGGTTGAAAAATCCGAAATGAGAGAAAATAATTTCTATTGTTTTGAAAGTAGAAAAATTTTAGAATTTACGGAAATACAAGATCTTTTAAATAACGAAAATTTGAAGAATTTCGTATATGAGTATTTTGGATGTTTGCCCACTTTAAATAGTTTAAACGTTTATGTTACAACAAAATCGAATGAAGAAAAAAGTGTTCAAATGTTTCATAGAGATAACGAAGATTTTAAAAATTTAAATATTTTTTTTTTATTACAAGATACAAAAAAAAATAATGGTGGACATGCTTTTATAAAAGGTAGTCATAATCCCAATAGTCTTAAAAAAATAATTAATAAGGAAGAATTTAATCAAATTAAGATTGTTGCAAAAAAAGAGTACGACCTTGAATTAAATTCTATTGATGACTTGTGTAATTTGCCGAAAGATGGGTATGGATATGAAAAAATTTATAAATTTATTAAAAAAAATGAGGTAGACGTTCATGGAGATGCAGGTAAAATTTTTGCGGAAGATAATTTTGGATTACACAAATCAATTAAAAATACAAACAATCGTATAATATTTTGGTTGTCGTTTAGTTTAACCTCTCAAGGGGTATTAAGATATTGCATTACCCATAAAATATTTAGAAAATTTATTCCCAAAAGGATTTATTATTCAAAAATTAAAAATAATATGGATAGCAGTTTTTTTAATAAATATGTTTATAGACATTATATTAATTATCTTAAATAATATTTAAGACATATTTGATTTAACTAAATGCAAATTTGATGGATGCTTAAAGCCACCACCAGTGGATTTTTTTTTATTCATTGAGTCTGGAAAATAAAGAAAATTTTTTTTGCCAATGTTTAAAAAATCTTTGTTAGAAATTGTTTCATCTAATCTTATCTTTTTAATATTCAAATTATTTATCTTTGGGTATTTAAAGGATTTTAAACCTTTCATCTTCATGTTTAAACCTGTATCGAGTGAAATTCTTTCTCCACAATTTTTCTTTCTTGCTGAATGATGAATTATAGTTGCATCAGCAAATATAAATGTTCCTTTTTTAGGTTTAAAATTAATTATTTTAAATTTTTTTGCAAACTTTTGGCCATCTTTTGCCTTTTCTATTGGCTTAAGCCATTCTTCAGAAAAATCTATTGGAGGATATGCATATCTTATATTATTTCTGCCTAAGTCTCCCATCAAATACAAATGAGAAGCTATCCAATTAGGCATTGCTCCTGTCCATGTGTCCGAATGAAAAAATTCAGTTGGATGTCTTCTTCTTAAATTTGAAGCTTTTACATTACCTTCCTTAAATCTTATATTAGGTGGAAAATGAAAACTTTCAATTAAATCTTGAATTTTAAGACTCTCTAAAATTTCAATATAAGATCTAACCACTAAATTAAATTCCAAACATACTTCTCTTTTTGGAACTATCATTCCGTTTGGAGTAATATTTTTTATTTTATTTTTTTTTATAAAGTCAAATATTTCTTTTTCTGATTTTATTATTTTCTTTGTTCCAAAACATTTTGTTACATAGTTAAATGTAGCATCGTATAAGTTTTTGAATAACTTATCTTCAATTTTTATTTCAAGCATTAAGTCATTAATTTTTTTACAATTTAATCGACTAGCAAGTTTCTTAAAAAAAATTTTTCTAACTTTTAAACTCATCTATCGATTAATCTTAAATTATTATTTTCTAATAAAAAATGTAATAAAGCCGCAATCACACCAGGTGTTTTAAATTTTCCTTCTTTAATCATTTTAACGACATTTAACGGGCTTTTCCATGAGTAAAAAATATCTTTCTCAAGTTTAATTGATAAATTTTTAGGTTTACACAAAAAAATATGATCATTTCCACAATCATAATTACCATTTCTTTTATACCCAAAAATTTTTTTTACATTCTTTAAATTAATACCTAATTCCTCTTTAATTTCTCTTTTCATACAGCTCATTGGAGACTCATTTTTATCTACCATTCCTCCTGGCAAACCATAAGTATATTTATTAAAAGCTGCTCTAAATTCTTTTACAATCAAAATTTTTTTATCCTTGATTATTATAGCCATACAACCATCAGCTAATTTAATTTTGTGAAAATTGCTTATCTTTTTTTTTTTAAGGTAGTATCTTTCAATTTTAATTAAATTTTTATAAGTATAAATTATATCTTTTTTCATATTCAATATCTTATTATTTAAATTTTATAGTTTTTAAAACTCTTGATGTATAATGGGAAAAAGTGCTAACTTTTTCTGCTGGTTTGTTTGCTTGATATTGTCCAGCATCAATGAATTCGTCTATACCAATTTTCGGAATCTCATTTCTATATTCTTTCATTCTATCTTTATGTGGTTCATGCTCACCTATAAATATAGTTGTATCAATTGAAATTCTTGTTTTAGATCCTGTTTTTCTATTTGTATTGTGCACTAAGGCATAATCTGAAACATAAACTCTTCCTGGCTTAGGTGTAAATTTTATTTTTTTATAATGATTTAAAACCCATTGCATTTCGTTATAGCTTTTAGCAGTAGATAAAAAATCTTCTCTGAAAACTTTAGGTTCATAGTAAACTAAGTTATTATTAACAGTGTCTCCCATAATTGGAAAAAAACAATTCATTCCCCACGGACCCTCTACCCAAGCGTCAGAATGTGGTAAAGAAGTATTAAGTGGTCTTTTTTTATTATTATTCAGTTCTTTTCCAAATTTAATTCTAATATTTGGTGTAATTCTAAATTTTTTTAACATTTTTTTGTTATTCAAAGTAAAGTTATTCACAATTTTTGACCACTCTCTTAAAACAATATTATATTCTAGATGAAATTCTCTTTTTGGAACTACTCCTCCATTAGGAGTTATGTTAGTTAGTTTTTTTCTTGATAAATCAACTTTTTTTAAAAAAATTTTATCATTATTTTCGTAACCAATATTTATTGCCTTGCAAATATAGTTCTTAATAGCATGTTTAAAATCTAAAAAATTTTCGTTATTTAATTTATGTTCTGCCATCAACGGATGGACTAAATTAAATTTCCAATACTTACTAATATTTTTTATTCTTTTTTTTCTATAAGAAATTGTCATATTTATTTTATTTTAATTAAAAATTTTTTTAAGAGCTTTAATACTTAAAAATAATAAAATTATTATACCAATAACATAAAAGACAAATAAATCCAAAAAATATACAGGTGTTAATCCCCAAAAAAACATATTTTTAATTGTTACCGGAAACATAATAAGAAAAAATAAAAAAATACCTCTGCTCCAATTAATATTTAACATTATCAAAAAAATAAAAAAAATAAAAAAAGTTATAATCTTTAAAATATTTAATTCTGTTTTGTACAATTTAAGTTCAGCTTTAAACCCTTTAATTATTTTAATTGGCTTGTAATAAATAAAATTTTTAAATAATTCAATAGTGTCATTTAATATCATGTGAATAATAAAATTTTTTTCCATTTTAGATTGTTCTGCAATATTTACCCCGCCTCCATTTAAAAAGACTTCTTTTTTATCTTTGTCTTTATTGTAAATCTCATTATAAAATTTTAATCCAGAATTATTTAATGATACGTCAATATTTTCCTGAACACCGATCTCAAATTTAAATTCATATTTATTTTTAAGATTTGGATTATCAAAGATTAAACCTGCGCGCAACATCAATAGAATTGGATGTCTATCATGGTAAAACTCGTTATAAGATTTTGATATAAATAGTTTATTAAGATTTGGCATTATAAATGCACAAAATAAAATAATTATTATGATATTAGCTTTTGTTAAATTTGTAGTATTAAATAAAAATGTTTTAAACGGCTGATTAGTTCCTAGATATTTAAATAATAAAAAAATTATAAAAATGAATACCATTAATGTAATTTCTAATAAAAATGAAGATCTACAAAATAATATAAAATTTAAAATAATAATTTGAATTGTTAATAGAACTATATTTCTAAAATTATTTTTTTCATTAAAAAAAAAGTAGAAACATATATGAATATAAGAAATTAAACCTAAAATAGAAAAATTCCTATTATCAGAGTATCTATCAAATACAAATTGCGGATGCCAAAAATTAAAATTTTCTTTAAATAGAATCAATGTGCCTAAAAAAAAAATTGTTATTAAATAAAATTCGTCTTTATTGTAAAAATTTAAATAAAATACTATTATTGAGGTAAATAAAATTATTAAATAAAACTTTAAAATACTATCTTTATCATTACCAAATAAAAAAAAACTATATGTTACAAAATCAACTAATCCTATATCTTCTGCTCCAGGCACTGTTGCTGCGTGTGGTCCAGTTGGTTGTTGAGTAAAACTTAAATTAATTAATTTATTTAACTCGCTTCTTATTAGGCCATGACTTTCATTCTTTATATTTTTTCTAATATTATCATACTGAGTATATGAATAATGGTCACCAACAGTATTTGAAATAGATATTGGTATCGCATAATAAGTATACTTATAATTTAATTTAGGATCTGACTTTAAATGTTCTGAAAATGTATTAAGAAATAGTATAATTATTGTTAAAAATAAAATAAAAAAAATTGAACTCCTGTATTTTCCTGAATAAAAACTTAGTGAGCTCATATTAATTAAATATATTATATGAATAAAAAAGTCATATTATTAATAAAAATTTCATTTTTGTTTTTTTTAATATTTTATTTCAGAAAATTTATAAAAACAGAAGAATTTTTAAATGCATTTAAAGTGATTGAAGTCAAGGATATGGCTCTAATATTATTTCTCTATTTTACTTTTTTTGTACTTGTTACTCTAAGATGGATGACTGTAGTAAGTAATTTTGTTAAATTGAATTTTTTTTACTTATTTAAAAATATAATTTTAGGTTACAATATTGCAATATTTACATCAACTTTGGCTGTTGATGCTACAAAATTTTATGGCTTATCAAAAAAAATTGAATCGTCTAAAAATATTTCATTGGTAATTTATGATAAATTATTCACATTATTTTTTAAAATAATCTTTTTATTCATTATATTTAATTATTTAAATTTTACTAAACTTGAAATACATGAGAATACTTTTTTTTTGATTTCTTCTGCTATAGCTATTTCATTAATTTTCTTTTCAATAAGAATAAATTTTTTTTTAAAGTATTTATTAAGATTTAAATTTTTTTCATTTTTAAAAAATATAGAAAAAACTATAAAGATAAATAAAAATAAAATTAAAAAATTAATATTTTTAAATTTAGTTATCCAATTTCAATTTATTTTGATGTATTTTGTTGTAATTAAAATATTTATTAAAAATATATCTTTTACAGAAGTATCCTTAATAACACCTTTGATCGAAATTGTTGGTATTTTACAAATATTATTTATAGGTATCATTGAATTTTCTACAGTAATGTTTTACAGTATTTTGAATTTCAGCAATGAAAGCATCTTGGCGGCTACTTTAACATTAAGATTTAACGAATTATTAATAACTGTTCCGGTATATCTTTTTTCTATTTATAAGTATAAAAGTGATAAAAATAGACAATTATGAAAAAAAAAATATCTTTAGTTGTTATTCTTTATAATGAGGAGACGTCAATAAAACCGTTTTTAGATGAAACGGTACCAATTTTAGAGAGTATCAATGATATTGATTATGAAATTATTTTTGTAAATGATAGGTCTAAAGACAATTCATTAGAGGAACTTAAAAAAGCAAGAGAACAAAACTCTAAAGTTAAAATTATTCATATGTCGAGAAGATTTGGTCCTATGGAATCTATAATGGCTGGAGTAAAAATGTCATCAGGCGATGCGCTAATTAATATTGATATAGATTTACAAGATCCTCCTAGCTTAATACCTAAAATGGTAAAATACTGGAGAGATGATAATTTTGATGTTGTTTTTACAACTAGATTAAAAAGACATGGAGAAAGTTCTTTTAAAAAGATTATTTCATCAATTGGTTATAAAATTCTTAAGGTATTTACTTATGTTGAAATGGAAAAAGACTCTGGTGATTATAAATTAATTTCAAAAAGAGTAATTGAAGAATATAAAAAATTTAATGAAAATTATCCTTTTTTTAGATTTGTTGTTGATTGGATTGGTTTTGAGAGAAAACAAATTTTTTACGAAAGAAGAGCAAGAAAGGCTGGTAAATCTCAACATCCATTTGGTTTAGGTGTTATATTTAATTTTTTTGAAATATCATTAACTCCTTTTTCTGATTTCCCAATTAGATTTAGCCTTATTATGGGATTTTTATCATTTATAATCTCTTCTTTTGTTTTATTAAGGACGGCTTTTTTATACTTTTCAGGTGAAACACAGATAAGTTCAACCTCCATATTTTTAGCAATTTTATTTTTTGGCAGTATACAAGCTTTAATTTTAGGTTTTTTGGGATTGTACCTGGGATCTATTCACAAACAGAGCAAAAATAGACCAATGTACATAATAGACAAACTCTACGGATTTGATAAAGAAAATTAAAATTATGCAATCATTTACTACAGAGCAAATAATACGAATGGGTGAAGAAGTTGGTTTTACTTATAAAAAGTTAGAATTTTCTATTATCGGAAATTATCGAAGCAATGACTCTTTATTTAATCATAGAGATATACCTCATTTTAATCATTTACATGCAAATCTTGCTGGAGGATATGGAAATGAAGGAATTTATTATGGTGAGGTAGTTTCATTTATAAGATATTTTAAATTTTTAGGAATATCTTTTCCAATACTTACTCTAATGAAAGATGATGGGAGGAATAGAGTGCTTGAAACCTTCAGTTTTGCTTGTTTTCAATTTTTAAAATTAAATGAAGAAATTGATAAAGAAAAAGATAAATGTTTATCGAAAATTACATATTTTGTAGGTGCCAAGAATAGCTTGGTGCTCAAAATCTTTTTACCATTTTTTAAAAAGATGTTTAATAAAAGCTTTAATGATTATAAAAATGATGATTGGCCATATCTTAACAGAAGAGGAGATTTAAGAAAAAATGGCTTTTCTTTCAATAAAGACGATATTGATAGTTTTAGTTATGTCGATACATTAAATATTAAAAAACAAAACTGTTTTTATTTAAATCCAGAAAATCAAGTTAATAAAATTATAAATATTTCACTAGATAAGTTGACAAACAATGAAATATTAAAAATTGGTGAAATAGGAATAATGGGTTTTCAATTATATAGAAAAGATAATTTAATTAAAATCTACCCTAGAGTTTGCCCACATGAGGGTGGTGATCTAGATATTAACAATGAGGTAGGTGTAACATACACAAAAGATAAGTTTATTGATAAAAAATGTAGAATGAGATGTAATGTTCATAATAGATTTTTTGATCCGATAGTTGAAATCGATATTACGAGTTCAAATAAAAATTATTCATCTAATGTGTATGATTTTATTTTAACAAATGATAAAATATCTATAAATCTTAAAAATAAAATAGATCCTACTAAAGCAGATTGGTCAATTTAAAATTTTTTATTTAATTAAATTACTAGCAACCCATTTATGAAATTGATGAGTTGGACAATCCATAACTGGCGAAAAGTTTCCTCCATTAAAAACTGGTGAGAGTCTACCTAATTGCATGCCCTCAATTACATTTACATCCTCCGACATAACATCTTTCCAAAATCTTACATTTTTTTTTCTTAATTCTTTTAAGTCTTTACCATTAGCACTTTTGTCCCCAACATAATACATTTGCATATGCTCTATAGTTTTATTGGTTGTTATTGGCTCCAGCCAAAATACATAGAAATGATCTAAGTGCAAACCAATCATTACATTAGGAAATAACGCTATATATTCAGAATTTTTGAGAGATTTTTTTTCCCAATTCTTAAATGTATCAAATTTCTTTTTTCCTTTTATCAGTTGATTGTATTTTCCACTTCCTTGACCTACAAATCGATTTAGCAAACCTTGAATGTGATAATGATCATTAATATTAGAAACTTTGTTTAATTCTGGATGAATAGTCGGTAAATGATAACTTTCACAATAATTTTCTATAGCAAATTTCCAATTACTTTTGACCTCTAAATCAAAAGAGCCATAATCTTTTGAGTGAACTAATAGTTTTTGATCTTCATGATTAATGAATTTAGACCACCTTTGCTCAAGAGGTTTAATGTATTCTTCAAACTCAATTTCATTTGAATTAATATTTATGAAAATTATATCCATCCATACTTTAGATTTTACTTCTTTTAGATCGCTATCACTCTTATTAAATTTATCTGACGTATGAGTATTTAAACCTCCTATATGAGGAGTAGCCACCAAATTCCCCTTAAAGTCATATGACCATGAGTGATAAGGGCATCTTATAACATTTTTCAAAGTGCACGGCCTACTCAATAACTTGAAACCTCTATGACTACATACATTATGAAATACTCTTATTTTTAGATCCTTACCTCTTACAATCATTAAAGGAATCCCGAGTAGATTGTATGGTTTAACATCTCCAACTTCAGGTACTGAGCTACCAACGCCTATAACCGTCCATTTATCACAAAAAATCTTATTTTTCTCATATTCTAAATATTGTTCACTGGTGTAACACTCGTTTGGAAGTCCATTTGCACTCTTAATGGGTCTGTCTACATTCATCAATTTTTCGATATCCAGTATCTCTGAGAGGAGTTTATTTTTTTTATTTTGATCCACAAAAAAAATTACCATGGACATAATTTTTGGCAACAATTTTCAATTTTGAGCCTTGCTGAATTTCTTTGACAGCTTTTTTAAAAAAGATAATGATCTGAAAAAAATGAATTTTTCATTAGAAATTGGTCCACATACTGACCTTGAAACTTTACCTCCTGTAAAGGATGTATACGTTACAATGTTACCTGGAGGCGATTATAAAGAGACTGCAAATAAATCGGGAGATCTTGTAAAAAAAGGTTTTAATCCTGTCCCACACTTTCCAGCAAGATCGATTAACAATGAAGAAGAGTTAAAAGATTATGTTTCAAGATGTAAAGATCAAGGTGTTAAACAAGCTTTAGTAATTGGTGGAAGTAGAGAGCCCATTGGTAAGTTTGATAGTTCACATCAGATTTTAGAAACAGGTTTTTTTGAAGGAATTAAAATTGGTATTGCAGGTCATCCTGAAGGAAGTCCTGACATCCCAGAACAAAATTTAGAAAAAGCAATGATAGATAAAAAGCCTTATGCGGACTACATAGTAACCCAATGGTTATTAGACAGTCAGCCTATTGTTGATTTTATTTCTAAACAAAGCGTACCAGTGCATGTTGGAATTACTGGGCCAATGAAAATAACTAGCTTAATTAAATTTGCTAATATTGTCGGGGCGAAAAATTCCATTAACTTTCTTAAATCTAATTTTACTAAGGCGTTAGATTTATTGAAACCTAAAGACCCTAATGATTTAATTGGGAAAGTTAAATCACATACTGATAACTTCCACATTTATACATTCGGCGGCTTGAAGGAAACAAACAAGTGGTTGAAGGAGAATAGTTATGTCTAATGAGTTTGACTATACTAAGTTAAAACATGCTACTACGGTTGATCAGTCTGATCGAGCAGTACCATACAATTTAAGACAAAGTGGGCCAACTAAAGTTGAAATGCTTATCTCAACAAGAGTAAGAAAATCACCCTATTGGCATTTATCAATGCAGGCAGGTTGCTGGAGAGCAACAGTTTACAATCGTATTTATCATCCAAGAGGATATGTAAAACCAGAAGATGGTGGAGCAATGGTTGAATATGATGCAATTGTAAATCACGTTACTATGTGGAACGTTGCTGTTGAAAGACAAATAAGAGTTAAGGGTCCAGATGCAGAAAAATTTACTGACTACGTAATAACCAGAGATGCTACAAAAATTTCTCCTATGAGAGCAAGATATGTGATCTTGTGTAACGCATACGGTGGAGTTTTAAATGATCCAATTCTTCTTAGAATTTCAGAAGATGAGTTTTGGTTCTCATTATCAGACTCTGATATTGGAATGTATCTACAAGGTGTTAATGCTGATGGTAGATTTGATTGTACAATTGAAGAAATTGATGTCAGTCCCGTACAAATACAAGGACCTAAATCAAAAGCTTTAATGAAAGATCTTTGTGGAGATCAAGTTGATTTCGACAATATGCCTTTCTACGGTTTAGCAGAAGTTAAAGTGGGTGGAAGAAGTTGTGTCATTTCACAATCTGGTTTTTCAGGTGAAGCTGGATATGAAATCTACTTAAGAGACTCAACTTTATATGCTGAAGATATGTGGAATGCTGTTCTTGAAGAAGGAAAAAAACACAATCTAATGGTTATAGCTCCTGCTCACCATAGAAGAATTCAAGCTGGAATTCTTTCATGGGGTCAAGATATGGATCAACAACACAATCCTTTTCAGTGTAACTTAGGATATCAAGTTTCATTATCTGGAAAAGGTGAATGGGCTAAAAAAGGAGACTATGTAGGTAAAGCTGCATTAGAAAAAATGGGTGCTGAACTTAAAGATGGTAAAAAACCTTACAAGCTTCAATTAGTTGGACTTGAGTTAGGTGGAAAGCCAATCGAAGAGTATGCTCCTGATTTTTGGTTAGTGTCCCCAGAGAGTGGAGGAGATCCAGTAGGATTCATCACTTCTCCTTGGTATCACCCAGAGAAAAAACAAAACATTGCAATGGGATATGTGCCATTTGATGGAACATTGAATGCAAATGGGTTTCCAAAAGGTAAAGTTGGAACTAAATATAAAGTTCATTTACCTGAAAAATACTCAGACACACCAGGAACACCTGTTGATGCAGTAGTAGTAGATATTCCATTCAAGGAGTCTTTCAATGCTAATACTAGAGAAGTTGTAAAAGGCTAAATTTATTATTATGAGGGAGCAAAAATTAAAGCTCCCTCATTTTTTCAATGACTAAAGGTTTTTTAATCGTAATTTGCATTATCATTGCGATTGCTTTAATAATATTCCCACTATTAGTATCGTACAAAGCGCAAAAAAATAAAAAAAATAAGAATTAATGTTTGGTGAATTTTTAAGTATAGTTTTTAGATCAATTAAACTTGATAGGTCTCTTTACTCAGATAATAAAAACTTTGGTGAAGCCTCAGTTTATTTTGCTGGAATTATCATGATTTTAGATGGGATCGCGGGCGCTGTAGCTGCAAACACTGTTATCAAAACTGCAGTAGCAATGTCTGGGTTAACATCAATTTTGACCTGGTTAGTATGGGCAATCTTTATCTATGTAATTGGAGTTAAACTTTTTCCAGACAAAAAAACAAAAGTTTCTTTTAAAAAAGTATTAACAGCAGTTGGCTTTGCTCACGCACCAGGTCTACTTAGATTTTTTGCAGTTACTCCAAATATGATGATACCAATAATTTTTCTTACCCAATTTTGGATTTTCGCAGGGTTAATTATATCTACAAAACAAATATTAGGTTTAAAATCTAATATTAAATCTTTTGGAATTGTATTTTTATCGTTCCTGATAATTGCGTTTTTATCGATTTCTTTTGTAATGAGTAGAATGAATATGCTGCCTGTTAATCAGATTAGCTAAATTGGGAAAATAGTTTTAGAAACTCTACACGATGAACACAATTTATAACTAGTTAAAATTAAATTTTGTGAAACACTCTCGTCCTTTTTTTTGCATTCATCACAAATATTATTTAATTCTCTTATTATTTCTTCATCGTATTTATCATCTAAATTATCAGTCATTATCTGTAAGTCCTGCACCAGCTGCACCTTGTTTTAAACTGTCACTTTCCTCTACAAAGGTATCTTCTGCTAATTTGTAAAGACTATTCCACTCTGACTCTGTAAAATTGTCTTCATTATCAATAAATTTAATCTCAATTTCATATGCAAATTCAGGAATTTCTTTTTTCAAAAAACTTGAACAAATATTTACATTCAAATTGAGTAAAATTTCATTTTGATCCAATCTTACATGTATTTTTTTTCCACTAATTTCTGAGGCTCTACTTAAGAAAGATAAAAAAATAACTGGATATGCAATTTTTTTGAATTTTATGGTTTTAAAAATTTCTACTGATTTGATCTGATCTAGAAAACTAATACCAAGTATAATTGGGCAATAGGCCTCTAATGATGCTTCATTTATTTCATTAATTAAATTTAAATCTTCAAATTTTTTTGTGATTTTGTCTTTATAATATTGATTTAAATTTTTAATTCCTTGTAACCCAAACAACTCCAGCTGACGTATTGATTTTCCAACTTCTTCAGAGTTCCCCCATGAAAAGCCAACTGCTCTACTTGCTCTTTTAACTGCAGTTTCAATTTCACTTAAAGATCTCATTATTAATTACTCGCTTTATAAACCCACTGCTCATCATAATTTTTCAATTCAGTTGGCAAGGGAGCTCCTTGAAACATGCAAATTCTTAGCCATTTGTCTGATCTTGGATCAAACTTTAATGCTCCAAAAAAAGATAATTTAAGTCTCAACATATCAATTGGAATAATATCTTTACCAATTGTATTGTCTTGAATTTCAGAATATGGAAATTTTTCTACTATAAAAGCTCGTCTGATTACGTGTCTTAATTCTGAATTTGAAGATAAAAATTCAGCAATAGTTAAGTTTTCTTTTTCAATTAAAAGCTTTTCATAAAGTTTTTTTATATCTCTTGCAATTGCTAGTGGTTGTTCTAGTTCAGAGCCATGTTCTTCAAACCTATCAGCTAATCTAGGCTCTTCTTTATTTTTAGAAATAAACCAAAAGTTTTGCTGACTCTCTTTTTGATCAAAATTTATATCTAAAATATTAGGATATTTTTTTTCTATAATTTTTTGTAGCTCATTTACCGTTCTATTTGTTGGGATGTTAAAATATTTATCTTCATCAGAGCTCATATTGCTAACTAAAGGTTCTATAATATTATTATATGGCTCCATCATTATAGAGACTACATATTCTATACATTCTTCACAAACATTTTGCTCTAACCACAAATATATTTTGTTAAAAGGATATTCAGCTTTTTTAAAAGCAAATCTATTATCAATGAAATCTATAAACTTTCTAATATTCTTTAATAATGATTTGATTTTGTTTTGTTGGTATTTGCTATCCGTATTCCAACTAGTAATATTTGTTAGAGATTTTTTTATACAATCTATAAAAAGTTCAGCATCTTTTTGATCAACATCTTTTATCTCTCTAATTTTTTTTAATGCTGTTTCTCTACTTAGAATCCAATTATTTAATAATGTTGGATGATTGACTATAAATGGAGCCATACCAAGACCAGTCGAGTTTCCAATTCCTAGATTTTTACAAATTTGCTTATCTAATTTAACTGCTTTTTTAGGGTTTTTATAATGAGCCACATGATTAACTTGATCAAAAGTAAATTGTCTTACTAAATAAACCAACATCATTTCTAATCTAAAAGGACCATTAATTTCCTCTCTATTTTTAATTCTAAATCTATCAGCAAGTCCAAATTTTCCAGATCCATATACTGCTGTAGTTCTATATAAATATCCTACTTTTGATATCAAATCTAAATCAGGCTGATTACCTTCGCTTAAACTTTCCACAACATGATTAAAAACCCTTACAGATTTATTGGCTCTTGATAAAGTTAATTCTTTAAATGAAAGTCTGCCAACTTCTTGCTTTGGAACCTCATCTTTTAATCTTTTAATATCAGCAGAACTCGGAATTCCATCATGCAATGTAAACGCTGCATCCCATTTAGTAGCTATTACTCTATCAGATCTTTCCTCATCTTTAATTTCATTTGCAAAACAAACTAATGAATAAACTCTATCTTTTTTTTTAAATGAGTAGACTGCTTCTCCATATCCATTTTGATCAAGGTTAAATAAATCTCTTGAGTAATCCCAATCTTTAAATTCACTTAAAAAACTTCTTAAAAAAGATAATTTAGATTGATGAAATGACCCAAGTCTGGATAATTTCATTATTGTATTTGGGTCTCTTAATTCAACATTCATTATTAAATTGATTTATAGAAATTATACCAGTTGTTTCCTAGTATTCCTTGTGTCTCACTATCTGAAAAACCTACTTTTTTTAGTCCAGTTTCAATATTTGCAAACCCTCTAGCATCCTCAAACCACTTTGGTTGTTTAGGAAAACCAGGTTTATTTTTAGATCCTTCTCCGTAATTTTTACTTTTAGACCAGGTGCCATTTCTCATCCATTCAACAACCGTATCTGGTTGATCCAAACAAAGATCTGAGCCAATACCAATATTTTTTAAGTTCATAATTTCAGCAGTTCTAGCAACCATTTCACAAAAACTCTCTATTGTGCAATTTGTATTATCTTTTAAATGATGAGGATATAAGGATAGCCCCAACATACCGCCACTTTGGCCTAATGTTTTTAAAAGATCATCAGATTTATTTCTTTTTGCTGCATGCCAAAATTTAGGATTTGCATGAGTGATTGCTATTGGTTTTTCACTTAATTCAATTGCATCAAATGTACTTTTTTCTGCTGAATGAGACATGTCAATAACTATACCTACTCTATTCATTTCTTTTATTGCCTCACGACCAAAGTTTGTAACTCCACTATCAATCTTTTCATAACAGCCTGTTGCTAGCAATGATTGATTGTTATAAGTAAGTTGCATAAATCTACATCCTAAATCATGAACTTTTTCAACTAAATTGATATCATCTTCAATTGGTGAGCAGTTTTGAAATCCAAAAAAAATTGCTGTTTTTTTTTCAGAATTTGCTTTTTCAATGTCTTTATAGTCTTTACCAAGGAATATTAAATCAGAGTTTTCAGAAAATAAAATTTCCCATTTTTTGATTTCTTCTAATAGTTCATGATAATCTTCATGGTAAACAATTGTTACATGAACAGCGTCAAGCCCTGCAGATCTATTATATTCAAAAATTTTTCTAGACCAATTACAGTATTGTAAATTATCAATTTTAAAATTCATATTATGAGTAACTTTAATCAAAATGATTTTTAAATACTATAATTTTATTGAAATTTTGAACTAATTTTGAAATAAGACTTTTAGTATTTTCATGAAAAAAAATAATCCTTTAAAAGTTTCAATAATAATGGGCAGTCAATCTGACTATAAAACCATGCAACTTGCTGAAAAAACTTTAAAAAAAATTGGAGTTTCTTTTGAAACAAAAATTATATCAGCACACAGAACTCCTAAGAGAATGTATGAATTTGCATCCAATACTATAAAAAATAATATTGGTGTTATTATTGCTGGAGCAGGAGGATCTGCTCATTTGCCTGGTATGATTGCTGCTTTAACACCCCTACCAGTATTGGGTGTGCCAATAGAAAGTAAAAAACTAAAAGGTCTAGACAGTCTTTTGTCTATTGCTCAAATGCCAAAAGGTATACCTGTTGGCACATTAGCTATAGGGGATGATGGTGCAATTAATGCAGCTTTATTAGCGGCTTCAATTATTGCAAATAATAATCCTACTATAAAAAAAAATTTAAATAATTTAAGATTGTTACAAACAAAATCTGTTAAAAAAAAACCTAAATAAAATGTCAAATATAACTCTTGGTATTATTGGGGGTGGCCAACTTGGTAGCATGCTTGCTATTTCAGCAAAAAAATTAAATATCAAAACTGTTATTTATTGTGATGACCTTGATGCACCTGCACAAAATTTTTGTAATGAATTTATTTCAGGTGATTACAAAGATAAGGAAAAAATTACTAAATTTGTAAATTTAGTAGATTATGTAACTTATGAATTTGAAAATATCCCTTTTGAAACATTGAGTGAAATAAATAAATTAAAACCTGTTTTACCCAAACCTTCGGTAAATAGATTAATCCAACATAGATTAGCAGAAAAAGATTTTATAAATAAATTAAATATTAGAACTACAAGATACGCTTCTGTAGAAAACGAGTCTGAAATTGAGGCTCTCGAAGATCTTTTACCTGGTATTTTAAAAACAACTACACTTGGTTATGATGGCAAAGGTCAATATCCCATTAATTCGATTGAGGAGTTTAGCTCATTAAAAATTGATTTTTCTAAGGGCTATATTTTAGAAAAACTAGTTAAGCTTAAAAAAGAGATTTCAATTATTATTACAAGATTTAATGATCAAAAATATGAAATTTATGAACCAATAGAAAACAAGCATGAAGAACAAATATTAAAATTTTCAAAAATTCCTGCAGATATAGATAAGAAAATTTATGATCAATCTAAAGATTGGGCAATGTCAATTGCTGAAGGATTAAAATATGTTGGAACATTATGTGTAGAATTCTTTATTGATAGAAATGATAATTTATATGTTAATGAAATAGCTCCAAGAGTTCATAATTCTGGTCATCTAACAATTAATGCCTATAACATAAGTCAATTTGAAAATCATGTTAGAGCAGTATGTGGTTTAGAACAAATACCATTAAAAAAAATATCTAATGCAACAATGGTAAATTTAATTGGTAATCAAATATCTGAATATAGAAAATTGTCTAAATTTAAAGAAAATGAATTCTTTTTCGATTATCTCAAAAAAGAGATTAAAAAAAAAAGAAAAATGGGTCATATCACAACTTTAGTATAAATGTTAAAATCAATAGAAGGTAATTTTGATCATCCTGAAGTACACGAACTACTTACGAAACATTTCGTTGAGTTAAGAGCTGCCTCTCCTGAGGGAAGCGCTCATGTATTAGATATTCCTGGTTTACAAGATAAATCAATCAAATTTTGGAGTTTATGGAATAATGAAATGCTAATGGGCTGCGGAGCTTTAAAATTTTTAGATAAAGAACACGGAGAATTCAAATCAATAAGAATTCATGACAATTTTAGAAGAAAGGGAAATGGAATAAGTGTTATAAGCCATTTAATTAATGAGGCAAAAAAACTTAACATTAATAAATTAAGTATAGAGACTGGAGCGGGTGATTTTTTTAAGCCTGCAAGAACATTATTTAAACAGTGTGGTTTTGAAGTATGCGGTCCATTCGCTCATTATAAAGAGGATATAAATTCTGTTTATTTTTCAAAGACACTATAAAAATAAATAATATTAATCTATTTAGTTGACAAAACCCAAATAAATCTAAACAAAGCCATTATTACTTAATTATAAGTAATAAATTAATACAACGAAAAGTAAGAAGATAAATATGAGTCTACAAGGAAAAGTAAAATGGTTCAATCCAACCAAAGGTTTTGGTTTTATTGAAAGAGAAGACAAAGAAAAAGATGTATTTGTACATGTTTCAGCAGTAAGAGATGCTGGTATGAACGGTTTAGATGAGGGTCAAGCTTTGACTTTCGATGTTGAAGATGGTCCTAAAGGTCCTTCAGCAGTTAACTTAAAAACTGCATAATATTCACACTTCCTATTGGCTGAAATATCAAAGTTAGATCTATTGATTTAAATTTTTTTCAGCCAATACCAAAAACAATCATCAAACACAATTCCAAATTACAGGATTTAATAGTACAGTATGTATTATTATGGGTGAAAGATTTATAAGTAATTTAGATAATTTAGAGTTTGTACCTTTTGATAATTATGGTGAGCCAGTTAAAGGGATGAGCTGGCATAAAATTAGTTACGATAAAAAAAATGGTGGTTTTGGAACTTATATATTAAAAATGGACCCTGGAGCCAAAAGTTTACCTCATGTCCATCAAGGATTTGAAGAATTTTATGTGATAGAGGGTGAGTTGGAGGATGCAGATGGTAAAGTTTTTAAAAAAGGAGATTTTGTAACTTTTGAACCCGGATCAACCCATAATTCATTTACGAAAAATGGTTGCCTACTTATAGTTTTTATGAGAGGTATAAATAAACCAATCTAATAATAAATTACAAAATATATATGATCGGAATTTTAGGTGGAATGGGTACTCAAGCAGGTCTTGATTTTTGTAATAAACTTGCGATTTTAAATAGAGGTAAAATAGATCAAGAATACCCTTTGTTTATACTTTATAATAAATCAAATATTCCAGGACGACCAGAATCTATTGGTATTCAAACTGGAAACTTATCAAATAAATCTACAAATAAAGTCAGCAAGATTAAATATAATAAAGTTTTAAAAAGTTTGCTTCAAGGTTGCAAATTACTTGAAAATAATAGATGTAAATTTATTGTTATACCATGCAACACAGCTCATTACTGGTTTGAAGATTTACAAAAAAAAATTAGTATTCCAATTATAAATATGCCTAAAGAAGTTTTTAAATTTACAAAAAAGAAATGTAGTAAAAATTCAAAAATAGGCTTATTAGCTACGGAAGGAACTTTAAAAACTAATGTATATCACAATTTTTTTAATAAAGATTATAATTTAATACAACCTTCTTCAATTCTGCAAAAAAATTCAGTTAATAAAGCAATTAGACTTGTTAAAATGGGCAATGTAAAAGCTGCCGCAAAAGCAATCAAACCTGCAATAAATTCTCTTGTTAAAATGAAATGTAAAAAAATAATCTTAGGATGCACAGAGCTTCCGATTGCAATATTTGCATTTAAATCATTTAAAAATGTTAAATCCTCTAAAATATTTTTAGATCCAAATTTGATACTTGCAAATTCTGCAATGCATAAACATAAAAGTTAGTTAATGTCACTCAAAACTGATAAACCATACGTTTTAAGAGTTGCAGAACTTATATACTCAAAAATTGTTGATATTAAAAAAGAAAACTCTGGAATGACTAATATCCAAGCATTTGAGGTTTTTATGACTACAAAAGATTTTGATTTAATTAGCTCTGGTGAATACCATGATCAGTGGTTTGAAGTATTAAAAAATAATGATTTCATAGACAAAATTACTAAAAAAAAAATTAATAATGAAACAGTTAAACTATTAGAATTGCAGAAAGATTCTATGGTTAAATTTTTAATGAAAATACCTAAATTATATTATACCAAAAGCCACTTTCCACTTGAAATATCACAAAGAGCTTTTGATCATTTATGGAGAGTTTGTGAAAGCTATGAGATGTGGTGCAAAGAAACTAAGCAAGAAGATTTAATTATCTTAAATATCTTAGATTAATTTGATAGTAATTATTCTTTAATAAAATGGTTAAAATTTTTCCATTCATCTTTATATTGTTGTGGTCATCTGCATTTATTACAACAAAACCAATTATAGATAATAGCGATCCATTTTCAGCTCTCGCTTTTAGATTCTTGATAGTAGCAATTGGATTTTTACTCTTTTCCATCTACACAAAAAAGAAAATTGCTGTAAATAAAAAGAATTTTTTTGAATCATTTTTTAGTGGAGTTCTTTTTCATGGATTTTATTTAGGAGGTGTTTTTTATTCAATTTCAAAGGGAATGCCCACTGGTATTGCTGCATTGATAGTTACACTTCAGCCAATTCTTACTAATGCTTTAAGCGGACCAATTTTAAATGAAAAAGTAACAATCAAACAATGGATTGGGGTTTTATTAGGTTTTATGGGAGCAATCTTAGTTTTAGGATTGGACCTAGGCTCAGATATTCCTATTGTTGGATTAATTGCAACGATTATTGCACTTATTGCAATAACTTCCTCAACTATTTGGCAAAAAAAAATTAGTAACAATTTATCATTATCTGTAAGCAATATGTATCAAGCTATAGGTGGTTGTGCTTTTCATATTTTAGTTATATTTTTTTTTGCAAAACCATACATTGATTTTTCGCAGACATTCATCATAGCGATGAGTCATCAAATTTTTCTGGTGTCTTTTGGAGCTTTCACAATATTAATGTATTTAATTAAAAAAAACTCAGCAAGCAAAACTGTTTCAATATTTTTTTTAATACCAGCTACATCTGCTCTTATGGCTTGGTTATTTTTAAATGAAAGTTTAACCAATTTAGATCTCCTGGGATTTTTAATCACTACAATAGGTGTTTATATTGCAACAAGAGATTAAAATATTTAAATATTAAAAATTAAGTTTTTAAAAAGACTCAAATCCAAATTCTAAAGAAGCATCTGTAATAGAATGATAAAAAGACTCACCAAAACTTCTAAGGGCAAATAATCTTACTTTATCAGGGTTATCATTAAGCATATCAACAGTGAAAGCTATTCCATTATAAGTAGAATTTATTGAATTATTTTTTTCTAAAGAATTAAAATTGAAAGGACAGCCTTTTTTTAAAACTTCTTTTACATCTTGTCCTTCTAATTCAATTATAGCTTTTGAGTGAGATAAATCAGTTACAGCAAAATCTGATTCATTAAAATTTTTTATAATATTTGTAAGTAAACCTTTATTTGTTGAAACCAAAAGCCAATTTTGTGGTCCATTCCATAGTATTCTTGTATCATCATTACTTATAACACTTATTGGTTCATCTTTTAATTTTAAACCATCAATATCTATATTTTTTAAAGAAACTGTAGAATCTTTATATTGTACTATCTGAACTATTAATAAATTTTTTTTTTCTGAAATTTTTAAAAGATTGCTTAAATTCTTTCCTGCATGATCTCCAAATTGACCACTTTTATGAACATTTGCTAAGGCAGATATTTTGCTCATGATCTTACTCTTTCACCTTTAGGGTCAACATAGTGTGAAGAAACTATCTCAACTGGAATTACTTTGTTTTTAAGTGGAGACATTACAAATAATTTTTCACCAATCATATTTTTTCCATTTTTAAGTATCGCTAGAGAAAATGGATTATCGTGCTCAACACTCCAGCATGATGCTGAAATATAACCTAATTTTGGATTTGGTAATGGTGCATTAGAGTCTTTAACTAAATGTGACCCTTCAGGAATACTTGTTTTTTTATCTAATGGAACAACACCAACAACTTTTTGTCTATCCTCGGATGTGAACGCTTCTCTAGTTAAAGATCTTTTTCCAATAAAATCTTTCTTTTTACTTAGCAGTCCTTCAAGAGAATTATCATAAGGTATTGTTCTTCCATCAAGTTCAGAACCTGCAACATGTCCCATTTCAATTCTAAGAGTTGATAATGCTTCTGTTCCATAAGGTTGAATTTTAAATTCTTCACCAACTTCCATTATTTTTTCCCACATAAAGTTTCCATTATCAGATTCTACATTGACTTCATATGCAAGCTCACCAGAAAATGAAATTCTAAAAATTCTTGCTTTAACTCCAAATAAATCTCCTTCTGTGTATCCCATAAAAGGTAAACCTTCATTTGATACATCAGAATTTGGAAATAATTTTTGTAATAAGTCTCTAGACTTAGGTCCAGCAATTGCTGCTCCAGCCCATTGTTCTGTAGATGAAACTACATTTACATTTAACTCAGGCCACACTAATTGCAAATAATATTCTAAATGAGAAAGAACGTTTGCTGCTTGGGCAGTCGTGGTTGTCATATGGTAGTGATTTTCAGAAATTCTTGTTGTAGTTCCATCATCCATTACAATTCCATCTTCTCTTAACATCACGCCGTATCTTGCTTTACCAACTGGTAACTTTAACCATGCGTTAGTATATACTCTATTAAGTAACTCTGCAGCGTCTGGTCCTTTAATATCTATTTTACCTAATGTAGTTACATCGCAGACACCTACATTTGTTCTTACATTTTTTGCTTCTCTTTTTGATCCCTCAAATAAGTTTTCATTACCTTGCTTATAGTATCGAGGTCTTAACCAAACCCCTGCATCTACAAAAACAGCATTATTTTTTTCATGCCAAGAGTGCATTGGTGATTTTCTTGTTGGTTTTGAATGTTTTCCAACTTCTCTACCAACAATTGCACCTATTGAAACTGGTGTATATGGAGGCCTAAAAGTGGTGTGGCCCACATTTGGTACTACTTTATTTTCAATATTAGAGACTAATTGCAAACCATTTAAATTACTAGTTTTGCCTTGGTCAGTTGCCATTCCAAGAGTTGTGTATCTTTTTACATGTTCAATTGATCGATAACCCTCTTTTAGTGCTATCTCAACATCTGAAACCGCAACATCATTTTGAAAATCTAAAAATCTTTTATAATTTTTTCCATCTGGTAATGGAACACACCAAAACTTATCATGTGTTGTTGATTTTTTTTCAACAACGTTTGGCAAAGTAATTTTGTTATCATTATTAGTAATTTTTTTTGATAATTCATAACCTGTTTCAAAAGAGCTCTTTAATGTTTCGTCTAAAGCATAAGATCCATTTGCAGCACCTAATGTTGTTTCATTTTGCTTTGATGTTCCAGGAACAAATGCATCAATATCTTCATTAAATTTTGTTTTATTTCCTGATTGTGAAGCTAAATGAATAGTGGGTGTCCAAAAACCTGAAACACATATACAGTCGCACTTTATATTTTCTATAGCTCCAAGTTGTTCCTTGTCATCTGAAATCTTAGCAATATCAGCTGATTTTACTTTTTTATAACCTTGAGCAGCCACTACTACATAAGAAAATTTAATATTTATTCCTAAATTTTTAGCTTCATCAACAATTTCAGACTGAGGGTCTTTTCTTGTATCTAAAATAATTGGATCAATTTGATTTTTCTTAAATTCAATTGCAGTTTCATATCCGCTATCATTATTAGTAAATATTAAAGGATTTCTTCCAACCAGTACTCCGTAAACTTTAAGATATTCTTTTGCAGCTGATGAAAGCATCACTCCTGGAGTATCGTTATTTCCAAAAACTATAGGTCTTTCAATTGATCCTGAAGAAATTAAAACTTCTTTAGCTCTAATGTACCAAAGTCTTTGCTTTGGATGAAATTTTTTTGTTTTCGGAAGATGATCACTAATTCTTTCAGACATAACTAACATGTTATGATCATAGTAACCAAAAACTTGTGATCTATTTTTAACTACAACATTAGGCATTTCTTTAAGTTCTGAAATTATTCTATCAGCCCATTCTTTGCCTGACTGATTTCCTATATTAACATCACTAGTTAACAAAGTTCCTCCATGTCTGGCTTTGTCTTCAGCTAAAATTACTCTTGCTCCATTTTTAGCTGCAGCATATGCGCTTGCTAAACCAGATGGTCCTGATCCTGCTATTAATAAATCACAATATTCATATTTATGTTCATATCTTTCCTTATCGTGTTTTGGAGAGGCAACGCCAAGACCTGCTGCTTTTCTGATAAAAGGTTCATAAACTTTATACCAAAAGCTTTTTGGCCACATAAACGTTTTGTAATAAAACCCCGCAGGAAGAAATATTTTTAAAAAATTATTAATAGCTCCAATATCAAAATTTACATTTGGCCAACAGTTTACACTTGTTGCTTCTAACCCTTCAAAAAGCTCTTGCTCTGTAGCTTTAATATTAGGTTCTGTTTCACCATTTCTATATAATTGAACAATTGCGTAGGGTTCATCAACTCCTGCTCCAAAAAAGCCTCTAGGTCTATGATATTTGAAGCTTCTTCCAACTAAATGAACTCCATTTGCCAATAATGCTGAAGCTAAAGTATCTCCTTCATAACCATTATAGGTAACTCCATTAAATTTAAACGAAAGTTTTTTATCTCTATTAATTAATCCAACATTTCCCAATCTAAAACTTTGTGACATTATGAAACTTCCTCGCTTGCTTTTAAAGTTTTAAAGATTTCATGAGTAGCTGTATCTCTTTCAACTTTTATCCATTGTCGGCAACCCGATAAATGTTGCCATAATTCCCAATGTTTACCTCTTAAACTTTTTCTGTTGTAGACAAAATTGTCCCAATCTTGATCTGACACTTCTGTACCAAGCTCTGGTCTTTTAACAGTAGCATCTCCTCCATAAGAAAATTCATTTTGTGATCTCATTCCACAGTATGGGCATTTAATATATAGCATTTAGGAAATCCAAGTTTTTGTACCAAGTCCTTTTTCATCTAGTAAATGACCTGTATTAAATCTATTCAAACTATATCCTGCATTTAATTCATGGACTCTATCTTGAGCAATTGTATGAGCAAATGTCCAGCCAGATGCTGGGGTAGCTTTAAAACCTCCATAACACCAACCACAATTTAAATACAAACCTTCAATATGAGTTTTATCTATGATAGGTGAACCATCCATCGACATGTCCATTATACCGCCCCAAGTTCTAAGCATTTTTAGCTTGCTTAAAAAAGGCATCATTGCAATTCCTTCAGTCAAAACATGTTGTAATGTTGGCAAGTTTCCTCTTTGCGCATAACTATTATAACCATCAAGATCTCCACCCATAACCATTTCACCTTTATCAGATTGACTTATGTAAAAATGTCCAGCGCCAAAAGTCACAACTCTATCTAGTATAGGTTTTACTGGTTCTGAAACACATGCTTGAAGAAGATGAGTTTCAATGGGTAAAGTCATATTTAATTTGTCTGCTAAAATATTTGTGCTACCTGCAACGCATAGTCCAATTTTTTTAACTTTAATGTCACCTCTTGAAGTTCGAACGCCATTTATTTTTCCCCCAACAACATCAAATCCTGTAACTTCACAATTTTGTATAATGTCAACTCCCATAGAGTCTGCTTGTCTTGCATAACCCCAAGCCACAGCGTCATGTCTTGCTGTTCCTGCACTTGGTTGCATTAATCCTCCAAAAATTGGGAATCTAACGTTGTCTGAAAAGTCCGCCATTGGAATAATTTCTTTTACTTGCTCTCTATTTAATAAAACTGCATCAATCCCATTTAATCTCATAGAGTTTCCTCTTCTTGCATAAACATTCATTTGTGCATCTGAATGTGCGAGATTAATAATCCCTCTTGGAGAAAACATTACGTTATAGTTTAAATCCTGACTCATCTTTCTCCATAGATCCATTCCAAATTCACTAAATAGTGCATTATCGTCATGCATATAATTTGATCTGATAATGGTGGTATTACGTCCAACATTTCCACCACCTATCCAGCCTTTTTCAATAATTGCAACGTTAGTAATGTTATGTTCTTTTGCTAAATAATAAGCAGTTGCTAAACCATGGCCTCCTCCGCCAATAATTACGACGTCGTATTCTTTCTTAGGTGTCGGATCCTTCCAGGCTAAATCCCAATTTTGATGGCCAGAAAAAGCATTTTTTATCAAATTAAATATAGAATATTTTTGCATGGGATATTTTTAACTCAAAGAATATAAATAGTCCTTATTTTTTTTATATATATTTTTTAGAACTTTCCAAAAATCTCAAATAAGATATCTATTGTTCATTAAAAAAATAAAATTTATAGGAGTTTCAAATGAGCGAAGTTAAGTCAGATATACAAATAGCTAGAGAAGCTAAAATGCAACCTATAAATGATATTTTAGCTAAAATTAATGTACCAGATGAAAGTTCAGCTTTTAGCCCTATGGGTCGTCATATAGCTAAAATTAATTTAGAATATTTAGATACTTTAAAAGATAAACCAGATGGCAAACTAATTTTAGTAACCGCAATAACTCCTACTCCAGCAGGCGAAGGTAAAACTACAACTTCAGTTGGACTGAATGATGGTTTAAATAAAATTGGAAAAAAATCAATTGTTTGTTTAAGAGAACCAAGTCTTGGTCCATCATTTGGGATGAAAGGTGGAGCAGCAGGAGGAGGATATGCACAAGTTGTGCCAATGGAACAAATTAATTTACATTTTACTGGAGACTTTCATGCAATTACTTCTGCTCATAATCTTCTATCAGCTTTAATTGATAATCATATCTATTGGGGAAATAAATTAGATATAGATGTTAGAAGAATTGTTTGGAAGAGAGTAATGGATATGAATGATCGTTCATTAAGATCTATAAATATTAACTTAGGTGGTGTTGCAAATGGTTTTCCAAGAGAAGATGGTTTTGATATTACTGTAGCATCTGAAATCATGGCAATCTTTTGTTTATCAAATGATTTAGATGATTTAGAAAAAAGAATTGGAAATATTACAATTGCATACACAAGAGATAAAAAACCAATTTATGCAAAAGATTTAAAAGCTCAAGGTCCAATGACTGTACTTTTAAAGGATGCAATTAGACCAAATGTAACCCAAACATTAGAAAACAATCCTGCTATTATTCATGGTGGTCCTTTTGCAAACATTGCTCATGGATGTAATTCTGTTATAGCAACTAAAACTGGATTAAAACTTGCTGACTATGTAGTAACAGAAGCTGGTTTTGGAGCTGACTTAGGTGCTGAAAAGTTTCTTGATATCAAGTGTAGAAAATCAAATTTAAAACCAAGTTGTGTTGTAATTGTTGCAACTATTAGAGCATTAAAAATGCATGGTGGTGTTGCAAAAGATGATTTAAAAAACGAAAATGTTGATGCGCTTAAAAAAGGATTAGTAAACCTTGAAAGACATATCCAAAATGTTCAAAAGTTTGGTTTACCTGTGGCTGTAGCTGTAAATCATTTCATTATGGACACTGACAATGAAGTTAAAGCATTAATTGAGTTTTGTGATGGTCTTGGAGTTAAAGCTAGTTTATGTACTCATTGGTCAAATGGAGGAGAAGGTACAAAGGAATTAGCCGCTCATGTTGCTGATTTGTGTGAAAAAAATGAAGCTAAATTTCAATTTTTATACGAAAGTAAAACACCATTATTTAAAAAAATAGAAACAATTGCAAAAGAGATTTATAGAGCTGATGAAGTCATAGCCGACACTAAAATAAGAGATCAACTTAAAAGTTTTGAAGAAGCTGGTTTTGGAGAATTACCAATATGTGTTGCAAAAACACAATACAGTTTCTCAACTGATCCAAATTTAAAAGGTGCTCCAACTGGACATGCATTACCAATTAGAGAAATTAGACTTTCTTCTGGCGCAGAATTCATAGTTGTTGTTTGTGGGGCTATTATGACAATGCCTGGACTACCAAGAGTTCCAGCCGCAGACTCTATAAAGCTTAACAAAGATGGTGAGATTGAAGGTTTATTTTAAAGATTTTTTTACCAATCAATTTGTAATTTTTTATTTTCACAAATAGTTTTTAGCATACTAAACATTATTGGAAAATGTTGAGGATTCAAATCTTGTAAAATTTTTGGTCCAATTTCTAAAGCTAATTGAGCACCTTCTACCGTAATGTCTTTCATAAATTTTTCTTTAGCATCTTTGTATAAATATCCATCACCTAAATATTTTCCCATCTGACTATTTCTGCCACCAATTGCACTAACATATAAATCACCAAGACCTGCTAAACCATAAACTGTTTCTGCTTTACCTCCATAATTAGAAACAAACTCAACCATTTCAGAAATTGATCTATGTATCAAAGACGCTGCAGTATTTAAAAAATATTTTGATTTAATTTCCTCAGAAGCTTTGAGATTACTCAATCCTTCTGATGCACCAATTAACATTGAATAAATATTTTTTATTGCTCCTGATAACTCAATACCATTTATATCTTCTGAGATTTCAGTAGAATAATAACTTGTTGAAATTATTTCTTTTAAGTATTGAGACTCTTTTAAGTTTTTATTTGCAATAACTGTTCCTGTTCTCATTTTATTTGCTAATCCCGCTGCCAAACATGGTCCTTTAATAGCTGAAATATTAATTTCAGAATGACCTTCTTTTTCTAAAAGATTTTTTATTTTGTCTGAAAGTGTTGAGAGTTCATTGTCTACTATTGATAAACCTTTGGTTAATAATACAATTGGTATTTTCTTTTTATAACTTTTAGATATTTGTTGAACAAACCATTCAATCCCTATCGAACTCACTCCACAAACTATAATATCTACATTTTGACTTAAAATAGTTTTTAACTTTTCAAATCGCTCAAATTTAATTTCTTTTGGTAACTGTGTTTTAAGTACTGGATGAATATTATTATTTGAATTGATACTTTCTATTAGGTTATCTTCTAAATATGTACCAACAATTGTGACATCATTTTTATTATCCGAACATGGAACTGCAAAAGCAGATCCCATTGCACCTGCGCCTATAATAATTATTTTTTTCATAAGCTTTAATTAAGCTAGGGTTTTTCTAATTGCTTGTTGCCAACCTTTCAATAAGTTATTTCTTAATTTTTTGTTGATTTTAGGAATAAAAATTGCATCTTTTTTCCATTTATATTTTATTTCATTAAGGGATTTAAATTCACCAATTTGATATCCAGCAAAAAAAGCAACTCCTAAAGCTGTAGTTTCTTGAATAACTGGCCTTAATACATTGATATTAAGAATATCTGACAAAAACTGAGCAAACCAATTGTTAGCAATCATACCTCCATCAACTTTAACTATTTTTGTTTTAGATCCATCTTTTCTCATAGCTTCAAATAAATCATAGCTTTGATAAGCAACTGACTCTACGACTGCTCTTACTAAATTTTTCCAGTCTGAATTTCTTGTTAGCCCCGTTATAATTCCTCTTGACTCTGAGCTCCAGTATGGAGCGCCTAATCCAGTGAAAGCAGGTACTACATAAATTCCATCATTACTTTTTTTAGATTTAGCTATTTCTTCTGTTTGATAAGCATTATCTATTAATTTAATTTTATCTCTTAACCACTGAACACCAGCACCTGCAATAAAGATTGAACCTTCTAATGCATAAGTATTTTTATTATTTAATCTATAACAAATAGTAGTTAATAATTTATTTTTAGATAAAATTTTCCTATAACCTGTATTCATTATTGCAAATGCGCCTGTTCCGTATGTGCTTTTTACTGATCCTTTTTCAAAGCATGTTTGGCCTACAGCTGCAGCTTGTTGATCTCCTAATACTGCATTGATCGGAATTTCTTCACCAATAATTTTTTTAGATGTTGTCCCAAAATTATCAGCAGAATTTTTTACATCAGGTAAAATTGATTTGGGGATATTTAACTTTTTTAAAATTTGATCATCCCATTTATTTGTATTTATATTATACATTAAAGTTCTACTAGCATTAGTAGCATCTGTTAAATGATTTTTTTTATTTGTAAGCCTCCAAATTAAAAAGGTATCTATTGTTCCAAACATCAATTGATCATTTTTCAAAAGTTTTTTTGTTGATGTAACATTATCCAATATCCATTTCACTTTGGTAGCTGAAAAATATGGATCAATGAATAGGCCAGTTTTTTTTCTAAATAAATTTTCAAGTTTTCTTTTCTTTAAATTTTCACAAATTTTATTAGTTCTTCTATCTTGCCAAACAATTGCATTATAAACTGCCTTGCCTGTATTTTTATCCCAAAGTATAGTTGTCTCCCTTTGGTTTGTTATTCCAATTGAGATAATTTTAGCTTTTAA
>CACEKA010000015.1 GCA_902560015.1 uncultured Pelagibacteraceae bacterium
CCTTTGGCTTTCAAAGAGTCTAGCAGCGAGTTATCACTATCTGAATAAGCTTTTCTCTCTACAGCTGCTGCTTTTGGGCCAGCATCTAATAATGCTTTTTGAACATTAGCTGGTAAAGATTTAAATTTCTTTTCAGACATAATTAAATCTGCAACTAAAGCTGTCCATCCTATTTGAGCCCAGTGAGGAGCAACTTCATAGAACTTTTTAGAATTATAGTTAGTATTTGCTGCTTCAGCTCCATCAACTACATTTTGCTGTAAAGCACCATATAACTCACCATATGCCATAGGTGTTGCTTTTGCACCAAAAGCATTAAATGATGATACGTGAGCAGGAACTCCCATCGTTCTTATTTTAAGACCCTTAATATCATCAACACTATTAATTGGTTTTTTTGTTGTCATAATATGTCTTATGCCAGCTTCATAAAAACCTAATAAACGGAAACCTTTATTGGCCATAGCAGCCGATAGTTTTTGACCAGGTCCTCCATCCATTGCTTTATACATATGAGGTCTGTCTCTAAATAAGAATGGAAGATCAAAAATACCAAGCTCTGGAACAAAGTTTGTTAAATTACCATTTGATGGACTGGTAATATCTACTGTGCCTAGCTTAAGTCCTTCAATCATCTCTTTTTCAGATCCTAATTGACCATTAGGAAATATTTGTATCTCAACTTCACCATTTGTGGCCGCTTCAACTAATCTTTTAAGTTCAAGCATCCCTTTGTGATATGGTTCATCCGGGTTAGCGGTATGACCTGCTTTAAGAACTATTTTTGCATTCGCAACTTGAAATGAAAATAGTAAACTTAAAAATATAACGATTATTTTTTTCATCATCCCTCTCTCTCGTTTGTTTTGTTTTGATGTTGTCCCTTGATTTACAAGTCAGCACAACCAGACTTGGTTTTTTTATATTTAAATTATAACCATTCTAAATTAGTTATGTAAAACTATATTAAGTCTTAATGGATATTAAAGATTAAACTATAATCGTTGATTTATATTAATAAACGTAACTAGAAATTTCTGATTTAAGAAATTGTCCGTATCCTTTTTCACCCTGAAGTTGTCCATCTTGAACAATTATTTTTCCTCTACTTAAAACTATACTTGGCCAACAATTTACTTTCATTCCTTCATAAGGTGTATGGTCTGTATCATGATGAAGATCAGAGTTTGTAATTGTTTTTTCTATTCCTGTTTCCCAAATAACAATATCCGCATCTGAACCAATACTAATGGTTCCTTTCTTTGGGTAAAGACCATAAATTTTTGCAGGATTAGTTGATGTTACTTCTACAAATTTATTAATAGAAATTTTTTTACCTAAAACACCATTAGAAAATAACAAAGGCAGTCTTGTTTCAAGACCTGGAACTCCATTTGGAATATGCTTAAAGGGAGTTTTATCACCTTTAATCATCTTACCTTTATCTCCTTTAAAATTAAAGGGTGCATGATCAGAAGATAAAATATCAAATGTTCCATTTTGAATTCCATTCCAAACATATTTTTGATTTTCAGGATCTCTAGGGGGAGGACTACAAACGTATTTTGCCCCTTCAAAGTTATCTTTTTTTAGATCATCTCTTTTTAAAAATAAATATTGAGGACATGTTTCAGCAAGAATTTTATAACCTTTGCTTTGAGCATCTCTAATAGTTTCAATTGCTTCTCGATCAGAAACATGAACAAATAATATTGGCGTGTCCGTTATTCTTGATAACGCGATAGCTCTATTAGTTGCTTCACTTTCTACAACCCCAGGTCTAGAGTCTGAGTGATGAATTGGATCTGTTTTTCCTTCAGCTTCTAATTTTTCTGTTAACCACTTCAAACATTCATAATTTTCAGCATGGACCATTACTACAGCTTTTTCTCTTCCTGCAGCTGAGAGTATGTCTAAAATTTCTCTATCATTTAGCTGTAAATCTTCATACGTCATATAAATTTTAAAATGGGTATATCCATCTCTAACAATTGCAGGCAATTCTTGATTGATAATATTTGGACTAGCATCACTTATGATTGGATGGAATGTATAATCTATGTAACTTTGGTTATTTGCTCTCGTATGATATTCGTCAATAACCTCTCTTAAACTTTCTCCCTTAAACTGAATAGCAAAAGGCATTACTGTAGTAGTACCTCCAAAAGCTGCTGATCTTGATCCACTCTCAAAATTATCAGACATTTCAGTACCATCTTTAGTACGTTGATCTAAGTGACAATGGCCATCAACACCGCCTGGTAAAACATATTTATTTTGAGCATCAATTACTTTTTTTGCTTCTTTGGATGAATTTTTTTCTAAAAAAACTATTTTTTCTTTATCAATTCCAATATCACAAGAAAAAACATCAGAAGCAGTTGCAATTTTTGCATTTTTGATAATTAGATCAATCATGTAAAAATATTATCGCGTTTAGATCAAATTGACAATACTTAACTAAATTGTAAAGGTTTTCCCTCTGCATCACCTAAAATCTTACCATTTTGCATTTTAATATTTCCAGCAATAATTGTGTGAGTTGGTGTTCCTTTAAATTTATAGCCATCAAAAGGTGTCCAACCACATTTACTTTCAATGTTTTCATTCTTAATTTCAATTGTCTTGTTCATATCTACAATTGTAAAATCAGCATCAAAACCTTCTTTGATAAAGCCTTTATTTTTAATTCCAAAAATCTTAATCGGATTTTCACACATAAGATTCATTAATTGATTAAGGCTAAGCTTTCCATCGTTAACATGATTTAGCATTACTGGCATTAATGTTTGAACTCCCGGCATACCTGATGGACTATTAGGATAAACTTTATCTTTATTTTCTCTTAAATGAGGTGCGTGATCTGAGCCGATTGTATCATTTAAATTATTTCTAACCGCATACCATAATCGATCGTAATGAGATTTATCTCTTAATGGTGGATTCATCTGCGCGTATGTTCCAAGTTTGTCATAACAATCTGGTGCATAAATTGTTAAATGCTGAGGAGTTATCTCAAAGGTAATATTTCCTTTATGTTGAGATAAAAAATCAATCTCTTCTTTTGTAGTTATATGAAGAACATGTGCTTTTTTATTATATTTTTCTGCAATTCTAACAATTCGTCTCGTAGATGAGATTGCACATTCAACACTTCTCCAAACTGGATGGGAATGAACATCTCCATCTTTAATTAATTTTTTATTCATATTTAAGATTGCTTCATCTTCAGAATGAACTGCCACAACTTTTGAGCTATTTTCAAATACCTTTTCAATATCTTCTTCTTCTGCAACTAATAAATTGCCAGTTGATGATCCAGCAAAAAGTTTAATTCCACAACATCCTTCTAAATTTTTTAAATTTGATAAATCTTCTGCATTGTCAGCTGTTGCTCCAAAGTAAAATGCATAATTACAATACATTCTATTCTTTGCGAGATCTAATTTTCTTTGAAACTCTTTAATATTTGATGTTGGTGGATTAGTATTAGGCATTTCAAATACACTAGTAATTCCACCTGCTACTGCAGCTCTACTTCCAGAATGTAAATCTTCTGTGTCTGTTGAGCCTGGTTCTCTAAAATGAGTTTGGGTATCAATACATCCTGGTAAAACAGTTTGTCCTTCAGCGTTTATTACTTCTTTTGCTTCCTCAGATATCTCACTAATTTTATGAATTTTTCCATCTTTAACCGCAATATTTACTTCTTTTAATTGACCATCGATATAACATTGTCCATTTTTGATTATAAGATCTAACATTTTAAGAAAATGTTATTATATTACATCTAAGGATTAATCAATTATGAATATTAAAAATGTTTACATTTTAGATGATAGAGCCATCCTTTACGTGAATGGAGAAGATGCAAAAGAATTTCTTCAAAATCTTATAAGCAATGATGTAAATAAAGTCAGCGATACAAGCAGTTGCTTTACATCTCTTCTCTCTCCACAAGGTAAATTTTTATACGAATTTATTATTATTAAACATAAGTCTGGCTACATAATTGATTGTGAAAGATCTCAGGTAGATGGACTGTTTAGGCAGCTAAGTATTTATAAATTAAGATCAAAAGTTGAAATTTTAAACCTAAGTAACGAATTTGTAGTTGCAGCCTTTAGTCATGAAAAATTTCTAACTTTTGAAGAAGCACAAGATGTTGCTGGATTTACTTTGAAGTATAGAGAAGATCCTATTTTTTTAGATCCAAGAAATAAACAATTAGGAGCAAGACTTATAATAAATTTAGAAAAGCTTTATTTATCACTTAAAAAACTAAGTCTACAAGACGCCAATCTTCAAGATTACTATTCACATTGTCATAAACTTGGAATAGTTCCAAAAGATCTAAACAAATTACAAAATAAACTATTTGGTATTGAGTGTAATTATGAGGAATTAAATGGAATTGATTTTAAAAAAGGTTGTTACGTTGGACAAGAAAATACAGCAAGAATTAAGCTTAAAAATAAGCTTTCAAAAAGATTATTCCCAATAGATATAGTTAATGGTGAATTAAAAGAAGGTGAAAGCATTTATCATAAGGAAAAAGAAATTGGCAAAATATTAATTGAAAAGGATTACCCTTTTGCTCTAATAAAATTTCGAGATGTAAATTTTAGTGAAAGTATTGATTTTAATACTAAGGATGCTTCGATAAAAATAAAGAAACCTGATTGGATAAAAACTAATTAGTTATTTAAATATATAAATAAATATTAAGATTATAAGCACTACAATTACCCAAATACTAAGATTTTTAAGAAATTGCTTTAATTGAGAGTTTGACTCTAAAAAACCTGGAAGAACTAGGAGTAAAACTCCTACCATAAATATTATTGAAAGTACTTTATCCATTAATTAAAAAAAATATTCAAGTTTTAGCCACTACAACTAAAAGTTCTATTAATATGAAAACTTTTAATTTATTTTTCAATTATATTCTCAATTACCTTTCCATCACAAAGAGTTCTTACTCTAAAAGTGTCACGTATAGGATCATGATAATAACTTACACCTTCAGTTGTTGGTGAGCTACTGTTTCCAGCCCAATCATAACCCCAATGATTATTTGGTGTATAAGGATTTTTTAAAGAGTTAGATAAATGCCATCCTACATTTTGACCTAATTCAAATAAAGAACTTGAACAACTAAAATCAAATTCTGCACCTTTTTTAAATCCAGTGTAATACTTTCTTAATTTGATAGATTCATTAAATTCACAGAAAGTTTTTTTTTCAATTATTGTTTTTACAATCTTTTTATGATTATCCCGGCATACGTTATGCTTTGCACTACTAGTATACCCACTATAAGCAACTACACCTACCGCAGCTAATATACCGATGATTGCAACAACGACTAGTAGTTCTATTAGGGTGAAGCCTTTTTGTTTCATAAAAAAATATTATCAAATTTAAAATTATGAGTCTAAAAATACTTTCTATTAAACAAACAACTCTCTTTACCAACACAATGGATTTATAATTCTTATTAAAAAGTTCCCATAAAAAATTCATTTTGGTGCGGTCGGAGAGACTCGAACTCTCATGGACTAGGTCCACACGGCCCTCAACCGTGCCTGTCTACCAATTTCAGCACGACCGCAGTATGTGTCATAATAAATGAATGACAACTATCTTTCAAATTGGTAAAAAACTCTATGGAATTTACACAAGAAGTGCAAAAAGCGACAGATCCTATTTACCAAAAGATTTCAAAGGTAATGCCTGAAATTGAGTGGTCGGTGCATGCTCCTTATATTCACAGAATTAACCAGCTTAAAAAAGAAAAAAATGCAATTGTTCTTGCGCACAATTATCAAACTCCAGAAATTTATCATGGAATAGCAGATGTTGCTGCTGACTCATTGGCTCTTGCAATAGAAGCCGCAAAGACTAAAGCAGATATCATACTTATGGCTGGAGTTCATTTCATGGCAGAAACTTCAAAGTTAATGAGTCCTGAAAAAAAAGTTTTGCTTCCAGATATGGATGCGGGTTGTTCATTGTCATCATCTATAACTGGTAAAGATGTTAGGTTATTAAAAGAAAAATATCCAGGTGTACCAGTAGTTTCTTATGTTAACACTTCTGCAGATGTTAAAGCAGAAACAGATATTTGCTGCACATCTGCTAATGCAGTTAAAATTGTAGAATCTCTAGGTGTAAAAAAAGTAATTTTTTTACCAGATGATTATCTTGCAAAATATGTTGCTTCTCAGACTGATGTTGAAATTATTGCCTGGAAAGGAATTTGCATGGTTCATGATCAATTTAATGAAAAAGAGATAAATGATATAAGGGCAAGAAATCCAGGAATCAAAATTATAGCACACCCAGAATGTCCACCTGAAGTGATCAAAGCAAGCGACTTTGCCGGATCAACAGGAGGAATGATTGATTTTGTAAAGAATAATCAACCTCAAAAAGTTATGATGGTTACCGAATGTTCTATGAGTGATAATATTCAAGTTGAAAATCCCAACGTAGAATTTATTAGACCATGTAACCTATGTCCACATATGAAAAAAATTACTTTACCAAAAATTTTAGATTGTTTAGAAAATGAAACTGGTGAAATAATTATGGATAAAGAAACAATTAGAAAAGCAAGAATTCCAGTTGAAAGAATGGCTGCCATTGGCAGATAATTGAGTGTCAAAAATAAAACTTAGTAACGATTTTATCCGTAATACTGTTAAACTTGCATTAAATGAAGATCTTTACCCTTCTGGAGATATAACTTCTAATCTGGTTAAAAATAATAAAACTATAAAAGTTAAACTTTTATCAAATCAGGAAGCAATTATTGGTGGTTTATTATTTGCAAAGCATGCTTTTAATTTAGTTGATAATAAAACTAAATTTTTAGTTAAAAAAAAAGATGGCTCAAAAGTTAAAAAAGGCTCATTAATTGCAACAATTGAGGGTAAGGCAAAAAACATTTTAGTTGCTGAAAGAGTTGCTTTAAATTTTTTATCTCATATCTCCGGCATTGCAACAAAAACAAATAATTTTGTGAAACTTGCTGGTAAAAAATGTAAAATTTGTTGTACTCGTAAAACAATCCCGAACTTAAGAGTAATACAAAAATATGCTGTAAAATTAGGTGGTGGAACAAATCATAGATTTAACTTAAGTGATGAATTTTTAATAAAAGATAATCATATCGCTTCTTCAAGTTTACGATATTTGGTATCGCTTGCTATAAAAAATAAAAAAGGAAGAAAAATTACAGTTGAAGTTGATAATTTAAAACAATTAAAAGAAATTATAGGTCTCAAATTTAATACCGTTTTATTTGATAATATGAATATTAAAAATCTAAAGGCAGGTGTTAAAATTGCTAAAAAATATTATGAAACTGAGGCATCTGGAAATATCAATTTAAAATCGGTTAAATCTGTTGCATCAACAGGTGTAGATAGAATTTCTGTAGGAAGTATCACTCATAGTGCTACAGCTGTTGATTTAAAACTAGAAATCTAAGAGACAAATTTTGATAAATTAGGTTTAAAATAATTAGGTCCCTTCATTACTTTTCCAGACTCGTTATAAATTGGCTCTCCATTTTCATCTAACTTACTCATATTTGAGTTTTGGACTTCATCAAAACATTTATCTAAATCAATTCCAAAAGCGTGTCCTGCTCCATAGGTAACATATAATATATCAGTTAGAGCATCAGCAACCTCCAATAAATCTTTATTATCCATTGCTTCTCTAAGTTCTTGTAATTCCTCTTTTATTAGATCAATTCTTAATTTATTGATTTTATAAGTACTAAATGATGGTTTTGTTTTAACTTCTTGACCAAAAGTTTTCATAAAAGTTCCAACTTTATTAAAATTCGACATATTGCTCCTGTAAGTTTTTTAAAATTTATTGTATGTTATAATTATTTATTACTTACAAATTAATCAATGAAATTAAGAAAAGAATTTGACAGTATTGGAAGTGTTAATGTCCCAAGTGACAAATATTGGGGTGCATCAACTCAAAGATCAAATAAATTTTTTAATATTGGTAAAATTTTAGTTAACATTTCAATCATAAAATCTATAGCAATCATTAAAAGATCAGCAGCCATAGTTCACTCTAAAGATAAATCAATTAATAAGAAAATATCTAAAGCAATTATCAAAGCATCTGATGAAGTAATTAAAGGTAAATTAGATGAGAATTTTCCTTTAAAAGTCTGGCAAACAGGTTCGGGAACCCAAACAAACATGAATGTTAACGAAGTAATTGCTAATCGAGCAATTGAAATCTTAGGTGGTAAAAAGGGAACAAAAAAGCCAGTACATCCTAATGATCATGTAAATAAATCTCAATCTACTAATGATGTATTTCCAACTGCTATGCACATTTCAGTTGCAAAAGAAACAATAGGTAAATTATTACCAAGTTTAAAAATTTTAGAAAAAGAATTAAAAAGAAAATCTAATGAGTTTAAGAATATTGTAAAAATTGGAAGAACTCATTTACAAGATGCAACACCACTTTCTCTTGGACAAGAGTTTTCAGGATATTATGTGCAAGTAAAAAAAAGTATTAAGAGAATAGAATACGCATTAAAAGAAATTTTTTATCTTGCTCAAGGTGGGACAGCTGTTGGAACTGGGATAAATTCAAAAAAAAACTTTGATAAAAAAATTGTAAAAGAAATAGCCAGATTTACAAAAATTCCATTTAAACCAGCAAAAAATAAATTTGCAGAACTTGCAGCACACGACTCTATTGTTAACTTTTCAGGAACTTTAAATACTTGTGCTGTTGCACTGATGAAAATATCTAATGATATAAGATTTTTAGGTTCGGGACCAAGAGCTGGATATGGAGAACTTATATTACCAGAGAATGAGCCTGGCTCATCTATTATGCCTGGAAAAGTAAATCCAACACAATGTGAAGCCGTTACCATGGTATGTGTAAAAGTAATTGGAAATCACAATGGTATAACAATTGCAGGGTCTCATGGACATTTTGAATTAAATGTTTTTAAACCTTTAATTGCTCATAATATTTTACAATCAATTGATTTAATAGCTGATAGTACAAAAAATTTTGCTCTGTATTGTGTTAAAGGGATAAAAGCTAACAAGAAAAAAATTCAAGAACATCTGGACAACTCACTAATGTTAGTAACAGCTTTAGCTCCTCATATTGGATATGATAATGCAGCAAAGATTGCCAAAACTGCCCTTAAAAATAATACTACACTTAAATTTGAAACATTGAAAACAGGATTAATAGATGAAAAGAATTATAATAGAATAGTTGATCCTAAAAAGATGATTTATCCAGCATAGGCCCTGATAGCTTCGTTCATCAAATTTTTAAAATGAACTCTATTTTCAATTTTATTTTTTTTTGAAATAAATTGGTTTAAAATTTTACTTACTTTTTGATCAGTTTGATCATTTATTTTAATATCGCTAAAATTAATTATCTCTTGATCAAAATTATAGTTAAAATTAAATTCAATTTTTTTTAATTCTTTCCTATAATTTCTTGGTGTCTGTAAAAATTTATAAATCTCATTAAATTTACTAATATTAACAACAAATTTACCATCCAATACTAGATTGTTATTATTAATGTAAATTAAACTATCTGAAATTTGAAAGCTTGCATAATCAAACCAACTAAACTTTGTATCATCTATATCTATTAGACCTTCTTCTATTTTAATTTTAGCTACTAAATTATTCAAATTATAATATGGAATAACTTTTTTAGAATTAATAATAGTTTCAATATTAAGATTTTTATTATTCAAAATTTCAGTTTTGAAAAATTGAGCTAAAATCGATTCTGAACTAAATAATTTAGATACGTTAATATTTTGTGTGTCACCAATAAAATTCAAAAAAAATGGAGAAAAATTAATTTCTCCTTTAAAGATAAACTCTGGATTTATTGCCTTATCAAGAAAGTTAAATTTTAAAGTTTCTTTATTTAACTTATAATTTGCCTCACTTTTATTTTTATTATGAGTAAAATAAAATATTCCTTTTCTTTCTTTATTTGAATAATCAAATTCTTTTTCTATTTGAAGTTTTAAAAGACTTAAATTTATTTTAGTATATAATTTTTTTTCAATATTATTATTCTGTAATTCAAAAGTATATGGAATATTTAATATCTCACTATCTGCTTTTAAAATATTTTCTAGATTTTGAGTATCATAATAATATTTAAAATTATTAATCTTATTAATAATTAAAACCTCATTATCAATATTACGATAGAAGATATTGCTATTTGTAATTTCAACATCTGAATTTAAAAAATCACTATCTAAAAAATCTATAAAAAAGTTATAGTTTTTATTATTAAGATTAAAATTAGCATTATCTAATAAAATATAATCAATTTCAAAATTTGATGAAAAAAAGTTTTTTGCAGATAGATAAATTTTTAAATTATCTACTTTTGCAATTTTTTTATCATTTTCTTCAATAGTTAAATCATTGAATGAAAAATTTGGCCATGGGAGTATATGATATTTCAGATTCTTTGAAAAAATGAAATCTACTTCAAATCTTTGAGATAATTTTTTTTCAAGTTTCGTTATTAACTCTTCTTTATCATACAAATAAGGTATTGATAAATATGATAAAATTAATGAAAAAATAACAATTAAAAATACAACGACTCTTTTCGGTCTTGTAAAATCAAGAATTTTGTCCTTCTGGAAAAGGAAATTTAATTTGTTTAAATTTTTCTTTAATAGACTATCTATAAATAAATTAGTCTTTTTTAAAAATTTAACAAAAAAATTATGCTTGCTCATATAAATTTAGTAAACTTATAAAGAATTATTTTGAATGATAAACTCTGATTATCTAAAAAATTTAAATAAAGCCCAAAAAGAGGCTGTAATGCATCTTGACGGACCTCTTTTGATAGTTGCTGGTGCTGGATCTGGAAAAACAAAAGTACTCACTTCAAGGATTGCCAATATTATTAAGGAAAAGAAAGCATTTCCCAATCAAATTTTGGCAGTAACTTTCACAAATAAAGCTGCTAAAGAAATGCAAAACAGAGTCAGTCATATTTTGGGGTCTGCAGCAATAGGTTTGTCTTGGTTGGGAACATTTCACTCTATATGTGCAAAACTTTTAAGAAAACATGCTTCTGCAGCAAATCTTAATTCAAATTTTACAATTGTAGATACCGATGATCAGATTAGACTTATCAAAAATATTTGTAAAGCTGAGAATATAGATATTAAACAATTAGCCCCTAGATTTATTCTTGCAATAATAGATAGATGGAAAAATAAGGGATATTATCCTTCTGAAGTTATAATCAATAAAAAGGACATTTATGAAAAAACTATTTTGCCACTTTATAAAATATATCAACAAAAATTAACCGACCTAAACTCGTGTGATTTCGGAGATTTAATTTTACATACTGTAAAAATTTTAGAAAACTATCCTGATATAAGACAAATTTATTCAAATAATTTTAAATATATTTTAGTAGATGAATATCAAGATACTAATTTTATTCAAAGTAAATGGCTTAATCTTTTATCTGAAAAAAATAAAAACTTATGTTGCGTGGGAGATGATGATCAATCTATTTATAGTTGGAGAGGAGCTGAAATAAAAAATTTTTTAGAGTTTGATCAGGTGTATGAAAATACAAAAGTAATACGACTAGAACAAAACTATAGATCGTCACAAAATATTTTATCTGTAGCTTCAAACTTAATATCAAATAATCAAAACCGGGTTGGAAAAACTTTAACTACTACGATGGAAGAAGGAGATTTAGTTAAATTAAATTGTTTTAAAAATGGCAAAGATGAAGCAGTTGGAATTTCTGATGAAATAGAAAAAAAATTAAAAAAAAAATATTCTTTTAATAATATGGCAATTCTTGTAAGAGCTATATTCCAAACTAGAGAGTTTGAAGAAAGATTTCTTAAAATTGGTATGCCATATAGAATTTTAGGAGGTACTAAATTTTATGAAAGAGCTGAAATAAAAGACTGTGTAGCTTACTTGAGATTAATTCATCAAGAAAAAGATGACTTAGCATTTGAAAGAGTTGTAAATAATCCAAAGAGATCAATAGGTGATACCACTTTAAAAACGGTTCATGAGTTTGCAAAGAAAAACTATTTAAGTTTAGAAAGATCTTCAATAAAAATGATTGAAAAAAATTTAATCAAACCAAAAACAAAAATTGGGCTAGGATTTTTTCTTAATTCATTAAATAAGTGGAGAAATGATTTATTAATCAAAAAAGTTAGTCACATTAAATTATTACAAATTGTTTTAGATGAGTCTGGTTATTCAGCAATGTTAAAGAATAAAAAAGATGTAGACAACGAGAATAGATTAGAAAATATAAAAGAACTACTAAGCGCAATGAAAGAATTTGATAATTTAGAGAGTTTTTTAGAACATGTTTCACTTGCAACATCTATAGATCAAGAATGGGATGGTGAAAAAGTAAATATGATGACAATGCATGCTGCAAAAGGGCTTGAATTTGACGTAGTTTTTCTACCTGGATGGGAGGAAGGACTATTTCCGCATCAAAAATCAATTGAAGAAAAAGGACAAAATGGACTAGAGGAAGAGCGTCGTTTAGCGTACGTGGGTATTACTAGAGCAAAGAAAAAAGCTATTATATCTTTTTCAATGAACAGATTTTATCAAGGTGATTGGATAGATAGTATAGCATCAAGATTTATTGAAGAATTGCCAGAAAAACATTTAGAAAAAAATTCATTTTTTGATGAAGAGGCAGAAGAGGTTGATGATTTTGACTTTAATCAGGATTTTGAATTAGAAGAAGGAACACGTAGCCCTGGATGGATACGATATCAAAAAAAAATTAAATGATCAGAAAAATTAAAGCCCTAAAAGAAAAATTAAAAATTTATAACATTGATGGGTATGTTATTCCTAAAAATGATGATTATTTTACCGAATATTCAAAAATCAATAGATTAAAAATAATATCTAATTTCAGTGGTTCAGCTGGATTAGCAATAATTTTAAAAAATAAAAATTATTTATTTACTGATGGAAGATACACGATTCAAAGTCAAATAGAGTCTGGTAAAAATTTTAAGATTATAAGTTATGAAAAATTAATTAATTGTAACTTATTTAAAAATTTAACATTAGGTATCGATCCAAAATTAATTACATATAATCAAGCAAAAAAATTTTTTTTAAAAAATAATAAAATAAAATTCATTGATAATAATTTAATTGATGAAATTGAAAAACAAAAGATTAAAGATGATTTTCCTTTTTTTACATTGAACAAGGATATTGTTGGAGAAAATTATACTTCGAAAATAAATAAAATTTCAAAATATTTAAAAAAAAATAAATCTGATTACTTATTCGTAAGTGCTCCTGAAAATGTAGCTTGGATTTTAAATATTAGAGGTGGAGATGGTCCTAATAGCCCAGTACCAAATTGTAGACTAATTATAAGTAAAAATAAAAAACTAATTCTATTAAGTAATGCTAAAAAAAGTAAAAATCTTATTAAAGAAAAAATAATTAAATCAAATGAATTAATTGATATAAAAGATTTTTCAAAAAAAATTTTTCAATTAAAGGGAAATAATTTTATTATTGATGATAAGTCGTGCTCAGTTTATTTCGAAGATATCATTAAATCTAAATTTAAAATTTCCAAAAGAGAAGATCCGACTTATCTTTTAAAAGCAATTAAAAATAAAATAGAAATAAAAAATATGATTAACGCACATATTGCTGATGGTGCTGCTGTAACAAAGTTTATTTATTGGATTAAGAATACTAGTAAGAAAAAAATTAGTGAGGTCCAAGCACAAGATAAATTAGAAAAATTTAGAAAAAAGAATAAAAATTATTTATATCCGAGTTTTGATACAATTGCTGGTTCAGGAAAAAACGGAGCAATAGTTCATTATAGAGCTAAAAAAGAAAGTTGCAGAATTATTGGAAAAAAAGATATCTTCTTATGTGATTCTGGTGGTCAATATAAGTATGGAACAACTGATGTAACAAGAACAATCTGTTTTGCAAAACCTAAATCAACTATTAAAGATATTTTTACTAAAGTTCTTAAGGGCCATATTGCCGTGGCGAACACCAATCTTAAAAAAGATAATACAGGATGTAAAATAGACAAAAGAGCGCGTAAATTTCTCAAAAAAAGTAACCTAGATTATGCTCATGGAACAGGGCATGGTGTTGGTTTTTTTCTCAATGTCCACGAGGGACCACAATCAATTTCAAAAATAAATAAAGTTAAAATCAAAGAAGGAATGATTTTAAGTAATGAGCCAGGTTTCTATAAAAAGGACCATTTTGGTATACGGATTGAAAATTTAGTATTTGTAAAAAAATCAAAAAACAAAATGTTATTTGAAAATTTAACACTTGCTCCAATAGAGAAAGAATTGATCAATTACAAACTTTTATCTTCAGCTGAAAAAAATTATTTATTTAAATACCATATGAATGTATATTCTAAAATTTCAAAATATTTAAATTTTAATGAAAGAAAATGGTTAGCTGGTTTTATTTAGTAATATTAAAAACTGTTTTTGATCTAGAGTAATTATTTTAAAATTTTTTGCTTCTTCAATTTTTCTTTTAGTAGGTTTTTCTCCAACAATTAAATAATCAAGTTTTTTTGATATACTGCTTACAGTTGAGCCTGCATTTTCTTCAATTAATGATTTAATTTCAGCTCGACTGATGCCATTTAATTTTCCGGTTATCATAAATGTTTTATCCTTTAATTTTCCATTTTTATTCTCATCTAAAGCATCTTTAATATTTAAGATTGTCTCAAGCTGATCAAGCACCTCAACATTTATCTTATTAGAAAAAAAATTTTTTACTGAGTTAATTTGGGTTTCGCCAATCCCATCAATATTTAATAATTCATTATAACTTTTATTTTTAGATAGAGCTTTAAATTTTGAAAATGATTTAAAGTACTTTGAGATTAGTTTTGCATTTTCCAATCCAATGTGTCTTATTCCCAATGAGTAAATCAATCTTTCAATAGAAATATTTTTTTTTTCATTTATAGCATATTTTAAATTTTCAACTGATAACCTACCCCAACCCTCTAACTTTTCTATTTTTTTAAAATCTAATCTAAAAATATCTTGAGGTAATTTAATTAATTTTAATTTATAAAAAGTTTCAACAATTTTTTTTCCAAATCCGTCAATGTTTAGGGCTTCTTTTGAAACAAAGTGTTTTAACTTTTCTATAGAAATTTTCTCACACTCATAACCTTCGCTTGTACATCTTCTAACTGCATCATTTTTTTTAGTTATAATGTTATACTCTTTAATTGTTTTTGAACCACATGAAGGACATTTTTTTGGATAACTGAATTTTTTTAAGTCTTTTGGTCTTTTTTTGAATTCTACAGATAAAATGTGAGGAATTACATCCCCCGCTCTCTCAACTATTACAGTATCACCAACTCTAATATCTTTTCTGTTTATTTCATCTTCATTATGCAATGTTGCATTTGCAACAAGTACGCCCCCTATATTTATAGGTTCTATTTTTGCAACTGGAGTTAGTGCTCCTGTTCTGCCTATTTGAATTTCGATACTCTTGACCAGAGAAATTCCTTTGTTGGATGAAAATTTATGAGCTATTGCCCATCTTGGTGCGTTTGCAACATTCCCTAGCCTTTTTTGGAGTTTAAAACTATTTATTTTGTAAACAATTCCATCAATATCAAAATCTATCTCAGATCTTTTTTTTTCTATTTCTTTATAATTAGTTAATAAATTTTTTACTCCTGTTATTAACTTGTTTAGTGGATTAGTTTTAAATCCCCACTCATTTAATTTTTTTAAATATTCAAATTGATTTTCAATTTTTAATCCTTGCTCATAACCAAAAGTATAAGCAATAAATTTTAATGGAATTTTACGGGTATCATCTGGATTTTTTTGTCTTAAAGACCCTGAGGCAGCATTTCTGGGATTTGCAAATTTTTCTTTTAAATTTTGAAAATCACTATTTTGAATAAATACTTCACCTCTAACGTCAATTTCTTCTGGAAAATCTTTTTTAATAATTTTTTTGGGTATATCTTTAATTGTTAAAATATTAGCTGTAATGTCCTCACCTTCTTTTCCATCTCCTCTTGATAATCCTTTTATTAAATTGCCATTTTTATATGTTAAAGAAGCTGAAATACCATCAATTTTAGGCTCTGCACTGTATGAAATTTTAAAACTATTTTTTTCAGAAATAAAATTTAAAATCCTTTTTTCAAAATTTATAAGATCATCTTCACTAAATGCATTTCCAAGTGAAAGCATAGGAACTCTGTGCAAAGACTTTTTAAAATTTTTTGATGGTTTAAAACCAACTGTTTTTGAGGGTGAATTACTAGAGTTAAGAAATTTATATTTTTGTTCAAGTAATAAAATATCTTGTTTTAAATTATCAAATTCTTTATCACTTACTAAAGGACTACTCTTATCATAATAATTTTTATTATAATTAGTGAGTAATTTTATCTTTTTTTTATAATTAGTTTCTATTTCTTTTTTATCCATCTCATTCAAGTAGAGATTTGAATTTCTTCAAAATATTTTTGTTTTTATTTTTATTTTTTTTAAGATTATCTTTTTTATTTTTTTTATATGATTTGTTAAAAACAGCATACGATTTTTTATACCACATTGAAGATTGATAATTATAACCTAAAAGGTTTGCGTATTTTTCTGCTTCATTTTTTAAACCTAATATATAATGAATCTCAACTAATCTGTGTAGTGCCTCTTCTGTATAGATTGTTGTTTCAAAATCATCTACAACTGTTCTAAATCTATTGATCGCTGGAATCCATTTTTTTTTTTCAAAGTAATATCTACCAATATACATCTCTTTGGAAGCTAAAATATCATTTATTAAATCGACTTTAAACTCTGAGTCTAGTGCGTAATCTGTATTGGGAAAATCTCTCATAACGATTATAAAAGATTTTTTTGCATCTAAAATTGATTGTAAATCTTTTTTTTCATCAACTATTTGTTCATAGTATGAATTGGCTAACAAATAATATGCATAATCTAAATTTTTGTGGTTTGGATATACTTTTGTAAATCTAATTAATTCAGCAATCGCATCTTCATAATAGTCTTGTGTATAATATGAATAAGCAGCCATTAATGCTGATTTTGGTGCCCATTCAGACTGAGGAAACAATATCTCTGCTTCATTAAATTTTTTTGCTGCAAACAAAACATCTCCGTACTCTAATGATTTTACACCTTCTTCATAAGCTTCCAAAACTTGTAAATCTAAACTTTTTTCATTTATAACTGATTTCTTAATAGTATCCTTCGAGCAAGAAATGTTAAAAGACAATATAAGAATTAGAAAAAAAAACTTAATCATTTTATTTTAACTTTATATAGATTTACAAACTAATTTTAAAGATAACTTTGTTTAGTTGTTAGGCAATAGACCTTAAATGATCTCTATTAATAAGCGTGTGGGGTAGATTTTTTTCTTTAATTTCTAAAATTGAAAAATTTTCTTTTTCTTGAAATACTTTTCGAAGTAGCTGGTTAGTTAAATAATGACCTCCTTGAGAGCACATTATTGAAGCTATTATTCTGTATCCTGATGTATATAAGTCTCCAATACAGTCTAGAATTTTGTGGTTTACAAATTCTTTGTCATTTCTCAAACCCTGAGAATTTAAAATCTTATTATCCTTAACAACTACAGCATTATCTAAGCTACCACCTTTTGCTAATCCATTTTTTTTTATAAATTCAATATCTTCATACAAACAATAAGTTCTTGAGTTGTATACATCTGATAAGTCGTCTTCATAAACTTTAACCTTATTTCTTTGATTACCAATAACTTTATTTTTATACTTTAGTTCAAAATCTATATCTAAAGATAATGTGGACGGTTGAATTGTGATAAATCTATCACCATTCTTGTATTCTATCTTTTTATTTATTTTAATGATTTTAATTGGTACGTCACTTACTTTTAAACCTGACAATACTATTTGATCAATAAATTCTTTTGCTGAGCCATCAAGAATTGGGACTTCTTCATTATCAATTTCAATTAAAGCATTATCAATACCCAATCCAAACAATGCACCCATTAAATGCTCTATTGTAGATACCTTGGCACCAGTTTCATTTTCTATTGTCGTGTTTAACGAAGTATTAGATACATTTGCAAAATTAGGATAAACTAAATTATTACTTTTTAAATCAATTCTTTTAAAAACAATACCAAAGTTTGGGTCAGCAGGTTTAATACAAATATTTACATTTAAGCCACTATGGAGAGCAACCCCACTAAACGAAACTTTATTTTTTATTGTTTTTTGAGTTAAGTAAGACACGAGTTTCTTTTTATTTGATTCAAGTAAATCTTAAATACAACTAATGTTACCGTAAAAAACAATTTTAACTAAATAGTTGAAAAAAATTTTCAAAAAAACCTTTATTTTTATGGTTTTTTGGTACTAGAATGACTTCATTCTGGTTGTAACCATTAATAATTTTATTTGCTATGTTTGGAAGTTCGAATTTATTATCTTTTGATTGTTCAATTAGATATTTTCTATCTAAAAATTTATTAATCTTAATTTGATATTTTTCTAAAATTTTATCTAAAATTAACTCAAAATTACTTGGTATTGATATAAAGTTGACTTCTAAACTTAAATAGTCTCCCTTTATATCATTAATGAATGAGGAATAATTTTTTCCATTTATTGAATAGTTCTCTACTATCATATGCATTATATTTTGTTTTTGATAATTTTCCTTAAATAAATCTTTTGTTTCAGTTAAAGCAATCTCTAAATTTTTATAATTAATTAAATTTTCATAATTTTTTTTTTTAATGCAGATATTAACATAAGAATTTTTGTTACTTTCAATTATCAAAACTATATTTTTTATAAAATTATCAGCTAATTTTTCAATTTTAAAAATATTAGCATCAAGAAAGTTGGAAAGGTTATCTAAATTTAAAAAATCTATTTCGTTTTCAAGTTCAAGCTTATCTTTATATAAGCTTTTTAAATTTTTTTTATCAAATAAGAAAATTTCGAATTTTTTTGGAGAAATACTTAAATAAGTTTCAAAATTTTCTTCTTCAATCATTAGTAATAATTTGGTTTTTAATTCTAACATCTACAAATTCAATATTTTGAGAGGTTTTATTTTGTAAAAAATCTAAAGCAAAGTTTACCGTATCTTTAGTAAAATTTGATGATAGCTTAATTACGATATTATTTTTAAGTTCAATATCCCATCTTTTAGATGGGTAAAAATATAGATTCTTTATTTTTTGATATGATAATTTAGAACTATCTACAATCTTTTTAAAATTTAAAAATTCTTGAATATCAGGTTTTCCGAATATGAAAGGTAAAGAATTATTGTTAATATTATCTTTAGAGAGTTTTCCATTTGATCCTATAAAAAGAATTTTTTGATTATAATTTATTTTTGCTAAGAATTCTGTTTTATCAATATTTATATCCAGTGTTGATGGATATCTTTTAAAAATTTCATAATTTTCAACTAAAGTATTTGAATTAATCAAGTTATTAATTTCCTTACCATTAAGAAAAAAAATATTATCTAGTTTTAAATTTTTAATATCATTAAATAAAATTTTATTATCTTTTTGACCTAGGCCTAAAACATTAATATTTTTAATTACTTCAAATTTAAGATTATTAGATTCTATGTTATTGATTGAGCCAACTAAAAATAATAAAAAAAAATATATTAATATTTTTTTACCTTTTCGTTGATGCATCTTGTAATATCCATTCTATCAACTGTTTAAAATTAATCCCTCTATAAGCTGCTATTTCAGGAACAAGAGATAATTTTGTCATACCGGGTTGAGTATTAATTTCTAAAAGATAAAATTTATTATTAAAAAATTTAAAATCTGATCTAGTTACACCTTTGCACCCAATTACTTTATGTGCCTTTAAGGCCATATTCATAACTATGTCTAATTTTTTCTTAGACAAATCAACGGGAATAATGTGCTGAGTTTTTGCATTAGTATTATATTTTGCCTGATAATCATAAAATTTTCTTTTGGGTTTAAGTTCAATCGCACCTAATTTTTTATTGCCCATAATTGCCACTTGAATCTCTCTGCCTCCAATAAATTCTTCAATCATTACCTGTTTGTAACTTTTCATAGACTTTAAAATTTTTTTTATATTGTTTCTCGTACAAATATAAACATTTACACTTGAGCCTTCATTAATAGGTTTAACAACTACCGGAAATTTTAATTTTTTTTCAATTTTTTGAACTATATTAGAGTCTTCTTTATCATATGAATAAATTAGATAATTAGGAGTATTAATTTTGTTTTTTATAAAAATTTTTTTTGAAATTTCTTTGTCCATTGCTATTGAAGATGAAATTACCCCAGAATGTGTATAAGGTATTTTAAATTGCTCTAAAATTGTTTGGATATAACCATCCTCACCAAACTGACCGTGTAAAGCATTAAAAATGATATCAGGTTTAAATAATGTAATATTTTTTAATAAATTATTATCTGGCTCAGAAATTTTTACAGAATAACTATTTTTTTTTAACTCTTTGGCAACTTGTAGTCCTGTGTCAAGACTGATCAATCTTTCTTTTGAAATTCCACCTGAAAGTATAAGTATCTTTTTTTTCAATTTATTCTAAAATTTTAATTTCTGTTTCTAGTTTGACTCCAGTTTTTTTTAAAACACTTTCAGTCACAAATTCAATTAATTTTTTCATATCACTAAATGTTGCATCCCCTTTATTTACAAAAAAATTACAATGTTTATCTGAAATACATGCATCTCCAAAAGATTTTTCAATTGAAACGGACTCTTTAATCAGTTGCCATACTTTCTTATCTGATTGTTCTAAAGGGTTTTTGAAGGTGCTCCCACTTGTTTTAATTTTAGTTGGTTGAGCTAATTCTTTTTTTTCTTTTAGATTATTGATTTCGTCTTTAATTAAACTATTATTCTTGTTAAAACCTCTGAAGGAAGCACTCAAAAAAATTAAATCATCAGATAAACCACTATCTCTATATTTAAAATTAATATCTTTTGCTGGTATTGTTATAATTTGTCCAGATTTATTAATAGCCTGAATAGAAATCAAAATATCTTTAAATTCTCTTTCGAAACAACCGGCATTCATTTTTATTCCTCCACCCACTGTCCCTGGTATACATGAAAGAAATTCAAAACCACCAAAACTATTTTTCATCGCGAATTCAGATAATGCCTTATCGCTTACAGCGCTACCAGCAATAATGATATCATCAGACAGTAATGATATATTGTTAAAATCATTTGAAAGTTTAATTACCACACCATCATATTTTTTGTCAGTAATTAAAGTATTTGAGCCTCCACCAAGAATAAATATTTTTTCTTTATTGTCTATTTTTTTAAGAAACTTAATTAATTCTTTAAGATTTTTTGCTTTATAATAAATTTTAGTTTTTCCACCGATATTAAACCAATTTTTTTTTTTTAAATCATAATCTAAATTTAGATTTTCTTTAAATTCTAGAGAAAGTTCTTTTAAATTAATACTCATTATAATAATTTGGGCAACTCTCTCATCCAGGTCGAGATAGTTCCAGCACCCATTCCTATCACTATTTTTTTTCCATATATGTTATTTTTTAAATATTTAGCTAGTTGAAACTTATCGTCTACTAAAAATAATTGAACTTTTGAATTTTTGATAACTTCTTTTGCAAAATTTAAATAACTAAATCCTAACTTAATTTTTTCACCTGCGGTATAAATAGGAAATAAAATTAATTTATCTGCATCCTTAAAAGCGTAACTAAAATCTTTTCTTAAATCTTTTAATCTTGATATTCGATGTGGCTGAAAAATACATATTTTTTCATAACCTTTATAAACATTTCTTACTCCATCGAGCACTACCTTAATTTCTGTTGGGTGATGAGCATAATCATCAAAAAAATCTACTTTATTAAAAGTAAAAATTTTATTAAATCTTCTTTGAACTCCTTTAAAGTTTTTCAATCCTTTTTTAATACTGGATACTGATAATCCAACAGTTAATCCTAAAGCTGCTGCTGCAACTGAATTTTTGACATTATGAATGCCTAATAAAGGTATTTTAAAATTTTTTATTAATTTAGATTTTTTATTTGGTAAAATTATTTTTAAATCAAATTGTGAATATTGTTTAAACTGCTTTAAATTTTTAATACAAAAATTTGCTTTTGAATTTAAACCATAGGTATAAAAATTTTTATTTTTTATTTTCTTAAGTAAACTTCTATTATTTTTGTCATCAATACAAATAAATGATTTCCCAAAAGAAGGAACTTTATTAACAAATTTAACAAAATATTTATTTAGCTCATTCATGGAGCTATAGAAATCCATATGCTCCCTATCAATATTTGTAATTATCGAATAAGTCGGTGGAATATGAATAAAACTACCATCAGACTCGTCTGCTTCTAAAATAGACCAATCACTTTTCCCAAGTTTTGCAGAATTATTTATAGAATTTATTACACCACCGTTAATAATAGTAGGATCTATTTTTGTTTCTTGGAAAATTGAAGTTATTAAAGATGTTGTGGTTGTTTTTCCATGTGACCCAACAACAACAATGTTTTTTGTTAATGAAACAATATGTGCAAGCATTTCACCTCTTTTATAAATAGGAAGCAATTTTTTTTTTGCTTGAATTAATTCTGGATTATTTTTTTTAATTGCTGATGAAACGACAACGATAGTAGCATTATTAATATTTTGCTTTTTATGTCCTATTGAAATCTTTATTTTTTCTTTTTTTAACCTTTCAATATTTTTATTGCTTGCTATGTCGCTACCCTGAACTCTAAAGCCTTTTCCCTTCATAATTAACGATAAACCACTCATTCCGATTCCACCTATACCAACAAAGTGTATTATTTCAGATCTAGCTAATTTAATTTTCATTTAATATCTTTAATAAATTTTGATTAACATTATTCCAAGTATTTTGATAATTTAAATTTTCTAAGTTCTTTTTTTTTTTAATAAGATCATCTTTATTTTTTAAAATATCCAACAATAAAGACTGAAATTTTTGTCTATCAAATGATTTTTGATTAATAATCCAGCAACAATCTTTATCTCTATAATAATTTGCATTTGCAAACTGATGATTATCTTTTGATGTAGGAAGTGGTATTGCAATAAAAGGAACATTAAGAAGAGCAATTTCAGCTAAACTAGACGCTCCCGCTCTAGTGATACATAAATCTGACTGACTTATAAACATATCTAGATTATTATCAAAATTAAATACAATATTTTCTACATTATTTTCTGAATAAAATTTTTTAAAAAAATTTATCTTTTTTTGACTTGTTTGATGAATAATTTTTAATGGTTTTATTTTTGAAATTTTTACAATTGACTCATGAATAATTTCATCAAATATTTGAGCACCCTGACTTCCTCCTACTATCATTATAGTAAATATTTCATTATTATTTTCTTTAAATTTTTTTTCATAGTACTGTCTTCTTATGAAGGGAATTGAAATTTCTATTTTTTTTTTGAACTTGTTAGGTAAACCATTTATATTATATGAATAACATATAATTTTCTCACAAAAATTTAGAAAAAATTTATTTGCTCTTCCTATAGTCATGTTTGGCTCTAATAAAAAAATTTTAATATTAAGTATTTTACCAGCTAAACATAGAGGTAATGACATATATCCACCTGTAGAAATCAAAATTTTAATTTTTTTTTTTTTCAATAAAAGCAAAGATTTGATAGTTAAAAAAAATACTTTTAAAATTGTAAATGGTAATAATATTGTTCTGTTTAATTTAGGTGTATCCACTACAAATATTTTAAAATTATTCTTATCTAAATATTTAAGACCTCTCACATCTGTGCAAATTGTTACCTCATGTTTATTTTTTAAATGTTCATAGATTGTTATTGCGGGTATTACATGACCCCCCGTTCCTCCTGTAGAAATTAAAATTTTTTGTTTCATTAATATTGATCAATTTTTCTTTTTGTTAAATTTAAAATTATTCCAGATAATATTGATATACTTACAATTGATGAACCTCCATAACTCAAAAAAGGTAGTGTCATTCCTGTTGTTGGAAATAATCTTATATTAACACCAACATGGATAGTCACTTGCATTAAAATTAAACTCACACAACCAATTAAAACTAATTTGGCTTTTTCATTTTTTTCATAATTAACTTTTTTAAGAACTCTGTAAATAAGTATCAAAAACAATAATAATATTAACATAATGGCAATCACTCCAAACTCTTCAGAAATGACTGAAATGATATAATCTGTATGTGCCTCGGGCACTCTATTCTTTAAGGTTCCTTCGCCTATTCCTTTTCCAAAAAAACCTCCACTAACAATAGAGTCGATAGCTTTGTCAGATTGAAAATTGTGTGCTCCAGTGTCTCTATTAAAAAAAGAAAAAATTCTTCCCTGAATATAGTCAAATCTAGGAACGTAAATAATTAAAAAAGTAAGTAAAATTGATAAAAATATAGCAAATACAAGAAGAAAAAAGATGTTAATGCCTGATGTAAAAATCAAAACACCCCATGAAAAAACAACAAGAAGTGTCTGACCAATATCTGGTTGCATAATTAAAAACAGCGAAATCGTAGATATAATAACAATCGATAATAAATATTTAAGATAAAGATTAGAGTTTTTATTACTAGAAAGAATACTAGCTAGTATTATAATTAAAAATGGTTTCAATAATTCAATTGGCTGAAACCTTGGTAAAAAGAATAGATCTATCCATCTTTTTGATCCTTTTACCTCTATACCAATAATTGGTACTAGAGATAAAGAAATAAGAGAAATAAAAAAAAGAATAATAGAGTATTTAAAAAGTTTATCACTATTAATAGAGGAAAAAATAAAAATTATAAAAATGCCTATCAGAATATAAATCAAATGCTTAAAAAAAAAGAAATAACTATTTGTATCAAGTTTATCAGATGCAATTAACGATGTTGATACTAAAGAAAAAAATAACCCAATTGCAAATAATAAAAATATGAGTAAAAAAATTGATTTATCAATATTTTTCCACCATCTATAATAAAATTTAAATAGAAAATTATTATTTTGCATTAAGAAATTTTTTTATAATTTTATTAAAATATAAGCCTCTATCTTCAAAATTTTTAAAACTATCAAATGATGCTCCAGCTGGACTAAATAAAATTATGTTCTTTTTTAATCTGTCTTTTTTTATATCAAAAAAAATTTCTTTTAATATTTCTTCTAATTTTTTAAAATTTTTGACAAAAATTTTATTTTTAAGACACTTTTTAAATTCTTTATAATTTTTACCAAAGATAAAGGCTTTAAAATTTTTACAATGTGTTTTT
>CACEKA010000016.1 GCA_902560015.1 uncultured Pelagibacteraceae bacterium
ATCTAGTTAGCACAAATCCTAAAATTGGAAAAGCGATTGTAAGACTTGGAGACATTCTTAAAAAAAAAGATCATGAACTAATTGATAAGATTGAAAAAATATCTGGAAAAATTGTTGATAATAGAAAAAATTCATTTCCTGGTGAGGTTATCTCTGATTTTTTACAAGTGAATAAAAATTATTTTCCAAAATTAGAAGAATTTGCAAATAAAGTTTTTACAAAGATTCAAAAAAATAATCGTACAAGATATATTGCTCTATGTGAGTATTTAAAATCTGAGTACTCAATAAAAGTTATAGACGTAATCCCCGAAGAAAATAAACCATTTTCAAAAATTTTTAATAAAAATAAAAAAGAACTTTTATTAAGTGATTATAGCTCTTTAGAGACAAAAAAATTACATGCAGCAGCACAGATTGCTCAAGAGGGTGCAGGTAAAGAAATTGATGGATACTTATCAACATTTAGCTTTCCATCACAGGAGTCAAAAAAATTAACTAAAGTAGCTTTGTTAAATTATTGTGGTGCAGCAATATTAATGCCTTATAAATTATTTCATTCAGAGTGCAAAAAACTCAAATATGACTTAGAATTGTTGCAAAATACATTTGCCACATCCTTCGAACAAGTTACGCATAGAGTTACTTGTTTACAAGATCCAAAACTTCCAGGAATTCCTTTTCATTTTTTAAGAGTAGATATGGCTGGAAACATATCAAAAAGATTTTCTTTATCAGGTATTGATATACCTAGATATGGAGGTGCTTGTCCAAGATGGAATGTTTATTCCGCACTAACAAGGCCTGGAGTTATTCAAGCTGCAGTGAGCAAGATGACTAATGGTGAAAAATATGTTTGTATTGCAAGAACGGTTGAAAAAGGTATCGGACGATTTGGACAGGCAAAAAGTATACTGTCAATAGGTCTTGGTTGTGAGGCTAAATATGCGAAAGATTTTGTATATACTGAGAACATGAACATTAATGATAAATCGACTGAAATACCTATTGGTGTATCTTGTAGAACTTGTGATCGTTTAGATTGCTCTCAAAGAGCGTTTCCGCCATTACATAAAAAATTTGATGTAGACTTAAACTCAAGAGGTGTTTCTGTTTATGTTAGTGACAATAATTCTTAGATAATGATCAAATTTATTTTACCAGCGTTAATTGTCATTATAATTGTTGTATTTTGGGAAAAGATAACCGAAGTAATCTATAAAAAATTTAATATTAAATTAAATTATATAGTCATAAGCTTTTTATTAGTTGCTATTGCAATAATTCTTTTATTACTTAATTTCTAGCTTTCATGAACATCCTAGATATATCAAAGTGCAAGTTAATAGAAACTGATGGAGTTTTTACTTTTAAAAATGACAATACAACTTTAGGATTTGTTAGATTTAATAATAAAGGTGAAGTTGAATATATATTTGTAAATCCAATTTTTAGAAAACAGGGTTTAGCAAAGCAGCTTCTTAAATTAGTTAAAGAAAAAACAGGAAAAAAAATTATTCTACAAGAACCCATAAGTCCTTTAGGGTCAAAGTTAATGAAATCGATTGAAGAATGGAAATAAATTTTTTTTTTCTTTTAACTGTCGTTCCAGCAATTGTATTATATGGTATCGCTAAGTCTGGTCTTGGTGGATCAATATCTTTAATTTCTGTACCCTTAATGACATTGGTAATGCCATTGAGTCAAGCCTTGGCAATAATTTTACCCATTTTAATTTTCTCAGATATTGTAGCAGTTTATAGATTTAGAAAAGAATTTGATTTAAATACTTTAAAATTAATAGTTCCTTTTGCTGGAATAGGAATTTTTATAGGTTCATTAACATTTTCATATTTTTCAGAGGATATTTTAAAATTTATTGTTGGTGTAATGGGTTTTCTTTTTACTGTTCATTATTTTTTATTTAAAAAAAATAAAGAAGAAAAATCTAAAAAAAATTTTTTAAAAGGTAGCATATGTTCAACAGTTGCAGGTTTTACAAGTTTTTGTGTACACGCAGGTGGAACACCAACAAGTATATATTTATTGCCTCTAAGAATGAAAAAAGAAATTTATGTAGGTACAAGAGTAATTTTTTTTACATTTGTAAATTTAATTAAACTTCCGTTTTATATTCATTTATCAATGGTAAATTTTCAAACATTTAAACAATCAATGTTACTTTTACCTTTAGCCATTATTGGAATATATATTGGTTATAAAATTCTTAAAATTATTGATGAAAAATTGTTTTATAATATTTTGTATGTATTAATTTTATGCACAAGTACAAAGTTGATTTATGATTATCTTATTGGTTTTATGTGACAAATAATTAATTTCAATTAATTTATAAAATAAGTAAATATTACCTTAATGATTAAAGTTTTAAAAAAAACATTAAAACCAAGAATAAAAGCAAGAATTAGAAAAAATAGACAAACATTAAATAAAAATATTAATAACCTTTTTGAGTGGGTTAAAGGAGCTGAATTAGTAGAACTTAAAGAATGTAATCCAAGCGAGGATCCCGTAAGACCTGAGTTAGATAATGATTTTAGAACGGGTTATGGTCGTAAAATTTATGGCGTAAAGTATAAAGGGGATATTCATGCTATTATGTGTTTTGCATATACTAATAAAATCCCAAAAAGTGTGGAAGAACTTGAAAAACTTAGCACGGATGCTTTTTTACAAAGTGCGTTAAGAGATCAAAATATTGGCCAAATAGCGATTGCATATACAGTTTGGTCAAAAAAAAGGGGAGGTGGAAAGTTAATAGTAAAAGAAGTTTTTAAAAAAATTAAAAAATCTAATCATCTAAATAGATTAGTTACGCTTTCACCACTAACAGAAATGGCAAGAAAATTTCATGAAAGAAATGGTGCAAAGTTGGTTCAAGTAAATGAAACAACTCAAAATTTTGAGTATAAAGTTATTTAATTAATGAAAAGATATCAATTAATTTTATTATTACTTTGTAGTTTGATTCTTTTCACTTATTCTAAAGTAATGGCTACTGAAGAAGCTAAATATGAAATAATAAAAGAAAATAATATTTATGAAGTAAGAAAATATTTTGATCGATTAGCTGTAGAAACTATTACAACTAATCAAAGTAATAGTTTTAGAAAATTATTTAACTATATTTCTGGAGGAAATCAAAAAGAACAAAAAATTGAAATGACCACTCCTGTTACACGAATTGAAAAAAATGGTAATATGACAATGCAATTTTATTTACCTAAAATTTTTGATAAAAATAATGTGCCCACACCTGCTAGAGAAGATGTTAAAATCGTAACCATTGAAGGTGGTCATTATGCAGTTTTAAGATATTCAGGTCGAGCATCTGAGTCTAATTTCATAAAACATAAAAACATATTAGAGAAAGAATTATTAAAAGATAATATTCCAATGATTAGTTCATCTATCAGAGCTACCTATGACAGTCCCTTTACACTTCCAATGAATAGAAGAAATGAGGTAATGTTTAAAATAAAGATCAATTAATGAAATCAAAATATAAAGCTATGGTCTTGTCTTGTATAGATCCAAGATTTCAAGATCTAGTTCATAATCATTTAAAGAAAAAAAAATTATCTGGAAAGTATAGTGCTTTTACAATAGCAGGTGCTGCTGTCGGAGTGACACATAATAAATTTAAAAAATGGCATAAAACATTTTATGATAATTTAGCTACTTCTATAAAATTACATAAAATAGAAAATTTAATTGTAATTAATCATAAAGACTGTGGAGCTGCAAAAATAGCAAACGGAAAAAAAGAATTTAATACTGCAAATGAAATAAAGATTCACAAAAACTCATTTTTAAAATTAAAAAAAGAAATTAAAAAAAGATTTCCAAAGTTAAAGTTAGAATTGAATTTAATATCTCTAGAAAATAAAATTATAAAATTTTGATTATTGATTTCTTATAAGTGGATAAACTTTTGGACTTAAATATTTAAGATTTGTAAGCATTATCAATAATAAAGTCACTGATCCAATCGATAAACCTAAGTAAACTAATACCTTGAAATCAAATGCCCAAACTAGTTCGAATATATTTTCCATTATAAATTTAGATGCTGTCACTGCAAAAATGATTGCAATTAATATTACTGAGTTAAAAATAATTATAAATTCTATTAAGGAAGATAAAATAACCTCTTTTTTTGAAAATCCTAAAATTTTAAAAACTAAATTTTGATATTCTTTTACTTTTCCTTGAACCATAATCGCGCTCGAAATTACAATTAAGCCAATAATAATAGTAACTGCCGATATAAGCGTTACAGCTATAAAAACTTTATTTAAAACATCTGTTACTTTATTTAAATAATCAGCAATCTTAATCATGGACAGACTTGGAAGAACTTCTAACATTGAAGTTTCATCAAACTTTTCAATTTTTTCAAATTTAGCAGTAGCTAAATATTCATGAGGAATATTATTTGCAAATTGTGGATTAAATAACATTGCAAAATTAATACTTAAATCACGGTAATCAACAGCTCTAAAATTAACTATTTCACCATCAATTTCTCTACCATAAATGTTAAGTGTGAACACATCGCCTAATTTAATATTTAAATTTTTTGCAACTTCTGCATCCAAAGAAATTTGAAGTTGATTTGGTTTGGTAAGATCCCACCATTCTCCCTCAGTCAAAGGATTATCTTCTGGAATTTCATCTGACCATGAAGATCTTCTATCACTACCTATTACCCAATAGCTATCATTGTCAGGCTGAATATAAGTATTTGGATTAATTCCGTTTATTTTGATAATTCCAGATGATACCATCGGTACTACTTCAATTTTTGCATTAGCATCCATATCCAATATATTTTTTTCAAATAATTCTTTTTCTCCTTTTTGAATTCCAACAAAAAAATAGTCAGGTGCAATATCAGGTATTGATTTAGCAATTTCTCTTTGAAAATTAGTTCCAACCAATGCTAGCGTTAAAAGCAAAGTAACTCCCAAACCTAATGACATAATTGTAATTGGAGTAATACTTTTTGTTTGAGTTATATTTTTAATGGATACTTTTAAGGATATATTGGAAGTAGAATTAAATTTTTTTAAAAAATAAATAATTATTTTTGAAAGTAAAAAAAATACAATTAAACAAACAAAAAAAGCTACAAAATATCCAAGACTATAAATAGGTTTTTCAGATCCAAAGCTAAATAACAATACTAAAATAGATAATAATATCAGACTTAATGCTATAGATTTTTTTGAATAATAAAATTCTAAATTTTGAAAAACATTTCTAAATAAATTAGAGGCCTTGACTTGATCGATTGAACTTATGGTCGGAATTGAAAAAATAATAAGAACCAACAATCCAACTAAAAATATCTTAATAAAATTTAGAATTGAAAACACTGGAGAAACACTAAGTCCTAATCCATCAGATAAATATTGATCTACAATAGGAACTATTAGAAAACTTGAGCCATAAGCAAATGTTGTAATTACCAAAAGTAAGATAAATAACTGAAGATAATAGAGTTTTTTGATGTTTCCTGAATAAAATCCAACTGCTTTTCTAACTGCAATAGACATATTATTTTGATTAATGAAAGAAAGAAGAGTGTTTGCTATTCCAATTCCTGCAATAAGCATCGCACTTATAGAAACTAATGATAAGAACTGTGAGAAATTATTAATAATTCTCTTTAATCCACTTGCAGAATTTTCAGGATATCTAAGTTGAACTTTCTGATCGTTTTTAAATATATCTTCAATTCTTTTTTCTAGTTTTTTTGCATCATCTGTTTCATTGAATTTTACTTTGTATTCATAATTTAAAAAGCTACCAATTCCATTTAGTCTTAGTATTTCTAATGTTTGATCACCTGCAAGTGCCCAATCACCAAATGCAACAAAGCCACTGACATCGGGGACAGATTTTACAATTCCTATAATTGTAAATAATTGATTTTGAACTTTAATTTTTTCATTTATTTTAAGATTTAAATTTTTCGATAAACTTTCATTTATTAGCAAAGTATTGGGCTCATTATGCATTCTTTCAAATGCACCAACTGGTTCATAATTAACCTCGCCATATAAAGGATATTTAGAATCCACAGTTTTTATTCTGGTAAAAAGAGATTTGTTCTTTTCTCTATCAACTGTTGAGACCATTGTGCTGAATTCAATCATTTGAGATATGTTTGCAAATTCTTTTACTTGATTAACTAGTTCAAGATTTCCTTTATTACGATTATAATCAATTTCAAGATCCCCACCTAACAAAGCTTTAGCATTATCGTTAAGTTCTTTTTTTAAACTATCTTCAATTGTGAAGATGGCACTTAAAATGAAAAGACTTATAAAAAGTGTTATTATAATACTAGATAACTTTTTATAATTCCTGCTTAAATCTTTTAAAGCATATTTAAAAATTAAATTTAATTCTGATGGATTATTTAATTTTTCCATCTTTAATTTTAATTTTTCGTTTTGCTTTATTAGCTAATTTTGGATCATGAGTGACCATAATGAGTGATGAACCTTCTTCTTTCACATAATTAAATAATATGTCAGAAATCATGATTGAATTTTCAGTATCAAGATTTCCCGTTGGTTCATCTGCTAAAATTAATTCTGGTTTCATTGCAATAGCTCGAGCTATAGCAACTCTTTGTTGTTCTCCACCTGAAAGTTGACTTGGTAAATTATTAAATCGATGACTAAGTCGAAATCTATCTAATAATTGTTTTGCCTCTTTTTCAGGATTTTTAAATTTATTCAGTTCAAGAGTTAAAGCTACATTTTCAACAGCTGTGTAATTTGGGATTAAATAAAATGATTGAAATATAATTCCAATATTTTTTCTTCTTATTTCTGAGACTTCATCTTCGTTTAATTTTGTGATTTCATGACTTTGAAAAAAAATTTTTCCAGAGGTAGCTTTTTCCAAACCGCCAATTAACATTATGAGGCTAGTTTTTCCTGAACCACTTTCTCCAACAATAGAAATTGTCTCTTTTTTCTTGGTTGTTAAGTTAATATCTTTTAAAACTCTAATATTATCTTTACCAGTTTGGTATTTGAGATTTACTTTATTTAATTTAAGAAGAATGCTCATGAATAAAAGTTTTATTATTAAAATAATTGTATTCTGTCTAGTCACCATAAAGGTAAGTGCAATAGAAAAGGTAATATTGTTTGGAGATAGTTTGATGGCAGGTTATGGACTACCTAAGGAACAGCATTTATCAGTAGTTTTGCAAAAGAGTTTAGAAAAAGAAGGATATAATATTGAGATTGTTAATGGCAGTGTTTCAGGTAGCACTTCTGCAGGTGGATTAAATATAGCTGAATGGACTTTGTCAGAATCTAACATTGATTTAATGATTTTATGTCTTGGAGCTAACGATATGCTTAGAGGCATTAACCCCAAAGAGACCAAAAAAAATTTAGAAGAAATCATTAAAATTGCAAAAAACAAAAATATAAAAGTGATTATAGCTGGAATGATTGCACCTACCTCCTATGGTTTTGCTTATAAGAAATCATTTGATAAAATTTTCTCTGAATTGTCGAAAGAGTACAAGTTGCAATTAATTCCATTTCTACTTAAGGGTGTAGCACAAAAACCTGAATTTAATTTAAGTGATGGCATGCATCCAAATGACCAAGGTACAATTATCATTGGTAACACTCTAAAAAAAGCTATCTTAGAAAATCTATAAAGACTTAGTATTATTTTTTTGTTATCGTTTTTTTAATGAAGAAGATTCTATCAATTATTATTTTATTTCTTTCAACATCCACTTTAAGTGCAAACGACAGAGATGTTGAGTTGGATAAATTATTCTTAGAATTAAAAAAAGATATACCGTCTTTATCATCAAGAATAGCTCAACAAATTTGGATGCTATGGAGCACACATCCTACTGATCAAAAATTGACATCGCTTTTAGATGAGGGTTCAAGGTTGGTTCAAGATCAACAATATAATAGAGCTATCGATGTTTTTACTGAAGCGATTAAATTAGATCCTACTTGGGCAGAAGCTTGGAATAAAAGAGCAACTGTTTTTTATATGGTTGGAGAATTTCAAAAATCTCAAGACGATATTGATAAAGTGCTAGAATTAGAAGAAAGACATTTTGGAGCTTTAGCAGGACAGGGAATGGTTAATATACAATTAAAGAATTATGATAAAGCAAAGAGAAGCTATCAAAAAGCACAAGAGATTTATCCAGCTTTAAAATCATCAAAGGTAATGATTGAACAAATTGAAGAGTTAATTAAAAGACAATCAATTTAGTTATTAAGGTAAATTTTTAAGATTAATTCCTTAGGAAATCATGAATAATAAATATGATGTTATAATAATTGGAGCGGGTGCTGCTGGGATGATGAGTGCTATTGAAGCGGGTAAACGTGGACGGAAAGTCTTGCTGGTTGATCATTATAAAAAAATTGGTGAAAAGATAAGAATTTCAGGTGGTGGTAGATGTAATTTTACTAACATCAACACAAATCCAAGCAAGTTTCTCTCGCAAAACCCAAAATTTGTAAAATCAGCCTTAAGTCAATATACGCAAAATGATTTTATAAATTTAATTAATAAATATGAGATTAAATTTCATGAAAAAAAATTAGGACAATTATTTTGTGACCATAGCGCTCAACAAATTGTTGAGATGTTACTTAAAGAATGTGAGCTAGCAAATGTAACTATATTAAAAGAATTTATTATTAAAGATGTTGGTAAAGAAAATGATCAGTATCTTGTTTCAACAGAAAGTGATAAATATTCATCACAATCTTTAATTATTGCAACAGGAGGATTGTCTGTTCCAAAAATTGGTGCTACTTCATTTGGTTATGAAATAGCTAGAAAATTTGATCACAATATAATCGAAACCTTACCCGCATTAGTGCCCTTAACATTTAATGAAAAGATATTAGAAATGTGTAAAGAATTAACAGGGCTTTCTGTTGAAGCAATTGTGTCATTTAACAAAGTTTTATTTCAAGAAGGGATGTTATTCACTCATAGAGGTTTAAGTGGTCCTTCAATATTACAAATTTCATCATACTGGAAACAAGGAGATAATATTAAAGTTAATTTATCACCTAAATTAAATGTTTATCAATTATTGGAAGAAAAACGAAAGCTAAATCCAAAGTTTGATATCTTAAATATTATAAGTGAAATTTTACCAAAAAGATTAGCCCAAATTATCTGCAATGAAAATAAAGTAAGTGGGAATATTTCTGAATTATCAAACAAAATATTAAAACAACTAAGTGAAAATGTAAATTCTTGGCTAATCAATCCAACTGGTTCAGAAGGATACAGAACAGCAGAGGTCACATTAGGCGGAGTTGATACTAAAGAACTGTCTTCAAAAACAATGATGTCTAATAATCATAATAATTTATTTTTTATTGGTGAAGTTGTTGATGTGACAGGACATCTAGGTGGATATAATTTTCAATGGGCTTGGTCTTCTGGTTATGTTGCTGGCCAATATGCCTAAAACCATCGTATCGACTAAGTCTATTCTATTTGCTAAAATAAAAAAATGTGTGGAAGATATGTGGTTAAAAATCCAGTAACAAAAACTAGCAAGCTAGTAAAGTCAGCTATTCAAGTTGAAGATAGTGAAAATTATAATGCACATCCATATCAAAAACTTCCAGTGATTAAAAAATATAAAAATGGAAATACCTTAGAAGCTCTTAAATGGGGTTTAATACCAGGTTGGGCTAAAGATAAAGATTTTAAAGCATTAATTAATGCAAGATTGGAAACCATTGATGAGAAAGTTTCATTTAAAAAATTGATTAAAAACAATAGATGTGTTGCTGTGGCGGATGGTTTTTATGAATGGAAAAGGGAAGAGAATGAAAAAACTCCCCATTATTTTACAAGAAAAGACTCTAATCCAATATTTTTTGCAGGAATTTATGAAGAGGATCAATTTTGTTTAATTACAGAAGAGGCTAAAGATAACATTAGTGAAATTCATCACCGACAACCAGTAATTATTAATCAAACAGATGTTAATCGATATTTAAACTTAGAATTACAAGGTTCAGCCTTTTTAAAAGAATGTAAAAAACCAGATCTTATATTTCATGCAGTATCAAAAGATGTAAATAAACCAACAAATAACACTGCTTCATTGATACAAGCCATTTAGTAAATTAGACATTTGTTAAAAGTTTAAATATTTTAAATAAATGAAAAATATATATCATTCAGATATCTATAAATTTGGCAATCCTGTTAGTAGCTATTGGGAAGATACTTCAAGTGAAAATTTTAATTTAGAAAAATTGTCTAGAGACATTAATTCAGAAATTGTAGTAATTGGAGGTGGATACACAGGCTTACTTTGTGCAATTAATTTAATTGAAAATCATAACTTGGATGTCATTTTAGTTGAAGCAGGAAAAATAGGTTGGGGTGCTTCATCAAGAAACGCTGGATTTAATTGTTTACCGCCTAGCAAGATGTCTTTTAAAAAAATGCAGTCTATTTATGGAAAAGAAGAGACAAAAAAGTTTTTCAAAAATTCTGTTGAAGGCTCAAATTATACTAAAGACATTATAAAAGAATACAATATTGATTGTGATGTAACAGGGGATAATAATTTTGTTGTTGCTCATCATAGAAATAAATTTGAGCAAATTAAAGAACAAGCTGAGGTTTATAAATCTGAATTTGGTATTGAAACAGAAATTTACTCAAAAGAAGAATTTAATGAAATTGGTCATGGAGGAACAGAACAATATGGAGCGTTTTCATACAAACCTGGCTTTGCAATTAATCCTATTAAATTTGTGAATGGGATTGCAAAATATGCTTTATCAAAAAAATTAAAGATTTTTGAACACACTAAAGTAGACAAAATGGATAAAGAAAATGGATCTTATATTTTAAAAACTGAAGAAGGATCTATTCGATCTAAAAAAATAGTAGTTGCAACGAATGGATTTTATCAAGAAGGATTAATTCCTCAAATGGATGGAAGGGTATTACCTATTATTTCAAATGTAATTGTTACTAGAAAACTTAAAGAGGATGAAATTAATGCTCATAATTTTAAAACTTTTTCACCCATCGCTAATACAAAAAACCTTTTGTATTATTATAGAAAGTTGCCTGATAATCGAATTTTGTTTGGAACCAGAGGTGATTTAACTGGAAGTGATCAGTCAAATTTAGATATGTCAAAAAAGATGGAGAAGTTTTTAAAAGATATTTTTCCCAATTGGTCCAATGTTCCAATTGATTATAACTGGCGTGGGTTAATTGCTTTATCTCAAAAGTTAACCCCATCTATTGGTAAAATTGAAAATGAGGAGATTTATTATGGTTTTGGCTATAATGGTGTTGGAGTTAGTGCTGCTCCATGGACTGGCAAGCAATTATCAAAAATAGTTTTTTCATCAAACAGTAAAGATCTTGATATTTCAAAAATATATAAAGGATTACCTAAAAAGTTTATCTTTCCTCAATTAAGGACATTTTATTTTAGATTAGCTGTATGGTTTTATGCAATTAAAGATAAGTTAAACATTTGATATATTATTTAATATATTTAATGAATTTAAAAATTAACACTAAATAGGAGAAGAAATGTTAAAAGTATATTTAGCAGGTGAAATTCACAGTAATTGGCGAGAAGAAATTATGGAGTCATCTAAAAAAGAAAATCTTGATATTCAATTTCTGTCACCAGTAACAGATCATGAGTCTTCCGATAACTGCGGTGTTGAAATTTTAGGATCAGAGGATAAAAATTTTTGGAAAGATCGAAAAGGGGCCAACATCAATTCAATAAGAACTAAAAAATCTATTCAAGATAGCGATGTTGTCGTTGTAAAATTTGGTGAAAAATATAAACAATGGAATGCTGCTTTTGATGCAGGATATGCTGCTGCATTAAATAAATCTATTATTGTCATCCATAGTGATGATCACCAGCACGCACTTAAAGAAGTAGATGCTGCAGCCTCTGCTGTCACAACGGATCAAAAACAAGCTGTTCGTATATTAAAATATGTATTAGAAGGATCTTTAAAATAATAAATATGCTTACTTATATAATTCCATTTCTTATCTTAATTTTAGTAGTTGTGTTTATTCATGAATATGGTCACTATTATTTCGCAAAAAAATATGGGGTAGGAGTTACCGATTTTTCTATAGGTTTTGGCAAGGAAATATTTGGTTGGAATGATAAGTCTGGTACTAGATGGAAAATATGCTGGATTCCACTAGGAGGATATGTGAAATTTTTTGGTGATAGAAACGTATTCTCACAAGCTGATCATGAAAAAATTTTAAAACAATATAATAAAGAAGAACAAGAAAAGTTATTTGTAATAAAACCATTATATCAAAGAACATTAATTGTATTTGGCGGACCTTTAGCTAATTTTTTATTAGCTATAGTAATCTTTTTTTCAATTTATACTTTTATAGGAAAAGATTTTACTCCTGCAGTTATTAATGAAGTTCAAAAAGATAGCCCAGCTATGATCGGTGGACTTAAAAATAACGACATTATTTTAGAAATTGATGGAAATAAAGTTGAAAGTATTATGGATGTGTCAAAGTTTATTACCACTTCAACAGGAGATGTAATTGATTTTAAAGTTGAAAGATTAGATCAAGAATATCTACTTAAAATAAAACCAAATATAGTTTTAAGTGATGATAATTTAGGAAATAAAATAAATAAAAGAATGGTTGGTATTAAACTTGGTGCTTATAATAATGAAATTAATCATGTTAAACTTGGCCCAGCTCAAGCTTTAATTCATTCAATAAAAGAAGTTTATTTTGTTAGTGCTTCTTCATTAAAATATATAGGTACCATGTTAAAGGGTACTGGAGATAGCTCTCAATTAGGTGGTCCAATCAGGATAGCTAAGATCACAGGACAAGTTGCTGAGATTGGAATTTTGCCTTTTATTTCCATTATGGCATATATTTCAATAAGTCTTGGTTTAATTAATTTGTTTCCAATACCAATGTTGGACGGTGGTCACTTAATGTTTTATGCTTTTGAAAAAATTTTAGGTCGTCCATTATCTCAGAAAACCCAAGAAGGTTTTTTTCGAATCGGAATGTTTTTATTGATATCATTAATGTTTTTTACAACCTTTAATGACCTAAAAGACTTAGGTTTATTTAATTAAATAAATGTTTAATAAGATTAAAAAAGACAATAAAATCAATACCTATTTAAGCTTCAACTACATATTGTGTGATTAAAAAATTTAGACACTAAAAAAAAGCTTGATTTATCAACGTTTATGGGAAGTATGATAATTAACCAACATAACCGGAGCTAAAATGAACAAAAAACAACTAATAGCAAAGCTTTCTGGCTCATTGAATTTGAGCAAAGCTGATGCGGAACGAACATTTGATACAATTACCAACACTATTTTGGACTCACTAAAAGGTGATGACCCTGTAAAAATAGCTGGGTTTGGTACTTACAAAGTAGCTAAGAGAAAAGCTAGAGTTGGAAGAAACCCGAGAACAGGTGAACAAATTCAAATCGCTGCTTCTCAAAAGGTAAAATTCTTACCTGCTAAAGCTTTAAAAGAAGTATTTAATAAATAATTTTTTTTAACAGCCCTAACGTTTTTCAAGATATGTTTAGGGCTGTTACTATATGCAAAAACTGCATACCCATTTTTCCTAATCAGCGTTAGTTTTTAAAAATAATAAAATTATAAGACAAAATCTTAACAGGAGGTCTTATGACTAAATTAATAAAGAGAATATCAACACCGCTGATTAGTTTAATTTTATTATTAAACATGAGTAGTGCTGGTATGGCAGAAACAACAGTATCTGCTGAAGTGGGGTTTATTTTTAATACTCTATTATTTTTAATTTGTGGTTTCCTTGTCATGTTCATGGCAGCAGGTTTTGCAATGCTAGAATCTGGTATGGTAACTTCAAAAAGTGTTTCAGTAATTTGTGCAAAGAACATTGGTCTTTATGCAATTGCTGGAATTATGTTTTGGCTAGTTGGTTACAACTTAGCTTATGGTATTCCAGAAGGTGGTTATATTGGAACATTCACACCATGGTCAGATGCTAGTGCAATTGACACTGGTTATGCGGATGGTTCTGATTGGTTTTTCCAAATGGTATTCTGTGCAACAACAGTTTCAATTTGTTCAGGTGCTATGGCAGAAAGAATCAAACTATGGCCATTCTTCTTGTTTGCAGCTATTTTAGCTGGAGTAATTTATCCAATCGTAATGGGTTGGCAGTGGGGTGGAGGCTGGTTAGCTGAACTAGGTTTCTCTGACTTTGCAGGTTCAACTTTAGTACACTCAACAGGTGGTGCTGCTGCATTAGCAGGTATTATTTTGTTAGGTGCCAGAAATGGAAGATTTGATTCTGCTGGAAATCCAAAAGCTTTAAAACCTTTTGCAGCGTCTTCAATTCCATTAGTAACAATAGGTGTATTTATCCTATGGTTAGGTTGGTTTGGATTTAACGGTGGATCACAATTAGCTTTAGGTTCTTTTGATGATGCGGTTGCGATTTCAACAATCTTTATCAATACAAATCTTGCAGCTTGTGGTGGTGTATTAGCAGCAGGTGTAATTACAAGATTAATGTTTGGTAAAACAGATGTAATCCAAATGTTAAACGGAGCAATTGGTGGTCTTGTGGCTATCACTGCAGAACCTTTAGCACCTTCACCATTTGCAGCAATTTTAATTGGTGCTGTTGGTGGATTGATCGTAGTGTTTGGAACTAAACTATTATTTAATTTCAAACTTGATGATGTAGTAGGTGCAATTCCAGCTCACTTATTTGCAGGAATTTGGGGTACACTTGCAGTTCCACTAACTAATGCTGATGCAAATTTTAGTGCTCAGTTAATTGGTGTGCTGTCAGTTAACATCTTTGTGTTTGCTGTGTCTTACATTGTGTGGTCAGTGATGAAAGCAATTTTTGGTATTAGATTAAGTAAAGAAGCTGAAACTAAAGGTACAGATGTTACTGAAACTGGTGTAATTGCTTACGCAATACGTGACTAATTGCATGCAATATAGAGGTTCTTCGATCTCCATGTCGTTATCTCATTGAAGAGCCTCTAAACAAAGAATTAACTTATATCTCTCTCTAGTTAGTTAATAATCAAAGGCCCGAGAAATCGGGCCTTTTTTTTACATATGCTTATTTCTCATAACTCATTTGACCTATCAGCAGTACTTAAAATTTTAATGTTTATTAAAACGACATAATTAAAAAAAGGAGAGATAATGATTAATCATTTAAAAAAAATATCTTTAAGCTTATTAATATTTTTAAGCTTTACTAATTTAGCTTCAGCAGAAACAACAATGTCAGCTGAAGGTCAATATATTTTCAATTCCCTAGGATTTTATCTTGGGGGTGTTTTAGTCGCATTCATGGCAGCAGGTTTTTGTATGCTTGAAAGTGGATTGGTTACAACTAAAAGTGTTTCAACGATTGCAGCAAAAAACATCGGTAAATTTGCAATTTGTTCATTAATATTTTTTTTCTGTGGTTACAATTTAGCTTACGGAATTCCAGAAGGCGGGTTTATTGGTTCATTTTCAATGTGGAGTGATGCTTCAGAACTTTCAAAAGGTTACTCAGATTATTCTGATTGGTTTTTCCAAACAATGTTTGTATGTGCAACTGCATCAATTGTATCTGGTGCTGTAGCAGAAAGAATTAAAATTTGGCCGTTTTTTATTTTTGCAGCAATCATGGCTGGTATCATTTATCCTATTTCAATGGGATGGCAGTGGGGTGGAGGCTGGTTAGCAACTTCAGGTTTTTCTGATTTTGCTGGTTCAACTTTAGTTCACGCTTGTGGTGGTGCTGCTGCTTTAGCAGGTGTAATAGTGTTAGGTGCAAGAGAAGGAAGATTTAATAAAAAAGGTGAAACAAAATCTCTAGTTCCTTTTGCAGCATCTTCAATACCACTTGTAACATTAGGAACTTTTTTATTATGGTTTGGTTGGTTTGGATTTAATGGTTTTAGTCAACTTGCTATGGGAACTTTTGATGATGTTAATGCAATTAGTAAAATTGCAGTTAACACTCACTTAGCAGGAGCTGCTGGTACAGTTACCGCTGCAGTAGTTACAAGATTACTAGGTGGTAAAACAGATATCGTAATGATGTTAAATGGAGCATTAGCAGGTTTAGTTGCAATTACAGCAGAACCTTTAACCCCAAGTCCATTACTTGCAATTGCAATCGGAGCTATAGGATCATTAATTATGTACTTTGGTACAAAATTTTTAGAAAGTAAAAAAATTGATGATGTAGTTGGTGCAATTCCTGTACATATGTTTGCTGGTATATTTGGAACTTTAGTTGTTCCATTAAGTAACTCTGGTACAAATTTTGGAACTCAGTTTACAGGTGTAATTGCAGTATGTGTATTTAGTTTCGTACTTTCTTACATCACTTTTAAAGTTCTAAAACAAACAATTGGTCTTAGAATTAGTTCTCAAGCTGAAAAACTTGGAACTGATGTTGCTGAGATTGGTGTAAGAGCGTACGCAATCAGAGACTAATAAAAAAACTTAACTTTCTCTCTCTTAAAGTTATAAACAGGCCCCTTGATTGGGGCCTTTTTATTTATGAATATTCTTAAGTGTATCTAGAACTTCTTTAGCGTGATCTTTAACTTTAACGTTATCCCAAACTTTTAATATTTTACCTTTTTTATCTATTAAAAGTGTACTTCTAATTATTCCCATGAATTCTCTCCCCATAAACTTTTTTTTACCCCAAACCTTGTATTTTTTGAGAACTTTAATCTCTTCATCTGCCAATAAATCAAATTTTATTTTATACTTTTCCCTAAATTTATCGTGGCTTTTTATATTATCTTTAGAGACACCGTAAACTTCACAATCTAATTTTTTAAACTTTGATAGTAATTTATTAAAATCATTAGTCTCAATAGTACAACCTGGTGTATCATCTTTTGGATAAAAATAGATTACAACATATTTTCCAAGAGAGTCTTTTAATGAATATTTTTCTTTTGAAGTTGAAGGAAGTTTAAAATTTGGAGCTTTGGTATTAATTTTTAACATAATTTTATAGCAATATAATGTTTTTAAGGTATTTTGAAATATAATTATGACAGTTAAATCAATTCAAACGTTAGTCTCAGAGGCGATGCAAGAAATTAAGACTATAAATGCAGAAGAAGCTTTTAAGATGGTTGAGGAGAATAGTTGTAATTTAATTGATATCAGAGACGCTCGTGAATTAGAAAATACTGGTAAAGTTGAAAATTCAGTTCATATAACAAGAGGAATGTTAGAAATTTATTTAGATCCTAACAGTGCTTTATTTCAACAAGGTGTTTTAGAGCGAAATAAAGAAATGGTTTTGTTTTGTGCGGGTGGCGTAAGATCTGCTCTAGCAGTTAAAGCATTGCATAATATGGGGTATGAAAAAGTATCACATATAGAAGGTGGTTTTGGTGCAATCAGTCAGAGTAAATTTAAAATAGTTTAATTAAAGTTTAATTCTTCAACAGCATATTCAAGTCGATCTTGTCCCCAAAAAATTTTATTATTTACAATAAATGTTGGAGCACCAAAAACTTCTTTTTTAAATGCATCATTAGTTGTATCTTTTAATAAATCTTTAATTGACTGCTCTTTAATTCCGTTTAAAAATTTTTTATTATCAATATCTAAAGTTTTTAATAGTTGAGAGATTTCTAATTCATTAGATAAATCTAAATTATCTTTCCAATAGGCTTCAAAAAAAGTATTTAAATAGTCATTTTTTTTATTATCAGATACGTACAAATATCCTCTCATTAAATAAAGAGAATTGATAGGAAATTTATAATTCCATGTAAATGATATGTCATTTTTTTTTGACACAAGCTCACAATCATTTTGCATATTTTTTATTTTATATTTATTAAAGGCTGGAGCGCTTATGCCTGCTAAATTATGAAGACCACCTAGAAAAATAGGCTTATAATTAAATTTTATATTATTATTTTTTTGAATTTTTTGAATTTTTTTATGAGCTATGTAAGAATAAGCGCTAATTATATCAAAATAAAAATCTATATGATTACTCATATAAACTCATTCTTTTGGCAAAGAAAATTCTAATTATCCAATATATAAATAAGCCGATTGGTCCAATTAAGTAAGTGACAATTAGAGGAACAGCAAGAAGAACTTTATTTATGTAAAACTTTTGTGAGTCTTTAACTATCCATCCGCCCAAAAACAAATTTATAGCAATAAAATGGGTCCAAAAAATCATGACATATAAATTATCTTCAAACAATCTGGAAAGCTCATCTAAACCAAGGTAAAGTAGGAAATTACCATCAAAATCGTAACCTATTAAGTATGATTTATATAAAATAAAAGCATACACCCCACTTAATAAAAATATTGGAAATATCGAAGTTACAAAAAATCTACATATGTGAGATTGTGGAAAAAAAATTAGTATAAACCAAAAGGGTAATACCCCTAAATTGATCCACATATAGAGTATCTCAATAGTGAAATAAGTATAAATTTGTTCGATCATTTAAATATATTATATAAAATCTGATCATGATTCCTATAAGAAATAGAAAAAAAACATTAAAAGTAACCGTTGAAGAGATGAGAAATTTCGCTTTTGCCTATGTAGAGAAATATGCTCCATCAAAACAACAGTTGAAGACTTATTTGTTGAAGAAATATATGAAGCTTTCAGCATCAGATATAAAAAAAAAGGATGTAAATAAATTGATTGATATCGTTCTTTCAGATTTAGAAAAAAGTAAATTTATTAATGATCAATTTTATTCTGAAAGCAAAGCAAAAAGTATGATTCAAAGAGGAAATTCAATTAACAAAATTAGAAACTATTTAATGGGTAAAGGAATTCATGATGAGTTTATTAAAGATACAGTCGATAAAATTAAAGAAGATAACTCTGATCAAGATTTTTTTTCAGCTATAAAAATTTGTAAAAAGAAAAGAATTGGACCTGCAAGAGCAGAAGATAACAGAACTTTATTTTATAAAAAAGATATATCTTTACTAGCGCGTAATGGCTTTGATTTTGAGACTTCCAAAAAAGTAATGGATATAGAAAAAGATGAATATCTTAAAATAATTAATCTTCTCTAGTTTTTTTATTCTTTTCCTCTTCAACTAAATTATTAATTTTTTGTCTTACATAGTTTTTTACAAACACAAAAACTAATAAACCAAAAATTGAAACCGAGATTATTATAATAAGTATAATTCTTAATTGCTCATCCATTATAATATATTTTTACTTTTTAAGATAAGACTTGGATTTTTAAGATCTTTTTTTCCATATAATATTTCATTTCTATTAAAATCAGTAACAGTACCACCTGAATGAATTAGAATTGCATGCCCTGCAGCAATATCCCATTCGTATGCTCTTGGTTCAGCTACATAGCCATCATATTCACCAGCTGCTACCACACAAAACTTAAGTGAACTTTTCATTTTCACATTTTCAACCACACCTATATCCTGATATATTTTTTGAATTTCTGGTTTAATTTTGTTTGAGTAAGAAATGAATTTAATTGGCCTATTGTTTTCTTTAGATTTGCTACTTAAATTTTTAGTTTTTTCATTACTTAATTCAAAAGCACTTCCTTCTCCGTAAGAGTAAAACATTCTTTTTTTAGCAGGCGCATTAATTAATCCAGCAACAGGCTTTTTGTTAATGATTAACCCTGCATTTATTGTGAACTCTTCTAGATTATTAATATAGTCATAAGTCCCATCAATAGGATCAACTAACCAAAAATTCTTTAATTGAGTATTATCTTTATTATCAGATGTTTCTTCAGACACGATTGGGATATCAGGGGTTATTTCAGAGATTTTTTTTGTAATAAATTTATTAACCTCTAAGTCACCATTGCTAACGGGTGTATTGTCAGATTTAATTTCTTTTTTTAATCCTTCTTTTCTGAGAGATATTGATAAATCTCCAGCTTCTAAAAAACTATCTATTAAATTTTCAACAATTTTTTTTATTTCCATTTTAATTAGCCAATTTTTTTAATTCAATATTTTTTGCATTAATCACTTTTTTTCCAACATTTTCAAAATTAACAGTGACTTTTTCATTTATGATAGATTGAACCTGTCCAATACCCCATTCTTTATTGTTTGGATTAGTGACTTTGTCGCCTGGTTCATAATCTAAAATCATTTAATTTAACTTATATTGTAAATCAGTATAAATACCACCTTATGAATAAAGAACTAAACTCTATTGGAATTGATAAAAAACCTAAGGATACAACGGTAGTCGTTGCAATGTCTGGTGGGGTAGACTCTTCAACTGTAGCCGGAATTATGAAAAACGAGGGCTATAAAGTAATTGGAATTACATTAAAGCTATATGATGATGGAAAAGAAGTTGCTAAATCTAAACAATGCTGTTCTGGACAAGACATAATGGATGCAAAACGTGTTGCTCATAAACTGGGTATCGAACACAAAATTTTATATTATCAAGATAAGTTTAAGCAAGGTGTAATAGATAATTTTGTTGATAGTTATTTAAATGGAGAAACACCAATACCATGTGTTCAATGTAATCAAACAGTTAAATTTAAAGATTTATTTGAAGTGTCAAAAGATCTAAATGCAGATGCCTTAGTGACAGGTCATTATGTAAAAAATATTACCACAAATAACACAAACAATATGTATAGAGCAATTGATGAAAACAGAGATCAGAGTTATTTTTTATTTAATACAACAAGAGAGCAATTAGATTATTTAAGATTTCCATTAGGTGGAATGTTAAAAAATAAAACAAGAGAGATTGCTAAACAACTAGATTTAAATGTTGCTGACAAACCTGATAGCCAGGATATTTGTTTTGTACCTAATGGAGATTATGCATCAGTGATTAGAAAGTTTAGACCAGATTCTTTTCAAAAAGGAAATATTAAAAATTTGAATGGAGAAGTAATAGGAGTTCATGATGGCATTATAAATTTTACTATTGGTCAAAGAAAAGGAATTAAAGTTTCAGATAAAGAACCTTTGTATGTAATTAAAATAAATTCAGAAAATAATGAGATTATAGTTGGCCCAAAAGAAAATTTAGGAAAAAAAGATATCTCTCTTAAAGATTTGAACTTATTAACTGATAAAAAAGATTTAGATCAAAATATTTTTGTAAAAGTTAGATCAACAGGTAATCTTCTTGAAGCAAAAGTTGATCTAAAAGAGAATAATACTGCTCAAGTAAATTTAGTTAACCCTGAAGATGGTATTTCACCAGGACAGGCGTGTGTCTTTTATAGCAAAGACCAATTTGGTCATAAAGTACTTGGTGGTGGCTGGATCAAAGATTAGAGGAATTACTTCTTCTTATTTTTTCTTTTAGCTCTTCTTTTTTTAGAGCCCTGTTTTCTTCGGCCTCTATGTTTTTTTGGATAACTCATTAAGTCCTATTCATTAATTTTATTGACGTTTTTTACGGGATATAGCATTGTCTTCTAAACATATCAAATTTAATTATGAGCAATTCGTTCAAAACATTTTTAAAGCACACTGCAAAAGACTTTCATAATCAGTCAGTTAATCCACCAATTGTTCGAGCTTCAACGATTATTTTTAAATCGATGCAAGATATTAGAAAAACTCAAGATAAAGCAAAAAAAAACCCTACTGGTGGACACTTTGATTATGGAAGACAAGGAACTTCAACGACTCATATACTGCAACAAATTTTATCTAAACTGGAGGAAAGCTATTATACTTTTTTAACACCAACAGGTTTTGGAGCAGTATTTCTTGCAATTTTTAGTGTCACAAGACCTGGTGATGAAATCATAGTAGCTGATCCAGTTTACAGTCCAACGCGATTGCTTTCCCAAGATTTTTTAAGAGAATTTAATATTAAAACGACTTTTTACGATCCACATAATCTTAAAACTTTAGAAAAAGCTATTACAAAAAAAACTAAATTAATTTTTGTAGAAAATCCAGGAAGTAACACTTTTGATTTTCAAGATTTAGGTAAAATTATTTCTATAGCAAAAAAAAATAAAATTTTAACTGCAATTGATAATACTTGGGGAACACCATATTTTTTAAAACCTATTAAGCTTGGTTTTGACATGTCAATTGTCTCAGCAACAAAATATTACTCTGGTCATTCTGATGTAATGGGAGGAAGTTTAGCAGTTAACAAAAAAGTTTTTGGAAAAGTAAAAGCTGCCGAAAGAGTGACTGGTTTAAGATTAGGACCTGATGATGCATATTTGATTACAAGAGGATTGAGAACTTTAGATGTAAGATTAGATAGACACAGGGAAAATGCAAAAAAAGTTGCAGATTTTTTATCTAAATTTAAAAATATAAAATTATTGTATCCGTATAAAAAAGATTCTTATAATTTTAGAATGTGGAAAAAATATTATTCAGGCGCTTCAGGTTTAATGGGTTTAAGAATAAAAGCTAAAAGTGAGAAAGCGGTTATAAAATTTGTAAATAATTTAAAATTATTTGGGCATGGTTATAGTTGGGGAGGATTTGAAAGTTTGGCATTACATCAAAATATTAGAGAACAAGGAAATAGAAGTTATCTCAAATTATCAAAAAATGAGCATATCGTAAGATTACATATTGGACTTGAGGATCCAAGTGACCTTATTGCTGATATTAAACAGTCACTAAAACATTTAAAATAAACTTTGAATGTCCTCTGAAAAATTTATTAAAAATAAAACAGTCTTAATTACTTTAGTTTCAGCCTGCTTAATTGTTATAATTTCGCTTGGTATCAGACAGACATTTGGAATGTTTTATTTTGATTTTTCAACGGATCTTGGAATAACTCTTTCACAGTTTGGATTCGCTTTGGGTCTTCAGATGTTTTTATGGGGAGCTTTTGCACCTTGGTTTGGTGTTATCACAGATAAATATGGTGGACACATAGCTGTATTTATTGGTTTTATTTTTTACTTACTCGGTATTTTAATGCTAGTTTCAGACTACAATACTGGTCTTTATTTTGTTACTGGTATAGGTGTACTAATTGGAATTGCACTTGGAGGAACCGCGATTAGTATTCCCGTTTCTGTTGTTGCAAAACATTTTCCTCAATCAAACAGAACTGCTGCTATTGGAATAGTTACCGCTGCTGGCTCATTTGGTTATTTTGTTTCTCCTGTATTTACAAGATACGCACTTGTTGAATTTGGATGGGAAAGTACACTTTTAATTTTTGCTGCTTTTATATTTGCTGGTTTGATACTTGCTTTTTATTTGACTACCCCAAAAGATGTAGTTGGTGGTATAATTGATGATAAGCAAACAGCAAGTGAAGCTCTACAAGAAGCATTTAAAAGTAAAAGTTTTATATATTTAACTCTAGGGTTTTTTGTATGTGGTTGGCACATTGCTTTAGTTGCAACGCATATTCCAATTTATATCAATGATAGAGGCTTACCTGAATGGTGCACTGTAACAATTCTATCTATGATAGGTTTATTTAATATTGCTGGCACATTAACATCAGGTTATTTAGCTCAAAAATTTAGTAAAAAATTAATATTGAGCAGTATTTATTTAGCAAGAGGCTTGGTTATAGCTATTTTTATTTTTTTACCACCAAGCCCAGTTATTGCAGTTTTATTTGGAATTACTTTTGGTTTTTTATGGCTTTCAACAGTTCCGCCAACAATGGGTTTAGTTGGTTTTATATTTGGAACTAAATATATTGGATTATTGTATGGAATAGTTTTTTTAAGTCACCAAGTAGGATCTTTTTTAGGTGCTTATTTAGGAGGTGTTTTTCATGATCTATATGGTTCATACGATTATGCATGGTATATATCCATTGCTTTGTCAATTTT
>CACEKA010000017.1 GCA_902560015.1 uncultured Pelagibacteraceae bacterium
TTAAATTAGAATAATTTGTATTTTCTTTGGAAGACAAAAAAAGTAAAAATGGTATCAATGATAATATCGGAATAAAAAAAGGAATGATTAATCTTTTGTAAGTTTCTTTATAATAATCCTTAATGTTTCTTGAAGAACATTTTTTAATTTTTTTTTGGTTTTTGATTAAATTAAAACAATTTAGAATATTTTCTAAAATCTTTATTGTAGAAACCTCCTGAATTTTTTCATATGTGGGGGTATTTGTTTTAAGATTTTGAAGTGAAAAATCTGATTTTGAAAATTTAAAATTTGTAATCTTATTTTTTTTTGCAGATATAGTTTCGCCGTCATACAAAACAAGTATCGGTCTTTTATTAATTTCTCTAAATACACCACTCTTAGCATAAGTGATTTGGAAGCTATCTTTATCTATTCTTTTCTTTAAATACAAATTATGAAGATTTCCATTATCATCTTTTTTATCAGTATAAATAGTTACATCTTTAATTGTGTCATTAAACTTTTGAGGTTTTACAAAATTACCTAAAAAATTAATATTTGAAGTTCTTATATATGATTTCGATAGCTCCTGAGATTTTGGAACAATTAAAGAGCTTAAAGCTAATTGAAACAGAAATAACAATAATGAAACTTTAAAGATAAAGTTAACAATTTGGATTTTATTTACTCCAAAGTTCCAAAAAATAATAAGTTCATTATTATTCTCATATTTAGTTGTGACATAAAAAAGACTAAAAAATAATATAAATGGAAATAATTTGCTAAAAGTTTTTGGAAAATTAAGCAACGAAAATTTAATATAAATTAAATAGTCTCGACCATCTTCTATCATAATATCAAGATAATTAACTGCTTGAAAGACCCAAATAATTATACTTACACTAAATAAAGTTATAAAAAAAAAACTTAAATAATCTTTGAGTAACTTTCGAAATAATATTTTTTTCATTGAAATATGATATTTTTGCTCTTATATAGCACTCAACTCGTACAGATTGTATTTAAAATTTATGTCTATTCAAATTAACTATAAAAACAGCGTTTTAAAAAAAGATCTCACAAATCTTATATTATTCGTAGATGAAAAATTTAGCACTTCCGATTTAAAAAAATATGTCTCTAATTCGGAATTTTCTTATATTTCAGAATTAATAAAAAGCAGTGATACTAAAAAAGATTTACTTCTTTTTGAGATAAATTCTAAAAGGACAATATTTTTAATATCTATTAAAAAGGATATAAAAACCTCAGATGTAGAAAATCTAGGAGCTAAATTTCATGGTTATATAGATTATAATAAAAAAAATAGTTATTTTGTATATTTAGATACAATAAATAGTAAAATTAAAAATTTTGCAGGTTATTTTTTACATGGAATAAAGTTAAAATCTTATGAATTTAATATTTATAAATCTAAAAAAGATAAAAAGATTGTCTCAATAAATGTTGTTGGAAAAAAAAATCAAATATCATCTCAAGAAAAATTAAGATTTAAAGCATTAGAAGAAGGAACTTTTTTTGCAAGAGATTTGGTGTCAGAACCTGGAAATGTTTTACATCCAGATGAATATGCAAAAAGAATAAACTCATTAAAAAAATATGGTTTAAAAATTAATATCTATGATGATAAAAAACTAAAAAAATTAGCAATGAATGCTTTACTTGGAGTAGGCCAAGGAAGTATTAGAGGATCATATCTTGTAACAATGGAGTGGAATGGATTAAAAAATAATTCTAAACCTTTGGCATTTGTTGGTAAAGGTGTTTGTTTTGACACTGGTGGTATTTCACTAAAACCTGCTAAATTTATGGAAGATATGACTTATGATATGGCAGGATCGGCAACGGTTGTTGGTTTAATGAAAAATTTAGCTTTAAGAAAAGCCAAAATTAATGCGGTAGGTGTTGTTGGTCTTGTAGAAAATATGCCTGGTGGAAATGCTCAAAGGCCTGGAGATATTGTAAAATCTTACAGTGGCAAAACCATTGAAATATTAAATACAGATGCAGAAGGTAGATTAGTTTTAGCTGATGCTTTAACATTTACAGAGAAAAAATTTAAACCTAAATTTATGGTCGACCTTGCAACTTTAACAGGTGCAATAATCGTTTCACTTGGATCTGAATATGCGGGACTTTTTTCAAATGATGACAAGCTATCAAATCAATTATTAAGTGCAGGTGAGAAAGTTGAAGAAAAATTGTGGAGAATGCCTCTACACAAAAATTTTGATAAACTTATAAACTCTAAAAATGCAGATATGCAAAATATTAATTATGTAGGTGGAGCTGGATCTACTACAGCGGCACAATTCTTACAAAGATTTATTCTGAACAAAACACCTTGGGCTCATTTAGATATAGCTGGAATGGCTTTTTCAAAATATGGTGGGGCGCTAAATTCAGGAGGAGCTACTGGTTTTGGAGTAAGATTATTAAACAAACTAATAGAGGATAATTATGAGTAATACGGAACAAACACTTTCAATTATTAAACCAGATGCAGTTGAAAGAAATTTAGACAATGAAATTAAAGAAATGTTTAAAAATAATGGTTTCTCTATAATAAAAGAAAAAAAAATTCAGATTGATAAATCTGAAGCTGAGAAATTTTATAAAGTTCACGAAACAAAGCCATTTTACAATGATTTATGCGCATATTTATCATCAGGGCCTATTTTAGTTATGGTTCTTGAAAAAGAAAATGCTGTATTAGGTAATAGAGAGCTTATGGGTGCAACAAACCCAGAGCAAGCAGAAGAAGGCACTATTAGAAAAAAATATGGAATTTCAATTGATAAAAATTCTGTTCATGGATCAGATAGTGTTGAAAATGCAAAAATTGAAATAGATTTTTTCTTTAAAGACTAAGTGCTTTTATTATAGCTGCTGGATATAGCTTATGCTCTTGGATTAAGATCCTTTTTGCTAAGGTTTTAGGATTATCAAGTTTTTTAATTCTTACTTTTTTTTGATTAATAATATCGCCAGAGTCAAGTTTAGAATTTACAAAGTGTACAGTACAACCAGAATATTTATCTTTATTATTAATCGCTCTTTCATGAGTATTCAATCCTTTATATTTTGGAAGAAGGGAAGGGTGAATATTAAGAATTTTTCCTTTAAAATTCTTAATAAAACTTTTCGATAAAATTTTCATGAAACCCGCAAGACAAATTAAATGAATATCATTTTTTTTTAATTCATTGATAACTTTTTTCTCAGATAAAGTGTTTTTAAAATCAAATACCTTTTTTTTAATTTTATAAATATCTGCATATTGTAAACCTTTTGCTTTATAATTATTAGAAATAATCATTTTAATCATTATTGGTGATTTTTTAAGTTTTGAAAATTTGATAAGAGATTTTAAATTACTGCCTGTTCCTGAAATAAAAACTGCTATATGTATTTTATTAGATCCAGTTAATAGAGCCATTTAGTTTAACTTTTTCTTTAAAATTTTTAGTAATTTTTCCTATTACATAAGGTTTAAAATTATTTGTAAAATATCTTTTAATTTGATTTAACTTTTTTGGATTAATAATTAAACAAAAACCAACACCACAATTGAAAGTTTTAAGCATTTCTTTATCTGATATTCCTTTTTTATGAAGCCATTTGAAAATTTTAGATGTTTTTATTAAGTCTAAATCTATTTCAGCTGTGAAATTATTTGGAACAACTCTTTGAATATTATCAGCTAAACCACCTCCTGTAATATTGGCACAACCATTGATTAAATTTTTATCTATTAATTTTAAAACTTCATTTACATAAATTTTAGTCGGTTTGATTAATTCTTTTTTTAAAAAAATATTTTTTTTAATATCTATTTTTTTTTGTTTAAGAAGATAACGTACTAAAGAATATCCATTTGAATGAAGACCACTTGAAGGTATAGCTAAAATCAAATCATTATTTTTAATTTTATCTTTACTTAAAATTTTATTTTTACCAACGATACCAACCGCAAAACCTGCAATATCAAATTTCCCTTTTTCATATGTGCCTGGCATTTCAGCTGTTTCACCACCAACTAATTCACACTTAGACAATTTACATCCTTTTACGATGCCTTTGATGATTGATTTTAATTTTGTTAAATCAATTTTATTTATAGATATGTAATCTAAAAATAGTAGAGGCTTTGCACCCTGAACAATTAAATCGTTCACACTCATTGCAACTAAATCAATTCCAATAGTGTCATATTTATTAAGTATGTTTGCGATTTCAACTTTGGTGCCAACACCATCAGTACAGGCAACAATTTTAGGTTGTTTTATGTGATTTGGAATGTCTGATATAGAACCAAAACCGCCAATATTTAAAAACTTTTTTTTGCCCTTTTTTTTTGATGAAACAGATGAAATGAAATTAACAAATTTATCAGCAGCATTTATGTTAACTCCACTTTTTTTATAGGTTATTAATTTATTATTCATTAATATGATTTATGAGATTTAATATTAAACTTTTTAATTATAAAAGATTATATATTCATTTTTGCTTTCTTGCTTTGTTAAATATTTTTTTTTCCACAGAAAATATTCAAGCAAAGACTTTCTCAGTTAATGACATAGAAATATCTACTCCTTTTGAGATTAATTTTGATAAAAACAAGATTATTGATGAAGGTTTTGTGCAGGCATTTAATAGGTTGATTTTATCTATATTGCAAACGCAGGATCAAAAAAAGTTAAGCAAAACATCACTTGGTTTAATCAAAAGTATGATTGAAACTTTTTCAATTCAAGAGGAAAAATTTATTAATGAGATTTATTATTTATCATTAAATGTATCATTTAATAAAAAAAAAATATTAAATTTAATGGAAAAAAAAAATATTTTTCCATCTCTTCCAGTTGAAAAAAAGATATTTTTTTTACCAATTATAGTGGATAAAAATAAAGATGAAATTTCAATTTTTTCTGAAAACTATATTTTTAATAATTGGAATTTAAATAACCAAAAATATCATTTATTAAGATATATTTTGCCCACCGAGGATCTAGATGATTTTAATCTAATAAAAAGATATTCAAAAATTTTGGAAAGTTATAATTTTAGTGAAATCATCAAAAAATATAATCTTAATGAATATATTATATCAATCATCTATAAAGAAAATAATACTATTAAAGTTTTAAATAAAATAAACTTTAATCAAGAAGAGGATCTTAAAAATATTAGTTTTCAAAATCTCAACATAGATAACTATAAAGAAGCAGATAAATTAATTGAAAGTTTAAAAAGTATTTATGAGAATTATTGGAAGAGTAAAAATGAAATTAATACATCAGTAAAGATATCTTTAACTATTTCAATTAATAACAATGATAATTTTGAAATTTCAAAGTTTGAAGAAATATTAGACAATACAGATTTGATATATGATTATTATATTTATAAGTTTAACAATAAAGATAATATTTATAGGGTTATATTTAATGGATCACCAGATTACTTTCTTAAAATTATGAAAAATAAAAATTATGAATTTGATATTCAAAATCAAATTTGGAAAATTAAATGAGTGATTTAAATCAATTGATATTAAATTTTGATTATGATCAAAATTTTAAAGATCAAGATTTTTATGTTTCAAAAAGTAATGAATTTGCATTTAAATTATTAAATAGTTGGCCTCAGTGGGAAAAAAATTTCGTTAATTTAATTGGAGAAAAGTTTTCAGGAAAAAGTCATTTAATAAATATTTTTTTGGAAAAGTTTAAAGGAATTAAGATAGACGCTAATGAAATTGATAATGAATTTTTAAAAAAAATTAAGGTTTTTGAAAATATAATTATTGAAAATTTGAATGATAAAATTGATGAAAATTTATTATTTACACTATTAAATATTATTGATCAGGATAATAAATATCTAATTTTAACCTCTAAAAATCCGATTGTTAATTATTCTTTTAAGTTAAACGACTTAAATTCAAGATCTAAAAATTTTTTATTATGCAATATTGAGAAACCAGGAGATGATTTGATGTTTGCGCTTATATTAAAAAACTTATCTGATCGCCAGATATCTATAGATAAGAAATTAGTAGATTTTATTATTAAAAGAATTGACAGATCGTATGGCAAAATTTTTGATTTCATATATAAAATCGACAAAATTAGTTTAAAACGAAAAAAACCAATCGATTTTAAAATTATAAAAGAAGCCTTAGGAGAATAATTGAATAAGTATAGAACACATAATTGCAATGAATTAAGAAAAGATGATTTAGATAAAGATATTTCAATATCTGGATGGATAAATAAAAAAAGAGATCATGGAAATTTATTATTTATAGATCTAAGAGATAATTATGGAATTACCCAGTGTATTATTGATAAAGATAATAAAAACTTTTTAGATTTAGAAAAGACTCAACTTGAAACTGTAATAAAAGTAAGCGGGAAAGTTGTTAGCCGTTCTGATGAGACAATTAATAAGGATATTGAAACCGGCGAAATTGAAGTAGCTATAAATGAATTTGAAATATTAGGGACTTGCAAAGAATTACCAATGCCAGTTTTTAGTGATCAAGAATATGCTGAAGAAATAAGATTAAAATATAGATTTTTAGATTTAAGAAGAAAAAAAATTCACGAAAATATAATCTTAAGGTCAAAAGTGATTTCATATATCAGAAATGAAATGACTAAACTTGGTTTTTTAGAATTTCAAACACCAATTTTAACATCATCAAGTCCAGAAGGTGCGAGAGATTTTTTAGTTCCAAGCAGACTTAACCCTGGAAAATTTTATGCACTACCACAAGCACCCCAACAATTTAAACAATTAATAATGGTCTCTGGTTTTGATAAATATTTTCAAATAGCTCCTTGTTTTAGAGACGAAGATGCTAGAGCCGATAGAAGTCCAGGGGAATTTTATCAGTTAGATTTAGAGATGTCTTTTGTGGAACAAGAAGATGTTTTTAATGTTGTTGAAACTTTAATGGTTAATACTTTTAAAAAATTCTCGAATAAAAAACTACTTTACGATAAATTTCCAAAAATTTCATATGCTGATGCAATGTTAAATTATGGAAGTGACAAGCCTGATTTAAGAAACCCATTACTTATAAATGATATTACAGAAATATTTACAAGAGAAGATGTAACTTTTGAGATATTTAAAAAACTTGTAAAATCTGGTTCAAAAGTCAGATGTATTTCAACTAAAAATACAAAAGATAAACCTAGAAGCTTTTTTGATAATATTGATAGATGGGCCAAAGAACAAGGTGCATCTGGCCTAGCATATTTTACTTTTGAAAAAGAAGATCAACTTTCAGCTAAAGGACCAATTGGAAAATTTTTTTCTAAAGAAGCTTTGAAAGAAATTATGAAACAAACTAACTCAGAAGTAGGTGATAGTATTTTCATGGCATGTGGAAAGCAAAATGATCTAGAAAAAATTACCTCAATCGCTAGAGATAAAATAGCTAGAGATTTAAATTTAATTGACGATGATGTTTTTGCATTTTGTTGGATTGTTGATTACCCAATGTTTGAGAAAGATGAAGCAACTAATAAAATTGAGTTTAGTCATAATCCATTTTCTATGCCACAGGGAAATTTAACTGAAGAAAATTTTGAAAAACCTCTAGATATATTGGCTTATCAATACGATATTGTCTGTAATGGTATTGAACTTTCTTCTGGTGCAATAAGAAACCATAAGCCAGAACTTATGTACAAACTTTTTTCAATTGCGGGATATGACAAAAAACAAGTAGATGAAAAATTTAGTGGTATGATTAATGCATTAAGTTATGGAGCCCCACCTCATGGAGGAATAGCCCCTGGTATTGATAGGATAGTAATGTTGCTAGCGAATGAAAAAAATATTAGAGAAGTAACAATGTTTCCAATGAATCAAAATGCTCAAGATTTAATGATGAAGGCTCCATCTGAAGTAAGCGAAGGCCAATTAAAAGAACTTGGTATTTCTATAAAAAATAAGAGATAAAATTATTTTTTACCTTTTAAACTTATTTTAACATCTGAAAGATCTACTAAATTTTTTTTATAATTATTTCTAACAAAACCTTTGCTGGTTATATCCTTTACAATTTTTAACAATTGGTTTTGGTCCTCAGATTGATTTTCTTCATTTGTAGCATACTCATTACCACCAATTGAAGGTGTGTGAGCTAGATCTTCTCTATTTTGATATGATATTGCTAATTCTCTAAAAATGTAATCTAGTATAGAGCTTGCACTAAGTATTCTGTCATTACCATGCACTTTTCCAGATGGCTCAAATTTTGTGCCAACAAATGCACTTATGAATTCATCAAGTGGTACACCATATTGAAGCCCTAAGGAGATAGCGATTGCAAAATTGTTCATTAAAGCTTTTACTAATTCTCCTTCTTTACTTGTATCAATAAAAATTTCTCCTATTTTGCCATCCTCGTACTCACCAGTATGTAGGTAAACTTTATGATCGCCAATAGTCGCTTTTTGGATGTAACCTTTTCTTCTATCTGGCATTCCAAATCTTTTACCACCTTTTTCAGATGATTTATTGAAGTTTGCAATAATATTTTCTTTGTTTTTTGTGCCAGCTTTTTCTACCTCTGCTACAACTTCTACCTTTTTACTTTCAATGACTTTATTATTTTTTGGATCAAGACTTTTAGTTTTACGATTATCTAGTTTTACGTCTAGTACCTCGAATTTTCCATCATCTCTTTTTTCAAGATTTTTTAACTCTGTTTCATTTATGTCATCCAAGTAATGATTAACTTTAAACGTACATGTGTAATAAGTCTCAACTAAATATTTTGCCATTTAACTCCAATTTAAATTTTAATTTGAATATTGAATCAATTAATTTATATACAAATTCATATTTTAGTCTAATTTAAATTATACAATTTTTAATTGAATAAATAAAAAAATTTTATGTTGACACTTTTTAAAAAAATTTTCACTTGGTGGAATCAAGATACCTTTGGCACTAGATTAAAAACAATTTTTTTTGGAAAATTAGTTGGCAGTGATGAGTTTGGTAACAAATATTATGAAAGTAAAAATGGAAAGAGATGGGTTATTTACGCAAATACTGTCGATGCCTCTAAAATTCCAGTTGAATGGTACTCTTGGATGCATTTTACACCTAATAAAATAGAAAAAACCTATGAACTTGAAAAATATGATTGGCAAAAACCTCATCAATCTAATTTAACTGGGACCGAAAAGGCTTATTATCCAAACAAAAATAAAGATGGAATCAAAAAAAAATATTCTAGTTGGAAACAATAAATTTAATTTTTATCTTTTTATTTTAGTTTGTTTTTTTTTAATAAATCACTCATTTGCAAAAGATAATACTGAAGGTGTTTTTACAGATTTAAAGATTTTAGATAAAATTAGTTCCAAAAATACCTTAGTAAAATTGCAAAATGGAGAGTTAATTACATTTAAAGATCTATCAATAAAAAGTTTAAAGTGCAAAAATTCAGAATTTGACGATGATCCAGAGATAACAGCTTATATTCAGGTAAAAGATTTAACGAGCGAAAATAACAATGAGGTATTTGTATTTAATGGATGGATGTTCTCATCAAGTCCATCTATAAAACCATTTGATCATCCAGTTTATGATATATGGTTGGTAAATTGCTATTAAACAATTGTATCTTTATCAAGCCAACTTACATTGAAATCAGAATTTATAAATTTTTTATGATTTAATAGTTTTTTGTGTAAAGGTATTGTAGTAGTGATGCCTTCAATAACAAATTCATCTAAAGATCTATTCATTCTTTGAATTGCTTCTGTTCTATTTCTTCCATGACATATAAGTTTACAAACCATACTGTCATAATATGGGGTAACTTTATATCCTTGGAAAATTGCTCCATCTACTCTAGTTCTAAAGCCTGATGGTTGATGACACATTCCAATTGTGCCTGGTGAAGGTTGAAAATTTTTACTTGCATCTTCTGCATTAATTCTACATTCAATAGCATGACCTCTTGGATTGATATCACCTTGTTTTAAAGCTGTTTCACCCGCAAAGGCAATCCAAATTTGTTCTTTGATAATATCAACACCTGTAACCATTTCTGTTACTGGATGTTCTACCTGTACCCTAGTATTCATTTCTAGAAAATAAAATTTTCCATCTTCATAAATAAATTCAACTGTTCCAGCTCCCATATAACCAATTTTAGCTACCATGCTTACCGTTCTTTCAAAAAGATCTTTTCTTATCTCATCATTTAAAACTGGACTTGGTGTTTCCTCGATTAATTTTTGATGTCTTCTTTGAACAGAGCAATCTCTTTCGTGAAGGTGAACAACATTATTTTTTCCAGCTAAAATTTGAACCTCAATATGTCTTGGGTTTTGAAAGAATTTTTCAATATAAACTTCATCATTTCCAAAATATTTTTGCGCCTCTGATTTTGCGGTAGAAAATAATGTCTCAAATTCCTCTTCTTTGTAGACAATTTTCATGCCTTTTCCACCTCCACCTCCTGAAGCTTTAATTAAAACTGGAAATCCAATTTTTTTACACAATTCTTTTGCTTGAGCTATGTCTGTAACTCCACCTTCTGATCCTTCTATTACTGGTAAACCATTTTCTTTTGCTATTCTTTTAGCTTGAATCTTGTCACCCATCATTTCAATATGTTTTGAAGAAGCGCCAATAAAATTAATTTTATTTTCCTCTAGAATTTTAGCAAAATTTGCATTTTCAGATAAAAAACCATACCCTGGATGTACAGCGTCAGCATTAGTAAGCTCAATAGCTGACATTAGAGCAGGTATATTTAGATAGCTATTAGCAGGTTGGTGAGAACCTATGCATACACTTTCATCTGCCATTCTCACATGCATACTATCTCTATCTACATCAGAATGAACAGCTACAGTTGGAATTCCCCATTCTTTACATGCCCTGATAATTCTAACTGCAATTTCCCCACGGTTTGCAATTAAGATTTTTTTAAACATTATTGTTATTCTAGAATAATAATAGTTTGTCCAAATTCAACTGGATGACCATCTTCAACACAAATTTCTTTCACTACACCATCAGAAGTTGAAGGAACATGGTTCATTGTTTTCATTGCTTCAACAATCATTATTGTGTCACCTTTCTTAATTTTTTTTCCAATTTCTACAAATTTTTTAGCTCCAGGTTCAGGCGCATGGTAAGCCGTACCTATAATTGGTGAAGTAACTTCAATACCAGATTTCACATTAGTCTTATTTGCAGTTGTTACATTTTCGTTTGTTAATACTGTTGATGTGACAGCTGGTTGATTACTTATTGAGATATTATTTTTTGATACTTTAATTTTTGTATCTTTTTCTGTAATTTCTATTTCTGTAAGATTAAATTCTTCCAGATAATCGCTTAATTCTTTAATAATACTTTTATCAATTTTCATTTTTTAAAATCTTTTCTATTGAAATTATGGCCAAAATATATCCTTCTGCTCCTAATCCAAAAATTCCTCCAGTAGCTATATCGCTTATTAGCGATTTGTGTCTAAATTCCTCTCTTTTATAGATATTTGATATATGTAATTCAATTATGGGTTTTTTAAAAAGATCTAGAGCATCTCTTATTGCAACAGAGGTGTGAGTAAATCCAGCTGCATTAATTATCATCCCATCATATTTTTTTCTAGCATCTTGGATTAAGGTTACTAACTCGCCCTCAATATTAGATTGTGCAAATTCTAATTCAATTCCAATTTCAGCTGCTTTTTTAACACAATTATTTTTTAATTGGTCAAAAGTCGTTGATCCATATTGTGATTGTTCTCTTTCACCTAATAGATTAAGATTGGGACCATTGATAATAATTATTTTATTACTCATTTACCTTTTATATACGATGAAAAAAATAAAAAAAATAAAAAAAATAAAAATTAAAGCTAATGGTAAGATAAAATCTATACCTGAAAATTATAAGATGTCAGATTTGATAAATAAACTCAAAATTCCTATAAAAAAAGTAGCAATTGAACTTAATCAAGAAATAATAGATAAAAAAAATATAGATAAGATAAATCTTAAAAATAATGATAAAATAGAAATAGTTCATTTTATTGGGGGTGGATAATTGAAAAAAGACAAATTAGTAATCGCAAAAAAAAAATTTGATTCAAGATTAATAGTTGGCACAGGAAAATATAAAAACATGTCTGAGTGTGCTAAAGCAATTAAGCTTTCTGGTGCTGAAATTGTAACTGTAGCTGTAAGAAGGGTTAATATATCAGACAAAAAAAAACCACTTTTAATGGATTATATTGATCCAAAAAAAATTACTTATCTACCTAACACAGCAGGGTGTTTTAATTCAAAAGAAGCCTTAAGAACATTAAGACTGGCTAGAGAGATAGGGGGTTGGAAATTAGTAAAATTAGAAGTTTTAGGTGATAAAGAAAATTTATTTCCAGATATGATTGAAACTTTAAGGTCAACTGAGATACTTGCTAAAGAAGGATTTAAAGTTATGGTTTATTGCAATGACGATCCATTAATGGCAAAACGTTTAGAGAATTCTGGTGCTGATGCGATAATGCCTCTTGCAGCACCAATAGGTTCAGGTCTTGGAATTTTAAATAAAGTCAATATTCAAATTATTAGAAAACAAACTAAACTACCTTTGATTGTAGATGCTGGCCTAGGTCAAGCATCTGATGCTACTATTGCTATGGAATTAGGTTGTGATGGTGTTTTAGTTAACACAGCAATTGCTAAAGCAAAAAAACCTTTTGATATGGCTCTTGCATTTAAAAATGCAGTTATAGCTGGAAGACAATCGTTTAAATCTGGAAGAATAGAAAAAAATTTAATGGGAAATCCTTCTTCACCTTTAGAGGGGATTATTTAGCTTTTTTAAAAAATTTCTTTTTTCTATATGGTTTTTTAATGAATTTTTTTGTTTCTTTCTTTTCAATAATTTTATCTTCTTTATTTTGTAGCTCTAAATTTTTTAAATTTTCGTAATATTCAACTAATTCAATAGTTTTTTTAGATTTATTTTGAACATCAATTATATATTCAGGTATTATCAATGTTGAATCGCTAATTATATCTATTGTCATTTTATTTTTCTTTTCAAAATAAGTTAAATCATTGATAAAATTTTCTTTTAAAAAGTCACAAATTTTTTCACAAACTCTTAATTCAACAAATTTAGCTTTATTAATAACAGCTTTTAATTCAACAGTTTTTAGTAGTTTTTGGGCAAAAGACTCATTAGTAAGAGTTACATTCCATTTAATTGCACTTTCTCTTAGTCTTTGCCTAGACATTTCTAAAAGACCAAAATTACTTATTCTGCCAATTTGAATACGAGCTCTATCTGTTCGGCATTTTTCTTTAAGTTTTCTCTCTACCAATCTTCTATTTCCATAACTTAACATATCAATGAAATCGATTATGATTAAACCTGATAAATCTCTAATTTTAATTTGACGAGAAATCTCTTCAGCAGCTTCAATATTGGTATCTAAAGCTGTACTTTCAACGTTTTTACCTTTTATAGAGCTTCCAGAGTTAATATCTATAGATACCAATGCCTCTGTTGGGTTTATTACTAAATATCCACCAGATTTTAATTTTACCTCTGAGTCAAAAATTTGATTAAGCTTTTGTTCAATACTTTCTTCTATAAATAATGGAATTTTACCTCTGTATTTTTTAACTTTTTTTACATTAGATGGCATTATCATTTTCATAAACGTTTGAGCTTTTTTATAGCCTTCATTACCCTCAACTATGATATTTTGTGTTGTATCATCATACATATCTCTTAAAGTTCTTTTTATAATTTCACTTTCTTGATGAATTAAAGATGGCGCAATGGAATTAATAGCAGTATCTTTTATTTGACTCCAAGTTTTAATTAAAGTTGTTAAATCATTACTAATTTCATTTTTAGTTTTATTGCTACCAGCTGTTCTAACGATTAATCCCATTTCTTTAGGAATTTCAATTTCATTTAAAATTGTTCTTATTTTTTTTCTATCAGCTGGATTAAATATTTTTCTAGAAATACCACCACCTTTTGGAGTGTTGGGCATTAAAACAATATATTTTCCTGCGATAGAAATAAATGTACTTAGAGCAGCACCTTTTTGACCTCTCTCATCTTTTATTACTTGTACCAATATAACTTGATTTGGTTTTATAACTTCTTGGATTTTATACCTCTTAAATTTAAATTTATTTTCTTTCTTTTTTTCTTTTTCTTCATCTGAATTTTCTTTAGTCTCAGTTTCTTCTAAAATATCTTTTTCAATAGGGTCATCAATTTCAAGCTTTCCTTCTGCAATATTTTCCTCTTCTTTTGCTTCAACTTCTTTTGATAGTTCTTCTCTGGCTTTTTCTTCTTCTTTTTTAATTTTTTCTAGATCAGCTTTTGGTATCTGATAATAATCCGATTGAATATCGTTAAATGAGAGAAATCCATGCCTTTCTCTACCAAAATCAATAAAAGCAGCTTGAAGAGAAGGTTCTATTCTACTAACTTTTCCTAGGTAAATATTATTCTTTATTAAATTATTCTTTAAACCTTCGTATTCGTAATCTTCAATATTATCGCCTGATTTAAGAACAACTCTAGTTTCATTAGGATGCGATGCATCGATGTATAAATTTTTTTCCATAATAATTTGATTGATTGATTCATTTAGTATTTTTAGTGTTATTAAAATTTTGTTTTTTCAGTGCCTTATCTTTAACAAATTACAAGATATAATGGAAATAAAATGAACAAATTATTCAAGAATATATTAATTATATTATCTTCTTTGCTTTTATTAGTGGGTATTTTGATATTTGGTATATTATGGAGTTACTCAAGTAATATTCCAGATTATAAATTTCTAAAAAGTTATAAGCCACCAGTTTCAAGTAAAGTATATTCAGGAAATGGAGATTTAGTTGCTGATTTTTCTACGGAGAAAAGAATATTTGTTCCATTTAATTCAATTCCAAAAAATGTAATTTATTCATTTTTATCTGCGGAAGATAAAAATTTTTTCTCTCATCCTGGTGTTGATGCAAAAGGAGTTTTACGAGCAGTAATAAACAATATTTCAAATTTAATCTCATCAAAAAGATTAGAAGGTGCCTCAACAATCACACAACAAGTAGCAAAAAATTTTTTGTTAACTAATGAGGTAAGTTTAAACAGAAAAATTAAAGAGGCGATTTTAGCTTTTAGAATTGAAAGAGCTCTCACTAAAGAAAGAATTCTAGAACTATACTTAAATCAAATATATCTTGGTAGTGGAGCATATGGTGTGGGGGCAGCAAGCCTTCAATATTTTGATAAATCTATAAAAGATTTGAATTATGGAGAGGCTGCTTTATTAGCAGCTCTTCCAAAAGCACCAAGTAGATACAACCCTTATAAAGATATTGAGTTAGCTAAGTTTAGAAGAAATTTAGTTTTAAAAAATTTATTAGATAATAAATATATTGACACAAAATTATATCAGAAACTAAGAAATCAAAAAATTGAATTAAATAAAAATAAAAAAATTTTTTTAGAAGATGCACAATATTATATTGAGGAAGTTAGAAAAAATATCATTGATACTTTTACTTACGATAAAGTTTATAAACAGGGATTTAATATAAACACACCAATTAATTTAGAATTACAAAAAATTACAACTCAAACTCTTAGAAATGGATTGATTGCTTATGATAAAAGAAAAGGATGGAGAGGTCCTCTTACAAAAAAAAAATATTCAAAAAATTGGAATAAAAATTTAGATAAGTTTAAGTTGGAAAAATCGATTAACTGGAAACTTGCAATAATTAAAAAAGTTAAAAAATTTACTACTGAAATTGAAACTGAAGATAAATTAAATGGTGTAATTGAATTTAAAGATATTTCTTGGACAAAAAAAGAATTTAAAAGATTATTAAAGCCTGGAGATATAGTTTATGTGCAAAATATAAAAGATAATAAATATAGTTTAAAACAATTACCAAAAATTAATGGTGGCATGGTTATTATGGATCCATACACTGGAAGAGTGTTGGCTTTAAGTGGGGGTTTTAGTTTTAAAAAGAGTGAATTTAATAGAGTAACACAAGCGTTAAGACAGCCAGGATCTGCCTTTAAACCATTTGTTTATGCGTTAGCTCTCGAAAATAACTATACACCTACATCATTGATATTAGACGCTCCCTTAGTGCTTGAACAAGGTGAAGATTTAAAAATGTGGAAACCTGAAAATTATGGAAAAAAATTTTATGGACCCTCAACATTAAGAACTGGTTTAGAAAAATCTAGAAATTTAATGACTGTAAGGATAGCTCAAGACTTAGGTTTAAATAAAATAATAAATTTTTCTAAAAATTTAGGCATTTATGATAACCCAGAAGAACTTTTGTCTATTTCTCTTGGTTCAGCTGAAACAACTCTGATGAAACTTACGTCAGCTTATTCAGTATTTGTTAATGGAGGAAAACTTGTTAATCCAATTTTGATTGATAGGATACAAGATAGTGAAGGAAAAACTATATTCAATAATAAAAAAAGAGAATGTATAGATTGTGATCAAATCTCTTATTTAGGAAAAGATTATCCAACAATCACTAGCAATTATAAACAAATATTTTCTCCTCAAACTGCCTATCAAATGACTTCAATATTAGAGGGCGTTGTTCAAAGAGGTACTGGAAAAAAATTAAAAGATTTAAAATTAAATATTGCAGGAAAAACTGGTACAACAAATAAAAATACTGATACTTGGTTCATAGGTTTTACATCCAATTTATTAATTGGTGTCTATGTTGGTTCAGACAATCCTAAGCCACTTGGTAGATATGAAACTGGGTCAAAAACTGCACTGCCTATTTTTAAAGAGTTTGTAAAAAAAGTAGTAAAAAAATCTGATGCGAGACCTTTTAAAGCGGCAAAAGGAACAATTATGATGGTTGTAGATCCCTTAACAGGTCAAAAAGCAAAATTTTCATCTAAAAATACAATTATTGAAGTTTATAAAGAGCAAAATGTAATTGATGGCAATGTTCTTTATTCAAATAGTGATAGATTAGACACAAATAATATACTAAAGTTTTATTAATGGAAAATAAATTTCAAAATTATAAAGATGAAATAAAAAAAATTAATCAAAGAATTAAGGAGTATCTTTGAAAAAAATAAAATTTATACAAAACTTGAAATTATAAATTCCAAAATATTAAATGCCAATTTTTGGCAAGATAAAAATGATTCAAAAAAAATAATTAAAGAAAAAAAACTATATGAAGACTTGATTAATTCTCATAATAATTCAATTGAAAAGTTAAAAGATTTTAATGATTTAAATGAATTAGCTTCAGAAGAAAATAATCAAGTAGTTCAAAAAGAAGTCTTACAAAATATAAAAGATTTACGAATATTAGTAAAAAAAAATGAGATTAAGTGTTTCTTATCTAACGAAGCTGACTCCTTAGACTGTTATATTGAAATCCATGCCGGAGCAGGCGGAACAGAAAGTCAGGATTGGGCAGACATGTTAAGGAGAATGTATTTAAAATGGTCTGATCAAAAAAATTTTAGATCTGATTTAATTAGCGAACACAAAGGAGATGAAGCTGGGATTAAATCTTCAACTATTAAAATAGAGGGCGACTATGTTTTTGGATGGCTAAAAAAAGAGTCAGGAATACATCGATTGGTTAGAATATCTCCTTTTGACTCAGGAGCTAGGAGGCATACTAGTTTTGCTAGTATATGGGTATATCCAGTAGTTGATGAAAATATTAATATTGAAATTAAAGAAAAAGATTTAAGAATTGATACTTATAGGTCCAGCGGCGCAGGTGGACAGCACGTAAATACCACAGATAGTGCAGTAAGAATAACTCATATTCCATCAAAAATTGTAGTTCAGTGCCAAAATGAAAGATCTCAACATAAAAATAAAGAAACTTGCATGAATATGTTAAAAGCTAGATTGTACGATTATGAAATGAAAAAAAAAGAGCAAATAGATCAAAATACTGAAGCTTCAAAATCAGAAATTGGTTGGGGTCATCAAATAAGATCTTATGTTTTACAGCCTTACAGACTTGTAAAAGATAATAGAACTAACTTTGAGAGCACTAGTCCCGATAAAGTTTTAGATGGTGAAATTGATGATTTTTTAGAGCAATCTTTATATCAAGTTAAATGAAAAAAAATATTATCAAATATTCTTTAATTATAATTGGAATTTTAATCTCAATTATAATTTATTTGAGTTTGATAGGTATAGAGACAGACAAGTTTAATGATACGATTAAAGATAAAATTTCACAAAATAACAATCAATTAGATATTCAATTAAAAAAAATAAAACTTACATTAGATCCATTGAATTTTAAAATTAATGCAAAAACTATAGGAACAAAATTAATTTTTCAAAAAAAAACAGTTGAACTTGAGTCAATAAAAACAAAGATTTCTTTAAACTCACTTTCAAAAAATAAACTTGTTTCTTCAAATTTTATAATATCAACAAGATCTGTATTATTAAATGATCTTGTTGGATTTCTAAGAGCAGCAACTAATAGAGCAGAATTATTTTTTTTAGAAAAATCGATTAAAAAAGGATATGTAATCATAGATTTAGAATTAAATTTTGATGAAGATGG
>CACEKA010000018.1 GCA_902560015.1 uncultured Pelagibacteraceae bacterium
TAATTCTATTTAATTCTTCATTAAATTTTTTTTTTGACTTTACCAAATTAGATATTCTACCTGTATGGATTTCAACGCAGTCAGCATTAAGCTCCTTTGATAATTTTATATCTTTAATCGATGGGTTAATAAATAAACTAGTGCGTATTTTGTTTTTTTTAAACTTTTCAATAATTCTTTTTAAATTTTTTTTATATTTAACTAGGTTTAACCCCCCTTCTGTGGTTATTTCTTTTCGGTTTTCTGGGACAAGACAAATATAATCTGGTTTAATTCTAAGAGCATTATTTACAATCCTATCGTTAATTGAAATTTCAAGGTTAACTAAAACTTTTTTTGTTTTACAAATTTTTTTAGCATCTAAATCGTTTATATGTCTTCTATCTTCTCTTAAATGAATGGTTACTGAATCAGCTCCCATTTTAACAACTTGTAATGCTGCGTAATATGGATCTGGATGACCCTCACCCCTAGCATTCCTTACGGTAGCTACATGATCTATATTTACTCCTAATCTTTTCACTTAATAAATCTGCTTCCAGGTGTAGTTATAGGGATTGATTTTAAATTTTGTGGTAGTTGTCTTGCATTAAATGTTGGAACATCGATTTTTAGATGTGATATAATTCCAGTTTTAATTTTCAGTGATTTTGTTGTTGATCTGTCTATTATAGAGGCAAAACCTACAAGTTTTGCGTTTGCTTTTTTTAACAACTTAACACATTCGAGACTTGATTTTCCAGTCGTTATGACATCTTCAATAATTAAAACCTTAGCTCCCTTTTTAATACTAAATCCTCTCCTTAATTCAAATTTACCATTTACACGCTCACAAAATATTGTTTCTTTTTTTAAAAGCTTACCAATTTCATAGCCAATAATTACACCCCCCATTGCTGGTGCTAGGATTAAATCAATATGAGAATATTTTTTTTTTATTTTATTGGCTAAAGATTTGCAAATTTTTTCAGCCAATACTGGAAAGCTTAAAAGTTTGGCACACTGGATATATTTTGATGAATGGAGTCCAGACGATAAAACAAAATGACCTTCTAATAGAGCATCAGTCTTTTTTAAAATATCTAAGGATTTTTTGTGTGAAAGCATTTCTTTTATCTTCGTGTCTAATTATCTTAAATTTTATACCTTTTTGTTTAAGCTCTGCAATAAAATTTGTGAAGTTTTTAAGATTAGTTATTATCAATTTAAATTTAAAATTAATGTACTTAGGATTTTTACCTACCATTTCAACATTTGAAATATTAAGCTTATGACTTCCTATCAAAGAACTAATATCACCCAGTTGGCCTGGTTGATCTGGCAATGAAATCCACAAAGTAGTATTATATTTCTTAATTCTCTCCTCTTTTTGCTCACCTTTGTCGTGCCAATATCTTCTTATAGCAGATCTAGCCTTTCCTGTTTTGGTAGTAGGTATCCAATGCAAGGAGGGTGATTGATTTTTTGAAGTTATAATATTCACTCTATCTCCATTTCTTAATATGTCCTGTAATTCAGATTTATTTCCATTAATTTCACATCCAATTGCTGTATTACCTATTTTTGTATGTACAGCGTATGCAAAATCTATGGGTGTTGCATCTTTAGGTAATTTAATTACTGACCCTTTAGGAGTAAAACAAAAAACATTTTCCTGAAACATTTGAAGTTTTGTGTATTCATAAGAATGTTCAGGGTTTTCATTTTTTTCTATAATTTCAACAAGATCTTTTAACCAATCATATTCCTTCCAACTTAAAGAGTTAAATTTTTCGGATGATTTATATTGCCAATGAGATGCAACACCTCTTTCTGCAAATTCATGCATTTCATTTGTTCTTATTTGAATTTCAATAGGTTTTTTATTAGATCCAATAACCGATGTATGAATTGATTTATAACCATTAATTTTTGGTGAAGATATATAATCTTTGAATTTTCCAGGTATACAATTCCATTTTTTATGAAATATACCTAACGTCATATAACAATCATCTATGTTATCTAAGATTATTCTAAAACCAATTATGTCTGTGATCTGTTCAAGTGAAACTCTTTTTTTTTGTACTTTTCGCCAAATAGAAAAAGGAGTTTTTTCTCTTCCATAAATTTCTGCGTTAATATTATTTTCGTTTAATATTTCACTTAATTCAAAAGATTGTTCTTCAAAAATATCTTTTTTATCTAATTTTATTTCATCTAATCTTATTTTTATTAATTTTCTAGCTTCATGATTTAAAATTTCAAAGGAAAGATCCTCCAATTCGTCTCTAATTCTATGCATACCCATTCGATCTGCTAAGGGTGCATAAATTTCCATGGTCTCTTGAGCAATACGTTTTCTTTTATCTTCTTTAGTAATAGCTTTAATCGTTCTCATGTTATGAAGACGATCTGCAATTTTAACTAATAAAACTCTAATATCTTTTGAAGTAGCTAAAATTAACTTTCTAAAATTTTCAACTTTTGAATTAGCTCCAGCTGTATTTTCAAAAACTGAAATTTTTGTGACACCATCAACTAAATCTGCAACTTCATCACCAAATTCATTTTTGATAGTTTCGTATGTTGCAAAAGTATCCTCGATAGTGTCATGAAGTAACCCGGTGGTAATTGTTGCACTATCTAATTTTAAATCTGTTAAAATATTTGCGACTTCAATGGGGTGAACTGAATATGGATCTCCTGATGCTCTTTTTTGATTTTGATGCGCTCTAACAGCAAAATTATAAGCCTTATCTAATTTTTTAGGATTTAAGAATTTATTATATCCCTTAACTTTATTTATTAGATCGTTAGAATTAAGCATTTCTTATTATAGCATTAATTCAAATTTGTTTAATAGACCTAATATCTTCATTTGTTAGGCTAAAAATCAAATTTTTAATATCAATTCTTTTTATTGGGTGAACCCACAATTTTTCAATTTCAAATAATGGGATTAAAACAAAGCTTCTCAAATGCATCATTTTATGTGGCAGGTTAATTTTGCCATTAAGAATTAAGCTATTAAAGTCAATTATATCTATATCACATTCACGAGGGGCATTTTTTGGAGCTTTTTTTCTTCCCAATTTAACTTCTACTGATTTACACAATTTCAATAGTTCATAAGGATTTAATGAACATTCTGCTTTTAAAACTATATTTATAAACTTTGGGTTTTTCGGATTAGGCCATGAAGGAGTTTCATAATAACTAGATACAGATAACAAATTAATATTATTTTCAAATAATGATAATTTAGCTTTTTCTATATTGCCTATTCTATTTCCTAAATTTGAGCCAATTCCTAGGTAAATAGTCTTAACTTGATTTTCTAATGTATCGGGCTTTATCACGGTTCCAATCTCTATTTTTTTTTAGTAGCTCTTTTATCAAATTGTTTTTTTCCTTTAGCTACGGCTAGTTCAATCTTCGCTTTACCTTTTTTAAAATACATTTTTGTTGGAACAATTGTAAATCCATCTCTTTGCATCTTGCCAATTAGTTTATTAATTTCTTTTCTATTAAGTAAAAGCTTTCTTTCATCTGTAGGCTGATGGTTTGAATAGCTGGCTTGTTTATAAGCAGCTATATGAGCATTTATTAAGATTAATTCGCCATTTTTTTCTACCGCATAAGAGTCAGCTATATTTACTTTACCATCTCTAATTGATTTTATTTCAGAACCTTTCAATACAATCCCAGCCTCTAAAAGATCATCAAAAAAATAATTAAAACTTGCTTTTCTATTTAAACAAATAATTTTTAAACCATGATTGGTTTTTTTATTCATTAAATCAATTTTGCTGACTCTAAAGCTTTCTTTACAATTGCTTTTGTATTATCTGTTATTTTAACCAAAGGTAATCTTACTTCATCGTCGCATAAGTTCATTAATTTAGCTCCATATTTTACGGGACTAGGATTGCTTTCAACAAACATTGCGGTGTGAACAGGTTGCAAGATATCATCTAATCTTTTTGCTTCAACTAATTCATCTTCATTTTTAGAGGTTGATAATTTTTGAAAATCAGAACATAGTTTAGGGGCTAAATTTGCAGTTACACTAATCGCTCCAATCCCACCTCTTTTATTAAATTCAAAAGCGTTATCATCATTTCCAGTCATTTGTATAAATTCTTTTCCCATTTTAGAAAGTTGTTGTTCTACTCTATTAAGATCTCCCGTAGCATCTTTTACACCAACAATATTTTTTAACTCAAACAATCTTGCCATTGTGTCTACAGACATATCAATAACTGATCTTCCAGGTATATTATAAATCAAAATTGGAATTCCACACTTATCGTTAATTGCTTTGTAGTGTTGATATAAACCTTCTTGGGTTGGTTTGTTGTAATAAGGAGTTACAATCAAAGCACCATTAGCACCAGCTTTTTCCGCATGTGAAGTTAAAGAAATAGCCTCTTCTGTAGAATTAGATCCTGTACCTGCAATAACAGGAATTTTTCCATTGCTTTCTTTAATACATAAATCAATAACTCTTTGATGTTCTTCATGACTTAGTGTTGGGGACTCACCAGTTGTTCCAGCAGGCACAAGTCCGCTAGTACCATTATCCATGTGAAAATGAATTAATTTTATATAGGCATCTTCATCAAGGCCATTATTATTAAATGGAGTGATTAAAGCAACATTTGATCCTTTGAACATAAATACTTATAACATAGTTTACAGATTCATATACTAAAAGATTATGTTTAAAAAATTATTATTTATTTGTTTATCAATATCAATTTTTATAATTTTCAATAATCTATCAGCAGAAACAACAACATTAATTCCTATAAAAAAACCAATTTTAACTGCGGAAGAAATAAACAAAAAATTATCAAAGAATATTCTTATACCAATTCAAAAACCAAAAAAGATTGATAAAATTGTTATAAAAGAAAAAGAGATTGCAAAAGTTAAAAAAGAAAAAAAATTATCATTTAAGATACCTAAAAAAAAACCTTCTATATCTGGAGTAACTACAGCACGTAGTGTTAAAATTTCAAAATATTATAGCAAAAAAGATTTCATATTAGCTCGTAAGGCTATTTCAGAAATGCAAAAAAGTAGATGGGCCTCCTCTTTTAAAGTGGCAAAAAAAGCAAAAGATAAATCTATATATAATTTTATAAATTGGAGATATTTATTAACTAGTGGTAATGGTGCTTCTTTTTATGATTATAAAGTTTTTATTGATAAAAACGGGCATTATCCAAGAATTGATAGACTGCGATATTTAGCTGAACATAAACTATCTACTGCAAAGATATCTCCTAAAAAAATAATAAATTGGTTTGGTGAAAAAGAACCCTTAAGCGGTTATGGAGAAATGATTCTTGGAGAAAGTTTAATTTTAAATGGAGAAAAATCAAAAGGAACAAAGCTTATTAAAAAAGGATGGATAACAGCAGACTTGTCAAAAAATGAATTAAAATTTTTTAGAAAAAAATTTAAAAAATATCTCAATGCTGATGATTATGTAAAAAGAGCAGATTATTTGGCATGGAATAACAAATACTGGGACTTACGAAGATTAACCAAATATCTTCCTAAAGACTATGAGCTTTTATATACAGCAAGACACATATTGATGAGCAAAGGTTATGGAGTTGACCAAGCAATCAAAAATGTTCCTGAAAAATTTAAAAATGATCCAGGATTAAATTATGATCGCTTAAAATGGAGAAGAAAAAAAGGTCGTATAGACTCTTCGACTGAAATCTTACTTAAGATAAGAAATGATAAAGAATATTTAGTTGTTCCTGAAAAATGGTGGAAAGAACGTGAGATCATATCTAGAGCACTAATCTATAAAAAAAAATACGAAACAGCATATAAAATTTCAAGTAATCACGGTATGTTAGAAGGGCCTGATTTTGCGGCTGCTGAATGGATGAGCGGATGGATTGCTTTAAGTTTTTTGAACGACCCCTTAATGGCAAAAGATCATTTTCATAATTTTTATAATAACGTTGGGTATCCAATAAGCACATCTAGAGGTGCTTTTTGGTTAGGTAAAACTTATGAAAAATTAGGCGATAAAGAACAGTCTCTTAAATGGTATAAAGAAGCATCAAAATACCTAACTACTTACTATGGTCAGCTAGCTTTTTTAAAATTAAATCCTAATGGTAAATTTGAATTAAAAAATGATATGGAGGTTGATAGTAAATATAGATATATTTTTTTCAATAAGGAATTAGTTAAAATAGTTTATCTTCTAGATGAACTTAAAAAAGACAAATATACAAAATTTGTTTTAAGACATCTTGCAAATGATAATATTAAAAGAGGAAGTGAAATACTTGCCGCTGAATTAGCAACTAGCATTGAAAGATATGACTTTGCAATTCAAGTTTCAAAAATAGCTTCTTATCAAAAAAGATTTCATAATAAATTCAATTATCCAATTATAAGTACACCCAAATATATCAATAAAAGAAAAATTCCTGAAAGTGCTTTAATACTATCAATAATTAGACAAGAAAGTGAATTTGACTTAAGTGCTAACAGTCATGCGGGTGCTAAAGGATTAATGCAACTAATGCCTTACACAGCAAAAATAGTTTCAAAACAAGCAAAACTTCCTTATTCAAAATCTAGATTAACTAAAGATCCAGAATATAATATTAATTTAGGATCTCATTATATAGCAGGACTGATTTTACAATATGATGGAGCCTATCCTTTTGCTGTTGCAGCATATAATGCTGGACCCAACAGAGTTAAATATTGGAAAAAAATTAATAAGAACCCTCAAAAAAAACAAATAGATTATATTGATTGGGTTGAGTTGATAAAGTTTAGAGAAACAAGAAACTATGTCCAACGTGTATTAGAAAATTATAATGTTTATAGATATATATTAGAAAAAAAACCAATTCCTATGAAAGACTTCTTCAAAGATCAGCCATTATACTAGTGGCGGAAGAGGAGGGATTCGAACCCTCGGTACAAGTTTCCCCGCACGGTCATTTAGCAAACGACTGGTTTCAGCCTCTCACCCACTCTTCCACTGCGACATTGATATATCCGATTGTATTGAATATTCAATATTTATAAAGTAATTATTGCCTAATAATGAAAAACAAATATTCAATATTTTCTCTGGTAAAAAATGCTTTTAGCTATCATGAAAATTGGCAAAAAGCATGGAAAGATCCAACACCGAAAAAAGAATATGATGCTGTAATTGTTGGCGGCGGAGGTCATGGTTTAGCCACTGCTTATTATTTGGCAAAAAAGCATAATATGAAAAATATTGCTGTTGTTGAAAAAGGTTGGATTGGTGGAGGTAACACTGGAAGAAATACAACAATTATAAGATCAAATTATTTGTGGGATGCGAGTGCAGGCTTATACGATCATGCCTTAAAAATATGGGAAGGTTTATCTCAAGAATTAAATTATAATGTTATGTTTAGTCAAAGAGGTGTAATGAATCTTGCTCATAATTTGCAAGATGTTAGAGATTTAAAAAGAAGAACTCACGCTAACAGATTAAATGGTATCGATGCAGTCTATTTAAGTACTGAAGAAGTTAAAAAATTTTGTCCAATCATAAATACATCTCCTGATATAAGATATCCTGTTTTAGGTGGTACACTTCAAAGAAGAGCTGGTACAGCAAGACATGATGCTGTTGCTTGGGGTTATGCTAGAGGTGCCGATGAAATGGGTGTTGATGTTATTCAAAATTGCGAAGTAAAAGGAATTAAAAGAAACAGTGATCATGTTGAAGGTATTGAAACAACAAAAGGTTTTATAAAAACTAAAAAAGTTGGTGTTGTTGCAGCAGGTCACTCTAGTGTTATTGCAAACATGGCTGGTTTAAGACTACCTCTAGAAAGTAAACCATTACAAGCTTTAGTTTCTGAACCTGTAAAACCAATAATTGATACTGTTGTAATGTCAAATGCTGTTCATGCTTACGTAAGTCAATCTGATAAAGGAGAGCTTGTTATAGGCGCTGGAACAGATGATTATGTTTCTTATTCACAAAAAGGAAGTCATCAGATTGTAGAAGGAACACTTAATGCAATTTTAGAATTATACCCAATTTTTAGTCGAATGAGAATGTTAAGACAATGGGGAGGAATTGTTGATATATGTCCTGATGCAAGTCCTATTTTAAGTAAAACTTCAATTAAGGGATTATACTTTAATTGTGGTTGGGGAACAGGAGGATTTAAAGCTACACCAGGTTCTGGAGATTTATTTGCTCACACAATTGCTAATGATGAGCCACATAAATTAAATGCAGCATTTAATTTAAATAGATTTGTAAGTGGAGACCTTGTTGATGAACATGGTGCTGCAGCGGTTGCTCATTAATGTTTGTTATTAATTGTCCATACTGTGGTGAGCGAGATCAGCAAGAATTTAAAGCTGGTGGAGAAGCCCACATTGAAAGACCTAAACAACCTACAGAATTAAGTGATGATGAATGGGCTGAATATTTATTTATGAGAAAAAATATTAAGGGAGTTCAATTTGAGAGATGGAATCATGCTCATGGTTGTAGAAAATGGTTTAACATGGTGAGAGACACCTCTAATGACGAAATTAAATTAATATATAAAATGGGTGAAAGACCTCCCTCAGAGTAACATGTCAGCAAATTTAAGAGTTAAATCAAGTGAATTTATAGACGAAACTGTTAGAATTTCTTTTAAATTCAATGGAAAAACTTACTATGGGTTTAAAGGAGATACATTAGCCTCTGCCCTACTAGCTAACGATATTCATTTAGTTGGTAGAAGTTTTAAATATCATAGACCTAGAGGAATAATGACTGCTGGTTCTGAAGAACCAAATGCAATTGTTCAAGTAAATGACAAAACAAATAGAACCGAACCAAATGTAAGAGCCACTGAAGTAGAAATTTATGAAGGATTAGAAGCTTCTAGCCAAAACTGCTGGCCTAGTGTTAATTTTGATATTGGTGGAATAAACAATGCAATCTCAGCATTTTTACCAGCAGGTTTTTATTATAAAACTTTTATGTGGCCTGCTAGCTTTTGGGAAAAGTATGAATACTTCATAAGACATTCTGCTGGATTAGGTAAATCTCCTACAGAAAAAGATCCAGATATATATGATCATAGAAATATCCATTGTGATGTACTTGTTGTGGGTGCTGGTATTTCAGGAATATTAGCTGCAAAAAATGCAGCTAAAAATAATTTTAAAACATTACTTGTTGATGAAAAAAATGAATTAGGTGGTGCAACTATTTACCAAAATAGAGAATTTAACAAAATTGACAATCAAAGCTCATCTGATTGGATTAAAAAAGAAATTCAAGAATTAAGCAATATAAAAAACCTTGAAATCAAAACCAGAACTAGCGTTGCTGCATATCACGGATATAATTATTTACTAGCTCGAGAAAATTTAACAGATCATTTAGAAAAAAAAGACAAACAAGATAAAATTAGACAAAGACTTTTAAAGATCAGGGCTAAAAAAGTTATTCTAGCTACAGGAGCTTTAGAGAGACCACTTATCTTCAATAATAATGACAGACCTGGAATTATGCTTTCTTCAGCTGTTAAAAAATATGCTGATTTTTATGGAGTAGTTTCGGGTAAAAAAAATATTTTTTTTACAAATAATGATAGTGCATACGAAAGTGCATTATGTTTACATAATAAAGGTATTCAAGTTGAAGCTATTATTGATATCAGAGAAAAATCAGACTCTAATATTGTAAAAGCAGTTAAGAAAGCAGGCATTACAATTCATTGGTCTCACACAATTGTAGATACTAAGGGTTATAAAAAATTAAATTCTATATCAGTTATGAAATTATCTAACGATGGATTGTCAGTAATAGGAAATAAAATAAATATTTCTTGTGACTGTCTGGGTGTTGCTGGCGGTTGGACTCCTGCTGTTCATTTATTTACCCAATCAGGTGGAAAATTAACCTTTGATGAAAATGATAAAGTTTTTTTACCTAACAAATATCCATCAGACCAATTATGTGTTGGATCTTGTAATGGAGATTTCAAGATAAAAGAAATTATTAATAATTTATCAATTAACTTAAAAAAATTTTTAAATATTGAAAAAACAGACTTTGATAATTTATCTGTTGATAGTGAAAAAGAAAATTCAAAAAGAAATATTTGGTTACTACCATCAAATAAACCAATAGGAAAAACAAAACCATTCGTAGATTATCAAAACGATGCAACTGCAAAAGATATTAAGTTAGCTTTAAGAGAAGGTTTTAGATCAATAGAACACGTAAAAAGATACACAACAACAGGTATGGGTACTGATCAAGGAAAACTTGGTAATATGCATGCATTAGGGATAATTGCTGATACAGCTGGTGTTAAGATGGGTGATCTTGGAACAACTACTTTTAGACCACCTTACACGCCATTAACATTTGGTACTATTGTTGGGCGTAATGTTGGTGAATATTTTGATACATTCAGAAGAACTCCAATGAATGATTGGCACATAGAAAATAAAGCTGAATTTGAAAATGTAGGTCAATGGAAGAGAGCTTGGTATTATCCTATCAATGGAGAAACTATGCACGAATCTGTTCAAAGAGAAAGTATCGCTGCAAGAGAAAGTGTTGGAATATTAGATGCTTCAACATTAGGAAAAATAGATATCCAGGGTAGCGATGCATCGGAATTTTTAAATAGAGTTTACACAAATGCTTGGTCAAAACTTGGTATTGGTAAATGTAGATATGGTTTAATGCTTAATGAAGATGGCATGGTATACGATGATGGTGTAACAACAAGACTTGGTGAAAATCATTATCTAATGACAACAACAACTGGTGGTGCAGCTAATGTCTTGGGAAAACTTGAAGATTACTTGCAAACAGAATGGCCTGAACTGGATGTTTATTTAACCTCTGTTACTGATCATTATGCAACAGCAAGTATATGTGGACCTAACAGTAAAAAAATATTAAATAAGATTATTCCTGATCTAGATTTATCTGAAGAAAATTTTCCTCATATGTCGTTTAAAAATGCTCAAATTGAAAACATTAAATGCAGAATAATGAGAATTAGTTTTACTGGTGAACATAGTTATGAGATCAATGTTCAAGCAAATTTTGGTAAAGCTATTTGGGAAAAATGTATGGAAGCTGGAAAAGAATTTAATATCACTCCATATGGAACAGAAACTATGCACTTACTAAGGGCTGAAAAAGGATTTATTATTGTAGGACAAGACACAGATGGAACTATGACACCTATAGATCTTCAAATGGATTGGATAGTAAGTAAAAAGAAATACGATTTTATTGGAAAACGGTCACTTTATAGATCTGATACAATGAAAGAAGAACGAAAACAACTAGTTGGTCTTTTAACAGATGACCCAAGTATAGTCTTAGAAGAAGGAGCTCAAATAGTTTCAGAGCTTAATCAATCACCAGTTAATATGCTTGGACACGTAACTTCAAGCTACTACAGTCCAAATTTAAAAAAATCTATAGCCCTTGCAGTCGTAAGAAATGGTAAAAATATGATGGGTAAAAAATTATTTATTCCTATGGAAGATAAAACAATCAATGTGACAGTAGCTAATCCAGTTTTTTTTGACTCAAAAAATAAGAGGATAAATGCTTAATTATAATTCACCAATTAATAATCAGATAAAATTCAACGATATATCTATTAAAGAAGTTTCTCCCATAATGAAACTTAATCTTCGAGGAAAAAAAAGAGAATTCTTTACTACAGTAGGTAAACATCTAGATATGATTTTGCCCACTGAAGCAAATACATCATCATCTAGCTCTAAACTTACATCTATATGGCTAAGCCCAGATGAATGGATGGTCGTATCAAACGAATTAGTTAACAAAGATACAAATAAATTCGAACTTGAAGAAAGTTTGTATAATAGTATCTCAAAGACTAATTTGGGAGCTATAGTTGATGTAACTGACCAATTTGTAATGTTAGAATTAGAAGGATCAAAGATTTATGAATTATTTTCTTCTGGAAGTCCGTTTAATTTCAATGAATTTAAAGAAAAAAAAGGATCTACCACTCAAACTTTGTTAAATAACATTGATGTAATAATTCATAATAAAGGTGAAAATTTAGTAAATTTATTTGTTAGACGTTCATTTTCTGAGCATTTATTCTCTTGGATAAACGATAGTGCGTCAAGGTTATAAGGTTAATCTTTATTATTTATAGGTAAAAGAAGGTATGAAAAAACTTATCTTACTTGCACTTATGGTGCTTTTACCCTTCTCAGTTAACGCAGACTCAAAACTTGACCAGATATTGGAATCAGGTGAGCTAAAAGTAGGAACTACAGGTGACTGGGATCCAATGACAATGAAAGATCCGGCAACAAATAAGTACAAGGGTTTTGACATTGATGTAATGAATGAATTAGCTAAAGATATGGGAGTAAAAGTTACTTTTGTTCCAACTGAATGGAAAACAATAGTTTCGGGAATTACCTCAGGTAGATATGATATTTCAACAAGTGTAACTAAAACTGCTAAAAGAGCAGAAGTGGCTGGTTTTACATCAACTTATTACAAGTATGGTACAGTTCCACTTGTTCTTAAAAAGAATTTAAAAAAATTTTCTACTTGGGACTCTTTAAATAAATCTGGTGTTAAAATAGCAACTACACTTGGAACTTCTCAAGAGCAAAAAGCTAAAGAATTTTTTCCAAATTCAACTTTAAAATCTGTAGAAGCACCAGCTAGAGACTTCCAAGAAGTTTTAGCAGGTAGAGCTGATGGAAATATTACAAGCTCAACTGAGGCAAACAAATTAGTAATTAAATATCCTCAGCTAGCAATTGTACAGGATGGGGAAAAAAATCCAGCCTTCTTAGCAATGATGGTGCCAAAAAAAGATACGGTTTGGAATAATTATGTAAGCAACTGGATTGAAAAGAAAAAAAATTCCGGTTTCTTTGAAAAATTATTAGCTAAATATAATCTAAAAAGTTTATAATCAATTAGATATTAATAATTAATTCTTTATAATTTTAAGAGTGAAAAATATATTTTTTTTACTCTTATTAGTTTTACTATCTTCTTGTACAGATCAAGAATTAGGTTGGTTTATTATTTCACCAAATAATATCGAAGGATTAACTAATTTAAAATTTCTATTAAGTGGGTTAACAACAACTATCTATATTTCTGTAATATCAATAATTCTATCAATGATATTAGGTTTAATTGTTGCAATTCCTTCTTTAGCTAAAAATAAATTTTTAACTTATATTAATATTAGTTATGTCGAAATTGTAAGAGCAGTCCCATTATTAGTTTTAATCTTATGGATCTACTATGGTTTACCTATAATGACTGGCATAAGCTTTAGTCCATTTGTTTCTGGAATAATTGCCTTAGCTATAAGTGAAAGTGCTTTTCAAGCTGAGATTTTTAGAGCAGGAATTAATTCAATTAAGAAGGCTCAATGGGAGGCTGGTAGTTCATTGGGGTTAAATTTCTTTAAAAGATTAAGATTAGTAATATTACCTCAAGCAATAAAAAATATTTTACCAGCTATAGGAAATCAGTTTGTTTATGTTCTTAAAATGTCATCACTAGTATCAATAATTGGTATTGGCGATTTAACAAGAAAAGCTAATGAACTTGTTGTTACAACTTATAGACCATTGGAAATTTATACTTTTTTAATACTTGAGTACTTAATTCTAATTTTGATAGTTTCTTTTTTTGTTAGAAAACTTGAGAAAAGATTAAAAGATAAATAAATTTTTTACTTAATATATTTTAACCAATTTCTAACTTCACAAGTTCTATCATCGAAATTTAATAACTCATTTTTAGACTTGATATATGCAATATGTTTTTCATAATCATCTTCGTTTAAAAAATTTTTGTTATTGAATAATCTTTCTTTCCGACCAGCAATAAGGTTTATCATTTGATAATATTCATAATCTGGGTGATACTGTAAACCTGTAATTTCAGAATTTCCTGCTGTAAAGCTAACGCCCATTACATTGTTAACTTTATCACTTGATAAAAGAATAGAATCTTTTGGTAATTCGGTAACTTCATCAAAATTAAATGCTGGTGTTGTAAATTTATTTTTTTTATCTTTATAGATAAAATGCTCCTTACCTTCATTGTTGATAATAACATCAGATGCAATTCCAATATGAGCGCCATTTTTTCCAGGGTTTACTTTACCACCTGCTGCTGTTGAACAGACTTGTAATCCCCAACAAATAGCTAAAATTTTTTTACTTTGATTGAAGCAATCAGAAGCAAATTTGATATGTTTTTTTATTACATCAGTCATATCGTTAATTCTCATTGCACCACCGGTAAAAACAATGCCGTCAAATTTATTGATATTTTTTAACGCATAGTATGTCTCTGCATCATGTCCAGGATTTACTATTTCTGTTTTTGTAGATGGTTCTATTTTTAAAATTAAATTCTTTAAATTATCTGCAGCAGAAGCTCCCGCTGCTTTAACAAAAAACTCACTATCCTCTCGAATATTTCCTTCAACAATTAAAATATTCAAATCAATCATTTAAATAATTCACCATTCATACTGTGTTGGTACATTGTCTTCATATCATTTTCAGTTAATTTTTTTGGATTACCACTAGTAGATGGATCTACTAATGCCATTTTTGACAATCTATCAAGATCAAAGTCTTTCTCACTTATTACTTCTGATAATTTATGTGGAATTTCTAATTTTTTTCTTAAATCTAAAACCCAGTTAACAAAACCTATAAAAGATCGATCTTTAAGTTCTAAATAGTCACAAATTTTAATTATCTTTTGTTCAATTACATCTTTATTAAAAGTTAATACGTAAGGCATAAATATTGCATTGGACAATCCATGATGAACATTATTAAGTGCATTAACTGGGTGGCTTAATGAGTGAATTGCCCCTAAGCCTTTTTGAAATGCTGTAGAGCCCATACTAGCTGCAGTTAACATATTTTGTCTTGCTTCAATATTAGATCCATTATTCACAGCTTCTAATAACCATTCATTAATTAATCTCATTCCTTCTAAAGCAATTCCATCAGCCATTGGATGATATCCTGGAGAACAATAAGCCTCTAAATTATGAGCTAAAGCATCCATCCCTGTCGCTGCTGTAATCTTAGCTGGTAGACCAAGTGTTAATATTGGATCCAATATGACTATTGAGGGTAAAAATTTAGGATGAAAAATTATATTTTTTACACCCGTTTCTTCATTTAATATCACAGATGCTCGTCCTGTTTCTGAACCAGTTCCTGCGGTTGTTGGTACAGCAATAATTGGGGCAATTTTTTCTGAATTAGCCTTAGTCCAGTTATCACCAACATCTTCAAAATCCCATAGTGGTAAATTTTGAGCTGACATGAAAGCAACTGCTTTACCAACATCTAAACCACTACCACCTCCAAAAGCTATTACACCATCACAACTATTCTTATTAAAATAATTAACACCATCAGTTACATTCGTGCCAGTTGGATTACCAACAACATTTGCATATAGTTCAACTGATAAATTATTATTATTTAGTATTGATAAAGTTTTTTTTAAAATTTCTGTTTGGGCTAAACCCTTGTCTGTAACAAGTAATGGCTTAGTAATACCTAGATTATCACAAGCCTGAGCAATATCGTTAATTCTATTTTCTCCAACCCACATAGTTGTTGGATAATTCCAGTTGTATTTATTCATAAAGTTTAAAATTTATAATTCATATAGAAAACTCAATCAAACTCTAATTGTTTCGTCTGAAATCCCATGGATATTCAAATTTCATAGACCACATCCCTATTTTATTTATTCGTGCATAATCTTCATCTGCTACAAACTTCTTAGAGTATTTTCTATAAGCAAATGCATAACCACTTCTAACCAGATAACTTGATAAACTTTTATTATTTACAAAACATTCAGCTAGGGTTCTTTTGTATTGATCTTTGCCTTCTTTAACACAGTAAACATTATTGTCTGCAATCTTATCAATAAGAATTTGTTTAGCTTTTATTCCACAAGAGTTTTTCACACCGTCCTTTGTACACATTTGTTTTAATTCAGGTGTATCTATGCCGCTAAATCTAATCCTTTCACCGTTTATTTTTATAGTGTCGCCATCTGTTATTTTAATATCTTGAGATTTGATATCGGTATAAGTGAAAAAAAAAACTAATACTGAAATACTAATAACTAAAATGGCCTTTTTTTTGCTTAAATACATTGTTTAAAAAATATCCAATGAAAACAATAAGAGCAATACCCATAATCCAATTAGTGACCATTATTGTATAAAAAATATCATTATAGTCTCCACCTCTAATATTAATCACATACCATAATGATAAAAATGGAAATGCAGTTAATCGTAGTATGCTTAAATATAGGCTGTAAATTGGTTTTTTAAGTGCTTGGAATACTGCTGTAGTTATAAAGAATACTGGATATATAGGGCCAATTAAAGCTGCAACTTTAAGATAAATTGCACCATGTTTAATTGCTTCCACATTATCTGTAAATTGAGATACAAAAAACTCTGCTCCAAAAAATAATATTATTCCTGACCCAACCATAAAAGACGATCCAAATAGAAGAGCCTTTGTATATAATTCTCTTATACGGTTGAATTTCTTAGCTCCAAAATTTTGTCCCCCAATTGAAAGTACAGCCGTATTAAGACCAATAACAGGTAATAGGAAAACTTGTTCAACTCTTAAAGCAGAACCATAACCTGCTGTAGCCATTTCTCCAAATTGACCAATAAAATACAAAATATTAAATATACCAACACCTATAAATAACATACTGAACATTATTGGTAATGCTTGAGTAAACAATTCTCTCAACATATCAAGTTTAGGAATAAAACATTGTACGTATAAATATTTTCTTAATTTACATGAGTTAATTTTATAGGCTAAATAAAATGTTCCAATCGACTGTGAAATAACAGTTGCTATAGCTAGACCACTAATTCCAAAAGCTGGAACAAATCCATATCCCCAAATAAATAAGGGATTTAGAAAAATATTTAAAAAGAAGCTAAAAATTAAAACATTTCTATAACTCTTTGTATCTCCTTGAGCATTTAAAGCTCCATTTAAAGAAATTTGTATCATTACGATAAAGGTACCGTAAAAAATGATATCCAAATATTCTCTAGTTAAAGTAATGCTAGCAGCATCAGATCCCATTACTCCTAAAAGAAAATCTGATACATTTAATCCAAATAAGGTGACAATAACTGAAGTTACAATTGCAAACACTACTGATTGGGCAATAAATAATGAAGCTTTATTAATTTTTTTCTCACCTAATAAATTTCCAATGCATGCATTGGTAGCAGCGCCAATTCCAACACCCACAGCTATGATAACAAAATATATAGGAAAAGATTTTGCAATAGCTCCAATAGCCTCAGGGGAAATTCTTCCAGCAAACCAGGTATCAACTAAGTTATAAAAAGTTTGAAATAACGATCCTACACTAGCAGGAATAGTTACTTTTCTTAAAAGATCCCATATAGGGTCTTTAGTTAAATTTATTTTATTAGACAATTTATTTTTTATTTATATTCTTTTTGAAATATATGCTTTGATCCACTCTTTTTAGCAAGGTTTATTTGTTGTTGTCTCATTCTAAATCTAGATTTTTGAGTTTCTGTTAATCGATCATGACAATTTGGACAAGATACCCCCTCTTCATATTTTTTAGATTTCTTATCTTTAGAAGAAATTGGTTTTCTACATCCACTACACATAGAATAACTACCTACTTTTAATCCATGTTTAAGACTGATTCTGTTATCAAAAACAAAACATTCTCCTTTCCATAAACTATTTTTTTTCTTAGTTTTTTTTAAATAATTTAAAATACCTCCATTCAGTTGATAGATATTTTTAAATCCTTTCTTCTTCAAATAAATGGAAGTTTTTTCACATCTAATACCACCAGTACAAAACATAGCCACTGGCTTATCCTTTTTAAGTTTATTAAGATATTTTGGGAAATCTCTAAAATTATTAACGTCAGGGTTAACAGATTTTTTAAATGTACCAACATTAAATTCAAAAGGTTTTCGTGTATCTATCACATGGGTGTCTTTTTTTTTAATTAAATCATTCCATTCTTTAGGATTTAAGTGTGTATTTAAATTTCTTTCTCTAGAATTAATAGTCAAATTCATAGGTACCACTTCTTTCTTAATCTTAACTTTTGGCTTAT
>CACEKA010000019.1 GCA_902560015.1 uncultured Pelagibacteraceae bacterium
CGCCCGATCCTATGCTTAAAGTCATGGCATCGTGTAAATAACCATTTAATAAAGCTAAAATTAAACCTGATAATACTGTAAATGCAGCAGCCCACCTAAAATAAAACAAAGCGGCTGGCGCAATTACTTTACCTATAGCAGGTTTTTGTTCGTCTGGGATTTTACCCATGTTAGGAATTTGTACAAAATTGAAATACCAAAGTAATCCAATCCACATGATTGCTACAATCACGTGAATGTATCTGAATAACCAACTCCAAAATGTAGTATCAAAAGCAAAACCTCCATTTAAATATGACAAGGCTAAAAACAGTAAAATAGCTAATGCAAGAGAAGCGTGAATTGTTTTAGGTAATGATGATAATAAATTGCTCATGATTCTTAATACTTATACACTAATTCTAGGTAATTTTTAAAGTGTTATTTTAATAATGGTTTTAAAAATTGTCCCGTATAACTCCCTGAAACTTTACATACTTCTTCTGGCTTACCTTCTGCGATAATGTTTCCACCCTTAACACCACCTTCAGGACCCATATCAATGATATAATCTGCAGTTTTTATTACATCTAGATTGTGTTCAATTACAACAACTGTGTTTCCAAGTTTTACAAAAGTATGAAGTATTTCTAATAATTTTTTAATATCATGCTGATGAAGACCTGTAGTAGGTTCATCTAATATATACATGGTTCTTCCTGTAGATCTCTTAGAGAGTTCTTTTGCTAATTTAATTCTCTGAGCTTCTCCTCCTGAAAGTGTTGTTGCTTGTTGTCCTATTTTTATATAACCCAATCCAACTTTTTTTAGAGTAAGTAGTTTAGTTTTAATATTAGATATATTTTCAAAATATTCACAACCTTCATCAACAGACATATCCAAAACATCAGCTATACTTTTATTCTTAAACTTAATTTCTAAAGTTTCTCTATTATATCTTGTACCCTTACATTCATCACACTGAATATAAACATCAGGTAAAAAATGCATTTCATAAGTAATAACACCATCACCCTCACAAGCTTCACATCTACCACCTTTAACATTAAAAGAAAATCTACCAGGTTTATAACCTCTTGTTTTAGATTCTGGTAAACTTGTAAACCAATCTCTGATAGGTCCAAATGCACCTGTATATGTTGCTGGATTAGATCTTGGAGTTCTCCCAATGGGCGATTGATCAATATCAATAATTTTATCAATTAATTCAACACCTTTATAGCTTTTGAAAGCTTTTGGGGCTTTTCTAGCTTTGTTATTAAGTGTTAAATTTAATGCATGATACAATGTTTGAAGAATTAATGTTGACTTCCCACTTCCTGATACACCAGTAACACATGTAAAACTTCCAGTAGGAATTTTAAGATTTACATTATTAAGATTGTTTCCAGTAGCACCATTGATTTCAACAAATCTTCCATTCTTTGCAAGTCTTCTAGTTTTTGGTATTTCAATTATTTTTTTGTTAGAAAGATACTGACCAGTAATACTATTTTTATTCTTTTTTATTTCCTCAAAAGTTCCTTGAGCAGTAATTTCACCACCATTAGTTCCAGCTTCAGGGCCTAAGTCGATAATATGATCTGCATTCTCCATTGTTTCAGTATCATGCTCAACTACAATAACCGTATTACCCAGATCTCTAAGTCTTTTAAGAGCATTAATAAGTTTAACATTATCTTTTTGATGTAATCCTATAGAAGGCTCATCAAGTACATATAAAACTCCTGTTAATCCGGAGCCAATTTGTGACGCTAATCTTATTCTTTGAGCTTCTCCACCTGAAAGCGTACCTGACTCTCTTGCCAATGTAAGATAATCCAAGCCAACATTTAACAAAAATGTAAGTCTTTCATTAATTTCTTTTAATACGTGTTCTGCTATTTTAAATTGTCTTTTATCTAAGTTTTTTTCTAAATTTTTAAACCATTGAGTGGCATCTAAAATTGACTTTTTGGTTACTTCGCTAATATTATGATCATCAATTTTAACACATAGAGCCTCTTCTTTTAATCTATTTCCATTACAGCCCTCACAAGCTGAGTCAGATTGGTATTCTGCTATGGCATCTCTTTTCCATTCACTATCAGACTCTAAAAATCTTCTTTCAAGGTTGTTAATAACACCTTCAAAAGTTTTCTTATGAGAATATTTTTCATAACCATCATCATAATTAAATTTAATCTCTTCTTCATCAGAACCATATAAAATTACATCTTTAATTTTTTTTGAAAGTTTTTTCCATTTTTCATCAAGTGAAAAACCATAATGTTTTGCAATTGATGCTAATGTTTGAGCATAATAAAGTGTTGTTGATTTTGCCCAAGGTTCAATAGCGCCATCCGCTATACTTTTTCTTTCGTCAGGTATTACTAGATTTGGATCAACATTTAATTTAATCCCTATACCTTCACATTCTTCACAAGCACCATAAGGACTATTAAAAGAAAAAAGTCTTGGTTCAATTTCTTCAATTGTAAAACCACTTTCGGGACAAGCAAACTTGGTAGAGTAAATAAGTTTTTCAATCTTTCTAAATTTCTGTGGTAATGTCTCATCTTCATACTCAACAAAAACTAAACCATTTGATAAATTTACGGCTGTTTCAACACTTTCAGCTAATCTGTTGCCAAGTTTTGAATTTAATACAATTCTATCAACTAGAATTGAAATATCATGTTTAAGTTTTTTATCTAAATTAGGAGATTTTTCAATATCATATAATTCATCATCAATTTTTATTTTTCTAAATCCTCTTCTTTTGTAACTTAAAATATCTTTTTTATATTCACCTTTACGACCTCTAACCACAGGAGCGTAAATATATATTGTTGATTTTTTTGGTAATTTTTTAATTAGATCTACTATTTGAGTAATTGTTTGAGATGTGATTGGTTTACCTGTGAATGGAGAATAGGGAATGCCAGCTCTTGCAAACAATACTCTCATATAATCATAAATTTCAGTAACAGTTGCGACTGTCGATCTTGGGTTTTTAGAGGTGTTTTTTTGTTCAATAGCAATAGCTGGACTTAAACCTTCAATTAGATCTACGTTCGGTTTCTTCATTTTATCTAAAAACTGTCTAGCGTAAGCTGATAAACTTTCTACATACCTTCTTTGACCCTCAGCATAGATGGTATCAAAAGCTAATGATGATTTTCCTGAACCAGATAAGCCCGTTATAACAACAAATTGATCTTTAGGGATCTCAACAGAAACATTCTTCAAATTATGTTCTTTAGCGCCCTTAATAACTATCTTTTTCATCATATTTTTTGTTGCTTTGAGTTAATAAAATTAATAATGAGAAGAATTGTGATATAATTCTAATTAAATAATTTAACAAATATTAAATATTATGGCTGGAAGTTTAAATAAAGTATTATTAATTGGTCGTTTGGGCGCAGACCCTGAGATCAAACAAATGGTTAATGGAAAGAGTGTTGCTAGACTTAGTTTAGCTACAAGCCAATCTTGGAAAGATAAAAATACTGGTGAAAAAAAAGAAAAAACGGAATGGCACCGTATAGTTGTATTTAATGAAGGATTGGTAAATGTTATTCAGCAGTACCTAAAAAAGGGTGCACAAATCTATGTAGAAGGTCAACTTACTACAAGAAAATGGAAAGATGAGCAATCTGGTCAGGATAAGTACTCAACTGAAATTGTTCTTCAAGGATACAATAGCACATTGACTATGCTTGGTGGTGGTAACACTGGAGGTGGCATTCAAAATGACACAACTCAACAAAATAATATTGAGGACTCTTCACAAGTGTCAAATGATATGGACGACGAAATTCCTTTTTAATATCTATGCAAAAAACTGAAGTTCCAAAAGATAATAATATTAAATTAATCTCAATGCATGATGAGATGAGCTCATCTTATCTATCTTATGCAATGAGTGTTATTGTTAGTCGTGCTCTTCCAGACGTTAGAGATGGATTAAAACCTGTGCATAGAAGAATTTTATACGCAATGTATAAAGGGGGATATGACTGGTCAAAACAATTTAGAAAATCTGCAAGAATAGTAGGGGATGTAATAGGTAAGTACCACCCTCATGGTGATCAATCAGTTTATGATGCTTTAGTGAGAATGGTTCAAGATTTTTCAATGAGTCTGCCTTTGGTTCAAGGTCAAGGTAACTTTGGTTCTATTGATGGCGATCCTGCTGCTGCAATGAGATATACAGAGACTAGACTTGCAAAAGTTGCTCAATTTCTAATTGATGATATTGAAAAAAATACCGTTTCTTACAAAAGTAATTATGATGAAACAGAAAAAGAACCAATTGTTTTACCAGCTCAATATCCTAATCTTTTAGTTAATGGTGCTGGCGGTATTGCTGTTGGTATGGCAACAAGTATTCCTCCACATAATCTTGGTGAAATTATAGATGGTACCCTAGCTTTAATAGAAAACAAAGATATTAAGATCAAAGAATTAATGAAACATATACCTGGCCCGGATTTTCCAACAGGTGGTGTTATCATTGGCAAAGACATAATTAAACAAGGTTACAATAATGGTCGAGGATCATTTAAAATTAGAGGTGAAGTTTCTTCAGAAACACTGAAAAATGGTAGGGACAGATTGGTTATAACATCAATACCTTATCAAGTTAACAAATCAGTACTGAATGAGAGAATTGCTCAATTAGTTAGAGAAAAAAAAATTGAAGGTATCAAAGATATTAGAGATGAATCTAATAGAGAAGGTATTAGAGTAGCTATAGACTTAAGAAATGGAGTTGAACCTGAAACAATTAAAAGACAACTTTATAAAAATACTCAAATTGAAAGTTCTTTTGGTTTTAACACTTTAGCAATAGTTGAAGGTAAACCTAAAACTTGTACTCTAAAAGATTTCTTATCAAATTTTTTATCATTTAGAGAAGATGTTGTTATAAAGAAGACAAAATTTGACCTCCAAAAGGCAGAAGAAAGAGCTCATATTTTGATAGGTTTATCTGTATCTGTTGAAAATTTAGATAAAATTATAAAAATTATACGTTCATCTAAAAATCCAGACGACGCTAAACAAGCCATATTAAAAACCAAGTGGAAAATTAGCAAAACTCAAAAACTTATTTCTTTAGTAGAAGGTAAAAAAAGTAAAAATATTTATTCTTTATCTGAAGATCAAGTTATAGCTATTTTAGAGTTAAGATTACAAAAATTAACAGCGCTAGGTATCAATGAAATAGAAGTTGAGATTAAAAAATTAGCTGAATTAATCACAAAATACAAAAAAATCATTTCATCTAAAAAAGAACTTTTAAAAGTAATTAGTGAAGAACTTAAAAATATTAAAGAAAAATTTGCAATACCAAGAAGAACAAAGATTATAGATGCTGTATTAAATTATGACATTGAAGAAACTATACAAAAACAATCAGTAATAATAACAGTTACTCTGCAAGGTTATATTAAAAGAGGCTCTTTAGATGGTGTAAAACAACAGAAAAGAGGAGGAAAGGGAAAATCTGGTATTACAACTAGAGACCAGGACTCAGTTATTCAAACTCTTTCAGTAAACACTCACACTTCAGTTCTTTTCTTTTCAACAGAGGGCTTAGTTTATAAAGTTAAAGCTTGGAAGATACCGGAGGGCTCAGCAACATCAAAAGGGAAATCATTGTTTAATATTTTGCCTTTAAAAAATCATCAATCAATTAGCTCTATCATGCCAATGCCTGAAAATGATACAGATTTAAAAAACTATCAAATAATTTTTGCAACAGCCAAAGGTAAAGTTAGAAAAAATAGTTTGGAAGATTTTTCATCAATTAATGCGTCAGGAAAAATTGCAATGAAACTTGACAATAATGATAAAATTGTTGGAGTTAAAATTTGTCAAGATGATCAGGATATAATCTTAAGTACTAAATTCGGTAAATGCATAAGATTTGAAGCAAAAAAATTAAGAGTCTTTAAAGGAAGATCTTCAAAAGGTATTAAAGGATTAGAATTAGCTCCTAATGATCAAATAGTATCTTTGTCAGTCATAGATAACGATAAAACTAAAAAGAACGGTAAAAAGACTAAAGATGAAAAGTCTGAAATAACTGCTAAAGAAAAATTTGTCTTATCAATAAGTGAAAATGGATACGGTAAAAAAACTTCTCATACAGACTACAGAGTCACTAACAGAGGGGGCAAAGGTATTATTGGTATCGTAAATTCACCAAGAAATGGTAACATTACTTCTTCGTTTCCAGTTTTTGAAGGTGATGAAATTCTTATATCAACAAATAAAGGTAGGGTAATTAGAGTAGCTGTAAAAGAAATAAGAACTGCTGGAAGAAATACTCAAGGAGTTAGAATTATAAAATTATCTGGTGAAGAAAAAGTAGTATCAGCAATTAAAATTGATGATAATCTAATTTGATAATGAATAAAGTAGCAATTTATCCAGGCACATTTGATCCTATTACTTATGGTCATATTGATGTTATCAAAAAAGCATTAAAATTATTTGATAAAATCGTAGTTGGAGTTTCAGATGTTAGTAATAAAAATTACCTATTTAGCTCTGAAGAACGGATAAATATTGTTAATAAAGCTCTATTTAAAGATCTAAAATTAAATAAAAAAAAAATATCTGTTGTTTCATTTAGCTCACTTACAACTGATCTATGCAAAAAATATAAATCTAATATAATTTTAAGAGGATTAAGAGCTGTTTCGGATTTTGAATATGAGTTTCAATTAGCTGGAATGAATAGAAAACTAAATAATAACATAGAAACTATTTTTTTAATGTCTGATGTTGAAAATCAAATAATATCTTCACGATTTGTAAAAGAAATTGTTAAATTAAATGGCGACATAAAAAAATTTACTACCAAAAGTACAATTAAATCTTTAAAAGATAAATATGAGTAGAATTTTAACAAATATATTTATTTTATTTTTTTTATTTACTAATCAATTAATAGCACAGGAGAATATAATGATTTTAAAATTAAAAGATGGCGATGTGAAAATTGAGCTTTTTGAAGATGTAGCTCCAAATCATGTCAAAAGAATTAAAGAACTAGCTGATAGCGGTCAATATGATAACGTTGTTTTCCATAGAGTAATTGATGGATTTATGGCTCAAACAGGAGATGTAAAGTTTGGTAATTCAAGTTCTAATGATTTTGATTTACGAAGAGCAGGTATGGGTGGATCAGATCTTCCAGATTTAAAACAAGAATTTAGCAGTGTTCCTCATGATAGAGGGACTTTATCAATGGCAAGATCTTCAGATCCTGATAGTGCTAATAGCCAATTTTTTATATGTTTTAAACCAGCACCATTCCTAGATAGACAATATACAGTTTTTGGTAAAGTTTTGGAAGGTATGGAGTTTGTTGATAAAATTAAAAGAGGAGATGATAGTAACAACGGTTCAGTATCAGATCCAGATAAAATTATCAGTTTTAAATCTCAATAAATTCTTTAAATGGCATTAAAAGATTTTGCCTTTAAAGTTTTAAAAAAAGATAAATTTGCCCGATGTGGTTTAATTGAAACCCATAGAGGCAATATTAATACACCTGCTTTTATGCCTGTAGGAACACAGGCTACTGTTAAAGCTTGTACTATTGATGATATAAAAAAAACTGGATCAGAAATTATATTATCCAACACTTATCATTTGATGATCAGACCTGGTGTAGAAAGAGTTCAATCCGCAGGTGGTCTTCATAATTTTATGAATTGTGATTTACCTATACTTACTGACTCTGGTGGTTTTCAAGTAATGTCTCTGTCAAAACTAAATAAAATTGATAGAGAAAAAGGAGCAATTTTTAATTCGCATGTTGATGGTAAAAAATTTTTTTTAAGCCCAGAAGAAAGTATAAGAATTCAGTTAGGTCTTAACTCAGATATTGTAATGATCATGGATGAATGCCCTCGTAAATCTAATGATTATGATTTGATAAAAAAATCAATGGATTTATCTTTATATTGGGCTGAAAGATCGAAAAAAGCATTTGGAAAAAATCCACACAAAGCACTTTTTGGAATTGTTCAAGGTGGTTTATTTAAAGATCTTCGAAAAAAATCCTTAGCTGAATTAATAAAAATTGGCTTTGATGGATATGCAATGGGTGGATTAGCAGTAGGGGAGTCTCAAGATGAAATGTTTGTTGTTTTGGATGATATTAAAGAGAATCTTCCTGATGAAAAACCACATTACTTAATGGGTGTAGGTACTCCTTCAGATATAATAGGTGCTGTAAAAAGAGGTATTGATATGTTTGATTGTGTTCTACCAACAAGATCAGGAAGAACTGGATTAGCTTTTACATGGGATGGAAGAATTAATATAAAAAACAATAAATATCAAACTGATAATACACCTCTAGATTCTAAATGTACCAATTTAAATCTTAATAAATACTCAAAAAATTATTTAAATCACTTATTCAATACCAATGAAATTTTAGCGTCGATGCTTTTAACACTTCATAATATTAATTTTTATCAAGAATTAATGTTAGCAATAAGAAAGAATATATCTGAAGGTACTTTTGATCAATTTCATGACAAATACATTAATAAGTTGTAGAAGATATACAATTTTTAGTTCAATTTGACGTTTGAAAAAATAGAATAATTCTGTATATAACAATTATTCAATTTGAATATATGGGGGCCCTTAGCTCAGTTGGTAGAGCAATTCCCTTTTAAGGAATGGGTCGATGGTTCGAGTCCATCAGGGCTCACCACTATTCAAAAATTAGGTAAGTTTTATAGGTGGATAATCTAATATAACGTCATTCATCTTTTCATTTAGATCTCTAATTCTATTATCAGATGATGGATGCGTACTCATAAATTGTGGTGGTTCTTTTCCTTTATTTAGCTCCTTCATTCTCTCCCAAATCTTTACTGTTTCTCTAATATCGTAGCCTGATAAAGAAGAAAAAATCATTCCTAAATAATCTGCTTCACTTTCTTGTTTTCTATTAAATGGATTCATTATCCCTAGTTGAGATAGTAATCCAACTGTATTCATTCCAGTTGTTCTATTTACCTGAGATAGTTTGCCCCCACTAAATATATCTATAAGTTGTGTTCCAGTATTTAATAAAACACCTCTGCTTGCTCTTTCTATTGAATGCTTAGCTACAGCGTGGGCAATTTCGTGACCCATAACAGCAGCTAGGCCATTAGTATTTTTAGTTGCGTCTAAAATTCCTGTGTAAATAGCTATTTTCCCTCCAGGCATACACCAAGCATTACGCACTTTTTTTTTATCTATTAAGATATATTCCCAGTCAAAATTTACAGTAGGGTCTGCTAATCCTTCTCTATCAAAATATTCTGAAATTGAATTTTCCATTTTTTTTCCAATTTCTTTAATTTCGTTAAGTGTTTTTTTATCATCACTCATTTTTTCTTTTTCTTTAATCTTTTCATAAATTTGCGCAGCGTGAGCATTTAATTTGGCTTCAGAAACAATCTTTAATTGTTTTCTTTCAGTTATTGGAGCAGATGAACAAGAGGGAAGGATAAAGCCACAACAGCCACATCCTAAATAAGATAAAAATTTTCTTCTATTCATTTCTGTATATAATTGTTAATATAATTTAATTATGAATCTTAACAATAAAATTTTATTAGGTCTTTTCATCATTGCTATAGTATTTGTAATTTATTCAAGTTTTAGTTGATCATATGTCTAAAAATCCAAATAAAAAATCTCTATCATTAACACTTAGAAATTACTTTATTACAGGTGTAGTTGTTTTGATTCCAATTGGATTTACACTTTATCTTAGTAAAATTTTAATAGGTATATCTTCAAATCTAATTCCTAAAAATATTAATCCTAACAGCTATTTACCTTTTAACATACCTGGTGTTGAAATTGTTATTTCAGTTATTTTTATCACTTTTGTGGGTGGAATTTCTTTATCTTTCTTTGGAAGAAGAATTTTAAAATTAATAGATGACCTATTCAAAAGAATTCCTTTTTTAAGAACTGTTTACTCAGCAATAGTTCAAATGACTGAAACATTTTCTAAAAAAGATGATAATAAGAAAAGTGTTGTTCTTATTGAGTATCCAAGAAAAGGTGTTTGGGCAGTTGGTTTTGCTACAAAAGAAAACACTGGTGAGATGGCTGAAAAAACTAACAAAAAATTAATAAACGTTTTCGTTCCAACAACACCTAACCCTACAAGTGGTTTTTTGTTAATGTTCCCTATAGAAGATGTGATTTATTTAGATATGTCTTTTGAAGAAGCTTCTAAATTTATAGTTTCAGCAGGAACATCTACTAAAAAATCTTAAGCGATATCATTAATAATATCTGCTCTATCATATAATTTGATCAAAGGTTTATATTTACTGATATCTTCATTTGATATTTCAATTCTTCTCATTTCCTTTTCTGCTAAAAGAAATAAATCAACATTATGAATAGGGTCAGCTAATTTAAAATTTTTGATACCACTTTGTTTAAATCCTAAAATATCCCCAAATCCTCTGATTTTCATATCTTCTTCAGAAATTATAAATCCATCATTGGTATCTTTTAAAATATTAATTCTTTTTTTTGCATTTTCACTTAAATTAGACTTAAACATTAGAATACAAGTAGACTCTTTAATGCCTCTACCAACTCTTCCCCTTAATTGATGTAACTGGGATAGTCCAAATTTATTTGCATTTTCAATTATAATTACATTTGCGTTAGGAAAATCTATACCAACTTCAATTATAGTAGTTGATACTAAAATCTTAAATTCATTTTTAAGAAATTTATTTAATATATCTTCTTTTTCATCTATTTCAGTTTTACCATGCAATAGCAATACTTGGTTAGGAAAAAGATTATTTAAAAATTCAAATTTTTTAACAGCAGAAGAGTGATCTAATTTCTTAGACTCATCTATTAATGGACAAACCCAAAATATTTGATTTCCTAAATTAATTTCCTTTTTAATAAATTTGATAACATCGTCTATTTTATTTTCTAATTTACTGTATGTTTTGATTGGTTTTCTAGATTTTGGTTTTTCTTTTAATATTGAAAGATCCATATCTCCGTACATAGTCATAGTTAAGGTTCTTGGTATGGGTGTAGCCGTCATTAATAAAACGTCACAATCATTGCCTCCTTTATCAGATAATTTTTTTCTCTGATTTACACCAAACTTATGTTGCTCATCAATAATAATTAATCCAAGTTTTTTAAAATTTACTTTTTTTTGAAATATTGCATGGGTACCAAAAATAATATCAATTTTATGATTTAATAATCCATCTAATATTATCTTTTTATTTCTATATTCTGATTTACCAGAAATTAACTCTATATTTATTTCCTTAGAAAATATTTTTTTTGCTAATATATAATGTTGTCTTGCTAATATTTCTGTTGGAGCCATCATTGCAACTTGAAAGCCGGAATTAACACTATTAAATGCAGCTAACAAAGAAACTATTGTTTTACCACTACCAACATCTCCCTGCAGTAGTCTAAACATTTTATTTGATGAGCTTAAATCTTTATTAATTTCAGCTAACGTTTTAAATTGATCTTTAGTTAAGGAAAAATCTAATTTCTTAATAATATTATTTTGTTTTTTAATGTTTATGATTTTATTGGTCTTTTTAATTCTTTTAATTTTTTTTCTAATTTCTGAATTAACTAAAAAAGTTGAAAAAATTTCATCAAATGCCAATCGTTGATAAAAATTTTTTTTATAGGCACCAACATTTTCAGGATTATGTAGATCGATAATAGCTTTGTTCCAACTGATATTATCAAATTTATCTAAAATTTTTTTTGAGTGCCACTCATTAAGAATTGGTAATTTTTCAATAATTTGATTGATAATTTTATTATATATTTTTTCTGAAATTCCTTCTGTTAAAGAATAAGTATTATGTTTTTGTTTAATTAAAGATGCATCCTCAGATAAATATTTAGGATTTGTTAATTGATATTTGTTTCTAAAATAACCAATTTTTCCACTAACAGTAATTTCTCTTCCCAGGGGTAAAATTTTTCTAATATAACCTTCGTAACTATTAAAAAAAACACAATCAATTTCACCAGTTTCATCTGTGCATGATACTCTATTGGGTAGATTTCTTACTCTAGGGAATGAATATTTTTTAGGAACTACTGTAATTGTTTGATCTACACCCACTCTAAGATCTCTAATTTTGGATGAAAAACTTCTGTCTGTATATGATTTAGGTAATTTCCATAATAGATCAAAAATATTATTAATTTTTTTTTTCTTAAGTAAATTAGTTGTTTTGAGTCCAACACCTTTTAAAGTTGTCAAATCTGACAATAAATACTTATAATTACTTTTATTATCCATTAACAATCAATATATTCTAATTATGGATATCAACATAGAGCAATTAAAAAAAAAAATTATCTATAGATCAAATTATCGAGGTACCAAAGAAATGGACAAACTTCTTGGTGCATTTACTAAAAAATATATTGATGAATTAAATTTTGAAGATCTCTTAGATTTAGAAAAATTATTAAACATTGACGACACAAATCTATACAATTTTTTTAATGGGATGAGTACAGAATTTGTATTTGATGAAAATAATATAAATAAATTATTTAAAAATTTTTTATATAGTCAAGATATACAAAAATAATGGCGGAGAGACTGGGATTCGAACCCAGGAAAGAGTTGCCCCTTTGCCGGTTTTCAAGACCGGTGCTTTCAACCGCTCAGCCATCTCTCCGTGAAAAAGGTTTTATTATTATAATTATTTAATTCAACCATAAAATAGTCTAATAAAAGCTCTTATTATTTAGACAGTTAGTTTCTTATGAATAAAGAATTTGAAAAAGGGTTATTGTTTGCTGGTTTAGGTTCTTTTTTTTGGGGATTTTTTGGTGTTTTATATTTTAAGTATATATCTCACATAGGTCATATTGAACTTGTAATCCATAGATGTTTGTGGACTACATTCACTTTAATAATAACAACTTCATTTTTTTCAAAATGGAAAATTTTTTTCGAAGTAATTAATAATAAAAAAAATTTAATTTTTTTATTTTTTTCAGGAATTCTTATTTTTATAAATTGGGCTATATGGATTTATGCAATTGCCATTGATAAAATAATCGATGCAAGTTTTGGTTATTTTATTATGCCTATATTAAGTGTATTACTTGGGTATATTTTTTTTAAAG
>CACEKA010000020.1 GCA_902560015.1 uncultured Pelagibacteraceae bacterium
TGTCTTTGCTACAACCTAAAAGATTTAACATTTCAGGTACCATTTTAATTTCTTTGTTTTCTTTAGAGTCTGAATTGATTATCTGCATAAAGAGCCTTTCTAAAATATCAATTCTAACAAATAAGTTATCGAATTTTTCAAAACCACAAAGAAGCATAAAATTTCTATTTCTAGAGTCTTGATCGTCTAAAAAATTAAGACCAAATGTAGGAGGCTTTAATTTATGATATTTTTGATGAAAATTTTTCCACAATAAAGTTCTCAAAGATACTGCTTCAGGCTTTATTAATTGATATAAAAAAACATGATATCTACCAAATTTTACTCCCAATTCTCTTAAAATTTTTCTTTCATTCTGACCAAGTTTTTTCAAATATTCAGAAACTTGTTCCCGTTTTATCACACCATTATTTTCATATAATTGATAAGCTAAAGCTTTAATTGAGGAGTTTTTTTCTTTAAGATTTTTTAAATCAATAAGACTTTTTAATATTGTATTAATTTTATCTTGTATCCATTTGCTAATGAACTCTGTTAATTTTTGCTTTGGACTTTGTTCAATAGTATCATCAATTATAAGTTCAAAATTGGGGTTTAAATAATCATTACCCATTGATAGTTTTGCTATTGGAAAATTATTCCAGTAAATTTTAAAGTCTTCATTAAGTTCAATTAATCTTGTTTCTATAATTGTTTGAATTCTCTTTTCTAATTCAGGTCCTATCGATTGTCTTGCTGCTTTCTTTAATGATTTTATATCAGTTTCTAGAGCGCCTTTTTTTAAGTCTAACTCTAATTTAAGACCATTTATTTTTCCTATAAATTGATCGTCTATCAAAACATTATTATTTTCTAAAATTTCTGTCTTAAATTCCATATCTTGCTTTAAGCCTCGTGCAAGAACGCTAGCTCTTTTATCAATAAATGTTTTGGTAAGTTCCTCATGAAGTCTGTCTGAAAGTCTATCTTCTAAATGTTTTGTTTTTTCTATCCAGTAGTTTTGATTTTCTATCCAATTATTTTTATTTGAAACATAAGACCAAGTTCTAACATTTGCAATTCTATTTGATAAAGAATCAACATTTCCTTCTAATTTATCAAGCTTCATGAGCTGTAATCTCATAAATTCGTCAGTAATTTGGCCTTTTTCACTATTTAAAAATGAAAAAACATTACCAATGACCTCGTAATGATTTCCATAAGTTTTCTTAACAAAATCTGGTATTTGGCAACATTCCCATAAAAGGCCAAGTGTTTTTCTATTAAATTCTAAATTGATTAAACTTTTGTCTCTTAAAAAATATCTAAGTGCTCTTTCATCTTCACATTCGTGAGCTTTTCTTAACCATTCGGTCTGAGGTTTTTCTTCTAAAGATTTTATCAAACTTACTGGATTATTAAAATTTAAATTTGAATTTCTCCAAAAAAGATTTCTAATTTCTTCAAATTTATGACTTTCTATTAGCTCAACATCCTCAGATGTTATTTCTTTACAGTCACCAGTAATACCAAAACTACCATCATTTAGATACCTTCCAGCTCTACCTGCAATTTGACCAATTTCAGAGAGATTTAATTTTCTCAATTTTTTACCATCGAATTTTTTAATATTAGAAAAAAAAACATAATCTAAGTCCATATTAATACCCATTCCAATTGCATCAGTTGCAACTAAAAAATCAACGTCCCCAGACTGGTATAATTCTACTTGGGCATTTCTAGTTTTTGGACTTAATGATCCCATTACAATTGCTGCTCCACCTTTTTGTCTTCTTATTAATTCAGCTATTGCGTAAACTTCCTCTGCAGAAAAAGCTATTATTGCTGTTTTTCTATTTATTCTTGAGATCTTTTTATGACCTGCATATGAAAGTTTTGATAATCGGTTTCTATTTATAAATTCTATATCTGCATCAAGCTTAGAAATGATATTTTTTATAGTATTAGATCCCATGAGCATCGTTAGTTTTTCACCTCTGAAGTTTAAAAGTCTATCCGTAAAAATATGACCTCTCTCGTGGTCTGCACACATTTGTATTTCGTCAACTCCAATAAATTCTAAATGTTTATCAATAGGCATAGACTCAACTGTACATAAAAAATATTTTGCATTAGCAGGAATAATTTTTTCTTCACCGGTAATTAAAGCAACTTTATCAACACTGATTTTTTTAATTACTTTGTCATAAACTTCTCTAGCTAATAATCTTAGAGGAAAACCAATCATGCCTGAGTCAAAAGAGAGCATAGTCTCTATAGCGAGATGTGTTTTGCCAGTATTAGTTGGTCCTAGAACTGCTGTGATCTTGTGTTTAGTCATTTCTATCTTTGGTATACCTTTTTTTTTACCTACTAGATATTGTTGGTGTTAAAGAACAAAAATAGACTAAAACATGACCGAATCGTAAGGTAAAAAGTTCTCATTTTGCTATTAACTTCACTTAGATTAGCATAATTAATATTAATTCTGTAATAGTAATTTACAAAATAATAATGCTTAAAAATTTAGTTAAAGATTTAAAACCATCCTCGACTTTGCTGATTAATGAAACTTCTCGTAGATTAGAAGAGCAAGGAAAAAGAATATATAAATTTGGGTTTGGACAATCTCCATTTAAAGTTCCTGAAGATGTTGTCAATGAGCTTAAAATTAACGCACACCAAAATAAATATTTATCAATGCAAGGACTTTCTGAATTAAGAAATGTAGTTGCAAAATATACATCAGAAAAAAAGAATTATAACTATAAATCTGAAAATGTAATTATTGGACCTGGTTCAAAAGAATTAATGTTTTTATTACATATGATATTTGATGGAGAAATCATATTACCTGCCCCTAGTTGGGTTTCATATGCTCCACAAGCAATATTAGGTAGAAATAAAACACAAATTTTACAAACTAAGAGAGAAAATAATTGGTTTCCAACTGCTTCAGAAATTGAAGAAATTATTTTGAAAGACAAAAATAAAAATTATTTATTATTCTTAAATTCTCCAAATAATCCGTCTGGTCAAATTTGTGAAAATTTAGAGGAAATAGCAAGTATTGCTGAAAAATATAACCTAATCATTTTGTCAGATGAAATATATTCGGAGTTAAGTTTTAAAGATAGTTATCAATCTATTTCTAATTTTTGTCAGGAAAAAACAATTATTAGTACTGGATTAAGTAAATGGTGTGGTGCTGGTGGTTGGAGATTAGGTTATTTTTTAGTACCAGACTCGTTAATTGAAATTAAGAATATGATTAATGTTCTGGCCAGTGAAACTTTTTCAGCTGTTAGCGCTCCTATCCAATATGCAGCAATCAAAGCATATGAAAATAATCATTCAAATTATATTAATAAATCTAGAAAAATTTTGAGTGCAGTTGGAAATTATGTTTATGAAAATTTAAAATCAAATAAAGTTTTGATTAATAAACCTCAAGGGGGATTTTATTTAATGCCAGAGTTTTTAAATAAAAAATATAATTCATCGTCAGAGATGTGTGACAGTATATTGAATGATACAGGAGTTGCTCTATTGCCAGGATCTGATTTTGGTTTTGATCAAAAGCAAATGTTGGCAAGATTAAGTTTTACAGACTTTAATGGTCAAAAATTTATGAATGGAATTAAAGATAATGAAAAAATTGATATTGATAAAATTAATGAGTTTGCGCCTAAAATTGTTGACGGTGTGAATAAGTTAAAAAAATGGTCAGAATCAATATAAAATCTGTCTATACACACCCAATTAATTTCTGTTAAAATTAATATATAAAAATAACGATATAGGGGGAAAAAATGAAAAAAATAATTACATCTCTATCAAGTGCTTTACTGATATTAGCAGCATCTTTGTCATTAACTAGTGTTGCAAAATCAGCAGAGTTTTTCACGATAGGAACTGGCGGACCTACTGGAGTTTATTTCCAAACAGGAAATGCAATTTGTAAAATGTTACATAAATCTGCAATCGCTAAAGAACATGGAAGAAAAAAGGGTATAGACAAAGCTTACAGATGTACTGCACCTTCAACAGGTGGATCAAATTATAATATTGGTCAAATTGCTGCTGGTGAGTTTCAATTTGGTGTTGCGCAATCAGACTGGCAATATCATGCTGTGAATGGATCAAGTAAGTGGGAAGGCAAACAGTATAAAGGTTTAAGAGCTGTATTTTCTGTTCACAACGAGCCTTTCCAAATTTGGGCAAGAAAAAAAGCTAAGATTAAAAACTTTGCTGGTCTTAAAGGAAAAGTTGTAAACATTGGTAACCCTGGTTCAGGACAAAGAGGAACAATGGAAGAGCTTATGAAAGCAAAAGGTGTTGATAATAGTTTCTTTAAATCAACAACTGAACTGACTTCATCAGAACAAGTGAAAGCTTTATGTGATGGTAAGATAGATGCCTTTGGTTATTCTGTAGGATTTCCTAACGGAGCTATGGAACAAGCTGCAACTTGTGCAGCAAAAGCTTCACCAATCAATTTAACTGGTTCTGAAGTTCAAGGATTAATTGATGGTGCTGATTATTATGCTAAAGCAGTAATTCCAGCAGGCACTTACACAGGACAAAAAAAAGATGCCACTACTTTCGGTGTTAAAGCTACTGTTGTAACAAGCAATATGGTTGAGTCAGATCTTGTTTATTTAGTAGTAAAAGCAGTTTTTGAAAATTTTGATGATTTCAGAAAACAACATCCTGCTTTTTCTTCACTTAAAAAAGAAGACATGATTGCTGATGGATTATCAGCCCCACTTCATGAAGGTGCTGTAAGGTACTACAAAGAAGCTGGATTAATGTAATCTAATTAACTTATTAAATTAAAAGGCCTGATTTTTATCGGGCCTTTTTTTTATAATAAGGTATCTTTTTAAAATGAGTCAAAGAATTAATGAAAAAGTAAAAGATAAAATAAACGAAGATCTATCTCCAACAAGAAATCTAACAGGGTTTCATCTAAAAATTGTAGCTTCAATTGCGATCATTTGGTCTTTATTTCAGCTTTGGTATGCTTCACCATTCCCTTTTATGTTTAATTTTGGAATGTTTAAGGGACTACCTGCTAGAGCTATTCACTTAGGTTTTGCTCTAACTTTAGCTTTTTTAATTTATCCAATATCTAAAGAAAAAAAAATTTCTATATTTGATGTAATAATAAGTTTTGTAGGAGCTTTTTCATGTCTTTATATATATTTTTTTTATGATCAGCTTGTTGATAGAGGAGGAGTTCTTTTAAATATCTCAATTAATGAAAATTATAATTTACCTGTTGAACTAATTTTAGGAAGCTGTGGTATATTAATTTTATTAGAGGCAACAAGACGTGCGATAGGCTTGCCATTAGTAATTATTGCAATTTGTTTTTTATTATTTTCTTATTTTGGAAGATATGCTCCAGAAATAATTTCTCATGGAGGTCTTTCGTTAAACAGACTAGTTGGTTTCCAATGGCTTGATCAAGAAGCTATTTTTGGAATTCCTATTGGCGTTTCAGTTGATTTTATTTTTTTATTTGTTTTATTTGGTGCGCTTTTAGAAACGGCAGGAGGTGGAAAATATTTTTTAGATTTAGCTTTTGCAATGGTTGGCAAGATGAGAGGGGGACCTGCAAAAGCAGCTATTTTAGGCTCAGGTATGACTGGTCTAATTTCAGGGTCTTCTATTGCAAATACAGTAACAACTGGCACTTTTACAATTCCAATTATGAAAAAAACTGGTTTCTCTGAGGAAAAAGCTGGTGCGATAGAAGTTTCGTCCTCTGTAAATGGTCAAATTATGCCTCCAGTTATGGGTGCTGCTGCATTTGTTATGGCAAGTTTTATTGGTGTAACCTATTTTGAAGTAGTCAAGCATGCCTTTTTGCCAGCAATAATCTCTTATATTGCTTTATTTTACATATCTCATCTAGAGGCTCTAAAATTAAATTTAAAAGGAATGGATGATAAAGATGTTCCAAATCTAAAAAAAACATTTTTATCAGGACTTCATTTTTTAATACCGATTTTTGTTTTAATTTATATGCTAGTTTATTTAAGGTTTACTGCTTCTTACTCAATATTTTACGCAACGATTTCATTAATTTTTGTAAATTTAATTTATTTGCTAATTAAAAATTCAAATTTTAAAGATGCTCTTAAATTATGGTTTAATCAAACAATAGTAGGTTTCGAAAAAGGTGCTTTAAATATGGTTGGTGTTGGAATTGCAATTGCAACTGCAGGAATTATTGTTGGAGCTGTAGGATCTACAGGTTTAAGTACAAATTTAATAATAGTCATAGAGTCTATTGCAAAAGATAATGTAACAATTTTATTATTCTTAACAATTATTTTGTGTTTACTTTTAGGGATGGGACTTCCTACAACCGCAAACTATGTTGTTGTTGCTTCTTTAATGGCAACTGTTCTAGTAGATGTTGGAAATGCTTCAGGATTTATTTTTCCTCTAATAGCAGTACATTTGTTTGTATTTTATTTTGGTCTTATGGCTGATGTGACTCCACCTGTAGGCCTAGCTTCCTATGCTGCTGCAGCAATATCAGGTGGAGACCCTCTTAAGACAGGTATGCAAGCATTCTGGTATAGCTTAAGAACTGGAATTCTTCCAATCGTATTTTTATTTAATCATGAACTGTTATTAATAGGAATAGAAAATGTTTGGCATGGTCTAATTGTAATTATAACTTCTCTGTTAGGAATATTAGTTTTTACGTCTGCAACACAAGGTTGGTTTATTAATAAATTAAGATGGTATGAAATAATTATTTTTCTAATTATTTCTATTTCTTTATTGTCACCTGAATTTATATTAAATAAATTTTATCCAAAGTATGATTATCAAGATATTGATAAAATTAATTTAGTAAAACTAGATCCTAATAAAGAAGTTCGATTTAAAGTTACAAGACCTAGTCCTTACGGCGAAAGATATAAACTTTTTGTTATTAATAAAAATACTTTTGAAACAGAATATAATATTGAAGAATATGGAATTAATCTAATTAAGGAACAAGATAAAATTATTGTTGATACCTTAAAATGGAATGGAAAAGCAAAAAAAAGTGGATTTGAGATGGGTGATCATATAAGTGAATTTAAAATAGAAAATTCTAATAGACCAAATAAAAATACAATATATCCAATAGCAATTTTTTTATTACTTATTTTTGGTTATTTAAATTATAAAAGGAAAATTTAACTTACAAAAGTTTTGTTAAATTGATTTGAAACTCTGACAAATGTAGTACATTTACTTAATTGTTTTAGTGAAGGAGCACCAACATAAGTACAACTACTTCTTATACCGCCAAGAATATTTAAAATTGTATCGTTTATTTTTCCTCTATATTTCACTCTTACAGTTCTTCCTTCACTGCTTCGGTAACTTGAAAGTCCTCCATAATGTTTTTTGTTGGCAACAGTTGAGCTCGAGCCATAAAATTCTATAAATTTTTCCCCATTTGACTTAATAATTCTACCATTCCCCTCATCATGTCCAGCGAGCATTCCTCCAAGCATTACGAAATCTGCTCCTCCACCAAATGCTTTTGCAACATCACCTGGGCAGGTGCAGCCACCATCAGCTATAATATGAGCTCCAAGACCATGCGCAGCATCAGCACATTCCATTACAGCACTCAATTGTGGATAGCCAACACCAGTTTGAATTCTTGTTGTGCATACACTTCCTGGACCAATACCAACTTTTACAATATCGGCTCCACTCAACACTAATTCTTGTGCCATATCAGCAGTAACGACGTTTCCAGCTATAATTGTTTTAGTAGGGTATTTTTCTCTAACAGATTTTACAAATTTACTGAAGTGTTCTGAGTAACCATTCGCAACATCAATACAAATAAAATTAAAAAAATTAAATTCTTTTAATAATTTATTGAGATTATCTAAATCTTCTTTTTTTATACCAACACTTAATGCTATATTTTTATAAATAGGTTTAATTTTTTTAAATTGTTTTAATTTTTTAATGTCATGCTGTTTAGTTAAACAAGTAATCATTCCAAATTCAGAAATTTTTTCAGCTATTCCTAACTCTCCTACTCCATCCATATTAGCTGCCATAATTGGTGTTCCCGACCATTCATTATTACTGTATTTGAATCGGTATGTTCTTTTTAAATTTACTTCTTTACGGCTTGCTAAGGTGCTTCGTTTAGGTCTGAATAAAACATCAGAGTAATCTAATTTAAGATCTTCTTCTATTCTCATTAACCATATTTGATCTTAAATTTATGAATATATCAAATAAATATATTAGTTGTGGATAACTTTTAATTATCCAAAAGTATTGAATATTTTAACCACCAGGTCCTAAATTAGAGGGTTTTATTTTTAAAATTTTCCAAATACCTGATGCTGATGTTATTATTTTATCGTTACATTTTAATTCACAAAACAAAAAAATAAGAGTGTTTGTTTTTTTTAATATTTTTGTAAATCCAGTTATTTCATCTCCTTCTTTTGATGAACCAATAAATTTTAAATCTAAAGAAATTGTTACACAAGGTGCTCCATTTGCTGCTCTATGAGCCGAAGTTCCTGCTCCAGCATCAATTAATGCTGATAAATAACCACCGTGAGTTATGCCAGCAGCATTCAAATGATTTTCATTGATAACAGATTTAAATTCGTATTCAGTTTCAGATACTGTTCTAAATAAAACACCCCCATTGTGTTTCATAAATCCTTGCTTAACACTTATTTGTTCAAACTCATTACTCATAGTTTTTTATAATACAAAAGTTAAAATTAATAAAATTATAAAAACAATTATGAAAAAATATATGACTGATTTTTGCAGAGATGTGTTTAGTAACCAATCTAACATTCATTCCTCCTTTTTGGTGGACCGCCCAGAACTCGAATCTGGAGTCTCCCGGTTCGTAGCCGAGCGCCTTATCCAATTTGGCCAGCGGTCCGTATTAATTTAATTTCCAAAACACAATAAAGTTACTGTATTTTTTAATTTTATTAACAATTTTTGTCCAAATAAAATACAGGTTTACATAAAAAACCACATTAATGTGCTAAATTAACATTAAATATACTTTTTTTTAGGTATATAAACCGTTTTAAAATAATGAATGAAAAATTACTTGTCCCAGATATTGGAGATTTTGAAGAAGTTGAAGTTATAGAAATTCTTGTCAAACAAGGTGATCAAATAAAAGAAAACGATCCGGTAGTTACAATTGAAAGTGACAAGTCTAGTGTAGAAATTCCCTCTACAATTTCAGGTAAAATTGAGACTATAGCAGTTAAAGTTGGTGACAAAGTTTCAAAAGATGATTTGCTTTTGAACGTCTCAACATCTAAAAAAAGCACAGATGATAAACCTATTCCAAAAGATACTGAAAGCATCATTAAACAAGCCGAAGCTGCAATGGCAGAAAAAAAAGAGGAGATTGTAGCTGTTAAAGAAACAAATCAAAAAAAAGAACATTCAATAATTCAAGTAACTAAAAGTGGCGATATTGATCCTTTAGAAACACAAGATTGGCTAGAGTCTTTATCGGCAGTTATTTCAAAAGATGGTAATCAAAGAGCTCACTTTTTAATTAAGGAATTAATCAACAAAGCATACCGTGAAGGTGCAAATATTCCATATACTCAGAATACTCCTTATATAAATACTATTCCCCCAGAGGCAGAAATAAAATCAAGTGGAGATCAAAATATTGAAAGAAGAATTAGATCTTTAATTCGATGGAATGCTGCTGCGATGGTTGTAAGAGCAAATAAAAAATTTCCTGAACTAGGTGGTCATATAGGGACATTTGCATCAGCTGCCACATTATATGATGTTGGAATGAATCATTTCTGGAGAGCTAAAAATAATAAATTTGGTGGAGACTTAGTTTATTTTCAAGGTCATAGTGCTCCAGGTATGTATGCTAGAGCATTTTTGGAAGGAAGATTAAATGAAAAACAATTAGATAGTTTTAGACAGGAGGTTCAACCAGGTGGACTTTCTTCATATCCACACCCGTGGTTGATGCCAAAGTTTTGGCAATTTCCAACAGTCTCTATGGGATTGGGACCTATGCTTGCGATATATCAAGCAAGATATATGAAATATCTAATCAATCGAGGACTTATAAAAGATGAAGGTCGAAAAGTTTGGGCATTTTTAGGTGATGGAGAAATGGATGAACCTGAGTCCATGGGAGCGATAGGATTAGCTGCAAGAGAAAAATTAGATAACTTAATCTTTGTTATTAATTGTAACCTTCAAAGACTAGATGGCCCTGTAAGAGGAAATGGAAAAATTATTCAAGAATTAGAAGGTAGTTTTAGAGGAGCAGGCTGGAATGTGATAAAAGTAATCTGGGGATCTTATTGGGACTCTTTAATTGCTAATGATAAAACTGGTCATTTAGTTAAGATAATGAACGAGACGGTAGACGGTGAGTATCAAGCAATGAAAGCAAGAGATGGAGCTTATGTTAGAGAAAAATTTTTTGGAAAATATCCTGAAACTCAAGAATTAGTCTCTAGTTTTTCAGATAAAGATATTTGGAGACTTAATAGAGGTGGTCATGATCCACATAAAGTTTATGCAGCTTATGATAAAGCTTCTAAAAACCAAGGTAGTCCAACCGTCATTATAGCCAAAACTATCAAAGGTTATGGGATGGGTAAAACGGGTGAAAGTGTAAATACAACTCACCAAACAAAAAAATTAGATGTTGATGATTTGATGTATTACAGAGATCGATTTGACGTACCTTTAACCGACGAACAAGTAAGAAATATTGAATATTTTAAACCCGAAGATAATTCACCTGAGATAAAGTACCTAAAAGAGCGAAGATTAAATTTAGGTGGTTTTTTACCAGAAAGAACAACTTACGCAAAACCTATTAAAGCACCATCAAAAGATATTTTTGAATTTATGAAAGTTTCGACTGGGGAAAAAGAAATGTCTACCACAATGGCTTTGGTAAGAATGTTCACAAATTTACTTAGAGATAAAAATATTTCTTCAAGATTAGTTCCAATCATTCCTGATGAAGCAAGAACTTTTGGTATGGAAGGGTTTTTTCAAAAAATAGGTATTTACGCACACGAAGGTCAAAAATATGAACCTGAAGATTCTGCTCAATTAAGTTCTTATCGTGAAGATAAAAGTGGTCAAGTTTTAGAAGAAGGAATTAATGAAGCTGGAGCAATGTCATCTTGGATTGCTGCTGCTACTGCTTACACAAATCATGATATAGAAATGATACCAATCTATATTTTTTACTCAATGTTTGGATTTCAAAGAATAGGTGATCTTGCTTGGGCAGCAGGTGATAGTCAGGCAAGAGGTTTTTTAATCGGAGCTACCGCAGGCAGAACAACTTTAGCAGGAGAAGGTCTTCAACACCAAGATGGTCATAGCCATTTAATAGCATCGACAATACCTAATTGTGTGACTTACGACCCAACTTTTCATTACGAATTAGCAGTGATTTTTAGAGAAGGTATGAGACGAATGCATGAAAAAAAAGAGAATGTTTTTTATTATATTACTACAATGAATGAAAACTATCCTCATCCTGAGATGCCAAAAGATAAAGACTGTGAAGAAGGCATTCTTAAAGGAATGTATAAAATAAGAGAATTTAATAAATTTAAAAAAACAAAAATTCAACTTTTAGGTTCAGGTACAATTTTACGTGAAATGATATCTGCGGCTGAAGTTCTTCAAAATGAATATCAAATAGATAGTGAAATTTGGAGTGTTACAAGTTTTAACGAGTTAAGAAAAGATGGAATGGAAGTTGAAAGATACAATCTATTAAATCCGGATAAAGAACAAAAAATATCCTATGTAGAAAAATGTCTAGGTAAAACAGAGGGACCAATCATGGCAGCTTCTGATTATATGCGAATGAATTCTGATCAAATCAGATCATATACAAACAAAAGTTTTTATTCTCTTGGTACTGATGGATTTGGCAGAAGTGATACTAGAAAAAATCTTAGAAAATTTTTTGAAGTAGATAAAGAACATTTAGTTGCATATAGTTTAAGTATTTTAGCTAAAGAACAATTAATAGCTTCAAAATATGCAAAAGAAGCCATAAAAAAATATAATATTGATAGTGACAAACCTATGCCAACCAAGCTTTAAATATGTCAGATATAGAGATTAAAGTACCTAATATCGGAGATTTTAAAGATGTTGAGGTAATAGAAGTTTTGGTCTCTGAGGATCAAACTCTTCAGAAAAATGACCCATTGATTACAATCGAAAGTGATAAATCTAGTGTAGAAATTCCATCAAACTTTGAAGGAAAAGTTAAATCTTTAAAAATAAAAGTAGGAGATAAAGTTTCAGAAGGTGATTTGATATTAATTTTAGAAGAAAAATCTCAAACAAAAGAAAATACTGACGAAAAACCAAATATTGAAACAGAGTTTAAAAAAATTAAAGTAATAAAACCAGAAATAGAGCAAACTACAATTAATCAAGTTAAAACATCATCAAAAGAAATATCATCTGCAAGCCCAAAAGCTCGAAAATTTGCAAGGGAACTTGGAGTTGATATTGCTCAAGTCACAGGAAGTGAAAAAGATGGAAGAGTGGTTGAGGATGATATTAAAAGGTTTGTTTCATTAAAATCAAAAAATATTAGCGAAACTAAAGAAGATAAAAAAAATAAAATTAAAAATGAATTTGAACATTCTGACTTTGGAGAAATTGAAATTAAAGATATTCCAAGAGTAAAAAAATTATCTTCAGTTTATTTAACTAATTCTTGGACAACTATACCACATGTCACAAATCATGATGAAGCAGATATAACAGAAATGGAAAACTTTAGAAGCTCTTTAACAGATATGTACACTGGAGAAAAAATTAAGATTACTCCTTTGGCATTTATAATTAAAGCGTTAGTAGCTTCTTTAAAAAAATTCCCAAGTTTTAATTCTTCTAT
>CACEKA010000021.1 GCA_902560015.1 uncultured Pelagibacteraceae bacterium
CAGATCCAGAGTTATTTATACCTGGTTCTTGCCACCATTTTTCAACTATTCCATCATTAATTATAGCCATATATCTCCAGCTTCTTTGGCCAAAACCATCATGATCTTTAGAAATTAACATCCCCATATATTTAGTAAATAGCCCAGAACCATCTGGAATTACTTTAACATTAGAAATGTTCATTTTTTTGGCCCAAGCATTCATCACATAAGAGTCATTGACTGAACAACAATATATTTCATCTATGCCTAAATCTTTTAATTTAGAAGCATTTTTTTCAAATCCGGGTAGCTGTTGAGATGAACATGTTGGCGTGAATGCCCCAGGTAAACTAAATATAATTACTCTTTTACCTTTAAAATAATCGTCTGTAGATTTATCAATCCATTTTCCACCAATTGCACAAATTGCTTCATCGTCAGAAGTGTCACCTTCTCTCACTCTAAAAATTACTTTCGGTATTTTAAATCCTTTAATCATAATAAATTCTTATATTTTTTTGTGCCCAAAACTAATATTAGGAAAGGGTAAAGATCCTAGGAGAAAGATTTGAGCACAATCATTAAAAAGAAAAATATATCAATATTTAAACGGGGTAAGGATACTTAAAACCTCTTCGTCTTTAATATCTGATAATTTTCTATTATTTATTTTACTTTTAATTTTTTCACACTCTGACGAGCATGGTTCACATGTTATCTGACCCTCAAGTGAACCACTCTCATTAGAAGAATTACTTAAATCAAAATTAAATAAATTCTTTTTCACTTATTATTTATTTCCAGCCTGCTGCTGTCATTACTTCTAATGCAGCTGCTTGATGTTTTCCATAACTAGAAACTTTTGTAGCTAGATCTTGATTAAAGTCTAACCCTAAATTGTTTACTACTAATGGACTTGGTGAAACTCCACCTATCATTGGAAACTCAAAAGTATTGTTTGTAAAATGTTCTTGAGCTTCTGCTGATAATAAATAATCAACAAGTGCAATTGCATTATCTTTGTTAGGCGCTCCCTTAACTAAAGCAGCACAACTGATGTTCATGTGTGTTCCTCTGCCTTGTTGATTAGGGAAAAACGCTTTAACTTTTTTTGCAGCTGCTTGTTGTTCTGCACCTTTATTACCTGATAACATAAGTGCTAAATAATAAGTGTTAGCTACTGCAATATCTGCTTCCCCAGCCGCTACTGCCATAATTTGAGCTCTATCGTTTCCTTTAGATTCTCTAGCCATGTTAGCAACAACTGCTTTAGCCCAATCTGCTGTAGCTTTTTTTCCATTATTTTCAATTAATGAAGCTACAAGAGATTTGTTGTAAATATTGCTTGATTTTCTTATTACTAATCTACCTTTCCATTTTGGATCAGCTAAACCTTCGTAAGTTAAACCAGATAACTCTGCACCACTAACTCTTTCAGGAGAGTAATAAATAATTCTTGCTCTTTTTGCTACTCCAACCCAGTGAGTTGTTCTGAAATTTTTTGGAACAGAAGATTTAATTGTTGGTGAAACTAGTCCACTCTGTGTCATGCCTTTTGCTTGGAAAGCTCCACATCTTCCAGCATCAGCTGTTATATAAAGATCAGCTACTGAATCTGAACCTTCTTCAATAATTCTTTTTTCAAGAGCTCCAGCTTTTCCATTGATTAAATTTACTTTAATACCTGTGGCTTTAGTAAACTTATCATATAAAGCACTATCCGCTTTATAGTGTCTTGCATTAAAAATGTTTACTTCTGCTGCAACAGCAAATGCTGATACAAACAGAGACATTACCAATGCTATAATTGATATTTTTTTCATATTTACCTTACTATTTAAACGTTAATTTGCGAATGAGAATTATTCTCAATGAGAATGATTATCAATCGCATATATTGTCGCAGTTGTAAAGCTTATTATTTATAATTTTGATTATTAATAATTTGGCTAGAAATAACTATTTCCAGTCACCTATTTTACTAAACAAGAAGTTTCTAAAAGCTTGCACTCTTGCCGTATTTTTTAATGATTGAGGATAAACAAAGTGAGCTTCTGTAATAGGTCCTTCAGATTTAGGTAATACCTTTATCACGTTTGTTGAATTAGACACTAAATACTCAGGTAAAGCTGCTAAGCCAACTCCAGACTCTACAGCTAAAAGTAAACCCATAACACTATTTACTTTCATAACTGTTTTTCTTTTTTTGCCATCATGCATTCCAAGCTTTAGAGCCCAGTCAGGATTATAAACTGGGGAAGGAGCACCTTTTCCAAAAGAAATAAATTTATGTTTATTTAAATCAGCAATAGTTTTTGGCATTCCAAATTTTTCTAAATATTTATTAGATCCATAAACATAATATTTGATATCAACTAATTTTTTTTGAATATAATTCAATTGTTTTGGTCTTCTCATAAAAATACCAATATCAGCTTGACGTGTACTTAGGTCTAGTTCTTTATCATCAAAAACTAATTCAATTTCAATTTCTGGATTTAATCTCATAAACTCTTGAATTCTAGGTGTTAACCAGTGTGTTCCAAAACTTCTTACAGTTGTAATAGTCAATTTTCCAGTTGGTTTATTTTTTTGATCTCCTAAAGAAGTTTCAACTTCTTTAAGCTTACTAATTACTTCATGTGCAGTTTTAAAAACATACTCACCGTTTTCAGTAAGAGTTAATCCTCTTGCGTGCCTTTCAAAAAGCTGAACTTTTAAATCTTGTTCTAGAGATTGAATTTGTCGACTAATAGCGGATTGACTGAGATTTAGATTAACTGTTGCATTAGTAAAACTACCTGCTTCAGCAACTGCATGAAAAATTTTTAATTTATCCCAATCCATTATTTACTTAAATTAACAATATATCTTCCTGATGTTTCTCCTTTTAACATTTTTAAATAAATGTCATTCAAATCATCTAACTTAATTTCTTTTACAGATTTTTCTAATAATTCAAAATCTATCAATTTAGATGCTTCATTCCATAAAAATTGTCTTCTAGGTAGCGAAGCAGTTACAGAATTTATTCCCCAAAGTTTAACTCCTCTAATTATAAATGGCATGACAGTTGTATTTAACTTAATCCCTGCAGCATTACCACATGACGCAACAATACCAGCATCTTTAGTTTGTGATAAAATATTTTCTAAAACATTACCGCCAACAGTATCAACTGCACCATCCCATAATCCTTTATCTAAAGGTCTGGCTTCTTTTGTTAATTCACTAGTATTTATAACGTTTTTTGCACCAATAGATTTGAGATAATCAGCATTAGAATCTTTTCCTGTAACAGCAGTTACATTGCAACCAAGCTTACTTAGGATCATTACACTCATACTACCAACTCCACCAGATGCACCACTCACAATTACATTTTCAACTTTTTCTCCTAATAATAATTCTTCTCTAGTTGTTTTTGTCGTAAACGAACTTTGCAAAGCAGTAAAACCTGCTGTACCCATTATCATAGCTTGTTTTAAAGATAAGTTTTTTGGTTTTTTGACTAAAAAATCACCTTTAACTTTTGCATATTGAGAATAACCACCAAAATAAATTTCACCTACTCTCCAGCCAGTTAAAATAACTTCATCGCCTGGTTTAAACTTTTCATTTGCGCTGTCTTCAACTATTCCTGAAAAATCAATACCTGGAATATGAGGAAATTCTTTTACTAGTCTAGCTCCATTTTTTAAAATTAAAGCATCTTTATAATTAAGGCCTGAATATTCAACTTTTACAGTTACATCTTCATCTTTTAAAAAACTTTTATCAATTGATTTTACCTCTCTTGTAAAATTATCACCCTCTTGATTGATGATTAATGCTTTAAATTGGTCGGACACTTTAATCTTTTGCGATACTAATAAATCTCAAGTATCTATTTTGATAACTTAGATCATCTTTAAATTGACCTAAATAATAATTAGTTACAGTGGATGCTTGTTCTTTTTTAATACCTCTCATAGTCATACATTGATGAGTTGAGTCTATTGTTACAGCTACTCCTTTAGCATCTAAAGACTCCATTAATGTTTTTGCTATTTGCATTGTTAATCTTTCTTGAGTTTGAAGTCTTTTTGAAAAAACTTCAACCACTCTTGCAAGCTTACTTAAACCAACAACTCTTTCCTTTGGAATATAGGCAACATGAGCCTTTCCAATAATTGGTGCCATATGATGTTCACAGTGACTTTGAACAGAGATATTTTTTTGAATGACCATATCATCATAACCATCAACATCTCCAAATGTTTTATCTAAAATTTTATTTGGATCTTCTTTATAACCAGCAAAATATTCTTTATAAGCTTTAACAACTCTTTTTGGTGTTTCTAATAATCCTTCACGACTTGGGTCTTCACCCATCCAAGCCAATATAGTCTTGAAAGCTTCTTCAGCTTCTTTGTCTGAAACTTTGTTCGCTTCTAAATTTTTGTTGTCCGTATCTTTTACTAATTTCATAGCGCCTTTTTATACAGTAATTACTTAATTTTAAAAATATTTAATATATTCATATTTATGCTACATAATCACTCAATATGTTCAAAAAAAGAGAAAATGTCTTAGAAATAGAAGAGGGAAATCTACTATCTCCAAAATTCGATAATGATGGCTTAATACCTGTCATTACGATGTGTTCAAAAACAAAGGATGTATTGATGCACGGATATATGAATGTTGAAGCTTTAAAAAAAACAATTGAAACTAAAGAGGCTCATTATTTTAGTAGATCAAGAAAAGCTATTTGGCATAAAGGTAAAACAAGTGGTTTCACTCAAAAAGTAACTGAACTAAGAATTGATGATGATCAAGATTCGGTTTGGATGACTGTTGATATTGGAGACGGCTCAAGCTGTCATGTAGGGTATAGATCTTGTTTTTACAGGTCAATTCCAATGGGACCAATTGATAATGGTCGAGAAATTAAGATGAAGTTTGAAGAAAAAGAAAAATCTTTTGATCCAGAAGAAGTTTATAAAGGTCAACCAAATCCAACTAAAATTTAATTACTTTGTCAGATAACAATAAAATAAATGTTATAAAACCATTTGGTCCAACAATTGCTAGAGTTAAAATGTCAATTGAATTGATACAAATTTTAAATGAATATGTTGATAAAATTATTTCTAATGAAGAAAAAATTAAAGAACTAAATCATGGAAATAAACTTGCAGGAAGTGTTACTCAAGAATTTAAATTGGAAGAGGAATTTATAGAATCTTCAGGATACAAAAAATTTTTATCAGAGTCTGTGTTTGAGTGGCTTAAAATGTCAGGACTAACAGATATTAAAGATTTCAATATTATATCATCTTGGATTGTAAGACAATTTGAGAATGAATATAATCCCATTCATTGGCATGGAGGTCATATTTCAGGAGTAGGTTACTTAAAAGTTCCAAGCTCTTTTGGAGAAACGGCTCAACCTGATAGTACTAAAAATAATCAAAATGGAAATTTAGAGCTAATTTATGGCTCTAGACAATTTTTGTCAGATGCTTCATTTTCAATTACTCCAGAAGTTGGGTATTTTTATTTTTTTCCTCATTATATGATGCATACGGTTTATCCTTTTAATCGAACAAAAGAAGAAAGAAGATCAATATCTTTTAATGCAACAATAGACGAAAAATCATACAACGTTTATGGAAATTAAAAAACAAAAAAATGTTTTAGGTGAAGATCTGGAAGAATGTTCAAATAATCCTTTAACAGGTTGGTATCGTGATGGTTGTTGTAATACAGATGAAAACGATCATGGCATTCATACAGTTTGTGCTAAAGTTACAACTGAATTTTTAGAATGGTTAAAAGTTGCAGGTAACGATTTAATTACACCACATCCTGAGTTTGGATTTCCTGGTTTAAAAGATGGTGATGGATGGTGTGTTTGTGCAAGCTGGTATGCAAAAGCCGTTGAAGCAGGTAAAGGATGTCCAATATTTTTGAAAAGAACTCATAAAAATACTCTTAAACACGTTCCCATTGAAACTTTAAAAAAGTTTGCAATAGATTTATCTTAATCTACATATTTCCATATTTTGGTCCACCACTACCCTCTGGTGTAACCCAGGTAATATTTTGAGATGGCTCTTTAATATCGCAAGTTTTACAGTGAATACAATTTTGGGAATTAATTACAAATTTGTTTTGATCATTTTCTTTTTGAACTTCATAAACACCTGCTGGACAATACCTTTGAGCAGGTTCATCAAATTTCTCTAAAGTATAACTAATTGGTAAATTAGGATCTTTAAGTTTTAAGTGAACTGGTTGATTATCAGCGTGATTTGTACCCGTTAGATAAACTGAACTTGTTTTATCAAAAGTAACAACGTTGTCATATTTTGGGTATTCAATTTTAGGCATCTCATTTGCTGGTCTTAGTGTTTCATGATCTGTATGTTTGTGTTTTAAAGTAAAGGGTAGCTTTCCTCTAAATAAAATTTGATCAATTCCAGTAAATATTATTCCAAGAATTAAACCCCAACTAAAACTAGGTTTTACATTACGAGCTGCATGAAGCTCTTCATAAACCCAGCTTTTTTTAAATTTTTCTTCATAAATGGATAAATTTTTATTTTCTTTAATATTTTCTAATATTGTTTCAGCAGCAATCATACCGCTCTTCATAGCTGTATGAGAGCCTTTAATTTTAGGCATATTTAATGTTCCTGCATCACAACCGACCAGTAATGCACCTGGCATAAACATTTGAGGCAAACTTTGAAGTCCTCCCTCAATTAATGCACGCGCTCCATAAGAAATTCTTTTTCCACCTTCAATAATTTTTTTAATTGCCGGATGAGTTTTAAATCTTTGAAACTCATCATAGGGAGAAAGGTGAGGGTTTTTATAATCTAAACCTATTACATAACCTAAAAATACTTGTTTATTTTCTGCATGATACATGAAGCTGCCTCCATAAGTGCTATTATCTAAAGGCCAACCAGCTGTATGCATCACCATTCCTTCTTCATGATTTTTATCTTCTATTTCCCAAATTTCTTTAAAACCAATTCCATATTGTTGAGGATCTCTATCTTTTGAAAGATTAAATTTTTCAATTAACTGTTTTCCTAAATGACCTCTGCAACCCTCTGCAAATACAGTTACTTTACCTAATAATTCTATTCCTGGTTCAAAACTATCTTTTTTATTTCCTTCTTTATCAATACCCATATCCTGTGTAGCAACACCCTTAACTGATCCATCTTCATTATATAGAATTTCACTCGCAGGAAAGCCTGGAAATATTTCAACTCCTAAAGCCTCTGCCTGTTCTGCTAACCATCTACATAAATTAGCTAAACTAATTATATAATTATTATGATTTTGTTGAACCTTAGGAAGTAACCATGTTGGCCAACTTAATGATTTTGTTTTTCCTAAAAATAAAAATTTTTCTTTAGATACTTTAGTTTTAATCGGAGAATTGAGTTCTTTCCAATTAGGTAAAAGTTCATCTAATGCTCGTGTTTCAAAAACATTACCACTTAAAATATGAGCACCAATTTCTGATGCTTTTTCTAATAAGCAAACGTTTAAATTTGGATCAAGTTGTTTGAGTTTAATTGCTGCAGATAATCCAGAAGGACCTCCTCCAATGATAACAACATCATACTCCATCGACTCTCTACCCATATGATATTTTTATCTTTAAGAATTATTTTTGTATAGTATTTAATTTATTCAACTCTTCTAGGAACTGCGGCAAAGCTTCAAATAGATCTGCTTCTAAACCATAATCGGCGACACTAAAAATTGGAGCCTCTCCATCTTTATTTATTGCAACAATTACTTTGCTTTCTTTCATTCCTGCTAAATGTTGGATGGCTCCTGATATTCCTACTGCAATATATAAATCTGGAACAACCACTTTACCTGTTTGTCCAACTTGATGGTCGTTACTAATATAACCAGCATCAACTGCAGCTCTCGATGCACCTATTGCTGCATTTAATTTATCTGCAATTGAGGTAATTAATTTAAAATTATCTCCACTTTGCATGCCTCTTCCACCTGAAACAACTACTCTTGCCGTACCTAGCTCAGGTCTATCAGACTTTATTTCTTCTCTTTTAATAAATTTTGTTAATGAAAATTCTTCTCCTGCCTCAGCGGTTTCAATTGGCGCTGAACCACCAGAACTTTCACATGGATCAAAAGATGTTGGTCTAATAGTAATACATTTTTTTGTATCAGTACTTTTAACAGTCGCAAAAGCATTTCCAGCATAAATTGGTCTAACAAAAGTATCTGACGACTCTACTTTTATAATATCGCTAACCTGTGATGTATCTAATTTAGCAGCTATTCTTGGCATTAAATTTTTACCAAATGTATTTGCTGAACAAACTATATGTGAATAATTATCTGCAAGTTTAGTTACTACTGGAGCAAAGTTTTCTGCTAAAAAATTTTCATAGTGTGCAGCCTCGACTGTGATCACCTTTTTAACTAAAGGTAATTCTGATGCGGCTTTTGCAGCATCACCACAATTATTTCCAATCACTAATGCATGAACATCACTATCTATTAGAGATGCGGCTGTTACTGCATTTAAAGTAAAAGATTTAAGTTCTTTATTATTGTGCTCTACTATTAATAGTACTGACATTATATTACTTTCGCCTCATTTTTTAATTTTTGAACCAATTCAGCAACACTTGAAACTTTAATTCCAGCTTTTCGTTTAGGTGGTTCCTCAACTTTTATCTGTTGTATTTTGGGAGCGATATCAATTCCTAGATCTGAAGCGCTCATTTGTTCAATTGGTTTTTTCTTTGCTTTCATAATATTTGGTAATGAAGCATATCTCGGTTCATTTAATCTTAGATCACATGTAACAATTGCAGGTGTATTTATTTCGATAGTTTCTAAACCCTCATCAATCTCTCGAACAACCTCAAGTTTTCCATCTTTTACATCTATTTTAGAAGCAAAAGTTGCTTGTGGCCAATCTAATAAAGCACTTAACATTTGTCCTGTTTGATTGCAGTCATCATCTATTGCTTGTTTACCCATAAAAACTAAATCAGGTTTTTCTTTATCTGCAATTTTTTGTAAAATTTTTGAAACAGCTAAAGGCTCTATTACACCTTCCGCTTTAACATGAATTCCTCTATCTGCTCCAACAGCTAATGCTTTTCTAACTGTCTCCTGAGCTTTTTCTTCACCGATAGTGACAGCAATTACTTCTGTTGCTTTTCCACTTTCTTTTATCTTAACTGCTTCTTCGATAGCATTATCATCAGGCGGATTTGTTGACATCTTAACATTGTCAGTGACAACACCTGTTCCATCTTCTTTAACTCTTATTTGAACGTTGTAATCAATAACTCTTTTAACAGCGACTAAAATTTTCATTAAGCTCTCAATAAATTATTTTTAGAATCATATGGACTCTCATCTAATACAGTAGCCTCATACATTTCACCTAAAATATCAACTTGTAATTTGTCGCCTACATTTGAATATTCTGGTTTAACCATTGCAAGAGCAATTGATTTATCTAATCTAAAACCAAATTCACCACCCGTTGCTCTTCCTACAACTTTATTATCTTTATATATTGGGTTATTTCCTAAAACATCAGCATCTTTAGTGCCATGAACTTCAAGAGTAATAAGTTTATTGTCAAAACCTTTCTCTCTCCATTTATTCAAAGCCTCTAATCCAATAAAGCTTCCTTTGTTAGGGTGAACAAATCTATCTAAACCAGACTCATAAGGTGAATACTCAATAGAAAGCTCTGTGCCAACTAGTTTATATGATTTTTCTAATCTTAAGCTATTCATTGCTCTTATACCAAAAGGTTTGATACCTAAGTCTTTTCCTGCTTCCATTAATTTATCGAAAATATGATTTTGATATTCGATTGGATGATGAAGCTCCCAACCTAGCTCACCAACAAAGTTTACTCTCATTGCGTTAACAGGAGCATATCCAACTTCAACATTTTGTGCTGTTAACCATTTAAAATTCTCATTTGAAAAATCATCAGTAGATACTTTTTGTAACAATTCTCTCGATTTAGGACCTGCAACAACCAATACACCAGTACTGTTAGTTAAATCTTCAAAAGTAACACCGTCATCTGGCATCCATTTTTTTATCCAATCATGATCTAATCTTAAATTTGCTCCAGCTGAGACCAAATAAAAACTATCATCAGCTTCTCTCATAATTGTAAATTCTGAGTGAACACCGCCTTTAGTATTAAGTGCATGACATAAACCAATTCTTCCAATTTTTTTTGGTAATTTATTTGCTACTAAGTGATCTAAAAATTCTTCAGCTTTTGGACCTTTAATTCTACATTTCGCAAATGCTGTCATATCTAGAAGACCAACTTTATCTTTTACGTTTTGACATTCTTTCTTAATAGCTTCAAACCACTTTGATCTTCTAAATGACCAATCGTCTTTTTGTTCCATACCATCTGTTGCAAAAAAATTAGGTCTCTCCCATCCAAATTTTTGACCGAAAACTGCGCCTAAATCTTTCATTCTCTCATAACAAGGAGATGTTCTTAAAGGTCTTGCAGCTGGCCTTTCTTCATCAGGATAATGAGTAATAAACACATGACTGTAAGCTTCTTCATTTTTAGCTTTTAAATAAGATTTTGTTGCATAATCACCATAACGTCTTGGTTCAACACCAAGCATATCAATAGTTGGTTCACCATCTACTATCCACTCAGCTAATTGCCATCCTGCTCCACCTGCTGCTGTAATTCCAAAACTATGTCCTTCATTAATCCAAAAGTTTTTTAAACCCCATGCAGGTCCAACTATTGGATTACCATCTGGTGTATAACAAATTGCACCGTTATAAACTTTTTTAACACCCACTTCTCCAAAAGCAGGAACACGGTGTATCGCACCTTCTATGTGTGGTGCTAGTCTATCTAAATCTTCTTGAAACAATTCATACTCTGAATCTTTTGACGGTCCATTAACATAACATGCAGGTGCACCATCTTCATATGGTCCTAAAATTAATCCACCAGCTTCTTCTCTCATGTACCATCTGCTATCACTGTCTCTTAAAACTCCCATTTCTGGTAGACCATCTTTTTTTCTTTTTTGAATTTCAGGATGTGGTTCTGTTACAATGTATTGATGTTCAACTGGGATAACTGGAATATCTAATCCAACCATTTTTCCAGTTTGTCTTGCAAAGTTTCCTGAACAAGAAACAACATGTTCACACTCTATTGATCCTTTATCAGTTTCAACCACCCAACCATCTTTGGTTTGTTTCATAGAAAGAACACTTGTATTTCTATAAATTTCAGCACCCATATTTCTTGCGCCAGTTGCCATTGCTTGTGTTAAATCAGCAGGTTGAATATAACCATCTTCTGGGTGTTGGATTGCACCAACTAAATCATCTGTATGACATAAAGGCCAAATTTCTTTTACTTGATCTGGTGTTAAGAATTTCACATCTACACCAATAGTTTGAGCAACACCTGCGTATTGATGATACTCATCCATCCTATCTTTGGTACTTGCTAAACGAATATTTGATACAACACTAAAGCCAACATTTTTTCCTGTTTCTTCTTCTAATTTTTTATAAAGGTCCACTGCATATTTATGAAGTTGTCCAACTGAATAACTCATATTAAATAATGGTAACAAACCTGCAGCATGCCATGTCGATCCAGAAGTTAATTCTTTTCTCTCAACAAGAACAACATCAGACCAACCTTTTTTTGCTAAATGATAAAGGGCACTAACACCTACAACTCCACCACCAACTACTACGACTTTAGTTTTTGTTTTCATTCGCGATTCCTACTAAATTTTTTGAAATAACGAAACAAAATTGTATCTGTGGATAATTAAATTGAGCTGCCAAGTGGGATCGGATTTGATACCATGGTGGTCAGCCAACAGTCCTTTAGAACACCATCTAGATTGTACTTTTCAACTTGCCAATTGAACTTATGATAAATTTTATTTTTGTCTAAGATGATGACCTCAAATTGAGCCCATTTGTCACTACTTCCAAGCTCTGTAATTGTATGACTGAGGTGATTTAGCATCATTTGATAAGAGTCCCCCTTTATCATTCTTTTGAAGTTGGGTAAGGGACCAGTGACTTTTTTGTTATTCGGATGAGCAAAGTTCCATGTTTGCTCTATACCGCTATCTTTAAATTCTAGATCGTTTTTTTGAAGCCCAGTAAGCTGGATCTTTACTACTTCAGATGGTTTAATTTGACTATTAGGTTTTAAAATTTCAGCGATAGATGAAGTTATAAAAATGGAAACAAGAATAAATACTTTAGATATTATTTGCAGTTTTTTTAACATCTTCTAAAAATTCTTTTCTCTTTGCATCGCTAACGAATGGTACTGCAAAATATCTTCTATAGACAATGTTATATATGCCACACATATGAAACACCCCTCTTTTTAATCTTCTAATTGGTAGGTTTAAAAAGAAAGTTGTAATTGCTAATCTTGGCGATCCATACGTGCAAAAAATAATAGCTTTTTTATCTTTTAAATTTCCAATTGGATAACCGTAATTTCCTACTAACTGTTTAAATTTAAACGCCCATGGCGGCGCTAATACTTTGTCAATCCATCCTTCAACAATTGCTGGCATTCTAAAATTCCAAATAGGAGCAATAAGCACAATAGTATCACATTCCTCTATTCTTTTTCTATG
>CACEKA010000022.1 GCA_902560015.1 uncultured Pelagibacteraceae bacterium
GTAATTCCAAATAAAAAAGATATTGGAGCTGAAATTATTTGTGACTTAAGAAAACTTTCAAAAGATGATCTAAAAAGATTAAAATCTGCACTTTATAAATATGGTGTTATTTTTTTTAAAAAACAAAATTTGACTTCAAGTATGTATTTAAAATTTGCAAAAAATTTTGGAAAATTAGCAAATTATCCAAGACTTAAAGGATTAAGTAAAAAATATCCTCAAATTACAGTTGTTCAAAGAAAGAGAGCTGATAAAGGCCCAAGCTTTGGTGAGCAGTTTCATACAGACTCAATTTATACAAAAAAACCACCAAGATTTACTATGTTGTTATCTAAACTTGTTCCAAAAAAAGGTGTTGCTAATACTGAGTTCTGTTCCCAATACTTAGCTTATAAACAATTACCTACTAATATTAAAAATAAATTAAAAAAAATTAAAGCGACCTATTCATCAGAAGGTCCAATATCAATTACAACGAAGGAAAGAGTTAGAGAAAAAGGAAAAAAAATTAAAGAATTAAAATCTGTTCATAAAATTATAAAAAAAATAAATATGAATTATGCAATTTATTGTAGCCCAGGTCATTTTGTTGATTTTAAACCTAAAATTAAAGATAAATTGAGATTAAAGAAATTCCTATTTAGACATCAAATTAAAAAAAAATTTCAATATTCTCTAGATTGGGAAAAAAACCAATTAGCTATTTGGGATAATAGATCAATGTTACATCAAGCAACACCATTTAGAGGTAATAGAGTAATGCACAGAATAACAATTCATTAAAAGCTTAATTAATCTGCTTAAACTAGAGCAAGACTAGAGCATAGAGAGATAATATAAAAAAAATTTACTTATTAATCTTGTTGAAATATAAATATTAGCATAAATACTCATGAAATTCACAAATGCCCTCGTGGTGAAATTGGTAGACACAAAGGACTTAAAAAACATAGGTTAGAGATATTTTATAGTCTCACACAGTCTCACACAGTCTCAAATCCCATAAAATCCTACAATTTTATAAAACCTATATTTATTTTTATTGGAAAATATAAATAATAAATTTTACCAAACTAGAAACCAACTAGAAACTAGAGAGATAACACAATATCATTAATTTATGAAAAAAATTTGGAATAGTATCAAGAATTTATACAACGATAGTCCCTGGCATGCATCGTTTACTTATCCAATATTATATATTTTTATTGCTAATATTTTGGGAGGCTTAATTGCAGCTTTAAGTGCTAGTCGTGACTTTCAAGATACTTTTTTGATAAATATTTCTTTAATTTTCATGTTGTCAATATACTTAACCCCAATATGGGTATTTGTTGGTTTAATTGTATCGAAAAGAAAGAAACCATATATTTTATCATTGATTATTGGTCTAGGTTTACTTGTTATATTTTTATTTCTAGCGCAAATATTTGGTGGAAACCTTGAGGTCAATTAAATGTATATCCGAGTTGTAGCAGCAATAATTAAAAAGAATGATAAAATTCTTATAGCAAGAAGAAAAAAAGGTACACACCTTGAATTTAAATGGGAATATCCAGGGGGAAAAGTAGAGGAAAATGAAAATGAAAAAGATGCTCTTAAGAGAGAGTTATTAGAAGAATTCGAAATTTTTTCTGAAATTGATGAATACATTACTGAAAGTTTTCATGAATATGATGAGAACAAAATCAATCTTAGAGCTTACTCTGTAAAACACTTATCAGGTAATTTTAAATTAAATGATCATGATAAAATTGAATGGATAACAGTTAAAGAACTTTTAAAATATGATTTTGCACCAGCAGATATTCCAATTAATAATTACTTAATTCAAAATGGATTATAAATTAATAGATATACCTAGCAACAAACTAGATGTTACCATTAATGAAAACATAAAAGAGTCTGAAAAAATAATTATTGTTGTTTCTTTTATATTTGTAAAAGGATTAATGCTTATTTTTGATAGTTTGAAGTCTTTTAAGAGTCCTCAGAATATTACAATTATCACAAGTAATTATCTTAAATCAACTGAGCCTGACGCCTTAAATAAGCTTTTGGAATTAAAAAAACTAGGAGCCAATATCTATTTCTTTGATTCTATCAATTCAAAAGAAAATTTTCATATAAAAAGTTATAGTTTTGAGAATAAAAAAAATAATTTTTATAAATGCATTATTGGCTCAAGCAATATTTCTTATTCTGCATTTCAACAAAGTCATGAATTAAATATTGAAATTTCAAACAAACTTTTATTTGAAGATTATAAAATAAAAATATTGAATATACTTAATAGCCCATTTTTATATGAGCTTAATGAAAAAATTATTCAAGAATATTCAAACATATATGAGGAAAAAGATAATTTTATAAAAGCTTTAGAGGAAAAATCTTCAGCTCAATTAAATGTTATAAAATTTGAGGGTCCAAATGTTGCACAAAAAGAGGCTCTAAATGAATTAAAAAAAACAAGACAAAATAACAATTCAAAGGGATTAGTTGTAATGGCGACTGGATTAGGTAAAACGATTTTAGCTGCTTTAGATGTTTTGGAGACAAATCCTAATAAGATATTATTCATAGCTCATCGAGAGGAAATATTAAATCAATCAAAAAATACTTTTAGTCAACTAATTCCAGATAAAACATATGGTTTATATAAAGCTAACAAAAAGAATTTAGATAATGAATATATTTTTGCAAGCATTCAGACACTTGGTAAAAAAAGTGAATTAGAAAAATTCAAAAAGAATAATTTTGACTATATAATTATTGATGAATTTCATCACGTTGGAGCTAAAAGTTATAAAAATTTAGTTGAGTATTTTAAGCCAAAATTCTTTTTAGGTTTAACAGCAACTCCAAACAGAACTGACAATATTGATATTCTACAATTTTGTGGAAATAATTTAATTTACGAAAAAGACTTAATAGATGGAATTAATTTAAAGTTATTATCTAATTTTCGATATGAAGGCATAATTGATAAGTATGTTGATTATACAAAAATTACCTGGAGAGGTAAAAAATTTGATGAAGCTGAGCTTGAAAAAAGCCTTAATAAGTCAAAGAGAGCTCAATATGTTTATGATAATTGGATAAAACATAAACAATTACGTACATTAGGTTTTTGCGCTTCCATTAATCATTGTGAATTTATGAAAGAATTTTTTATCTCTAAAGGAGTAAAGGCAGTCGCTGTGCATAGTAAATCAGAAACTAATAGAGGTGAGGCTATACGAAAATTAACTGAAAAAAAAATTGATATTATTTTCAGTGTAGACCTATTTAACGAAGGTGTTGATATACCTTCGGTTGATACAATAATGATGCTTAGACCAACAGAGTCAAAAATAATATTCATTCAGCAATTTGGTCGTGGATTAAGAATACATAGTGAAAAAAAATTTGTAAAAATTATTGATTTTATAGGTAATCATAAAACATTTTTAGAAAAACCAGCTGCATTATTTAATTTTGATTTAAGTGCAAAAGAGATGGGTAGGTTTATTAAAAAATATAAGGAAAATGAGCTTGAACTTCCAGATGAAAGCAGGATTTTTTATGATCCAGAAACAATTGATTTCTTCAAAAAATTCTCTCTTAAAATGAAAAAAGAAGAATATTTAAAATTTGAAAACGGTGATTTGAATGCAACTCCAGACTCTCAAATTCACAAAGCTTTCAACAAAACTGAAGTACATAAATTATTTAAGTATACTGGAAATGCTGCTAACCCCCATGTATACAAAATGTTTGGACATGTTAGACCAGACGGTGTCAAAGAACAGTTTATTTTCGTCAATTTAATTAAAACTGATTTTCAAGTAGAGTATCAATATCAAGATTATTTTAAGTCAAATAAACTTTTACATTGGCAATCTACAAAAGGCACTAAAGAAGACAATGAAGCTGGGCAAGCAATTATTAATCATAAAAAAACTGGTAAAGATATTCACTTGTTTGTAAGAACATCATCACTAGCTAGTAGAAAATTCTTATATTGTGGAAAAATAAATTTTTTAAATGGCAAAGGTAATGGCCCGTTTGATGTTGATTTTGAGTTAGAAATACCTTTGCCAGATAAAATAAGTGAAGAGTTTATTAGAGTGGGTATCTGATATAGGATTTTATGGGATAACTAGAAACAGACTAGAAACTAGGGAGATAAAATAAAAAAAATTTACTTATTCATCTTGTTCAATTATAAATATTAGCATAAATACTCATGAAATTCACAAATGCCCTCGTGGTGAAATTGGTAGACACAAAGGACTTAAAATCCTTGCCGCTTGCGGAGTGCCAGTTCGAGTCTGGCCGAGGGCACCACTAAATGACAAGGCTTCAGATAATCTCTGATAAAAATAAAAAATCATTAAAAATAAAAAAAATAGTTACAGATAAGATTAATTCTCAACAATTTAAAAATAATAATCTTGTAATAGTTATTGGTGGTGATGGCTTTATGCTTGAAACGCTAAAAAAAAATAAAAAATTAAAAAAACAATTTTATGGGATTAACTCTGGAAACTATGGATTCTTGATGAATAAATTTTCCTCCAAAAATATAATTAAAAATTTATCTAAAGCAAATTTGATTTCCATCTCCCCTTTAGAAATGCTTGTTAAGAATAAAAATAATCAACTTAAAAAATCATTAGCAATCAATGAAGTATCAGTATTGAGACAAAGCAGACAAGCAGCATCTTTATCAATTAAACAAGGATCTAGACAAATAATTAAAAAGTTAGTTTCTGATGGTGTATTAGTATCAACACCTGCAGGTAGCACGGCTTATAATCTATCAGTACATGGTCCAATATTAAGTCTTAATTCAAAAAAATTATCAATTGCTCCAATTAGCCCTTTCAGACCAAGAAGATGGAGAGGTAAAATTGTTAATGATAAATTAAAGATTACAATAACTAATTTAAATCCTTCTAAGAGACCGATTAGTGCTGTAGCTGATAATCTTGAAGTTAGAAATGTTAAATCAATTGTTATCAAAACTAATAATAAAATTAAGTTTAATCTTCTTTATGATAAAAATAGAAGTTTACAAAAAAAGATAAAAATTGAACAAATAAGAAAAGAAACCAGCTAGAAAAATAAATACTGATTAAATTTTTTTTAAAAAAAAAAGGATATCTCGTAAGTGAAAAAATTTAAAATTGGAATTGATTATGGTGGTACAAAGATTGAAGGAATTCTTTTAAATGAAAATGGAGATCAGATAGAGAGAAAGAGATATTCTTACGAAAAAAATTATGTATCTGGTATTGAAACTGTTCAAAAATTAGTAAATGAATTTGATCAAATTAGTGGAGAAATTTGTACCGTAGGATTTGGAATTCCAGGATTTTCATCTAAAGATACAGGCCTAGTTACTAATGCTAATTCTCTATGGTTAAATGATAAGCCATTTAAAGCAGATCTTGAAAGTGCTTTAAATAGAGAAGTTAGATTAATGAATGATGCTAATTGTTTTGCATTATCTGAATCAATAGATGGAGCTGGTGAAAAATTCAAATCAATTTTTGGAATTATAATTGGAACTGGATTTGGTGGTGCTCTGTCTTATAAAAAAGAAATTATAGAAGGAGCTAATCAAATTGCAGGTGACTGGGGACATCAGCCATTGCCTTATCTAACTGATGAAGAAATAAAAACTGAAATAAGATGTCCATCAATGAATTGTGGTAGAGCTTTGTGTGCAGAACAGTTTATGTCAGGTGTAGGTTTTGCAAATGTTTTTAATAAAAAAAATAATACTAATTTTGACTCTCAAGAAATTGCTAACCTTGATAAAAAAGGAGATCCTCGAGCAAACACAGAATTTAATCTTTATGAGGATAGAATGGCAAGGTTAATGGCAGTAATGATAGGAGTATTTGATCCAGAGGCTATTGTACTTGGTGGAGGAATGTCTAATATAGACAGATTGTATAAAAATATACCATTGTTGATTACTAAGTATACCTTTTCAAATCAACTTAAGACTAAAATCTTGAAAAATTTACACGGTGACTCAAGTGGAGTAAGAGGCGCAGCTTGGCTATGGAATAATAAATGATTAATAAAGATAATATGAAAAAACTTTTAGTAATTATTTTTTTTGGATTATTGATTGTAAATATAAGTTTATCAGTTCAAGCTAAACAACTTGGAGCAAAAAGTAGTGGATTTATTTCGTCAAATCTTGAAGGAAAGGCATTTAAATTAACTAAAGGCTACAATATTGAAAATCCTGAAAAAAAGATATTATTGATTTGGAATCATGGTGGCAATGAAACTAAAGAGAAATTTTGTAACCAAAGTGAAGATCTAACTTTTATTTCTATGCTCTCAGGAGCAAAAATTGGAGATAAAGAAGTGGTTGTGTGGATGAATTGTTTAATTACGAATACTAGACACCTCGATGCAACAGGAGGACGAGAAGCTGGACGGAAATTCAAAGCTTCTGCTAAAAAGTGTATTAAAAAAGGATATGGACATACTTTAGATTGCCCATATTGGAAGGAATATTTAAGAAACCTATCAACTGATGTTCGAATGCGTGTTACAGAAGAAGTTGTTAAAAAATTTAACTCTAACGGGGTTCCTTTTAAACAAATTTTCTTAGCAGGTCATTCTTGTGGAGCATGGAATGCAATAAGATATGCTGCATTTAAGAAAGAATTATTTGGTGGAACAATTGCCTTTAATCCCAATTGTTGGCCACGCGAAGAAAATAATCCTGTTAGACAATATTTAGTAGGTGAATTAAAAACTGCAAAATATGCAAACTCTTTAGTTTTTGTTAGTCCAGATGACCTTACACACGACTGGAAAGCAACTTCAAATGATCTTAAATGGATTGCTGATATTCCAGGGGTAAAATGGTTTGAATATGAAAAGGGTCCAAAAGTAAATGGCAAATATTGTAAACAGCGATGGGATGGAAAAAAATTAAAAAACGGTCATTGGATAGTATTTTCCAAATGTTCATGGCCACATCAAGAATTAGTTTTAGATTTCATTAAGAAAAGTCTTGTTAATGACGGGATAATAAATGTCGATAGCAAGATCATTAGAAAATAAAAATATTTAGAATTAATTGATAAACACAACAATAAAAGAATTTTGTAAAAAGAAATCAAAGGAACTGTGGGAATTATTCAGTGAGGTTTGGGAAGGCCCCGAGGCTTGGTGGAATCCTCCATTTAATCGTAATACTTTATGACACAGCAATAATTTAAGATTAATTGTATATAAGTTTACAATGAAAAAATTTTTTATCATTTTGTTTTCAATAATGATTTTGTGCAGTAGTGTTTATGCTGATAAAATTTTAAAAAGTGGATATTTAATTCCAACAAAAAAATGGGAAGATAAAATTAATATCGACGAAACTTTTAAAATATCAGATCCAAAAAATAAGATAATTGTTATTTATAACCATGGATCTAACTCAATGGATCATAAAACTAAAAATTGTGCTTGGGTAAATCAGCTTCGAAATTTTGCTCAACTTGCTGGAGATAGCATTAATGATAAAGAAATAATGGTTTATTTAAATTGTCAGGGACATCTAGAAGGAGATCTTGGTGCAACAATTTCTAACATTAAATATTTTACGTCAAAATGGGAAGGTCCATATCCGGGTGTATCAAAAATGGATCGTCGTGTTAAAGGAAACTTAGAACTAGTTAAAAAATTTGTTAACATGGGTGTTCCAAAAAAACAAATTATAGTAACAGGTCACTCATGTGGTGGGTGGGCAACTTTACTTTTTACAGCAAAACATATGAATGAAGTAGGTGGAGGTATAGCGTTAATGCCAGCGTGTAACTATATCATATCCAAAAAAATGAAAGTTAAAAAAATAGGTATAGAAAAAGCTTTAGATAAACTTCGTAAAAACTATCCAGGCATTGCCAGTCTAAGAGAAAAACATATTAAGATAATGGTCAATGGTAATGCTCCAGTATTAATCTTTACTCACCCAATGGATCATTATGAAGGATTAACATCTGATTGGATGAATGATGTGCCTAATTTTAAAAGAATCGTAATTTCTAATGATAAAAAAATAAATGGTAAAAAATGTAAAATAAGTGGAAAAAATTGGTCTGAACCAGTAAAAAAAAATACACACACTATCGATTTTGCAGACTGTTTTTTATTTTATCATCCAACCATTAAAGAATATATCGCCTCAAGAATTAAATAAAAAATTTGATAATTTAAATTCTAAAAAACTTTAAATATTATTCTATAAAGTGATGGTGCCTCCGCACGGATTTGAACCGCAGACCTATTGATTACAAATCAATTCTAAAAGTTTAAATAATTATTATTTATCAATAATTTTTGAAAAAAGATTCTGACTTGGCAACAATATGGTAACAGTGATAGAGTTTTTTTATGAAGCGAAATGGTTTTACTCTAATAGAACTTTTAGTTGTAGTAGCCATCATAGGAATATTAGCTGCAGTAGGTGTAGTTGCTTATGATGGTTATACCAGTATTGCAAAAGATAATGCTGTTAAAGTAAATTGTAAGCAAGCTGCATCAGAGATTGGTTCAAAGTTTGGTTTTTGTGCAATGAATCCTGGATCATCTATACAACTAAAATCAATTGGTGGAAGACAAACCATAGAAAATGTTCCATGTGATAAAAATAAAACTAATACAGGACAGATGTTAATCAAAATAGTCAATCATTTAAATAATGAAGGTTATAAAAATCCTTATGGACATAACAGCGGTACAGAAGGTGTTCATAATGGACCTGGTGCATATCAAGCAAGTTCAGGACTTTGGTGGCAAGATTTAATGATTAAAGGAAATAGCTATGATAAGTTATCACTAGGTAGATGTGTAGTGCAATATCATACTAATGGAGATATTGGTGTTACAGGTTTTTTTGATGCGGGAACTTTTAAAGCAAATGGTCGTGACCTTTCAGAAGCATTACAATGGACACAATTAATTATGACAGCTGATACTAGATGAAGCGAAATGGTTTCACTCTAATAGAACTCCTAGTCGTTGTAGCAATCATCGGTATCCTAGCTGCAGTGGGTGTAGTTGCTTATAGTGGGTATACAAGTGGCGCAAAAAAATCAGCAGCTACTTCTAATCATCAAGCTATAGTTAAATATATAACGACAGAAGCTCTAAAATGTTCGATAGGTGAAAGCACTGCTATGGAAGGAAAATTAGATTGCTCAAAAAGCGGCACTGCAACTTGGAAAGATATTGTCGCAAAAGCAACCGTGGAAGTTTTAAATACAAATTTTAAGAATCCTTATGACTCTAAACCTCCAGTTTCTCATGGTGGAAACATTACGAATGATACAGATGTTGGGTATAATAGGTTAAGATCTCCTGGAACAAAAATTCAAGTTATAACTTGTGTTAAAACTCCTTGTTCAGGAACTCAATGTAGTATTCCAAATCATGTTTGCAGTAATAATATTGATTTAAGTGGTTTATAATTTTTATGAATAAGCAAAAAGGTTTTACATTAATAGAACTCCTAGTCGTTGTAGCGATCATTGGTATTCTTGCTGCAGTAGGGGTCGTTGCTTATAGTGGGTATACGAGTGGTGCTAAAAAAAATGCTACAAAAACAGTTCATGCTACTGTTGTAAGATATTTATCATCTGAATTAGTTAAGTGTAATTTTGAATCAACAATATTTGAGGGTAAATTTAATTGTGCGAATAGATCAAATCCAAGCTCAATGGCAAATTCAGTATCAATTTTTGTACCTCAAACTTTATGGGGCCAAGGAACTTCCTCACCAAAGTTTAAACATCCTAACGGAACTTATTCTGCAGTTTCAGGAAGAACTCCAGGATATTATGGTAGAGTAACTTGTAACAGTATGTGGGAATACAACACTCTAATTGAGAATACAGCAACAGAGATAACAGTTTATAGTTGTCCTTCAGATGTAGCATCAGAAAAAATTACTACCAAGATTCCAATTGAATAATTTAATGAAGCGAAATGGTTTCACCCTAATAGAACTCTTAGTCGTAGTAGCTATCATAGGTATTCTAGCTGCTGTTGGCGTAGTTGCTTATAATGGGTATACATCTAGTTCTAAAAAAAATGCTACAAAGAGCCAACACAAAACAATAGTTAAATTTATGCAATCTGAAATTATGAAATGTTCGATAGGTGAACAGGTTATTTTAAAACAAAAATCAGGTGGTAATGTAATAAATCAATCTGATTTATGTCCAACAATTAATAATATTACTTCAGGTAACAATAGTTATAACGTACTATCAGCATTTGATAGTCACTTTAAAGCTATAGATTTTAAAAATATCTATGAGTCACAAAATAATGCAACAAGCACATGCAGTGTAAAGGGGACAACTGTTTATCATAATAATGGTAAAGGTGGAGGAACTTGTTTGCATAGAGATACTAATGATGAGATAGTTGTTGGAACCAATATAGCACCTGGTGAAACTGTAATTACTAAATTTAAAGTACAATGAGTCATAAGGGTTTCACATTAATAGAACTCCTAGTCGTAGTAGCGATCATAGGAATATTAGCTGCAGTGGGTGTAGTTGCTTATAGTGGGTATACGAGTGGTGCAAAAAGAAATGCCACACTGGCTCAACATAAAACTGCAGTTAAATTTATTCAAAACACTTTGGGGATGTGTGATATTAATGGCGGTGGAACCTTAAAGATTTCTGACAAACGTTCAATTAATTGCAATATTACAAATAATGCCTCTGGCATTAATCAGCTAAATGATATTTTCATAAAACATTTTTTAGACATTGATTGGAAAAATCCATATGGTGAAACAGATCCAGTAGTTTACACAGCAAGAAATGGCTCTGCAGATAGAGATGGAAGAATGAGATTTGATGAAACCGAATGTTTTTCAGGATCATCAAAAAAGCAAATTGCACTTTGGGTAAAAACTCCAAAAGATTATTATCCAATTTTAATTAAAAAAGATGGATGGTGTGATTAAAAATAATAAAAAAGGCTTCACCCTAATAGAACTTCTTGTCGTTGTAGCTATCATTGGTATTTTAGCTGCAGTAGGTGTGGTTGCTTATGATGGTTATACAACATCAGCAAAAAGAACTTCATCAGAGCTACAATTTGAAACCGTATCTAAATCAATAAAATTAGCATACATAAAATGCGAAATGGAATCATCAGATAGATTAAAGTTTGCTAGTTTTAATGGAGGCCCCATATATGATTTATCATGCTCTCAATTTAATGAAGGAAATCATATGAGTGCTTGGTTTGAGCAAGGAAAGTGTTCTGATCTATATTACGGTGAAAACTATATTTCACCTTATATTGGCTCAACAAAAAATCTAACAATGGGGGATACAACTTGTAAAAGTGGATCAGTGGCAAATTCAAACTCAACAAAGGGCGTGGTTCATTTAGATGGAAAAAATCAAACAGGAAATGGTTGTGTAACATTGTCAATGAACATAGGTACTTTAGTTTTAAAGAAAGAAATTTGCCAAGCAAGTTAAAAAACTTCACATTAATAGAATAATTAAATGACTAGTTGATTGGTCTACAAAAGTGGTAGCACTATGGTAACACTTATTGCAACCAGATAACTTATTTTAAATTTAGTGAAAAAAAATAGTGTTGATTTAATTGAGTGATGGTGCCCCCGCACGGATTCGAACCGCGGACCTATTGATTACAAATCAATAAAGTTAATTATTTTCCCTTTCATTAACTTTGATAATACTTAACAAATGGACTCCCATCTATAAACTTAATTTAAAAAGACTTCAAAAAGACTTCACTCAATTAAATTAAATTAAATTCTAAAAGAACCAAAGTTCTCCAGCCTGATTTTTCTTTTAAAACTTTTTTATGAACTATTTTATAACCAGCTATGGATACATCCTCTAATTTACTATCTGCAGTTAGGTCGTAAGTTTTTGTAATACCTTTTTCATTTTCCTTATGGGTTATTACTTCATTACTTGCTAATAAATGCTGGGTAATATCAGCAATTTTTATTTTTGCACTTAAAACAGCCTTTGATTCACTGATATTTAAATCTTTACTCCAACCGTTTCCACATACCTTTATAACTTTATCTGTTTGTTTGTTTTTATCACAATAAACATTAACAAACTTTTGTAAGTCATCAGGGGAAGTAATTGTTTTTTTATTCTTAACATATGAACTATTGGTACAATTACTTAACATTAATCCAATAATCATTATTAGTATTATTCTCATTTAGCCTCCTGTCAGTGAGAAAATTAAAATCATAGTATTCCAAAACATTTCATTGCCTTGTTCTGAGTACATT
>CACEKA010000023.1 GCA_902560015.1 uncultured Pelagibacteraceae bacterium
AAAAAAGTTCTTTCAAAAGCTATTGGCAAAGGAGGATCAAGTATTAGAGATTTTAAAAATACTTCAGGATCAAAAGGTGGATTTCAAAAGGAATTTAAAGTTTACCAGCAAGAGGGTCAGAGGTGCAAAAAGTTAGGATGTTCAGATCTAATAAAAAAAATAATAATCTCTAATAGATCAACTTTTTTTTGTAATTCCTGTCAAAAATGATCAATTATTTTATTGACCCCCTTTAATTCACAAGCTATACCCCTGCGGATATGGCAAACACAAAATCAGCAATTAAGAGAATAAGAAGAATTTCTAAGCAAACAGCTGTAAATAAAGCTAGAAAAAGTAGATTTAGAAACGCATTAAAGAAAATGAACCTATTAATTGAAGATAAGAAGAAAGATGAGGCTTTAAAATTCTTGCCAAAATTGAATTCCGAATTAATGAAGATTGCAAAAACTGGAATTATAAAGAAGCAAAACGCATCAAGAAATGTTTCTAGAATAACAAAAAAGATCTCTACAATCTAAAGTAACTAATATCCCTAATACTTTTAAAACAACTTTGAGTATCTACATCATGTATTCTTGTATTGTTAAAATCTAACTACATTTAGATTTGGTAAATAATTAATATTTTTGATTCAATCTATGTTTGATTCAATCTATGTTTGATTCAATTATAGATATTATTAAATCTAAAATTTTTTATTTTTTTTATTTTTTTTATTTTTTCTTAAAAATTTAAACTTCAATCCTAGATTTTATTTTTTTTTATTTTTTTTTATTAAGTAGTTGCAAATTTTTTTAAATAGTTCTAACTGAGTTTTTCCTACGACTTATGAATAAATCTACAAATATAAATAATTTAAACCCCGATACTTTTAATTGGAAGTTAGTTCAAAGTGAAATGAAAAATAAGCTAGGTGTCGATGTATATGAAAGCTGGCTTAAAAAAATTATATTTGTTGATGAATTTAATAATTACTTATTATTGTCAGTTCCTACGAGATTTATCAGAGACTGGATTACATCTAGATACTTAGATCAAATTTTACAAATTATTCGATTATATAAAAAAGATATTATTAGAATTGAATTTAAAATAGATGATCACGAGACAAAAAAAAATATAGATGAGGTAAGTGAAAAATCTTCTGAAAGAAGCGAAAATGTTTCTTTCATAAAAGACTCGTATCTTCAATATAATCGAATAGACTCAAATAAGAGATTTGATAATTTTATAATCGGAACAAGCAACAAGCTTGCATATGAAGCATCTTTAAAAGTTACAGAAAATACATCTCATTATAATCCACTTTATATTTATGGGGGTGTAGGAATGGGAAAAACTCATCTTTTAAATTCTATTGGTCTAGAGTTAAAAAATAATAACAAAGTAATGTTTATATCTGCAGAACGTTTTATGTATCAATTTGTAAAATCAATTAAAGCAAATGATATGGTTAAGTTTAAAGAATACTTTAGAAATACTGATATTTTATTAATTGATGATATTCAATTTATTAGTGGCAAGGAGGCAATGCAGGAGGAATTTTTTCATACCTTTAATGCATTGTTAGATAAAGGTTCACAAATAATAGTTTCAGCTGATAGAGCTCCAAATAAACTGTCAAGAATCCAAGATAGAATTAAATCCAGATTCTCTGGAGGTCTAGTAGTTGATATTCAAAAACCAGACCTTGAACTAAGAAAAAAAATTGTTGAAAAGAAAACTGAAGAATTAAACAGTTTATATGCTGATGAACTCCAAGTTTCTAAAGAAATACAAGAATTTATAAGCACTGAAATTACAGCAAGTGTAAGAGAGCTCGTTGGAGCAATTAACAGAGTAGTTTCATTTTCAAGAATTTACAATAAAGCTCCTAATTTGGCGGAAACAAAAGTCATTTTAAAAGATTTATTAAATTTGGCTGAGAATAAAGTTACTATAGATTTAATCCAAACAATAGTTTGTAAGTTTTTTAAAATAAGTAAAAATGAAATGTTATCTTCTAGAAGATCAAGATATTTAGTAAGACCAAGACAAACAGCTATATATTTAACAAAAATTTTGACATCCAAGTCTTTACCAGAAATTGGAAGAGAGTTTTCCAACAGGGATCATACAACTATAATTCATTCAGTAAAAACTATTGAAAAAATTAAGGAAAAGGATCCTGAGATGGTTGATAATATTAATAAATTAAAAAATCAGATACTATATAATAATAAAGAAAATGAAATTTAACGTTAACCAACAAGATCTTCAGCAAGCTTTAAATTATTGTCAGGGAGTTATTGAAAAAAGAAGTACCCTACCTATTTTGTCCAATATTTTATTAGATGCAAGTGATTCCAAGTTAACAATTACAGCTACAGATTTAGATTTAATATTTGTTCATGAGTTAAACAATGTTGAAATTTTAGAAGAAGGAAAAACAACTACTACTTCTTCAATTATGTACGATATTATAAGAAAGTTTTCTTCAGGAAAAAAAATAAATCTTTCTCTTACTGATAGCAAGTTACAAGTTGAGTCTGAAAAGTCTATTTTTAACTTAAATTGTATTAGTGCCACAGAATTCCCACTAACTGATGAAAATTTTAACCAGAATGAATTTGTAATTAAATCAAAACAACTTCTAAAATTATTAAATAAATGTAAATTTTCTGTTTCAAATGATGAAACAAGGCATTACTTAAGTGGTATATACTTTCATCAAACAGAAGTTGAGGATAAAAATTATTTAACAGCGGTTGCAACAGACAGTCATCGAATGTCTATTTCAAAAATCAGACTAGAACAAAAAATTGATTTTGAACCAATTATACTTCCAAAAAAAACCATTTTTCAGTTGTGTTCATTATTAGATAGCTACGACGGCGATGTTAAAGTATCTAATATAAAATCTAAAATTAAATTTGAATTAAATAATAGTATTCTAATATCTAAACTTATTGATGGTAAATTTCCTAATTATATCCAGGTGATACCAAAAAATAATCAGAAAAAATTAGAGATAGATTTAAAATTATTTTTAAATTCAGTTGATAGAGTTGCATCAGTTTCTTTAGATAAAAAAGATGGAGTAAAATTTAATTTATCAAAAGATACCTTGAATCTTTCAGTTAATAATACAAACAGTGGAGATGGTAAGGAAACTTTAAACGTAAAATTTGATCATGATTTAGAAATTAGCTTTAACTCTAGATATTTAATTGATGTGGCGTCACAATTAGATGGTGAAAGAGTTGAAATATTTTTTAATGATACTGGTTCGCCAGCTTTAATTAAAGATCCTGGTGATTTTGATAGCATATTTGTTGTAATGCCAATGAAAGGCTAGTTTAACAAATTTAACTCTTCATAAATATTATTTTCTAAATTTTTTAAAAATTCGTCTTTTGAAAGACCTGACGCTATTGGCTTTAAAATTGAAATAGTAATGGTTTTATGACTATTTTTTAAACCTTTTTTAGGCCATACATAGCCAGAATTAATAGCCACTGGCTGACACGCAATTTTTAATTCCTCATAAATTCTTGATGCTCCTTTTTTAAATGGTGGCCTTTCATTTGGTAGAACTCTTGTACCTTGAGGAAAAATTATTAGTGGTCTTTTTGAATTAGAAATTATTTTAGAAATATCTTCAAAGAAACTTAAATTGTCCTTAGTAACTTTATTTCTTTTAATAGAGATTGACCCAATTTTTTTTAAATACCAGCCAAATATTGGAATTAATAATAATTCTTTTTTCAGAATAAAGACGGGAGAATTAAAAATTGTTTGAAGATAAAATGTTTCAAACATAGATTGATGGGAAGCAGAAATAAAAAATTTTTCCTTAGTGATGATATTTTCTTTACCTTTGATAATAATTTTTGTTGATAAAAAAATCCTTAAACATAAGCCAGTCCAATAACCCATTAACTTTCCACCTAATAGAACAAATTTTTGAGGTAAAAAAAATGTTGGTAAAAAAATTATTGAAATAAGAATTATTCCAGAAAAGAAAAAAATTGAAAATATTAAGTTTCTAATCATTATTATCAAAAGCTACATCAAGTCAGTATGCTTTTGTCTTTTTTTAATAACCCTAATTTTAGATCCTTTGATCAATATTTCTGCAGGTTTAGGTCTTAAATTATAATTTGAACTAAGTGACATTCCATACGCACCAACATCACACATAACAACTATATCCTTTTCTTTTAATTTTTGAAATTTTTTCAATGAGGTAAATTTGTCCGTACTTTCACAAATAGGACCTACAAATTCATATATTTTTTTTGAAATTTGATTTTTTTTAACTGAGGGTAGTGTTTTGTGATTAGCTCCATATAAAGCTGGTCTCATCAAATCATTCATAGCTGCATCTAGTATAACAAAATTTTTTTTATCATTTTCTTTAATATAAATAACTTTGGAGATTAAAAATCCTATATTTCCTACTATAGACCTTCCTGGCTCAAAAATTATTTTTGAGGGATGTTTTTTTAGAAACTTTTTAATAGCAATATTGTATTTATTATAATTTAGTTTTTTACTTCTGTTATCATATGAAATTCCCATGCCTCCACCTAAATCAATAAATTTAAATTTATGTTTGGTTTTGGTAATTGTTTTATCAACTACATTAAGCATTTTTTCATAGGGTTTATGGTCTAATATTTGACTACCAATATGAACGCTTAAACATTCCAAACTAATATTTTTTGAACTTTTACAGTAGTTTACAAGTTCAAAAAATGTTTTTTCATTTACACCAAATTTATTTTCTTTTTTACCAGTTGAAATTTGACTTAAAGTTTTTGCATCGGTATTAGGATTTAATCTAATACCAATCTGCACCTTCTTTTTCTTTATCCTAGCTATTCTATCGATTTCTTTTATTTCACTTTTAGACTCTGCATTTATTAATAATATTTTTTTATCAATAGCATAATTTATTTCATTTGATGTTTTACCTACGCCTGAAAAAACAATTTTTTTTGGACTCATGCCAGCCTTAAGGGCCATCATAAGTTCACCCATTGATACAACATCAGCTCCTAAACCAAATTTTTTAATCTCTTTAATTAAATTTAGATTTGTATTAGATTTAATTGCAAAACAAATTAATGGTGAAAAAGTCTTAAAATTTTTTTTGAAATTATTAATATTTTTTTTTAATTGAGTATAGGAATAGCAATAAGTTGGAGTATCAAATTTTTTAGCAATATCCTCTAATTTAATTCTATCAATTGTAAGTTTTTTTTTGATATATTTCATTAAGCCTTATTTGTAAGGATTATTATCTTTTCAGTTTTTTGCTTTGGGTCTTTATATTCAGGGTCTCCTTTTTTTCCACAAGACGTTAGCAAGCAACAGATCAGAAAAATAAAGCTAATTTTTTTAATCATTTTTGTTTCTTATATTTCATTATCATTTTTTTGATATTATCAAAAGCTGTTCCTCCATAAGATTTTTTAGAATTTACAGAATTCTTTAAATCAAACACTTTTAAAACGTCATTGGTTAATTTTGGTTCAATTTTTTTTAACTCTTCTAAGCTTAGTTCGTTAAGCTTCTTTTTCTTTTTTTCGGCTAAATTAACAACAGATGCTGTTTTTTGATAAGCCTTTCTAAATGACATTGAATGATTTTTTACAAGATAGTCCGCCAAGTCTGTTGCAGTAATATACCCAGAGTTTGCAAGGTTGATCATTTTTTTTTTATTAGGGCTAGAGTTCTTTAGTATTTCATCAAAAATTTTAAGACAGTTAATTAAAGTATCATTAGATCTAAAGACAATCTCCTTATCATCTTGAAGGTCTTTGAAGTAAGATAGTGGAAGACCTTTTAAAATTGTAAGCATTGAAAACAAGTTTCCATAACTACTGCCAGATTTTCCTCTTAAATATTCCAATAAATCAGGATTTTTCTTTTGAGGCATTATTGATGAACCTGTTACAATTTTATCCGAAAGGTTAATTAAATTAAAACCATCAGAGCTCCAGATGATAAGCTCCTCAGCAATTCTTGAAATATGCATTGAACAAACAGAAATACTATATAAAAAATCTAAAACAAAATCTCTATCAGAAACAGTATCAATTGAATTGTTTGTTGGTTTCTTAAATCCAAGTTTTTTACTTGTATAATTTCTATCTATATTAAAAGAAGTTCCTGTTAGTGCAGCTACACCCAAAGGATTTTCCTTTAAACTATCTAAATTGTTTGCAAATCTTTTTTTGTCTCTATTAAACATCTCAACATAAGCCATAAGATAATGAGCGAAAGAAATAGCTTGTGCATTTTTAAGATGTGTAAACCCAGGCATAATAGTATCAATATTTTTCTCAGCTAATTTTAATGTACTTTTTATTACTTTATTTAAATTAAGATCAATTTCTTTTGTTGAAGATCTTATCCAAATTTTGAAATCTGTGATTACTTGATCATTTCTAGATCGTGCTGTGTGCACGTAGCCTGCTTCTTCACCAATTATTTGAAAAAGTCTTTTTTCTATATTCATATGAATATCTTCATATTTTTTGTTGAATTCAAATTTTTTATTAGAAATTTCTTTTTCTATTTTCGTAAGACCGTAAATAATTTTATTTTTAATTTTGAAAGATATTATTTTTTGTTTAAATAACATTTCAACATGCGCAATAGAACCTTGAATATCCTCTTTATAAAGTCGTTTATCGATATCAATTGAATTTCCAACTTTTTGAAATAAAGATGAAGCTTTCTTTTTTATTCGAGTATTCCATATTGCTAGGTTGTTTTTATTTTTTGCCATGATATTTAATTATAACTATTTAACATGAGATTTTTAATATTATTTATTTTTTTGACATCTAATGTCTTCGCTAATGATGTATCCGAAATAAAAAACATTGTCATTCATAAAGATCTAAAAGCCTACGATAATGTTATTTTTTTAGACAAAAATGAACAAAAAATTAATATTAAGGAATTTAACGGAAACTTAATTTTGCTAAACTTTTGGGCTACTTGGTGTGAACCGTGCAAAGAAGAAATGCCATCATTAGACAGACTTCAAAGCAATCAAAATTTGAATAATTTAAAAGTTTTTGCAATTAATATATCTCAAGAAAGTGTTAAAAAGGTTGATAGTTTTTTTAGAGATTTAAATATTAAAAATTTTGAACCATATTTTGATGCACCAACAACTCTTGCAAAAACATTTTCTTTACGTGGAGTTCCAACATCAATTCTTATAAACAAAAAAGGTAAAGAATTTGCAAGAATAATTGGATCGATAGATTTTGATGATAAAAAATTTATAAATTGGCTAAAAGATTATAATTAGTTTTTAAAAAAATAAGCAAAACCAACAAGAACGAGTATGGCTACAAATTGAATAAGCACTCTTAGTTGCATTAATTTATTTGAATATTTTTTGCTGGTTTCCCCCCCTTTAAAAAGGGTTCCTATTCCTAAAATTAAAACGATCCCAACAGATATTAAAAGAATTATAGAGAGGATTTTAACAAATATTCCTGAAATCATATAAATATTGTAGATTGTTTTTAAAAATAAAAAACATAATTAATCAACTATGACATTTTGCCTAGATTCAATAATAATAAAACCTGAAGAAGGAAAGAAAATTAAAAATGCTATTGTTTTACTTCATGGATATGGGGGTGATGGTAAAGATATAAGTATGTTAACTTTAAACTGGAAAAGGCACATGCCAAATACAATTTTTATTTGTCCAAATGGACATGAGGCTTGTCCTATAAATCCTTCAGGATTTCAATGGTTTGACCTTACAAGGGATGATCCTAATTATATACTTGAACAATCAATTAAAGCTGAAGAAAAGATTAAAGTATTTATTAATGAAATCAAACAAGAATTTAATTTAAAAAATAATCAGATATGCTTATCAGGTTTTAGTCAAGGTTGTATGATGTCATTGAATGTTGGATTAACATCTGAAGAAAAATTTTCATGTATTGTAGGATTTTCTGGAAAAATTGTTGATCAAAATAATTTAAAATCGAGAATAAAAAATTCTACTGATACTTTATTGATACATGGTGACACAGATCAAGTTGTACCTTCAACATTTCTTTTAGAGGCAAAAGATTTTTTAATTAGAAATAATATTGTAGTTGAAACAGTTTTGATAAAAAATTGTGATCATCATATTCCTATAGAAGCTTCAAGTACAGCACTTAATTATATTCTTAAAAAAAATTAATATCTCTTGTTATTGATAAAATTGTTTAAGTAAGTTAAAATTACTTAATGAATAATTTTATAGAACAAAATGTTTCATTAGAAAAGTGTCCAGCTTTAGTTCTTAATGCTGATTATAGACCATTAAGTTATTATCCTTTATCTTTATGGTCGTGGCAAGATACCGTAAAATCTGTTTTTTTAGATAGAGTAATAATTGTTAGCAATTACGATAGAACGATAAGAAGTCCCTCGTTTAACATGCAATTACCTAGCGTCATTGCCTTAAAAGATTATATCATACCGCAAACAAAACCAAGCTTTACTAGGTTTAATGTATTTTTAAGAGATAAATTTTCCTGTCAGTATTGTGGAAGTGGTGAGGAACTCACTTTTGATCATTTATTACCAAGATCAAAAGGAGGTGAAACTAATTGGGATAATGTTGTAACTGCATGCTCCGCATGTAACGTAAAAAAAGGTGGCAAATTATTAAAAAACTCTGATATGAAGCTTAACCAACATCCTTATCGTCCATCAACTGAGGATTTACACAAAAATGGTAAAAATTTCCCACCTAATTATTTACATAAAAGCTGGATGGATTATTTATACTGGGATGTTGAATTAGAAGCCTAGATTTTCTCAGAGATATTTATTGCAATTTTTGAACCTGTCTTAATAATTTTGTCCAATAATAAGTAGGGACCTTTTTTTGTAGCACCTTTTTCGTAAGCTATATTTTTATGATCCAATTCATCTTGTCTAAATTTTGTAATCTTTCTTTTTAGGTCTTTTTCGCTAACATCAAGTTCATTGATTTGATTTAAATAATGTTTATCTATAACTTCTTCAACAGAAGCAGTACAAAGCATAGCAGCTTTTTTCCCCAATAATGTTGAACCAAACCCTAAGCCAACACCTAATAAATCCCACAAAGGTAAAAATTTTGTTGGTTGAATATTTCTTTTTTTAATTTCATTTTCAAAAAACTTACAATGTTCTTTTTCATGTTCTTTCATGTCTTCAATAGTTTTTTTTAGGTTTTCATCTTTTACAAAAGTATTTAAGGCCAATAGTTGTCCTTCATAAATCTTGACAGCTCCACGTTCTCCAGCATGGTCAACTCTAATAAATTCTTCAACTTTTTTTTTATTAATTTTTGTCATAATTAAAATAAAATTTTCCAGCACTAATAGTAATTAATAAAGATATTAAAATATTATAGCTTGTAAGGGATAATCCAAAAATTTTAAATGTTACATCTTTGCAGCTAACATTTTTTTCTTGTAATTGCTTTAAAATTTCCTCTTTTGACAATAAATTTGATTCACTTTTTAGGTCACAAACTAATGATTCTTCAATAAAACCTTGCTCAATACCTAAGTGATATAGTGACAGAGCAGCACCAGCTAAAAATATAATTGTGAGCAAAAGTATAAAAAATTTTTCAAATTGAATGAATTTATAATTAAGCAAAACCACTATTATTGCTAACAAGTATGGGATTCTTTCTAACACACAAAGATTACAAGGTTGATGACCTAGAATATATTCAATAAAAAATGCAGACACTAAAGCAATAATGCTGACTAAAAAAATAAACTTAATTAATAAATTTTTACTATTCTTAACCATTAAATTTTAAAACCAAATATACAAATACAAATATTATAACTATTAAAACTCCAATAGCAGTAAACCATTTTGATCCATGATTGTTCATATATTCAGTAAATAATTCTCCAAATTTATAAGATAAAAATGCAACAATAAAAAATCTTAGGCTTCTTGAAATTAAACTGACAATTATAAAAATTGGCAGATTGAAAGCAATTAAGCCACTTGCTATTGTAAAAGCTTTATATGGTAAAGGTGTAAAGCCTGCTAAAAAAAGTATACTTAACCAAGCCAGAAAGCCACTTCCTTGAGACATACTTAATTTCAAATCATTAACTTTATCTTCATAGTTATAAAATTCGATGACATAAATTGCTACATCGAAAAAAAGGTAACCAATTAGATATCCTAAAATACCGCCTAAAACTGAAAATATAGATGCTATTAAAAATATTTTTATAAATTCTTTTTTTTTAGCAATCACCATTGGAATAATCATTACATCTGGTGGTATAGGAAAAAATGAACTCTCAACAAAAGAGACAAGACCTAAATAAAAATTTGAACTTTTATGTGAAGCTAAATCTAAACATTTTTTATAAAGAGTCTGAAACATTTTTTGGTTTTAATATAAATTTAGTTCTTATACTATTTAAATATAATTAATTAAATATAATGGGCGAATGGCGGAACTGGTAGACGCGCACGACTCAAAATCGTGTTTCGCAAGAAGTGAGAGTTCGATTCTCTCTTCGCCCACCAAAAAATTATGAATTTAGATAATTTAAACAACTTAATCGAATTATTTTCTCATCAAGCGGAAGTACAAAATAAAAAAAGTATTTTTTTAGAATGGTTAAACCCAAATAATAAAAAAACATATACTTGGGAGGAATCAAAAAAAAATATTTTAAAATTATCTAGAATAATTAAAAAAAATATAAAAGAGGGCGATAGATGTCTTTTGGTTTCAGAAAACAGACCTGAATGGTTTATTTCTGATCTAGCAATTATGTTATCAGGTGGAATTACTGTTCCTGCATACACTACATACACCGAAGAAGATTATAGATATTTAATTGAAGATTGCGAACCTAGTTTAGTTATAGTTTCAAATAATGAAATGCTCAAAAAATTAAGTAATACAATTAATGAAAAAAATTTTATTAAAAAAATTATAACATTAGATGATGTAAATAAAGCAACTACTAATTTAAATTTAGTTGATAAAGAAAAATATTTAGACTTTAGTATAATATTAAAGAATGAACTATTAGAGGAAGATAAAATCCAAAATAATAATCTAAAGAGATCTTCACCTGCATGTATAATTTATACTTCTGGAACTGGAGGAAATCCAAAAGGGGTAATCTTAAGTCATGGTGGTATTTTAAATAATCTTGTTGGTGCTTGTGAAATTATGAAGCCATTGTTTAATTCAAGGCCAGTTTTTTTAACCTGGCTTCCCCTTTCTCATTCTTACGAACATTGTGTGCAATTTGCCCAAATAGCTGTGGGAGCAAAAGTTTTTTATGCAGAAAAAATAGAAAAACTCTTAGAAAATATATCTGAGGCAAAACCAACAATCATGACTGCTGTGCCAAGATTTTATCAAAATCTTTATAATAAAATTAATATTAATCTCAAAAAACAAACAGGTCTCAAAGCCAAGTTAATTAATGCGACTCTTAGATTAGGTAAAAAAAAATTATTAAATCAAAAAATGAATTTTTTTGAAAAATCACTTAATTTGATAGTTGAGGTATTAGTTAGAAAAAAAATAAAAAAACAGTTTGGTGGAAATTTAAAAGCTTTTGTCTCTGGTGGAGGTGCGCTAGATAAAGAAATAGGAGAATTTTTGAATTCTGTAGGACTGCCTACACTCCAGGGATATGGTTTAACAGAAACTTCACCAGTGGTAAGTTGTAACCCCATACATAAGATTAAAGTAGAAACTGTTGGCCCACCTTTCAGAGGAAATCAAGTTAAAATTGCCGAAGATGGTGAAATTTTGGTTAAAGGTGAAAATGTAATGTTGGGATATTGGAACAAAAAAAAAGAGACTGATGAAGTAATAATTGATGGATGGCTTCATACTGGTGATATTGGAGAAATAGACTCAGAGGATGGTTATTTAAAGATTACTGATAGAAAAAAAGATATTATTGTAAGTGCAGGTGGCGATAACATTT
>CACEKA010000024.1 GCA_902560015.1 uncultured Pelagibacteraceae bacterium
AAAGGAGAATTACAAACAATTATTCCTCCTGCTTTTCCTCTAGCACCTGAATGAATTTGTGCTTTAACAACCCATCTTGATCCACCAATTTCACGAGCCTTATTTTCTGCAGTCTCAGGACTATATACAATTCCACCTCTTGGTATTGTTACTCCAAAACTAGATAAAATTTCTTTTGCTTGATACTCGTGTATATCCATTTTTATTTTTTATTTATTAGTTTATCAATGTTAACAACATTCTCTGCCATTCTAGAAGATGCTGCATCAATCATTCTACCATCAAGTTGTGCAGCTCCCTTACCTTCTTTAGCTGCTTTTTCTAATTCTTCTAAAATTCTTTTAGCTTTGTTAACTTCTGTTTCTGGAGGTGAAAAAACTTTATTAGCAAGTTCAATTTGTGAAGGATGTATTGCCCATTTGCCTTCAATGCCAATTGCTGCTCCACGCTTTGCTGCATCTACATAAGCATCTGGATCATTGAAATCTCCAAATGGTCCATCTATCGCTCTGAGGCCATATGCTCTACAAGTCATAACTAATTCAGATAATCCATGATGCCATTGGTCTCCAGGATAATCAGGGTTTAATCCTCCAATTACAACTGTCCTAGCTCTCAAACTAGCTGCATAGTCTGCAACACCAAAATGCAAAGCTTCCAATCTTTGACTTGATTTTGCAATTTCTTTTATGTTTGACATCCCAAGTGCAGTTTCAATTAGGCACTCTATTCCAATTTTTTTTTTTAATTTTTTATTAGTCTCTATTTGTGTCAATAAACAATCAACCATATAAACATCACTAGCTGTTCCTGCTTTAGGTACTAGAATGGTATCAACATTTTCACCAGCTTGTTCAACAATTTCTACTAAATCACTATACATATAATGTGTATCAAGACTGTTGATTCTCACTGAAATTGTTTTTCCATTTTCTCTCCAGTTCATTTCATTAAGAGCTTTAATAATATTGGCTCTTGCTGAGATTTTATCATTAGGAGAAACTGCATCCTCTAAATCTAAAAAGACATAATCTGCCGCTGAGCTTAAGGCCTTTTCAAACATTTTTGGTGAAGATCCTGGAACAGCGAGCTCGCTTCTTTGTAATCTAGATTTTGCTGGATTATAATATTGGTGGCTCATAATTAAGAGATGCTATGGTCTTTTAGATTCGATTTAAAGCATATTTTTTATAACCATTTTTATTGTATGATTTATATATATATTTTTTAGTACTATAAATAATACTTTCACTGTCTATACTTTTTGTTAATAATCGAAAATGATTATGACAAATTTACCAAACAAAGCAAAAGTAGTTATCATTGGTGGTGGTATTCATGGTTTAAGTACAGCATGGAAACTATCAGAAACATATAAAAATCCTGGCGACATTGTAGTACTTGAAAAAAAAGATATTGCAGCAGGTGCAAGTGGTATTGCTTGTGGCGTTGTTAGAAATAATTATTTTCAGCCAGCTATGAGAGAATTAATGGCTCATTCAGTTTCTGTTTGGGAAAGTGATCCTAAAGCATTTAAGTATAATGCTGTTGGTTATTTACAAATTTCACCAGAAGTAATGCATGAAGATGTTGCAACAATTTATGAACAACAAAAAGCTATTGGTTACGAATCAGAATTTATTGAAGGTGAAAAAGATTGTATGAATTATATGAAGGGCATGTTTGATGATTGGCAAGCACAAGGTATCACATCAGTTCTTCATGAAAAAAAAGGTGGTTACGCATTTAATAAAGACTCAATTAAAGCTCTTGAAAATAAATCTACTTCAAATGGTGTTCAAGTAATGAAAGGTGTTACGGTAAATGGATTTAAAAGAGGTAGTAACAGTAAAGCTGTAACAGGTGTTGAAACTGACAAAGGAACTATTGAGTGCGAACAAGTAGTAATTGGGGCAGGTCCTTGGGCTAGAGATTTTTGGAATATGTTAGAACTTCCAAAAACGGCAAACATCAAAGGTAAAGATGGTAAAATACACGAAACTGATATGTGGACATATTGGATGCTTCAAGAAGGTGTGATTGGTGTAGACGCAGATTTTTTAAAAACGAATGACGGAAAACAACCTCCTGTAATCCATGTAGATTCTACTGCGCCTTTATATTCAGATAAAACAAAAAAATTAATTACAGATAAAATCTGGGGTATTTATTACAAGCCAGACATTGAAGGATTAGGAGTTCAGGGTGGTACATCACCTTACATAGTTGACAAACATTTTGATAAAGTAAATGTTGATCCATACGGTATTGAGTCACCAGAATACCAAACTACAGAAGCCTTTAATGATATGTGGTGTTCGGCTTTAGCTCATTGTCAAAAAAGATTTGAAGGCAAATCAGATTTATATAGAAAAGGACCTTCGGGTGGTCTTGGATGTATGACTCCAGACTCGTTCCCAATCTTTGATAGATTCTTAGAAAATGTTTACATGATTGCTGATGCAAACCACGGATATAAAATGATTGGTGTTGGTGAACTTGTTGCAAAAGAAATTCTTGGAACTGAAAGTGATTTATTAAAACCTTTTAGATTCAACCGTTACGAGAAAGGTGAACTACACCCTACATCTAACAGTCCATTCCCTTGGAGTTAATACTTAAGTACTACTTATAAAAATTATATATAATTAATATAATCAAGACTCCTAGACACTATAATATTTTTCAGTTAACGTTCGTTATAAAAAATTTCATTAAAGGGGAATAAAATGACTGACCTAGAAAAACACGTTAACCAACCAGGTAGAGCAAAACTAATAAAACAAGTAAGGGCTAAAATAAATGAGCTTGGCATTGATTATATTTTTTTTCAATTCATTTCTGTCACAGGAAGAGTTGTTGGAAAAGGAATTCCTGCTGACCATTGGGAAAGAACATGTGAAAAAGGTTTTCAATTAGTTTACGGAGCAACAGCAAACCTATTTTTAGATCGTCATAATAATTATATAGGTTACGGACCTGAAGCAAAAGAATTAGTTGGAATACCTGATCCAGAAACTTTTTGCCAGTTACCTTGGGATAAAAAAGTTGCTAGAGTATTTGTAACTTGTTTTAGAAACAGAGAAGAAAGAGAAAACCCAGGTGGTCATTTAACATCTGATTGTAGAGGTAACCTTAGAATTATCGCTAAAGAATTTAAGAAAAAACACGGTTATCAATTAAGAGTTGGAACAGAACCAGAAATGATGTGGTTAACTAGAAATGAAGATGGAACTCCGACAGGTAAAGGATTTTCTAAACCTTATTGTTATCACATTGATCAATTTGAGTCATTAAGACCTGTTTTTATGAAGGTAATGGAATACGCCAGAGCGATGGGATTTGATATGATTCAAGGTGATCATGAAGATGCTCCGGGTCAATTAGAATTGAACTGGATGTTTGATGATGTCTTAAGAAATGCAGACAGATTGTCAACATATAGACAAATTTGTGCTCAAGTTGCAAGAGAGTTTAATTTAATTGCTTGCTTTATGACTAAACCGTTCATGGGTGTTTCAGCAAGTGGTTGTCACACAAACATGTCTCTTTGGACAGGTGGTAAAGATAAAGTAAATAAATTAGGACATAAATCTATTCCAGCAATGGATGAAGTATTCAGTTATGTTGAAGGTGGAAAAAATACTTTCATGCCTGATACAAAAGATATCCAATTACCTGGAAAAGTTGGACTAAAATCTATTGGAGGAGTTATGAAGCATCTTCCCGCATTAACAGCGATTGGGTCTTCGACAGTCAACTCTTACCGAAGATTGTGGGATCAAGGTTTCTGGGCTCCAGTTTATGCTGACTGGGGATACCAAAACAGAACTTGTGGATTAAGAGTTTCTGCTCCAGGAAGATTTGAATACCGATCAGTAGACTCAATGCATAATCCGTATTTAATGGGCGCAGCACTTTTAAAAGCTTTTGATGATGGATTAACCAATAATATTGATCCAGGAAAACCAGAGTCGAGAAATATTTATGAAGCTCAAAAAGCCGGAAAAGATGTTAAAAAATTACCTTTAAGTCTTGGTGAAGCATTAGACAGATTAGCTGAAGATAAAGTTATTCAATCTTCAATGCCTGATGAAATGTATAAAATATTCCATTGGTACAAAAATGACGAATGGGAAAGATTTTTAGGTGCAACAACTCAATGGGATCTGGATACTTATCTTGATTGTCTACCGTAGGTCTTAAATAAATTAATAGAAGGGGTAAATTATATGTGTGGGATAGCTGGACTAATACATAGAGGCAAATCTTCAAATGTAGGGAGTGAACTACAAGGTATGCTTCAAGCTTTAAAACATAGAGGTGAAGATTCAACAGGTTATGCTCTATACGGCGATACCGATGGTAAAAATTTTATCATGCGTTTCAAAGTTGGTGAAAATGTTGGTGAAGGAAGTTCATCAGTTATGGAAGATATTTCTGTATATGATGAAAGAAAAAAAATAGTTGATGAAACTCTTAAAGAATTAGGGGCAAGAATTATCAAAGAAGAAAGAACTCTTCCTTACTCGTTAAGATATGAAATTAGCTATGATAAAAAAGATTTATTAGATTTTTCACAAAGAATTGAAAGTATTCCAGGTGTAGAAATACTTTCAATGGGTAAATCTTTGGAAGTAATTAAAGATCTTGGAAATGCAAAAGCTGTGTGTGACCGATATTCTCTAGATAAACTTGTTGGCACTCATGCGATAGGTCATGCTAGAATGGCAACTGAGTCTGGTGTTGATATTAAATCTGCTCACCCATTTTGGGGATATCCTTTTAGTGACGTATCAGTAGTTCATAATGGGCAACTTACAAACTATTGGAACAATAGAAGAGCATTAGAAAACAAAGGTATGAGATTTATGTCTGAATGCGATTCAGAATTAATCGCAGTTTATATTGCTCAAAAAATGAGAGAGGGTGCAAGTCTTGAGGAAGGGATGAAAGACTCTCTTTCAGGTCTTGATGGAGTATTTACTTATTTTGTTGCAACAAAAGACTCTTTGGGTATGGCTAAAGATACAATGGCTGCAAAACCATTAGTTCTTTACGAGTCAGATGATTTAGTGGCAATGGGTTCAGAAGAAATAGCGATCAGATCAGTTCTTCCACAAGAAATTGATACATATGATCCTTTTGATGGAGAGGTAAAAGTATGGCAAATCTAAAAACAAGTGAAAAAAAATCAAAAGCCCAGTCAATGGGTATGCACACTGAAGTTTTAACAGGAAGAACTCAACAAAAGTTTTTTAACCCTGATGAAGCTGAAAATTTTTATTACTTTGGAACTTATGATGTAGATTTTAACAAAAGAACAGATCTTGATGTTAAAGATATGTCGGCTCCAGAAGCTAATAAAGAAATAGATAATTTAATGAGCCAAGGCTATGGAACAATAGTTATCAAAAACCCACAAGGAAAACATAGTTTAGGTGTTGGAATACTAAATAAATTAAACTTAATTTTTGAAGGAAGTTTAGGTTATTTCGGTATGGGTTCTTGTGATGGTCCAACAGTTAGAATTAACGGCAGAGTTGGTTGGTCATGCGCAGAAAATTTAATGGCTGGTAAAGTTGTTATTGAAAAAAATGCAGGATCTTGTTTTGGTGCAGCTATTAGAGGTGGAGATTTAATCTGTAAGGGTAGTGTTGGAGCAAGAACTGGAATCGATATGAAAGGTGGAACTATCATTATTGGTGGTGATGCTGGAGCATTTACTGGTTTCATGATGCAAAGAGGAAGGATAATTATTCTTGGAGACGTTGGAATAAATTTAGGTGACTCTATGTATGATGGGACAATTTTCGTAGGTGGAAGCATTGGTTCTTATGGTAGTGATGCAGTAGATGCTGAACTTACAAAAAGCGACCAAGATTGGTTAAAACGAAAATTAAAAGTTGCTGAGATTGGAGATAATTTTGATGTCAGTAAAATGAAAAAAATTGTAGCAGGTAAAAAATTATGGAACTACGATAATTTAGAACCTACAGAGAAGAAAGGAGCAATTTAATGCCTAAAAAAAAGACAAAAAAGAAAAAAAGTAATGGAAGTGTTGGTGGAAAAGCTGATGTTCATGCACATGAAGATGGAAAAAGAAATAAAAGTTTATTAGGTCATAATGCTATTTTCACTCCTGAGGTAATTGACGATATTCATATCAAGTCTCAACTAGGAAGATACAGAATGCGTGGAATGGCATTAATGAAAAAGATTCCTACATTTGATGATTTAGTTTTCTTACCAGGAACACTAACTAGATTTGTAATCGAAGGTTACAGAGAAAAGTGTGAAACTAAAACTGTAATTGGTCCAAGATGTGAAAACCCTATTGAACTTGATATACCTGTTTATATAACCGGTATGAGTTTTGGTGCACTTTCTTATGAAGCAAAAACTGCTTTAGCAAGAGGAGCCACTATGGCTGGTAGTGCTACTTGTTCTGGGGAGGGTGGAATGATACCTGATGAAAGAAGATATTCTGAAAAATGGTATTACCAATGTATCCAATCAAGATATGGATTTAACCCTCATCACGCACAACTTGCAGATGGAATTGAAGTTTTCATCGGTCAAGGTCAAAAAGTTGGAATGGGTGGACACTTAATGGGGCAAAAGGTAACCGATCAAGTAGCTGAAATGAGATCATTGCCATCTGGTATTGACCAAAGATCACCTGCTCGTCACCCTGACTGGTTAGGTCCAGATGATTTGGCTTTGAAAGTTGAAGAGTTAAGACAATTAACAAAGAACAAGGTACCAATTCAGTTAAAACTTGGTGCATCCAAAGTTTATGATGATGTTCGTATGGCTGCAAAATGTGATCCTGACTCTATATATTTAGATGGAATGGAAGGATCTACTGGAGCTGGACCTCACATCGCTGCTGCTAATACTGGTATTCCAGGAATTGCTGCAATCAGAGAAGCAAGAAGAGCTATCGATGATGTGGGTAAAACGGGAAAGGTTACTCTAATTTATGCAGGTGGTGTAAGAGACGGTGCTGATATGGCAAAAGCTTTAGCTCTAGGAGCAGATGCGATTGCAATTGGTACTGGTTCAATGATCGCCTTAAACTGTAACAAAGACATACCTGAGGCTAATTTTGAAAAAGAAATGGGTGTAAAAGCTGGTGAATGTTATCACTGTCATACTGGTCGTTGTCCAGTTGGAGTTGCAACACAGGATCCTAAACTAAGAGCTAGATTAAATCCTGATGATGCAGCGCTTAGAGTTTACAACTATCTTCATTCAATGACGTTAGAAGCTCAACTTTTAGCACGTGCGTGTGGTAAAACTAATATACACTCTCTAGAGCCAGAAGATTTAGCTGCATTAACTTCAGAAGCATCTGCTTTAGCGAAAGTACCATTGGCAGGTACTAACTATACAGTTGGTGTTGACAACTATCACAAAATATAGAGGTAAACATGGCTAAGAAAAAAACTAAAAAAAGTAAAAACATCAAAAGCTGTTAAAGACCAACAATTAGGTAAGAAAAAAGAAACAGCTAGAGAAAAAATGATCGGTCAATCGATTGGTTACAGATATGACGTTAATCTTCTTCCAGATTACACAAAGATCACCCCTTTTCTTAAAAAATATGTAGAAGCTATGGGATGGGATGATTTAAATTGGTTAGAAGATGTTCATATGGGATATGAAGAGGGCAGACCTGCTGTATTTTGTAGAAATGCAAATGGCTGGGTAACTATTCCAAGTTCAATTAAGCTTCCAAACAACCAGCAGGACAGAGATATGATTGCTAGAGAGCTTTTAGTTAAGTTTCAAATGTCTCCAAAGCACCCTCTTGTTGATTTAAAAAAAGCTTACTTAAAATTCTAATTTCACAATCACTAGTTGATTTTTATTTAAAAAACCCAGTGTTCACACTGGGTTTTTAATCATTCTTTATTTGTATCGAATCAGAAAATTTTATAGGGTTCCTATAAACTAATAAGGGAGAGAGAAAATGACTGATCAGTTAGGCGCTCTTACAACCATATTTACAGAATTTTACTACTGGGTAACAGTGGTACTGATGTTCTTAATTCACGTCGGTTTCTGTATGTATGAAGTTGGAGCTTCTCGATACAAACATCACCAACATACTCTTATGAAAAATACAATGCTTATACCATTGGTTACAGTAACTTGGTTTTTCTTTGGTTGGTGGATTTACTGGGCATTTCCAACAGGACCTGGAATTGCACCTTCAATAATGAATGAAAGTGCTGCGTTGATTACTGACGAAAGTACTTTTAGTGCTAAATGGTATGCACCAAATACAGAATTTATGGCGGTCAATTTAGGTGATCACATAAGTGGAGTATTCTGGGCTGCGTTCTTACTATTTTCATGGACAGCGGCTTCTATCGTTTCAGGAGCAATCATTGAAAGAATTACAACTTTTGCATTTGGTATTCTAGCTATTGCTATTGGATCTGTATTTTGGACAATTGATGCTGCTTGGGGATGGCACTTCGATGGATGGATGCTTAAAATTTTAGGATACCATGATGCTTATGCATCAGGAGTAATTCACGCGATTGCGGGTGGATTTGCTTTAGGTGTGCTGGTTGTTTTAGGACCAAGAATTGGAAAATTCTCATCAAGTGGTGAACCAAGAAATATAGGACCAAGAAATCCTTGGCTAGTTACAGTTGGATTATTTTTAATTTATACTGGTTTCTGGGGATTCTATGCGGCATGTAATATACCGATATTTGATCTTGGACCTGAATATGGAATGGAAGGTGTAACCTATTGGACAGCTACAAACATATATGTAACCCCTACTACACTGAGTGGTATTACCTTTAACTTCCTGATGTCATTATCAGGTGGATTATTGGCCGGTTATTGGATTGCTAAAGGTGATCCTTTCTGGACTTACTCAAGTGGACTAGCAGGTGTCATCTGTGCTTCAGCTGGAAATGATTTATATCATCCAATTCAAGCAATGATCATTGGTATGATCGGTGTTGTAATTGCATACAAACTACATTACTGGGTTGAACGTAAGTTCAAAATTGATGATGCAGTTGGAGCAGTTGCGGTACATGGTTATGCTGGCTTTGTGGGTCTTGTGATTTGTGGATTTGTTTTAAATGGCTATCCTTCATCTGGATACAGTGTAGGAGCTATGTGGGACGGATCAACTTACGCATCAATCAATCCACTGGGGCAATTCTTAGGAGCGATAATTATGTTTGGAGTTCTTGGAATGCTACCAGGCTATATCATAGCTAAAGTACTAAGCGGTATGGGTAAATTAAGAATCCCTCGTGAAGTTGAAATAGCTGGATTAGACTATGAAATGATGGAGTCTGCTAAAGAAGATGAAAAAGCAGTTTCATCAGCAACCAGGTAAAGGAGAAAAATATGGCTACAGTAACAAACTGGATAGATCATTTAAGTGCTAAAGAAGTTGTCGGTGCAGTATATCCGGGAGCAGGATCTAGTGAAACTTTACTGGTTATTATAGGTATAGTTTTATGGATCGGCTGGCACGTTCTGACTAATAGGTCTGAAAGTGAAGAACTTTCAAGACTGGCTAGGAAGAAACGAGGTGCAAATGACTATAAAAGTAACGTTGCCGATTGGTAATTAATGTGAAATTTGGGCGCTACTTAATTGTAGCGCCCTTTTTTTTTAAAATTCAAAAATATGACAAATAAAGATCACGAAGAACTTAGACCTACTAAAATGAGAGGGGTGGCTTTTCCGAAAGCCAAGTATGGGGTAATAGCGGCTATTATCATCATTGTCGTAGTTAATATTATCTACTATAAAGATTTCTTATTATCTTTAGTCTAATTTATCAAAAAAATATGTGTGGAATTGTTGGCATCTATTTAAAAACAAAAAAATATGAAAAACACCTAGGTAAATTTTTATCTGGGATGCTAGATGGTATGGCAACTAGAGGACCTGATAGTGCAGGGTTTGCAATTTATACTAAAGAAAATAAAAATATTTTTAAGTATTCTATTTGTCTTAATGAAATTA
>CACEKA010000025.1 GCA_902560015.1 uncultured Pelagibacteraceae bacterium
TGAACAGTACAGAATGAAAAATCAAATTAGATTTATAGATCATTGTAAAGATATGGCTTTAGCTTACAAAGTTTCAGATATTGTTGTGTCAGCCTCAATTGAACCAGAGGCTTTTGGAAGGGTTGCGGTTGAAGCTCAATCTATGGAAAAACCAATAATTGCTAGTAATATTGGCGGATCAAATGAAACTATAATTGACGAAAAAACTGGTTTTTTATTTGAATCAGGTAATGCAAAATCATTAAGTCAAAAAATTTTAAAAGTACTTAATTTAGATGAAACTTTATTAAAATCTGTTGGTGCAGAAGGAAGAAAAAATATTATTCAAAAATTTAATGTTGAAAAAATGTGCTTTTCTACTTATTCAGAGTATAAAAGAATTATAAATTAAATGCCCACAATAACATTACCAGATGGAAACAGTTTAAATTTTCCAAACGAAGTTACAGGTTTTGATGTAGCTGAAAAAATTAGCAAATCTCTTGCAAAACAAGCAATGGTTATAAGTGTAAATGGTGAGTTAAAAGATTTAGATTATTTAATTAAAAATGATAGCTCCATAAAAATATTTACCTCAAAAAATCCTGAAGGGTTAGAAACTATACGACATGATACAGCTCATATTTTGGCTATGGCTGTTCAAGAGTTGTTTCCAGGCACTCAAGTAACGATTGGTCCTGTTATCGAAAATGGTTTTTATTATGATTTTGCGAGAAAGGAACCTTTTACTGAGGATGATTTAATAAAAATTGAAAATAAGATGAAAGAAATAGTTGATAGAGATGAAATTACAAAAAGAGAAGTTTGGGAGAGAAACAAAGCAATTTCTCATTTTAAAAAAAAAGGAGAAGTTTATAAAGCAGAATTAATAGAAGCGATTCCAGAAAATGAAGATGTATCTATTTACTTTCATGGTGATTGGCACGATCTTTGCAGAGGGCCACATCTTTCATCTACAGGTAAAATTGGAAAAAATTTCAAGTTAACTAAAGTTTCAGGTGCTTATTGGAGGGGAGATTCCAACAATGAAATGCTTCAAAGAATATATGGAACGAGTTGGGCTAGTCAAAAAGATCTAGACGAATATTTAAAAAGGATTGAAGAAGCTGAAAAAAGAGATCATAGAAAATTAGGAAAAGAGATGGACTTATTTCATTTTCGAGAAGAAAGTCCAGGATCTGTATTTTGGCATGAGAAGGGCTGGGCTCTTTTTCAAAAACTAATTAACTATATGAGAGGTCGACAAGATGCTGCAGGATACAAAGAAGTTAATACACCAGAAGTATTGGATAGAATGTTATGGGAAAAATCAGGACATTGGGAAAAATATGGAGAAAACATGTATACTTCGGAAACACCTGATGAAAAAGTTTTTGCTATAAAGCCTATGAATTGTCCAGGTCATATTCAGGTTTTTAACCAGGGTTTGAAGAGTTATAGAGACCTTCCATTAAGAATAACAGAGTTTGGAAAAGTTCATCGTTATGAACCATCAGGAGCATTACATGGGTTATTAAGGGTTAGAGCATTTACCCAAGATGATGCTCATATTTTTTGTTCAGAAGATCAAATTACGAGTGAGTGCCTAGAAGTAACAAACTTAATTTTAGACATATATAAAGATCTTGGTTTTCAAAATGTAATATTAAAATATGCGGATAGACCTGAAGTAAGAGTTGGAAGCGATGAAGTTTGGGATAAAGCAGAAGCTTCGTTACTTGAAGCTGTGAAAGCATCAAAACTTGAATATAGTATAAATAAAGGGGAGGGCGCATTTTATGGTCCTAAAATTGAGTTTGTTTTAAGAGATGCCATAGGTAGAGATTGGCAGTGTGGAACTTTACAAGTGGATTTGAATTTGCCTGGAAGATTAGATGCTTCTTATGTCGATAAAGATGGAACAAAAAAAGTTCCTGTTATGTTACATAGAGCATTGTTTGGTTCTCTAGAAAGATTTATTGGAATTTTAATTGAAAACTATGCTGGAAAGTTTCCTTTTTGGATATCTCCTTTACAAACTATGGTGATACCGATTTCAGAAGAATTTAATGATTATGCGGTTAAGATATCAAAAAAAATAAAAGATGTAGGCATTAGTTCTGCAGTTGATTTAAAAAATAATAATTTAAATTATAAAATTAGAGATCATTCTCTAGCAAAAATACCGCTTTTGTTAATTTGTGGTAAAAAAGAAGTTGACTCCAATTCAGTAACGATTAGAAGATTAGACTCTAATAAACAAGAAAATATGGGTATAGAACAATTTTTAAAAACATTCTCTGCTTTGAATAAAGCATCATCAAACTAAGTGGCAGATTTCAAACAAAACTACTTTCAAAGAAGAACTAAAGATCGAGGTCCAAGATCTAATAATAGAATTTCTTCTCCTGATGTCCAAGTCATTGCTAGCGATGGAGAAAACCTTGGTGTAATGAATACGAATGAAGCTATTTCGATGGCTAAAAATCAAGGATTAGATTTAATTGAAATAGCCGCAAATGCAAACCCTCCTGTTTGTAAAATAATGGATATGGGTAAATTTAAATATGATGCCCAAAAGAAAGCTAATATTGCAAAGAAAAAACAAAAAATTGTTCTTTTAAAAGAAATTAAAATGAGACCTGTTACAGAGACTCATGACTATGATTTTAAAGTAAAAAATGCAAAAAAATTTATAGCTAAAGGAGATAAGGTAAAATTTACTGTGAGATTTAAAGGCCGTGAGCTTCAACACTCTCATTTAGGAAAAGAGCTAATGGACAAAATTAAAGAAGATATGAAGGATATTGGCAAAGTAGAATTACACCCTAAGTTCGATGGCAAGCAAATGATTATGGTAATTCAGCCTTTATAGGCCTTAATATAGGTTGTAAATTTATATCAATCTTTGTATAACACCGCAGAATTATGCCAAAATTAAAAACTAAAAGCTCAGCAAAAAAAAGATTTAAAATATCCGCAAAGGGTAAAGTTATGACAGCTCAAGCTGGTAAGAGACATGGTATGATTAAAAGAACGAATTCTCAAATAAGAAAATTAAGAGGCACAACAACGATGTCAAAACAAGATGGAAAAATTGTTAAATCGTACATGCCTTACAGTTTAAGAGGTTAATAATGGCTAGAGTAAAAAGAGGCGTCACAAGTAAAGCTAAACATAAAAAAGTTTTAAAAGCTGTTAAAGGTCAATGGGGCAGAAGAAAAAATACTATTCGAGTTGCAAAGCAAGCGATGGAAAAGGCTATGCAATATGCATATAGAGACAGAAGAAATAAAAAAAGAGATTTTAAATCTTTATGGATACAAAGAATCAATGCTGGAGTTAGAGCCGAAGGTATGACTTATTCAAAATTCATTAACGGTCTTAGCAAATGTGGTGTTGCAATAGATAGAAAAATTCTTGCTGAAATTGCTTACGATAGCCCAGAAGCATTTAAAACAATTGTTCAAAAAGCTCAATCCGCTTTAAATTAATCTTCGCTATTGTTTTTATTTCTTAAGGAAATAATCTACCAATATGTCAGACTTAAAAAATATTCAAAATGACTATTCAGCTAAACTTAACAATAATTTAAGTTTAGATGAGATTAATCAAATCAAGTCAGAGTTATTCGGAAAAAATGGTTTGATTTCTTCTCAATTCAAAAATATTGGATCTATACCAGAGACAGATAGAAAAAAATTTGCATCAGATCTAAATCAAATTAAGGATGAGTTGCAAAATTTAATAACCAATAAAATTAATGAAATTGAGTCAAAAAAAATAAATGAAAAATTAGAAAAAGAAAAAATTGATGTCACTCTTCCTGAAAGACCATTTGCTAGAGGTAAAATTCATCCTGTTTCTCAAACTATAGATGAAATTTCATCAATCTTTTCTGAAATAGGTTTTAGTGTTGAAGAAGGCCCAGATATTGAGAATGAATATAACAATTTTACAGCTTTAAATACTCCCGACAATCACCCAGCAAGAGATATGCATGACACATTTTATCTTGATGAAAATAAAGAAATTTTGTTAAGAACTCACACATCTCCAGTTCAAATTAGAACTATGTTAAAAGACAAGCCTCCATTTAAAATTATTGCACCTGGAAGAACTTACAGGTCTGACAGTGACCAAACACACGCACCAATGTTTCATCAAGTAGAGGGTTTACATATAGATAAAGATATAAATATGGGACATCTTAAGGGCTGTTTAAATTATTTTATTAAAGAGTTTTTTGAAGTTAAAAAAATTAAAATGAGATTTAGACCAAGTCATTTTCCATTTACTGAACCATCAGCGGAAGTAGATATTGGCTATGAAATTAAAGATGGAAAAATTGTTATTGGTGAAGGTGATCAATGGCTTGAAATTTTAGGGTGTGGAATGGTTCATCCTAATGTTTTGAAAAATGTGAAAGTTGATCCATCAAAATATCAAGGATATGCATTTGGAATTGGGATTGATCGATTAGCGATGCTTAAATATGGCATTAATGACCTAAGAGCTTTCTTTGATTGTGATTATAGATGGTTAAATCATTTTGGTTTTGATCCTTTAGATGTGCCATCAAACTATAGAGGCTTGAGTCGATGAAAATCACATTTGACTGGTTAAAAGATCATTTAGATACAAAATTAAAAGAGGATAAGCTTTTAGAACAACTAACAAATGTTGGGCTTGAGGTTGAAAGTGTAGAAAATTTATCTGTTGGACTTGATTTATTCAAAATAGCAAAAATTTTAAAGACAGAAAAGCATCCTAATGCAGATCGACTTAAAGTTTGTGATGTTGATGTGGGAGAAAAAGAAATAAAAAAAGTTGTATGTGGTGCCGCTAATGCAAAAGAGGGATTGATAACAATATATGCTCCTCCTGGAGCGGTTGTTCCAAAAAGTAAAGTAAAGTTAGTGGTAGCTAAAATTAGAGATGTTACTTCTTATGGAATGCTTTGCTCAGAATCTGAATTAAATTTATCTGATGAAAGTGATGGAATTACAGAATTATCACCAAAAAAATATGAAAAGAGTATTGGAAAAAGTTATTTTTCAAAATCAGACTCTAATCTTATAGATCTGTCAATTACCCCCAATAGACCTGACTGTCTTGGTGTAAGAGGAATTGCGAGAGATCTTGCTGCTTCTGGATTTGGAAAATTAAAAAATTTAAAAGAAAAAAAGATTAAGTCAAATACGAAGCAAACTGTAAAAGTAAAAATTAGTAAAGAAAAAAATCAAGCATGTAGTTCTTTTGGTAGCTGTTTAATTACTAATGTAAAAAATACCGAAAGTCCCAAATGGCTAAAAGATAAGTTAGTTTCAATTGGCCAAAAGCCAATTTCAGCGATAGTTGATATTACTAATTATGTAATGCTCGATATTAATCGTCCATTACACGCGTATGATGCTGATAAAATTGAAAAAGGAATTGTTGTCAGAAATTCAAAATCTGGAGAAGAATTTACAGCTCTTGATAATAAAAGTTATAAATTAGATAACGGGATGTGTGTAATTAGTGACGGAAAGGGTGTGTTGGGATTAGGTGGAATTATTGGAGGTACAAGATCAGGCACCGAATTTGATACTAAAAATATTTTATTAGAGTCAGCATATTTTGAGCCAAGATCAATTAGAAGTACATCTAAAAAACTAAATCTGGATACAGATGCAAAGTTTAGGTTTGAGAGAGGTATTGATCCATCATCTATCGAAGATGGATTAAATAAAGCGGCATTATTAATTAAAGAAATTTGTGGCGGAGAAATTAGTAAAATTGATATTCAAAGAATTGAAACAGACAAAATTAGAACTATTAAATTTGACACTAACTTATTTGAGAAAATAACAGGTTTTAAAATTTCTCTTAAGGAGATTTTAAAAATTCTAGAAGACCTTGGTTTCAAAATTAAAAAAGAAAAACAAAATTTAAAATTAACTATTCCAACATGGAGACCAGATATTTCACAAGAAATAGACATAGTTGAAGAATTAGTAAGAATAACTGGCTATGATAAAATAAAAATTATTGACCCAATTAAAGAAAGAACTAAATCTACTCTAACACAATCACAAAAGTTATTTCATTTTTTACAAAGAGCGATTGCTTCTAAAGGTTATTTTGAGGCAATAACATGGTCATTTACAGACTCAAATTATAATGATCATTTTAAAGATAAGAATAAAGAAATTAAAATTGTAAATCCCATAAGTTCAGAGTTAGGAGTTTTGAGAAACTCAATATTTTCAAATTTAATTATGTATATGAATAAAAATTTGGACAGAGGTTTTAAAGATTTATCAATATTTGAAATAGGACCAATTTTTAGTGGATCAAATCCAGGTGAACAAAACACTGTAGTCTGTGGTTTGTCAGCAGGCAAAAGATCAAGATTATCGTGGATTGAAAAAGAGAGAAATGTTGATGTATTTGATATTAAAAGAGATGTAGTTCAAACTTTAGTTGAAGCAGGATATAATTCAGACAAATTTTTTATAGATAGCGAAACACCAAATTATTACCATCCAGGTAAGTCAGGTAGATTGTTTTTAAATAGAGGTAAAGATCAAATAGCAGCTTATTTTGGTGAGATACATCCAAATATTATAAAAAAAATAGATATTAAAACAGAGTCATTAGTGGGTTTTGAAATTTTTCTAGATAATTTAAAATTACCAAAAAAAACATTAAAAGACCAAAAAACTAAATTTGCAGTCTCAGATTATCAAAAATCTGAAAGAGATTTTGCTTTTGTAGTGAATAAAGAAGTTAAAGCACAAGATTTAATTAACGCTGTCTCGAGTGTGGATCAAAAACTTATAAGCAATATTAGAGTTTTTGATGTCTATGAAGGTGAAAATATTCCAGAAAATCAAAAATCAATAGCAATTAGTGTAACTATACAATCATCTGAAAAAACATTGAATGATAATGATTTAGAAAACATTAATAATTCTATAATTAAAACAGTTGAAAATAAAACTGGTGCTAAGATACGTTCTTAAGGCAAATGAGTAGTATCGATAATATTAGAAATTTTGCGATTATCGCTCATATTGATCACGGTAAATCTACTATAGCAGACAGAATAATACACAGTTGTGGTGGACTTACAGAAAGAGAAATGAAAGCTCAAGTTTTAGACTCAATGGATATTGAACGTGAAAGAGGAATTACAATTAAGGCTCAGACAGTAAAACTCAACTATAAAGCTAAAGATGGTAAAGATTATATTTTAAATATTATAGATACTCCAGGTCATGTAGATTTTAGTTATGAGGTAAGTAGATCCCTTTATGCTTGTGAGGGTTCAATTTTAATTGTTGATAGCACTCAAGGAGTAGAAGCACAAACTCTTGCAAACGTTTATCAAGCTTTAGATATTGATCATGAAATTGTACCAGTTTTAAACAAGGTAGATCTTCCAGCATCAGATTTAGATAGAACAAAAAAACAAATCGAAGAAGTGATAGGTATTGATACAGAAAGTGCAATTCCATGTTCTGGAAAGACAGGTGAGGGTATAGAAGACATTTTAGAGCAAATTATTACAACTCTTCCTGGTCCTAAAGGTGAAAGTTTAGGAGATTTAAAATGCTTGTTGGTTGATAGTTGGTACGACACTTACCTAGGAGTTGTTATTTTAGTTAGAGTTATTGATGGCAAAATTTCAAAAAATATGAAAATTAAAATGATGTCGACTAATCAAGAATATATTGTTGAAAAAGTTGGTGTATTTACGCCAAAAGCTACTGATATCAATGAATTAAATGCTGGGGAAATAGGATTTATAACAACCGGAATAAAAGTTTTATCTGAAACAAAAGTTGGTGACACAATATGTGATGCAGCAAAACCTTTAAAAGAAGCTCTCCCTGGTTTCAAACCAAGTAAGCCAGTAGTTTTTTGTGGATTATTTCCGGTAGATAGTTCTGAATATCAAAAATTAAAAGATGGGTTAGCCAAACTACAATTGAATGATGCAAGTTTTTCATTTGAACCTGAATCTTCTTCAGCATTGGGACTAGGTTTCAGATGCGGGTTTTTAGGATTACTCCATTTAGAAATTGTTACAGAAAGACTAGAAAGAGAATTTGATGTAAATTTGTTAACAACAACTCCAGGAGTTGTATATAAAGTTCATATGAATAGTGGGAATGTAATTGATTTACAAAATCCTTCAAGTTTACCAGAACCAACATTAATTAAGTTAATTGAAGAACCATGGATAAAAGCGACAATAATTACTCCAGATGAATACTTGGGCTCAATAATAAAAATGTGTCAGGATAAAAGAGGAGTACAAACTAATTTAAGTTACTCAGGAAATAGAGCGGTTGTAAATTATGAGCTACCTTTAAACGAAGTAGTTTTTGATTTTAATGATCGTTTAAAATCAATGACTAGTGGCTATGCTAGTTTTGATTATGAAATAATTGAGCACAGAGAGGGCGATTTAGTAAAACTTGGAATTTTAGTTAATGCAGAACCAGTAGATGCATTAGCAATGATGATTCATAAAGATTTTGCTCAGAGAACAGGAAGAGAGGTTTGTGAGAAGCTAAAAGATTTAATTCCAAGACACAATTTTATGATACCGGTTCAGGCTGCAATTGGAGGCAAGATAATAGCTAGAGAAACTATTAAAGGTTTTAAAAAAGATGTTTTAACTAAAATTCATGGTGGTGGAGCCACAGATAGAAAGAGAAAACTTCTTGAAAAACAAAAAAAAGGAAAAGCTCGATCTAAACAATTTGGAAGAGTTGAGATTCCTCAGGAGGCATTTATTGGTGTTCTTAAAATTTCAAAAGAAAAATAATTGGAGAGGTGGCCGAGTGGTTGAAGGCGCACGCTTGGAAAGCGTGTAAAGGAGCAATTCTTTCATGGGTTCGAATCCCATTCTCTCCGCCATCAAATTAGCTATATATTTCAACCTTTATTTACAATTTTTAGAGTGATTTTATGAAGATAAATAAGCATTTTTTTTTAAAAAATGTTATAATTTTTTTTTCCTAAAATTAAAAAAATGACAAATAAAAACACATATCAGGCAGACTCCATCAAAGTTTTAAAAGGTCTTGAAGCGGTCAGAAAAAGACCAGGGATGTATATTGGTGACACGGATGACGGTACAGGTTTACATCATATGGTTTATGAGGTTGTAGATAACTCAATTGATGAAGCTTTAGCAGGTCATTGTAAAAATATAAATGTAAAGATTAATTCTGATGGCACGATAACAGTTAATGACGACGGAAGAGGTATTCCTGTTGATATGCATAAGGGAGAAAAAAAATCAGCTGCAGAGGTTATCATGACCCAACTTCATGCTGGTGGTAAATTTGATCATGACTCTTATAAAGTTTCAGGTGGATTACATGGAGTAGGAGTCTCGGTAGTTAATGCTTTATCTGAAAAATTACAATTAGAAATCAATCGAGATGGAAAAAAACATTTTATAGAATTTAAAAATGGAGAAGCAAAAGCACCTTTAAAAGTTATAGGTAAATCAAAAAATTCTGGAACTCAAATAACTTTTTTGCCTTCAAAAGAAATATTT
>CACEKA010000026.1 GCA_902560015.1 uncultured Pelagibacteraceae bacterium
AATTGTTAAAAGTGAAAACAACGATTTAGATAAAATTAATTCACTAAAGAAATTCTGTGAAATAAGCTTAGGTAAAGGCGCAATTATCTGTAATGATACACCTGGTTTCTTAGGAAACAGGATTGGAGTTTTTGCAATGCAAGTTGCGATGACAGAGGCTTTTAAAATGAAATTGTCCATAGAAGAAGCTGATGCTGTTTTTGGAAGACCAATGGGTATCCCCAAAACGGGAGTGTTTGGATTATATGACTTAATTGGAATAGATTTAATGGCCGATGTTTTAAAAAGTTTTATTAAAGAGTTGCCAGAGACAGATGAATTCCAAGAAGTTGCTAAAGAAATACCACTAGTAAAAAAATTAATTGAAACTGGGTATACAGGACGTAAAGGCAAGGGTGGCTTTTACAGAATGAATAAAGTTGACAATAAAAAAATTCTTGAAGCAATTAATTTAGAAACAGGTGAGTACCATCCTACTCAAAAAATTAATATTAAGTCTGATAAAGTAGATCTAAAAGCATTAATCACTAGAGATGATAAATATGGAGAATATGCATGGTCAGTTATCTCAAAAATTATTAATTATGCTTCTTCATTGGTACCGGGAATTACAGATGAATTTAATGACATTGATGAAGCAATGAGGCTTGGATTTAATTGGAGCAAGGGACCATTTGAAATGTTAGAGGAAATTGGTGTAGCCAATTTCTTTAGTAAGTTCAAAAATTTTGAAGGAAATAAATTTTTAGAGAATTTAGCTGAAACAAAAAATGAGAATTTTCATGGTGTAAGACAAAAATATACTGATATCGAAACTTTAGGAAAAGCTAAAAAAACAGCATCAAATATTGATGGTAATAGCTCAGCTTCAATTTATAGATTTAACGATTACAATATTGTTGAATTTACTACTAAAGCAAATGCTCTTGATTACGATTCAATGGATGCTTTAAAAAAAGCAACCGATAAACCTTTGATAATAATTAATGAAAGCATGCAATTTTCTGCTGGAGTAAATTTAAGCTATACAATGGAATTTGCAAATAAAGGTGACTTTAAATCTATAGAAAAATTTGTCAGATATTTTCAAGAGACGTGTAAACATCTTAAGTATTCTGATCATCCTGTAGTATCTGCACCTTCAGGTTTAACACTTGGTGGCGGCTTTGAGGTTATGGTTCAAAGTAACTTCGTAGCATCTCATACGAATATTGTAGTTGGGCTAGTTGAAACTATCGTTGGATTAATACCAGCAGGAGGTGGGTGCAAGGAAATGTTAGCAAGATGGCTTGATACAGAAGAAGCTAAAAATGATCCTCATTACGCACCATTAAAAGTTTTTGATATTATTGGTTATGGAAAAACTGCAACTTCCCCTGTTGAAGCAGAGCCAATGAAGTATTTAAAGCCAGAAGATAAAAAGATTATGAATAGAAATAGTCTTTTAGAAGTATCAAAAGAAATTTTAAATAATAATAAAAATTTTAAAGCGCCTTTAGAGACAGAATTTAAACTTCCTGGAAAAGTAGTTAAAGAAGAAATGAATAAAATTTTAGAAAAACTATATAATGATAAAGTTATTCTTGATCATGGTTTATTAGTAGCTCAAGAATTGGCTCATGTCTTGAGCGGAGGAGACACCACAATAGACAAGACATTATCAGAAGATGATTTATACAAGTTAGAATTAGATGCTTTTATGAGACTAATTGAGACTAAAGAAACTCAAGATAGAATTAAGCATACACTTGCAACAGGTAAGCCACTAGTAAATTAATTTTTACTTAAACATCCTAACTGTATTTATAAAATCAGGTCTAAGGACATATTCAGATCTATGTGAGTATCTAATTTTTTCTAATACTTTAATACCATAAATCACTTTTCCAATAGGGGTGTACTCTCCTTCAAACAATGGCTCATCATCAAGAATAATAAAAAACTGACTATCTTCAGTATCATATTTTAAACTTCTTACTAAACCAACTGAACCTCTTTCAAAATTAAACTCAGCATCAATCTCTGATTTAATAGTTCCAAGTCCAGATTTGCCAGTTCCTATTTTTCCATAATCTAATTTATCTTTTTTACCAAATTCTAGATCTCCAGCTTGAACTAGTTTATCTTTGATTACTCTATGGAAAGCAACATTATCATATGCTTTTAAATTGATTAGTTTTTTAAATCTCTCTACTCCATTTGGAGAGATTTCAGGATAGAGTTCAATTATAACGTTTCCACATTCAGCATTAAGGACAACAATATTATTTGGTTTTTCAAAATTTAAATTTTGTGGATCAAAATTTTTTATAAACAAACATTTATTTTTTATAATAATAGTAAAACTTAAAGCAAAAATTCCAAGTAGTATTAAGAAAATTAAAATTAATTTTTCATGTAGTGAGGCTTTAACTTTTTTTATCATGCCTAAAATACAAAAGTATTATCAATTTCTTTTAATTTATCTTTAATAAATTTAATTTTTTTATTCAAAATTTTATCATCTGAAACTTTATAATTCCCAGTTATTAAATGAGAATATACTTCAGCCATATCTTCAGATGGTATTGTCATTGAATATTCCGTAAAAAAACCTTTAGTATTTTTATAAGTATCAAGCCCTAATTTTTTTGAGCAAGTAGAACAATCTGCATATTTAAAATTTGGCTCATTAAATTTTTTCCACTCATCCTCATCAAATAATTCTTTATATCCATCGTTAATAATATGAAATAACTCATGGTGTATTACCCTTTCAAAATACGTTTCGTTAAATTTTAGATCAATAATTAATGTTTTCATTACATGATCTGGAATTCCAGCTGTATTTATTCCTGAAATAGATAGGTTTTCACACATGACAATATATTTAAGATTAATCTTTCTTAAAAATTCTTTTGAATATCTTTTCAAATTGTTAGATATTATCTTGTATTTTTTATCATACGTCTTCTTATCTGAGTTGCTGCAGGCTATATTTTTTTGAACACCAAGTCTAAAAGGCTTAGTTGCATAAAAATATTTAAGTTTATTAGGAGTTTTTAATTCATAGATTTCTAAATTTGGAATTTTGATTAGATTATAAATAGAATTAGAATTTGCTGAGGTTATCAAAAAAAATGATATTAAAATTAGCTTAAAAATCCTCATATACATAATTTAGATGATATTCGATTTAAAAAGAATGTGGTACATTTTGTTTATAAATGAAAAAAGAACGTAATAAAAATCCAATTCAACCTGTTAGTGGAACAAAAGTTCCAAGATTTGCAGGTCCATCAACATTTGCAAGACTACCAGAGTTAAGAGATGTTGAAAGTTGTGACGTTGCAATTGTAGGAGTACCATTTGATGCAGGCACAAGTTACAGACCTGGTGCAAGATTTGGACCACAAAGTATTCGACAAGCCTCAAGACACCTAAGAACTAATTATCATCCAAGTTATGATGTTGAACCTTTTAAAGTTCAACAAGTAGCAGATGCAGGTGATATTACCTGTAATCCATTTAGTATTGATGAAGCGATAAAACAGATCGAGGCAGGTGCAACAGATTTATTAAATAAAGTAGGTGGTATAATCAGCTTAGGTGGAGATCACACAATTGCTGTTCCACTACTTAGAGCAATAAATAAAAAATGTAATGGACCAGTTTCTCTAGTACATTTTGATGCACACTTAGATACTTGGGACACTTATTTTGGAGCGCCCTATACACATGGAACACCTTTTAGAAGAGCAAGGGAAGAGGGATTGTTTTTAGATGATGCTTCAATGCACGTTGGTATTAGGGGTCCACTCTATAGTAGAGATGATATTAAAAATGATGAAAGTTTTGGTTTTAAAATAATTCATTGTGATGAGTTTCAAACACAAGGAACGGATAAAATTGCTGAAAGAATTAAAAAAAGAGTAGGTGACAATCCTTTATATTTATCAATAGATATCGATGTATTAGATCCAGCTTTTGCTCCAGGAACAGGTACACCTGAGATTGCAGGCATGACCACTAGAGAAATGGTAAATGTTTTAAGAGGACTTTCGGGTTTAAATTTAGTTTCAGCTGATGTAGTGGAAGTTTCACCTGCTTATGACCACGCTGAAGTTACTTCATTAGCCGCAGCTACAATTGTATACGAGCTTACAAATCTGTTTGCAAAATCATAAAGAAAGGATAGTTTCGAGGCATGTTAGATAAAAAAAATTTTTATATAAATGGACAGTGGGTTAAACCTAATAGCTCAGAGGAAATTAACGTAATTGATCCTGCAACAGAGGACAATTGCGCGGTTATCACTTTAGGAAATAAAAATGATGTTGATATGGCTGTTAAAGCAGCAAAAGAGGCATATGAATATTGGGCTTTCTCATCTAAAGAAGAGAGAATTGGATTATTAGAAAAACTATACGAAAATTATAAAAAAAGATGGGCAGATATTGCAGAAGCAATAACTCTTGAAATGGGTGCTCCAAAAGATTTTGCAACAAAATTACAGGCAGGTACTGGGGCAAGTCATATTAAATCTTTTATAAGATATTTAAAAAATTTTGAATTTGAAAAACCATTAGGCGAACATGCTCCTAACCAAAGATTAATTTATGAACCAAAAGGTGTTTGTGCATTAATAACACCATGGAATTGGCCAATGAATCAAGTTTGTTTGAAAGTAATGCCCGCAATCGCATCAGGATGTACAATGGTCTTAAAACCATCAGAGTTAGCACCCTTATCTTCAATGATACTTGCTGAAATTATTGATGAAGTAAAATTTCCAAAAGGTGTATTTAATTTAGTTAACGGTGATGGCGCAACAACAGGAGATGCTTTAACAAGTCATCCAGATATAAATATGATTTCTTTTACAGGATCAACTAGAGCAGGAGCTTTAATTTCACAAAATGCTGCAAAAGATTTTAAAAGAGTGAGTTTAGAATTAGGTGGTAAAGGAGCAAATATAATTTTTAAAGATGCTGATCCAGAGGCTATTGAAAGAGGTGCTCTAAGATGTTTTAGAAATTCAGGTCAATCCTGCAACGCACCAACTAGAATGCTCGTAGAAAAATCAATGTATAATGAAGCTATTGATAGATTAAAAAAGTATACTGAAAGTTTTGAAGTTGGTGATCCCAAAAAAGAAGGGGAACATATTGGTCCAGTTATTTCAGAGGCTCAATATTCTAAAATTCAAACTTTAATACAAAAAGGTATAGACGAAGGTGCAAAATTGGTTGCTGGAGGAACAGGAAAGCCAGATGGACTAGACAAAGGTTATTTTGTAAAACCAACAGTATTTGCTGATGTCAATAATGATATGGAAGTTGCAAGAACAGAAATTTTTGGACCAGTCCTATCGGTTATTCCTTTTGAAACAGAAGAAGATGCAATAAAAATTGCTAACGATACTACTTATGGATTAACAAACTATATTCAAACACAAGATTCTGAAAAAGTACAAAGAGTTGCTAGAAAGTTAAGATCTGGGATGGTTGATGTTAATGGAGCAGGTATTGCAGTCGATGCACCATTTGGTGGTTTTAAACATTCTGGAATAGGTCGTGAAGCAGGTGAGCATGGTTTGGAAGAATTTTTGGAAGTTAAAGCAGTAGGTGGCTGGAGTTAATTTACAGAAGACTTTTCTTTAATACCTTCTAGAAGCTTTATGCATTTTTTTAATTCATCTAAAACTATAAATTCATCAATTTTGTGAGCTTGCTCAATTGATCCAGGACCACAAACAACTGTGCTAATTCCTATTTCTTGAAACAAACCAGCTTCAGTTCCAAATGAAACGACTTGTCTAGAATTGTCTCCAGTTAAACTTGAGATTAATTCACATGCATCTGATTTATCTTCTCTATCAAATCCAACAATCTCTCCAATTATATTTTTTTCAATTGAAGCATTTGGAAAAATTTTTTTCATCTCAGGTAATAAAACTTCATTTGCATAATTATCAATTTCTTGATTTAAAAATACACCATCTTCTTTAACAACCGGTCTTGTTTCCCAATTAACATGACACTTGTCAGCAATTACATTATGAGCAATGCCTCCAAAAACACCTCCAATTGAAAGAGTAGAATGAGGTGGATCAAAAATAGAGTCTTTTGGTTCTCTTTGTCTGAGTTTTTCCCTTAGTTCAATCAATTTATTTACATATCTTGAGGCATACTCAACGGCACTAACACCTTTATGTGGAGCTGAGCTATGTCCAGCTAAACCTTTAAAGTAGGTTGTATATTCATAACATCCTTTATGAGCATCAATGATTTTCATATTAGTAGGCTCTCCAACAATACAAATAGCATCTTTAATATTTCTTTTTTTTAATTCATCAATTAATATAGGAGCTCCTTGACACGCAGTTTCTTCATCGAAGGTAAAGGAAAAATGTATATCTCTATCTAAATTTGATTTTGAAAAAGTAGGGGCATATGCTAAAGCACAAGCAATAAATCCTTTCATGTCACATGATCCTCTGCCATACAGCTTATCTCCTTTAATAGTGGCTGTGAAAGGATCTGAGCTCCAACCTTTCGAAACTGGAACAACATCTGTGTGTCCAGATAAAATTATTGGTTTTTTAGTATTTGAGTTCTTGGTTTTAAGAGTAGCAAATAAATTTACTCTTTTTTTTTCATCATCGAACGTTCTAAAAGAAGTTGCTCCAAGTTTTTTAAAATATCATCACAATAATCAATTAAAGAACTATTATCTTCTCCTGAAATAGTTTTAAAAGCTATTAGGTCTGTTAAAATTTTTACAGAATCATTAAATAATAGTTCTGAATTATTTTCTGTACTCATATTTTAGATCTACTATATATTAATTGTATGAAAGAACAAATTACCTTTGATGACTTTGATAAAGTTGATATTCGTGTTGGAACAGTCATTTCAGTTAGGAAAAATGAGAAAGCAAGAAAACCATCTTTAGTTGTTGAAGTTGATTTTGGGGAAGAAATAGGAATTAAACAATCATCTGCTCAAATTACTCATTACTATAATGAGGAAAATCTTAAGGGAAAACAAGTAATTGGTGTATGTAATTTTGCTGAAAAAAATATTGCAGGAATTGTGTCACAAGTACTTATCCTAGGATCCATAGATAAAGAAGGTAAAGTAATCTTAGTCCATCCATCTCAAAAATCTGAAAATGGCTTACCGATTGCTTAATAAATGCATCCAGAACTTTTATCTATAACATTGTTTGGAATTGTAGCTGCCTTCACTCCAGGACCAAATAATTTTATTGCATTTTACTCTGGTTTCAATTTTGGGATAAAAAGAACGCTACCGCATATAATTGGAGTTACTTTTGGTTTCCCTTTTCTTTTACTTTGTGTAGCTTTAGGATTGGTTAATGTCTTTAAGCTTTATCCATTAATTCAATTAATATTAAAATATTTAGGAACAATTTTTTTAATTTATTTAGCATATAAAATTTCATTTTCTGGATCAGAAAATCAAGAAAGTAAAAATAAAAATCCTGTAAAATTTATAGAGACATTTGTTTTTCAATTTTTAAACCCCAAAGCTGTAATTGCTTCAATAATTGTTGTCTCTACTTATATAAATCCAGGAGAAAATTTTGTAAATTACACGACTCAAATTATTATCTTAGCTTTACTAGTTTCGGTCACTAGTATCACTCTCTGGACATTTTTAGGCAAATTTCTTAGGAAATTCGCGACAAATCAGAAATTTATTAATTATTTTAATTATGCTATGTCACTGCTTCTTTTATTAAGCATAGTTACTTTTTATTTATAATATGACACCAGGAAAAAAAAATTCTTATAATTCACTAGCTCAAATTTCAATCGATAATAAAGAATATAAATATTATTCTTTAAAAGAAGCAGAAAAAAATGGTTTAGAAGGCATTTCCAATCTTCCAAAATCTCTTAAAGTTCTTTTAGAAAATCTTTTAAGATATGAAGATGATTTATCTGTTAATAAAAATCAAATTGATTCTATTAAAGAATGGTTAAAATCAAAAAAATCAAATACTGAAATAGCATATCGACCAGCTAGAGTTTTACTTCAAGACTACACAGGTATTCCAGCAGTTGCAGACTTGGCTGCAATGAGAGAAGCTGTTAAAGATAAAAATAAGGATCCAAATACAATTAACCCTTTATCTGCTGTTGATTTAGTAATTGATCACTCTGTTCAGGTAGATCAATCAGCAAAATCAGACTCTTTTGAAAATAATGTTGATATCGAATTTGAAAGAAATGGAGAAAGGTATTCTTTTTTAAAATGGGGACAACAAGCATTTAATAATTTCAGAATAGTGCCACCTGGAACTGGAATTTGTCATCAGGTTAATTTAGAATATCTATCAAAAGTAGTATGGTCTGAGGAATTTAATGGAGAAAAATATCTTTTTCCTGACACTTTAGTTGGAACGGACAGTCACACAACTATGGTC
>CACEKA010000027.1 GCA_902560015.1 uncultured Pelagibacteraceae bacterium
TGCAAAGATTTAATTTTGATAAATTTATAAAAACCTAATACTTCAAACATTATAAAACTCTACAAACAGTCATTCCATCTCCTAGAGGAATAATAATTTGTTCTACTCTTTTGTCTTTAGATACATGTTCATTAAATTCTCTAATATTCACTGTATATTTATCTAAATTTTCTTCATCTGCTACTTCACCATGCCATAAGACATTATCAATGATTATTAGGCCATTCTTATTAATTAACTTTAATGATCTTTCATAATATTCTTTATAATTCATTTTATCTGCATCAATAAAAACCATATCAAATTTATTGTTTTTTAATTCATCTAAACTCTCAAGGGCAGGTTTTATTATTGTTTTTATTTTGTGGTCTTGATTTGCTTTTTTAAAAAAACTATTAGCAACTTTGTTAGTTTCTTCATTTTTATCAAGAGCTATTAATTTACCATCAGCCGGTAAAGCAAGTGAGATTGAAAGAGCACTAAGTCCTGTAAAAGTTCCAATTTCTAGGACATTTTTAATATTTGAAATTTTTATAATCAAATGAAGAAAATAACATTGAGATGGGTCGACTTGCATCCTTTTGATTTCTCCCAATGAATTATTATAATCTATAATTTCTTGTTGAATTGGATTTAACTTTAAACCAAAATTATTTATATAATTTTGTAATTTTTCCGTTATTTCAAGGTTTGCACCCATTTTATTAAAGCTTTTTCTTTAATATCTCATTTATCAATTGAGGGTTAGCTTTACCGCCAGATGCTTTCATTGCTTGACCAACAAAGAAGCCAAATAATTTTTCTTTTCCATTTTTGTATTCAATAGCTTTTTCTCGATTATCATCAATTATCTTATCAATTAAAGCTTCTAAAGCTTTGGGGTCACTTTCTTGTTTTAATCCTTTTTCCTCGACAATTATTTGTGGATCTTTATCTCCATCCATCATTAATTCAAATATTGTCTTAGCAATTTTTCCTGAGATTGTTTCATTCTTTATTAAATTCACTAATTTAGCTAAATTTTTTGCACTTATTGGGCTTTGAGAAATATCAAGGTTTTTGTTATTTAAAACTGCAAATAATTCACCTGTAATCCAATTTACTGCTAATTTGATATCTTTGTTTTTACCCATCTTTGCTACTACTTCCTCAAAATATTTAGCAGTATCAATATCAGAAACTAAGATTGTTGCTTCATAAGGGGAAACTTTAAATTCATCTATAAATCTTTTCTTCTTATCATCTGGTAGTTCTGGGATATCTTTTTTTAGGTTTTCAATAAATTCATCAGTAACTTCTAATGGTAATAAATCTGGATCTGGAAAATATCTATAATCATGAGCATCTTCTTTAGATCTCATTGACCTGGTTTCATTTTTCTTTGTGTCAAACAATCTTGTTTCTTGATCAATAGATTTACCTTCTTCAATTAAATCAACCTGTCGATTTGCTTCGTAATCAATTGCCATTTGCATGAATTTAATAGAGTTTACATTCTTAATTTCACAACGGGTTCCAAGCTCTTTAGAATCTTTCAATCTAACCGAAACATTCACATCAGCTCTTAATGAACCTTCTTGCATATTGCCATCACAAGTACCTAAATATCTCATTATAGATCTTAATTTTTTAATATAAGCACTTACTTCATCAGGAGATCTCAAATCAGGTTTGCTCACAATTTCCATTAAGGCTACACCTGATCTATTTAAGTCAACTAACGTGTTTTGAGGATCAATATCATGAATACTTTTTCCAGCATCTTGTTCTAAATGAAGTCTTTCTATGCCAATCTCTTTTTGTCCATTAGGCATATCAAGCACAACTTTACCCTCTCCTACTATTGGATATTTAAATTGAGAAATTTGATATCCTTGTGGAAGGTCTGCATAGAAATAGTTTTTTCTATCAAATACTGATTTTTTATTTATTTGAGCTCTTAAACCAATTCCTGTTTTTATTGCTTGTTTCACACAAAATGCATTAATTACTGGAAGCATGCCAGGAAAGGCTGCATCAACTAGACTTACTTGAGTGTTTGGTTCTGCTCCAAATTTAGTTGAAGAAGATGAAAATAATTTTGAGTTAGATGTTACTTGAGCATGGACCTCAAGACCAATGACAACTTCATAAACATTATCATACCTCTCAATTAAATATTCTGAATTTTCTTTAGTCACTATTTAATCCACCAATCATTAATTTTATTTTTAAAATTAATCTTATCTTCCATTGCATAAGCTAAGTTTAATATTTCTTGCTCTCGAAATGCTTTACCAATAATTTGTAATCCTAGAGGATATCCAGCTGCATCATGACCAGCAGGTATAGAAATAGCCGGTAAACCAGCCAAATTTACAGGTACTGTAAAAATATCATTCAAGTACATAGAAACTGGATCATTTTTCTTTTCACCTATCTTAAATGCTGAGCTAGGTGTTGATGGAGTTAAAATAGCATCAACTTTTTTATATGCCTCGTCAAAATCGTTTTTAATCAACTTTCTAACTTTTTGCGCCTTTAAATAATAAGCATCATAATATCCCGATGATAAAACATAAGTTCCAATCATTATTCTTCGTTGTACTTCTGCTCCAAAACCTTCCGATCTTGTTTTTTCATACATATCAATCAAGTTTTCACCTTTAGCTCTAAAACCATACTTAACACCATCATATCTAGCTAAATTTGAAGAAGCTTCTGCAGGAGCAACTATATAATAAGTTGGTAAAGCATAACTGGTATTAGGTAGTGAAATATCAATTATTTCAGCACCACAATCTTTTGCATATTCAATTCCTTTTTTCCACAACTCTTCAATTTCTTTGGGCATACCATCGACTCTGTATTCTTTGGGTATTCCTATTTTTTTTCCTTTAATATCTCTAGTTAAGTCTTTGCTATATTGATCTCTTTTAAAATCGATAGAAGTAGAATCTTTTTCATCATAAGAACTAATTACTTCTTGTAACAAAGCACAATCTTCAACATTTTGGGACATAGGACCTGCTTGATCTAAAGACGATGCAAAAGCAACTATTCCATATCTTGAACAACTTCCATAAGTAGGTTTTAAACCAACTGTGCCTGTAAATGACGCTGGTTGTCTAATTGATCCTCCAGTATCAGTTCCTATTGTAATCGGTGTTAGCTGACCACTAACAGCAGCAGCTGAACCACCAGAAGATCCACCTGGAACTAATCCTTTATCAATTGGGTTTTGAACATTCCCATAAAAACTTGTTTCATTAGAAGAACCCATAGCAAACTCATCACAATTTAATTTACCAAGTAAGATACCTCCTTCGTTCCATATGTTTTGAGTAACTGTTGACTCATATGTGGGAATAAAGTTTTCGAGAATCTTACTACCTGCTGTAGTTCTGATATCTTTAGTACAAAAAAGATCTTTCACAGCCATTGGTATTCCCGGAAGCTTTAGATCAAAATTAGGTTTTTCATCAAATTTTTTTGCTTTATCAATGGCATTTGAAAAATCTTCTGTAATATAAGAATTCAATTCTTTTGACTTTTCAGATCGATCAACAAAAGCTTTGGTAACTTCTTCGGATGAAAGTTTTTTTTCTTTGATGTTATTAACTAATGAAGTTAATGATTGAGAAGTAATATCTGACATTATTCAACAACCTTTGGAACAACAAAAAAATCTTCGTTTTCTTCAGGTGAATTTTTTATGATCTGTTCTCTTATATTTTGATTTTTAACTTCATCAGATCTAAATTTTAAAGTTGTTTCTGATACAGATGTAAGTGGTTCAACATTATCAGTATTTAATTCGTTTAATTTTTCAATAAAATTGAAAATCGAATTTAAATCACCTGCAAGTTTTTCAGCTTTTTGTTCATCAACTGAAATTCTTGATAGTTTTGAAATATGCTTTATTGTTTTAAGATCGATGCTCATATGATATTTAAATATGACGCAAACTATCACTTAAGTTAAAAATATACAATATGATCACTATTGAAGAATTAAAAAAAAAACAGTCTGAACCCACCAGATTAATTGGATTAGATCTTGGTTCTAAAAGAATTGGTGTATCAATATGTGATGAGAGGCAGTCTATAGCTACACCATTTAAGACAATTGCTAAAACAAATACAAATGAGTTAATTGTTCAATTAAAAGAGATAATTATTGAAAACAATATTAAAGGGGTGATAATTGGAAATCCTCTCAATATGGATGGTTCATCTGGAAGATCAGCACAATCTGTAAATGATGTGTCAAAAAATATAGATAATGCAATCGATATAGACGTTTGCCTTTGGGATGAAAGATTATCCACTGTTGGAGCTTTTAATCTATCTAGCCAACTAGATGTCAACGTAAGCAAAAGAGAAAAAAATATAGATCAAAATGCTGCAGCTTTTATACTTCAAGGAGCAATAGATTTTTTAAATAATTAATACTTGCCATGACATTAATTTATAGTTATAGAGTTAATTTTAATGGCATCTAAAACCCAAAAAGCTATTAAAATTTCTCAAAAACATTTGTTAGGTATCCAAGATTTATCAATTAATGATGTGAATTTAATTTTGAATGAGTCACAATCATTTATAAAACTTAACCAAAGCAAAAATAAAAGATTAAACGTTCTAAACGGAAAAACACAAATTAACTTATTTTTTGAACCTTCTACTAGGACACAAAGTTCATTTGAATTAGCCGGTAAGCGTTTAGGTGCAGATGTTATGTCAATGAATATGGGTAACTCTGCGATAAAAAAAGGTGAAACTTTAATTGATACAGCAATGACGTTAAATGCTATGCACCCTGACATAATTGTAATTAGACATCAAGACTCTGGTGCATGTAACTTATTATCTCAAAAAGTTAATTGTGCTGTACTAAATGCTGGTGATGGTAGAAGAGAGCACCCTACTCAGGCATTATTAGATGCACTAACAATAATTAATAGAAAGAATAAAATTCAGGGATTAAAAATTGCAATTTGTGGAGACATTCTCCATTCAAGAGTCGCAAGATCAAATATTTATTTATTAACAATGTTAGGTGCAGAAGTAAATATAGTTGCACCAACAAATTTAATGCCAAAAGAAATTGAAAAATTTGGAGTTAATACTTTTACAGATATGAAAAAAGGACTTAAGGATTGTGATATAGTAATGATGTTAAGACTCCAAAATGAGAGAATGACGAGTTCATTTCTTTCATCTAATAGAGAGTACTACGAATACTATGGTTTAACTCCAGATAAACTTGATCATGCAAAACCTGATGCAATTATTATGCATCCCGGACCCATGAACAGAGGAATAGAAATCGATACAAGACTGGCTGATGATATTAACAAAAGTGTAATAAAAGAACAGGTTGAGCTTGGCGTAGCAGTAAGAATGGCTTGTTTAAAAATATTTTGTGAATAAATGAAAAAACAATATTTTATAAATGCAAATATTATAGATCCATTTAACTCAATAAATGAAAATGGAGGATTGATAATATCTGAAGATGGAAAAATTGAGGCTATAGGCAAAAAAGTAAATTCCAATAATTTACCTACAAGAGAAAAGCCAATTGATTTGAAAGGCAAATATATCTTTCCTGGACTTGTAGATATGAGAGTTTTTGTGGGTGAGCCAGGTTATGAATATAAAGAAAATTTTAGAACTTTAAGTAATGCTGCGCTGTCTGGTGGTGTGACATCAGTAGTTACAATGCCTAATACAAATCCAATAATAGACAATGTTTCAATTGTAGATTTCTTAAAAAGAAGAGGAAGAGATAAATCTAAAATAAATATATTTCCTTGTGCTTCTTTAACACACAACATTGAGGGAACTAACATGACCGAATTTGGTTTGTTAGCAAAAAAAGGAATAATTGCATTCACAGATGGAATTAAGACTATTCAAAATACTAGCTTAATGTCCAGAATAATGAACTCTGCCAAAGACTTAGATTGTTTAATTATGCAACATGCAGAAGACTATCATCTTTCTAAAAATGGAATGATTAACTCTGGTATAATTGCTACTAAACTAGGTTTATCAGGAATACCTGATATTGCTGAAAGAATTATAATTGAAAGAGACTTAGCTCTTCTTGAAAAGAATAGATGTCGATATCACATATCTCAGCTCTCAGCAGCAAAATCGGTCGAGGTAATTAAAGAAAGAAAAGATAATATTAAATTTACCTGCGGAGTCTCAATAAATAATTTATCCCTTAACGAAAATGACATCGGTGATTTTAAAACATTTTTAAAATTGTCTCCTCCCCTAAGAAAAGAAGAAGATAGAGAAGCGCTAGTACAAGGATTAAAAGATAAAACAATTGATGTAATTGTCTCAGATCACAAACCTGAAGATGAAGAGTCAAAACGATTAACTTTTTCACAAGCAGCTACAGGAGCTTCAAGCATTGAAACATTATTATCTTTATCCTTAGAATTATATCATAATGGATCAGTAAAACTTGAAACCATTATTCAAGCGTTAACATCTAATCCAGCAAAAATTTTGAGAATTAATAAAGGAAACCTGTCAATTGGAAATGATGCAGATTTTTGTATAGTTGATTTAAATAAACCCTGGATTGTAAAAAAAGAAAACTTAATTTCAAAATCTAAAAATACATCAATTGAAAACAAAAAACTTCAAGGTAAAGTCACTAATACCTTTGTAAAAGGTAAAGAATTATTTAAAATATAGGAATGGATTATTTAGCTGTAGGCATTGCCTCATACCTTATGGGCTCTGTTCCATTTGGTTTAATTTTAACTAAAATCTTCCTGAAAAAAGATATCAGAGAAATAGGTTCAGGCAACATAGGTGCAACAAACGCCCTAAGAACTGGAAATAAATTTATTGGCTATTCAACTTTAATATTAGATATAGCAAAGGCTATAATTCCAGTAATTTATGTTAAGATTAACTATCCCGATTTCATTTATATAGCATCTTTATGTGCTTTTTTAGGACATGTGTTCCCGATTTGGCTTAAGTTCAAAGGTGGTAAAGGTGTAGCTACTTACGTTGGAATTTTATTCTCTATAAATATCATTTTAGGACTGATCTTTGTTGCTAGTTGGGCAATTATATTTTTATTGTTTAGGTACTCTTCACTATCATCAATAATAGGCTCCTTGTCAGTTCCTATTTATATTCTAATATCAGGTCAGATAAGTGATGCTATTTTTTTTGCTATAATGTTTATTTTGATTTTCTTTACCCACAGAGAAAATATTAAACGACTTAAAAATAAAGAGGAAAGTAAGACTAAAATTTATTAATTTGACTATCAAAAACTTTTGAGTAGTTTGTTAAGTTATGAATCTAGTCATAGTTGAAAGCCCTGCAAAAGCTAAAACAATTAACAAATATTTAGGTAATGATTATACTGTTTTAGCAAGTTACGGTCATATTAGAGATCTACCGTCAAAAAATGGTTCAGTAGACCCAGAACAAAATTTTAAGATGGAATGGGAAGTTGATAGTTTTTCAAAAAAATATTTAAAAGAAATAACTGATGCAGCAAAAGACTCAAATAAAATTATTTTAGCAACAGACCCAGATCGTGAAGGTGAAGCAATAGCATGGCACGTTAAAGAATATTTAAATGAAAAAAAACTTTTAAAAGATAAAGCTGTTGAAAGAGTTGTTTTTAACGAAATCACAAAAAAAGCAGTAACTCATGGTATAGATAACCCAAGACAAATTGAGCCCCTACTTGTAGATGCCTATATGGCTAGAAGAGCTTTAGATTATTTAGTGGGTTTTAATATATCCCCTATTCTTTGGACTAAATTACCAGGATCAAAATCAGCTGGTAGAGTACAATCTGTAGCTTTAAAACTTATAACCGAAAGAGAACATGAAATAGAGTCTTTTGATCCAGAAGAATTTTGGACTTTAAACATCAATTTTCAAGATCATAATAAAAATTCAATTACTTCGAGCATTTCTCAATTAAATGGAAAGAAAATAGAAAAATTCTCTTTTAGAAATAAAATTGAAATTAATGAAGCAGTAGAAAGTATTAAACATAAAAAATTTAATATAAGTGATATTTCATCAAAAATTGTTAGCAGAAACCCTTCTGGTCCATTTACAACATC
>CACEKA010000028.1 GCA_902560015.1 uncultured Pelagibacteraceae bacterium
GAGAAGGACTTATCTTCACCTGTAATTTTTATAGTTTCATCAATTTGACCTGTTTGAACATCTATTCCTACTAATGCTGATATATCTCCATCATAGAAACCTGCATCTTGAATTTTTTTAGCTATTAAATAGGGGCTTTTGAGATCCTTCAATTTAATTGTTAATTTATCACCTCCATTTTTCCAAACAATTCTTCTTTTTTTAGCAAAAACAAAACATTTGCTCCCATTAGAATATTTTTCACATTCTTTAATAGATTTACGAGTAATACTAGTATCGATACAGCCATTTACATATTCAACTGGACAATAATAATACATATAACTTGTTCCATCTTCAGAAACTGCCATCAACATTGGATTGTTCTTTCTTTTAGCAGCTCCAGAATATTTTTTATTTCCGGCTCCATACATATACATGATTGCTGTTTCCATTGTCTCTTTGCTAAGCTTCAAAGGACCTTTGCCCCATTTAGCAAAAGATTGGTTAGAAAAAAATATTATAGAAATTAATGTTACAAAAAATATTCTCATAAAATTAATCTTAATAAGATTAAAAAGAATATACTATATAATTTTTTATGTTTTTAATATTTCAATGCTTTATAAAGGGTTATTTTAGCTAAACCACAATCTTTATAGCCTCTTTTTACAACATTTAAGTATCTTTCAGTTGGAAACTTAAATGGTGTTTTTTTTACCATGGTGTAGGTCATCACTTTTTTTCCATAATAGTTAAAGTAATGCTTCTTATATAAAGTTGGGTAGTCCTCATAGACATCTAATTTTTTTTCATCACTTTTTGAAATTTCAAATAAACCACCTGGTACAATAGAATTTTTTTTATACTCAATATCAGCTGCTCTATATTTACTTCTAAAAGTTAATCTAAAATCTTTAAGATTAATTTTTTTTAAAAATTCACTATCTTTACATCTTCGTTTCATTTGAAAATGATGAAGATTACTACCATAAGCAAAGTAAAGCATTTTAACGATCTACAACCTCAATTTTTTTATCATTAACAAATTTTAATATTTGTGAATTACAATTATCAATTTTAGATTGATCTTCAGATCTAATTACAATTGATACACCTAATTTGCCAGCTTGAAAAAAAGGGTAACTTCCAATTTCAACATCTTGATTATCATTTTGAACTTTGGTTAATGAACTTGCAATTTCACTTTCAACTGTTCTTAAACTTATAGTAAGGCTCAAGATAGGTTCACCTCCAACAATAGTGTTAGTTAAACCACCTAACATAGATTTTAAAATTGAGGGAACACCTGGCAAACAAAATACATTTTTAACGTTAAAACCTGGTGCGCCACTAGTTGGATTTAAAATTAAATTTGCATTCTCTGGCATCCAAACCATCTTTTGTCTACCTTCATTAAATTCACCTGGTTTATAATACGCTTCTAAAATTTTAAAGGCTTCTTTGTGTATCTCATATTTTAATCCAAATGTTTTTGAAACTGATTCAGCTGTAATGTCATCATGTGTGGGGCCTATACCTCCAGTTGTAAAAACATAGTCATAATTTTTACTTAATAAAGTAAGTGTATCAATAATAATTTTTTCTATATCTGGAATTACTCTTACCTCCCCCACTTTAACTCCAATTGAATTAAGCCAAGTTGCTAAAGTTGAAGTGTTAGTGTCTTGAGTTCTACCAGATAAAATTTCATTACCTATAATTAATATTGCAGCATTAACTTTTGTGTTTTTAGTCATTTTAAATGTATAATTTAATAATGGAATTTACCAAGTCTTTAGTAAAAGGCAAATTAATCAAAAGATATAAACGTTTCTTTACCGATATAAAATTAGATAAGGAAATTGTCACAGCTCATTGTCCTAATACAGGATCAATGAAAGGATTACTTGATGAAGGAAACGATGTTTATCTTCTTCCAAATAATGACCCTAAAAAAAAACTAAAATATGGTCTTGAAATTATTAAAACTAGAAAAAACCTTGTTGGTATAAACACGCATATGGCAAATAGGATAACTCAACATGCTCTAGAGAATAATCTCATTAAGGAACTTAAGAATAATGATTTAATCAAACCAGAGGTATTTTTTAATAAAGAAACAAGATTTGACTTCTTAATAGAGAAAAAAAAACAAAAAAGTTTTGTTGAAGTTAAAAATGTAACCTTATTTAGAGACAAAAATACTGCAGAATTTCCTGATGCGGTAACTTCACGAGGTTCTAAGCATCTACTTACCCTTATTGATGCCATAAAAAAAGGTTATAAATCATACTTATTATTCTTAGTTCAAATTCAAAATATGGATAATTTTAAAATAGCAAAGGATATTGACTCAGAATATTATAAAAATTATTTACTTGCTAAAAAAGCAGGAGTTAATTTTTTGGCTTATAGGTGTGATATAAGTTCTAAAAAAATTTTTATAGATAAGAAACTTAAAATTATTGATGTCTGATTATAAAGAAAAGTTTGAAAAGATGAGAGTTGCAGGAAAACTTGCTGCACAAACTTTAGACATGTTGACTGATAATATTAAAGAAGGTGTATCTACTGATTTTATAGATAAGCTTGGATATGAATTTATTAGAGATAACGGAGGTTATTCTGCTCCTCTTTATTATCGAGGCTTTACAAAATCTTTATGCACATCATTAAATCATGTGGTTTGTCATGGAATACCTTCGGATAGAATATTAAGAGATGGGGATGCAATTAATGTCGATGTAACAGCAATAGTTGATGAGCATTATGGAGACACAAGTAGAATGTTTTCTGTAGGTAAAACTCCAGTTAAATTAAACAATCTCATAGATGTAACCTATGAGTCTATGATGAAAGCTATTAAAATTTTAAAACCTGGGATTAAATTAGGTGATATTGGATATGAAATTCAATCCTTTGTAGAAGATAAAGGTTTTTCAGTTGTTAGAGACTTTTGTGGTCATGGAATAAGCACTACATTTCATGAGGCGCCAAATATATTACACTATGGAAGTAAAAACACGGGTATGGAATTAAGACCTGGGATGACCTTTACTATAGAGCCAATGATTAATTCAGGTAAATATGATGTTAAAATGCTAAATGATGGCTGGACAGCTGTTACAAAAGACAAATCTTTATCTGCACAATTTGAACATACGTTAGGAATTACTGAAAATGGTTATGAAATCTTTACAGAATCTGCTAAAGGTTTTTCTAAGCCTCCATACTTATAATTAATGATTAAAAGATACTCGCGTAAAGAATTAACTGACATTTGGTCAGAGGAAAATAAATACAAAATTTGGCTAAATGTCGAAGTTGCAGCAGCTGAAGCTATGGAAAAGCTTGCGCAAATTCCAAAAGGAGTTGCCTCTGTTGTGAGAAAAAAAGCTAAAATTGATGTTAAAAGAATTCATAAAATTGAGTCTGAAGTAAAACATGATGTTATCGCATTTCTAACTTCAGTTACTGAAAGAGCCGGGATTAAAGCAAGATACCTTCACCAAGGGATGACTTCATCTGATGTATTAGATACTAGCTTTAATATCCAAATGGTACAGTCTGGGCAAATTATCCTTAAAGATATTGATCAAATTTTAAAAGTCTTAAAAAAACAAGCTAAGAAATACAAATTCACTCCATGTATGGGCAGAAGTCATGGAATTCATGCTGAACCTGTTACATTTGGTTTAAAATTGGCTTCATTTTATGAAGAATTTAAACGAAATAGAAAAAGATTAGTTGATGCAATTGATGAAGTATCAACTTGTGCAATATCTGGAGCTGTTGGAACTTTTGCTAACATTAATCCTAACGTTGAAAAACATGTTGCAAAAAAACTAGGATTAAAAGTTGAACCTATTTCCACTCAAGTAATACCAAGGGACAGACATGCTTTTTATTTTTCAGTACTAGGTATTATTGCAGGGTCAATTGAAAGAGTTGCGATTGAGATTAGACATTTACAAAGAACTGAAGTTTACGAATTACAAGAATTTTTTTCAAAAAATCAAAAAGGCTCTTCAGCAATGCCTCATAAAAAAAATCCAATATTAAGTGAAAACTTAACAGGGCTTGCAAGAATGGTGAGAAGTGCAGTTATACCTGCGCTAGAAAACATAGCTCTATGGCATGAAAGAGATATTTCTCATTCAAGTGTTGAAAGAAATATTGGTCCTGATGCAAACATCACAACAGATTTTGCTCTAGTTAGACTATCTAATATTTTAGATAACATGATAGTTTATCCAAAAAAAATGTTAGAAAATTTAAATATCACTAAAGGGCTAATTTTCTCACAAGAAGTGATGCTTGAATTAACAAAATCTGGTCTAACTAGAGAACAATCTTATAAAATGGTCCAAAGTTATGCCAAAAAATGTTTTGCTGAAAATTTAGATTTATTTGACGTTATTTCATCTGATAAGTTAATTATTAGAAAAATAACTCCTAAAAAACTTAAATCTATATTTAGTTATGCAAAACACTTTAAAAATGTGAATTTGATCTTTAGAAGAGTTTTTAAATAATGAAAAAAGGTAAAAAATTATACGAAGGTAAGGCTAAAATCATTTATGCAACAAATGATAAAAATTTAGTCATTCAATATTTTAAAGATGAAGCAACAGCATTTAACAATCAAAAAAAATCTACGATTGAAGGTAAAGGTGTTCTAAACAATAGAATATCAGAACACATTCTTTCAAATTTATCTGAAATTGGAATTAAAAATCATTTGGTTAAAAGACTTAATATGCGAGAACAGGTTATTAAGTTAGTTGAAATTATTCCAATTGAATTCATTGTTAGAAACGTTGCAACAGGATCTATTACCCAAAGACTAGGAATTGAAGATGGTACAGTTTTAAGAGAACCTCTTATTGAATATTGCTTAAAGGATGACAAATTAGGAGATCCTTTAATTGCTGAAGAACACATCCTAGCGTTTGATTGGGCTACAAAGAAAGAAATAGAAAAAGTTAAAAAAATGATTTTAAGAATTAACGATTTTATGATTGGTATGTTTAAAGGTGTTGGAATTAAGTTAATTGATTTTAAATTAGAATTTGGAAGGTATAAGGCAAATGGTAAAGAAGAAGTTATTCTAGCTGATGAAATTAGCCCTGATACATGCAGACTTTGGGACAGTATTACTGATAAAAAATTAGATAAAGACAGATTTAGAAAAAATTTAGGTGATCTTATTCCAGCATATACTGAAGTTGCTAAAAGACTTGGAATACTTCATGAACAATCAAACGTGTCAGCAGTGAATGTTACCAAACTGTCCTCAGTTAAAAGAAAACGTAAATGAAAATTTCTGTAATCATTACTCTAAAAAAAGATGTTCTTGATCCACAAGGCAAAATAATTCATCAAACCTTAGATGGAATGGGATTTAGCGATGTTAATGAAGTAAGACAAGGAAAGTATTTTGAAATAGACACTAAAGAAAATGATCCCAAAAAAGCTACAAATAAAGTTGAAGAAATGTGCAAAAAACTTTTAGCTAATCTAGTTATTGAAAATTATAAAATTATTGATGCACAATAATTAATGAAATCATCCGTCATTACATTTCCTGGTTCTAATTGTGATAGAGATATGGATGTAGCTTTAAAGAAATTTGGTTTTAAAAATAGAATGGTTTGGCATGATGATGTGGATCTTCCTAAAAGTGATTTAGTAGTTTTACCTGGTGGTTTTTCTTATGGTGATTATTTGAGATGTGGGAGCATGGCTTCCAAATCAAAAATAATGAAATCTGTGATCAATTTTGCAAACTCTGGAGGAATGTTAATGGGAATTTGCAATGGTTTTCAAATTTTAGTTGAAACAGGTTTGGTTCCAGGTGTTTTGTTAAGAAATAAATACTTAGAGTTTATTTGTAAAAATGTGTTTGTTAAAATTAATAATAAAGAAAATACTTACTTTAGAGATATTAATAATGAAGTGTTAGAATTTCATATAGCCCACAATGAAGGAAACTATTTCTGTACAAAAGATCAATTAAAAGAAATTGAAGACAACTATCAAGTTGCAATTAGTTATTGTGATAAAGATGGTAAGACAGAGGAGCAATTTAATCCTAATGGTTCCATTAAAAATATTGCTGGTATATTTAATAAAGAAAAAAATGTTTTAGGAATGATGCCTCACCCAGAAAGAATGATTGACCCTTCTCTTTCTGGTGAAGATGGATCGCTTTTTTTCAATAATTTAATCAATAATCTAAAATGATTGTAAACGAACAAGTAGCAATAGACCACGGTCTTAAAAAAGATGAATATTTAAAAATTTGTGAACTTCTTAAAAGAATTCCAAATATCACAGAACTGGGCATTTTCTCAGCTATGTGGAATGAACACTGTTCTTATAAATCATCAAGACTTCATTTAAAAAAACTTCCAACTAAAGGAAAACAGGTAATTCAAGGACCTGGAGAAAATGCTGGAGTTGTGGATATTGGAGATAATGATGCAATTGTATTTAAAATTGAAAGTCATAACCACCCGTCTTTTATAGAACCATATCAAGGTGCTGCAACAGGTGTTGGAGGCATTATGAGAGATGTATTTACGATGGGAGCACGTCCTATTGCCAATTTAAACTCTATTCATTTCGGCTCTCCTCAACATAAAAAAACTAAAAATTTACTAAGAGGTGTGGTTCACGGTATTGGTGGCTATGGGAATTGTATGGGTGTTCCAACTGTAGCTGGTCAAACTAACTTTGATAGCTCATATAACGGTAATATCTTAGTCAATGCCATGACTTTAGGGCTGGTTAAAAAAGATAAGATTTTCTACTCAAAAGCAGCAGGTCTTAATAAACCAGTTATTTATGTTGGATCCAAAACTGGACGTGATGGAATTCACGGTGCAAGTATGGCGTCTGCTAGTTTTGATGAAAAAATAGAGGAAAAGAAACCTACTGTTCAAGTTGGTGATCCATTTACAGAAAAACTATTACTTGAAGCATGTTTAGAATTAATGGCTGGTGATTCAATTATTGCTATTCAAGATATGGGTGCAGCGGGACTTACATCGTCAAGTATTGAAATGGCTTCTAAAGGAAATCTTGGAATTGAAATTAATTTAAACAAAGTTCCTTGTAGAGAAACAAAGATGACACCTTATGAAATAATGCTTTCTGAAAGCCAAGAAAGAATGTTGATTGTTTTAGAAAGTGGTAAGGAAGAACAAGCTAAAAAAATATTTGATAAGTGGAACTTGGATTTTGCAGTTATTGGTAAAACAACTAAATCAAAAAAGATTGAACTTTATTTTGATAACGAACAAGTTGCAGATATTCCAGTTAATACATTAGTTGAAAACTCACCTATGTATGACCGAAAATGGAAGAAAGCAAAACTACCTAAAAAAAATAAGATTAAAAAAGAAGATCTTAAGAATTTAAAAATAATTGATGTTTTAAAAAAAGTTTTATCTCATCCAAATGTTTGTAGCAAAGAATGGATTTGGCAACAATACGATCATACAGTTATGGGAGATACAATTCAAAAACCTGGTGGTGACGCTGGTGTTGTTAGAGTTCATGGCACCAATAAAGCAGTTGCGGCATCTGTTGATAGTTCTGCTGTTTATTGTTGGGCTCATCCTTTAACAGGAGGAAAACAAGTTGTTTGCGAAAGTTTTAGAAACTTAATTTCTGTTGGAGCTAAACCAGTCGCTATTACAAATTGTTTAAACTTTGGTAGCCCTGAAAATGAAGAAAACATGGGTGAGTTTGTTGAGTGTGTTCAAGGAATTGGTGAAGCTGCTGCATATTTAAAATTCCCAGTAGTTTCTGGAAATGTATCTTTTTACAATCAAACAAAAGATGAGGGTATTAAACCTACCCCATCCATTGGTGGTGTTGGTTTAATTAAAGATTATAAAAAAATGATTACAATGGATTTTAAAGAAGTTGATAATATTGTTTTAGTAATTGGTAAAACTGAAGGTCATATTAATCAAAGTTTATTTGCAAGAAATATTTTAGATGAAAAAAACGGTCCTCCTCCGGAGATTAATTTATTTAATGAAAAAAATAATGGT
>CACEKA010000029.1 GCA_902560015.1 uncultured Pelagibacteraceae bacterium
TAATTATTCTAAAGTATTGACATTCAAATTTTAAGCTTTATATCCACAAATATCATTAATTAAGGAGAATATAATGTCATTAAAAGGAACAAAGACTAAAGAAAATCTTGAAGCTGCATTTGCAGGTGAGAGCCAAGCGAATAGAAGATATCTTTACTTCGCGCAAAAAGCAGACATCGAAGGATACAATGATGTTGCCTCAGTATTTAGATCAACAGCTGAAGGTGAAACAGGACATGCACATGGTCATCTTGAGTATTTAGAGGAAGTGGGTGATCCTGCTACAGGTTTACCAATTGGTGAAACTAAAGCTAATTTAGCTTCTGCTGTGCAAGGTGAAACACATGAATATACAGACATGTACCCAGGTATGGCTAAAACAGCTAGAGAAGAAGGCTTTGAGGAGATTGCTGACTGGTTTGAAACTTTAGCAAAAGCTGAAAAATCTCATGCTGGTAAATTCCAAAAAACTTTAGAATCTATTAGTTAATCAAATTTTTAGTGGGCACTAAGTGCCCACTAAAATTTTCAATAAAATTTCAAAAAAATATGAGTAAAGAAGGTAGTTTAGACGCGCCTATAAGGCATCCAATAGATTTTGAGCATCCTGATTTTTTAAATCCTGAAAAATTAGATTCTGAAATGAGAAGAGTATTTGATATTTGCCATGGTTGCAGAAGATGTTTTAATCTATGTGACTCTTTTCCAAAATTATTTGACATGATTGATGAGTCTCAAAATGAAGATGTTGATAGTTTGAAGAGTAAACAATTTGAGCCAGTAGTTGATGCATGTACGTTGTGTGATATGTGCTTTATGACCAAGTGTCCTTACGTTCCACCGCATGATTTTGATTTGGATTTCCCTCACTTAATGTTGAGATACAGAACTGCTCAAAAGAAATTAGGAAAATTGTCAATTGTACCAAGACAACTAGCCCAGATAGATAGAAATGGGAAAATTGGTGTTATTTTGTCAAAACTTATCAATTGGGCCTCTGATATTAAAAATAAATTGTTAAGAAATATTTTAGAAATTGTTACTGGGATTGACAAAAGAGTTCAACTTCCAAAATATAATTCTGAAACTTTTTCAAATTTCTTTAAAAAGAATAATAATAAGATCAATTTTGAAACTTCAGCTAATGATAGGAAAGTTGTTATTTATACGACTTGCTTTGTAAATTTTAATAAAAAAGATACTGGTGTAGCAGCTTTAAAAGTTTTAAAAAAAAATGGAGTAGAAGTTCAGGAAGCTTATCCAGGTTGCTGTGGAATGCCCTTTTTAGAACAAGCAGATCTTCCGAAAGTTGTTGAACAAGCAAAGAAGGTATCAAAAGATTTATTAGGTTGGGTTGAAAAAGGTTACAAAGTAATAACTTTAACAGCAAGTTGTGGTTTAATGTTAAAATTTGAATGGCCTCTTTTATTACCAAATGATGAAAATATTAAAAAATTATCTACAAATGTCATGGATATTGACGAGTATGTTGTTGATATTTCAAACAATGAAGGCTTAGTTGAAGGATTAAAGGAAATTGATGGAGGCGTAACAGTTCATCATGCTTGTCACGCGCGTGCACAAAACATGGGAATTAAAGCAAGAGATATGCTTAAACTAATTCCAAATATTAAGATAGATGTTGTTGAAAAAATGTGCTGGTCATGGAGGAACCTTTGGTGTCATGAAGGATACTCACGATCTAGCAAATAAAGTTGGTAGACCTGCTTCAAGACAAATAAAAAATAAAAATAATAAATATATGGCTTCAGATTGTCCTCTTGCAGGCAAACACTTAAAGCAATTAGAAGTTGATACAAATATCTCTAATGATGAGGCACTACATCCTATAGAATTAATGGCAAAAAGTTATAGATTATGATTATGCCAAGAGAAAAAAGAGAAATTCAAAAAGAAGATATCATGCCTCTAGATGTTTATATAAAAAACAGAAAAGAGCTTAGAAAAAATATAGTAGATTTAAAAAAAGATAGAAGAATTGCTTTAGGACCTTATGCAACTTTTTATTTTGAAAGTTATGACACTATGCTGGCACAAGTTCAGGAGATGCTTTACATTGAAAAAGGTGGAGACAAACAGCTTAAAGATGAGTTGATAGCTTACAATCCATTAATTCCAAATGGAAAAGAGTTAACAGCTACATTAATGTTTGAAATAGATAATCCAGTTTCAAGAGCAGCTTTTTTAGGTAAAGCTGGAGGAATTGAAGAAAAAATTTTTATGAAAATTGGTGATGAAATGATTAAAGCAATTCCTGAGAAAGATGTTGACAGAACTTCCGCAGAAGGAAAAGCTTCATCTGTTCAATTTATACATTTTAATTTAACTGATGAACAAATTCAAAAATTTAAATCAGACAATGCTGATATTGAAATTGGAATAAATCACAACGAATATTCACATTCTACAAAACTAAATTCTAAAAATAAAAAATCTTTATCAGCTGATTTTATTTAAATAATCCCCAAAGATTAGTTGTTTTGATCCATCCTTGAAAATCATCTGAATTAATTTTACACCAATTTTTTTGACATTTATCTACGATTAATAATCTACCTTTTTGTATTTGAGCTATTGGTTTTGCAAAGGCAGTTGGTTTCTTAAACAAAATTTTATTATCTGTTGTAATTACTGAATTATTTTTTTTAAGTTGTGAAATGTGTATCCACCCACTGTTATTTTTAAAATCGATTATTCTTCTAAAATTTTCTTTTTTGTCGATTTGTTTTACAGGAAGATCTATTTTTTTATAAACATATTTAATATCAGACTCAAAGCTAGGACCATACCGAACATTTACTTTATTTTTTTTTAAGGATAAAAAAGTTTCAGCTAATGCGTTTGTTGAAACTAAAATTATCAAAAAAAATAAAGTATGAAATTTTTTTTTCATTAATTACATATACATTTTTTTCTTTTATTTAATTTAACTTTTCTAAAGTTTAAATTTAATAAGTCTAAAATCAGCATATAGCCGTTTAAAGTTTGACCAATATTTAATATTTTTTTTAATATTTCATTAGCCTGAATAGTACCTACTATACCAGCAACTGTTCCCAAAATTCCTTCATATTCACAGTTTAGTATATCGTCAGAAATATTTTCCTCTTGATAGAAACATTTTAAACATGGATTTTTTTGATTTTTAAAGTTGAAGGTGAATACATGGCCATCAAATTTACTTATAGCACCAGTAACAAGAAATTTTTTATATTTGAGACTTAAACTGTTTATTAAAAACTTACTTTGAAAATTATCAGTACCATCAACTATATAATCATAACTTTGCATTATTTTTTTTGAATTTTTATTATTTAATTTTAAGGCAAAAATATTAATTTTAGTTTTAGGATTAATATTCTTTAATTTTTTTTGAGCCACTTTAACCTTAAACTTATTTAAGTCTTTTTCATTATATAAGCTTTGTCGATGAATATTAGAGACATTAACAATATCATCATCTACAATTCCCAACGTACCAACACCAGATCTTGTTAAAAATTCTGCAACAGGACAACCAAGTCCTCCCATTCCAATTATGAGAACTTTAGAATTTAGAATTTTTTTTTGACCTAAAATACCAATATTTTTTAATATTATTTGTCTTGAAAATCTTTCAATTTCTTTCTTACTGAGTTTTATATTCATTTGCCAGTTGAACCAAAACCACCCTCGCCTCTAACTGTTTCTGGTAGATTGTCTGTCTCTTCAAAATTCATTTTAATAACTGGAGTTAAAATCATTTGAGCAATTCTATCTTTATCATTTATTAAAAAATCTTCATTCCCATGATTAAATAAAATTATCTTAATTTCACCCCTATAATCACTATCAATCGTACCTGGTGTATTTAAAACACTAATGTTATTTTTGGCAGCTAATCCTGATCTTGGTCTTATTTGAATCTCATATTCACTTGGAAAAGCAACAGAAATACCTGTTGGAACTAAGCAAGATGTCCGAGGTTTAAGATTTATGGGCTCTTTAACAAATGCCATTAAATCCATTCCTGAAGCACCATCAGTTTTATATGAAGGAAGTTCCACAGACGGGTCTAATTTCTTTATAAGAACTTTTATCATTAATTTAATTGATCTATTATTCTATCAACTATTTCATCAGATATTTCAGATTTTTTCCTATATGTAAGATTTTCTTTTTTCATATCTTGGTTTTTATAATGAATGGTAACTTCGTTATAATCAGAGTCAAAACCAATTTTTTTATTAGAAACATCATTCGCTATAATCCAATCACAGTTTTTATTATTTAATTTTTCTTTTGAATTTAACTCTATTTCATTAGTCTCAGCAGCAAAACCTATTACAAGTCTCGGTCTCATTGAATTATGATTAGAAACATAACTTAAAATATCTATATTTTTTTCTAAATCTAATTTTAAAAAATCTTTTTTTTTAATTTTATTTTCAAATTTTTTATAGATCTTAAAATCAGCTACAGCAGCTGAAAAAACTGCTACATCAGTAGGTAAATTTTTTTGAGTTGCAACTAGCATTTGGTCTGCAGTCTCTACTTTTATTAATTTTATATCTTTTTCTATACTTATATTTGTTGGACCAGAAATCAAAGTTGTATCAAAACCTTTTTTAGATAAAGATTTAGCAATTTCATACCCTTGTTTTCCACTTGATTTATTTGTAATAAATCTAACAGGGTCGATATATTCATTAGTTGGACCTGCAGTAACCAATGCTTTAAATTTTTTATTTTTTTTTTGTTTTAAGAAATAATTATCAATTTCTGTAAAAATAGTTTTTGGATCTGACATTTTGCCCTCTCCATATTCTCCACAAGCCATTTCCCCAATTTCTGGACCAATTATCTTATAGCCAAAATTTTTTAATCTTTCTAAATTTTGTTTTGTAGATTGGTGTTCCCACATTCTTACATTCATTGCTGGAGCTAAGTAAATATTTTTATCAGAAGCTAATACTACTGTTGAGGCAAGATCATCAGTTGTACCTTGGGATAATTTAGAAATCGTATTTGCTGTTGCAGGAGCTATTAAAATTATGTCTGCCCATCTTGATAAAGCAATATGATCCATTTCAGTTTCATTTTCAACATTGAACAATTCACTATAGACCTTGCCCTGTGAAAGAGAAGCAACTGAAAGTGGAGTGACGAATTCTTTAGCGCTAGTAGTTAGAATAGTTTTAATTACAGCTCCATTTTTTTTAAAAAGTCTTATAGTTTCAAGACTCTTGTATGCAGAAATTCCACCACATATAATAAAAAGAACTTTTTTATTTAACACATTTTTCATTTGCAGAATTAAAATACCAATAGCCCTAAAATTACAAGACCTAATAAGCCAATAATAGATTGATTTCTAAAAGCAATCATTTCAGATTTTTTATTACTTAGAGCGTTAAATGAGTTGGAGTTTTGTGGAATTTGTCCACTTGCCAAAAATGTTAGAGCTTGATTAGCTTTATCCATAATTTCAGGAAATTCTGGTAATCGTTTAATTACTTCAGAAGTATTTTTTAATGTTTCGTTAAGATTATTTATTGGATCTTTTGTTTCTTTTAACCAACTTTCAAGTACTGGTTTTGATGTTGACCAAATATTAGTATCAGGATTTAATTTTCTTGCTACACCCTCGACTACAACCATAGTTTTTTGTAACATTAAAAGTTGAGGCTGAGTTTGCATGTTAAATTTTTCAGTTACATCAAATAATTGTTTGAGTAATTTTCCACCAGAAATATCCTTAACTGCTTGTCCAAAGATAGGTTCTCCAATTGATCGCAATGCCTGAGCTAAATCATCAATTGGAACATTATTTGGAACCAATCCAGCAACTAAATGAACCTCAGCTACTTTTTTATAATCTCTTTGAATAAATCCAAATAGGATTTCCGCTAAAAATCTTTTACTTATTTTATCTAATCTTCCCATTATACCAAAATCTATAGGAGCTATTTGGCCACTATTATTAATAAAAATATTGCCTTGATGCATATCTGCATGAAAAAAACCATCTCTAACAGCATGTCTTAAAAAGTGTTGGATTATATCTTCAGCAATTTTATTAGTATCTAGATTTCTTTTTTTTAATTCTTCAGTCTCTCTTATAGATACGCCGTCTATCCAATCTAAGGTCATTACATTTTCACTTGTAAAATTCCAATAAATTTGAGGAACCTGGAAGCCAGCATCATTTTTTGTATTTTCCGCATATTCATTTGCTGCAGCAGCTTCAAATCTTAAATCCATCTCAAGATTAGTTATTTCTTTTAATAAAAAAACAACCTCAACAAGTTTTAATCTTTTCGTTTTTTTAACAAAAGATTCAATAATGAAGGCAAATAACATCATCGCATCAATTTCTTCATTAAATATTTTTTTAATATCAGGTCTTAAAATCTTAATTGCTACATCTTTGATTGTTCCATTATCATTGATTTTTGCTTTATGTACTTGTGCAATTGAAGCTGCCGCAACAGGTGCACTTAAATCAATTATAGACTTATAACTATCGTCACCTAAATCATTTCTAATTATTTCTTTGGCTTGATTTATAGAAAATGGAGGAAGTCGATCTTGTAAATTTTCAAGTTTAGTAGATAGCTCTTCTCCAATGATATCTGGTCTTGTTGCTAAAAATTGTCCAAGCTTAATAAATGTTGTTCCCATAGACTCTAATGAGTTAGAAAGTCTCTCACCTTCGTCTTTATTAAATTCTTTTGGTTCTTTTTTTGCAAATGAAAATGATAAAATTTGAAAAATTATTGTTACTGCTAAAGGTGGTTTTTTAAATTTAGAAGCTATATTTAATATATCAGATTTAGCAATTTTTCTTCCAAGCTTAAATAGAGTTATAATTTTTTTGATCATTAAAGTTTCCAACCACTATGAATTGAAACAATTCCACCAGAAAAGTTTCTATATGAACATTTATGAAAATTTTTTTTTTTCATTAAATCAAGCAGCTCTTCTTGATTGATAAATTGTTCGATGCTTTTTACCAAATATTCATATGGCTCTTTTTCTCCAACAACAAACCCACCTATTTTAGGAATTAGCTTTGAATAATTTTTATAGATAAAATCTAGATTAGAATTTTGAATTTTTGAAAATTCAAGACACAAATAACGTCCACCTGGTTTTAATACTCTATAAGCTTCTGATAAAGCTTTGTTTAAATTTTTAGTATTTCTTAACCCAAAACTAATCGTATAAAAATCATATGAATTATCTGGTAGGGGCAATCTTTCAGCAGCAGCAACAACCCATTTTATATTATTATATTTAGATAATTTATGTTTACCTTTGCTAATCATTCCCTTATTTGGGTCAACACAAGTGATCTCAGCATCCTTGTTTGTATTGTCTAAAAAAAGTTTTCCTATATCCCCTGTACCACATGCAACATCGATTAATTTTTTATTTGAAGAAGGATTCATAATATTAATCAGACTTTTTTTCCAAAATCTGTGAACACCCAAAGACATAAAATCATTCATTAGGTCATATTTGTTGTAGACTTGATTAAAAACACCATCTACTAGACCTTTTTTATTTTGAAGATATTGTTGCATAAAAAAAAATATATATTCAATATAGTGTGAAATGCCAGAATTACCAGAAGTAGAAATTGTCAGACAGTCTTTAAATAAAAAAATTAAACAAAAAAAGGTTAAAAAAGTAATAGTTAGAAATAATAATTTAAGATTTAAAATACCATCTGATTTTAGCAATTATATTAAAAATAAAAAAATAATTAAAGTAGGAAGATTTTCTAAATACTTAATCATATATTTTTCACAAGATAGTTATTGTTTAATTCACCTAGGTATGTCCGGCACTATTCATATTGTTGAAAATAAGAATATCAACAAAATAACCAATGCTAGTTTTTATAATTCGCCATTTCTTCCAAAAAAACATAATCATGTAGAAATATTTTTTGATCATTTTAAGATTGTTTATAACGACCCTAGAAGATTTGGTTTTTTTCAAATAATAAAAAATAAAGATGATTTAGAAAAAAGA
>CACEKA010000030.1 GCA_902560015.1 uncultured Pelagibacteraceae bacterium
GTCGTAAAAAAATTTAAACTTTCCTCTTTCTCAGGAACTCATGGAATTGGACATACAAGAATGGCAACTGAAAGTGCAATAACTACTCAGGGATCACATCCCTACTCTACATCAGAAGATGAGTGTTTGGTTCATAATGGATCGTTATCAAATCATAATAATGTAAGAAGATCACTTATTAAAGATGGTCAAAATTTTAATTCTGAAAATGATACTGAAGTTGCTGCTGGATATATTTCAAACCAAATATCAAAAGGTAAAGGTTTAGAAAGAACATTAAAAAACAGTTTAAAAGATTTAGATGGTTTTTATACATTTATCGCAGGTACAAAAGATGGCTTTGCGTTATTAAGAGATGAAATTGCGTGTAAGCCAGCTGTAGTTGCAGAAACTAAAGATTATGTTGCAGTTGCATCTGAATTTCAAGCTATGGCTCATCTTCCAAATGTAAACTCTGCTAAAATTTTTGAACCAAAACCTGGAGTGGTATACCACTGGTAATTTATGAACTTTGACTTAAACAAAAAAACTCTAAGAGAAGTAAATCAAAATCTTCAAAATGTTGACAGAAAGAAAAATACTAGAAAATTTGAAATTTTAAATCCTCAAGGACAACATGCAATTTGCGCAGGTCTAAAAGATGATATTGAAGTGACAATCAAAGGTCATACTGGGTACTACTGCGCTGGTATGAATCAAAAAGCAACAGTTACTGTTCATGGAAATGTTGGTACTGGAGTTGCTGAAAATATGATGTCAGGTAAAATTGTGGTTAAGGGTAACGCCTCTCAATCAGCTGGAGCGACAGGTCATGGAGGTGCGCTTATTATTGAAGGTGATGCAAGTTCTAGGTGTGGCATATCAATGAAAGGAATTGATATTATTGTTAAGGGGTCTGTGGGACATATGTCGGCTTTTATGGCTCAAAAAGGAAATCTGGTTGTAATGGGTGATGCTGATGCAGATCTTGGAGACTCAATTTATGAAGCTAAAATATTTGTTAAAGGTAAAGTTAAAAGCTTGGGTGCAGATTGTATAGAAAAAAAAATGGACCAAAAAAATATAGATGAATTGGGCAAACTATTTAAAAAACTAAATATTTCAGAAGATCCAAAAAAATTTAAAAGATATGGTTCTTCTAGAAATTTATACAACTTCAAAATTGATAATGTGGGTGCATATTAAATGAAAAAAGATCTTAAAGAATTTAAAACATTTCCAAATTCTACAATTAAAGAAATACAAAGAGCAGCAAATGAAGGAATATATCAAATCAGAGGTTTGGGGGCTAAACGTAAAGTTCCTGACTTCGATGATTTAGTCTTTTTAGGAGCCTCTATGTCGAGATATCCATTGGAAGGTTACAGAGAAACTTGCAATACATCTGTTGTATTAGGAGATCGATTTGCCAAAAAGCCAATTAAGCTAGATATTCCAATTACAATTGCTGGAATGAGTTTTGGTGCTTTAGGCGCTAATGCAAAAGAAGCTTTAGGTAGAGGAGCATCTGAAATGGGCACTTCAACAACCACTGGTGATGGTGGTATGACGCAAGAAGAGAGAGGGTCTTCTAAATATTTAGTTTATCAATTGTTACCATCTAGATATGGAATGAATCCAGATGATTTAAGAAAAGCAGACGCTATAGAGGTTGTTGTCGGACAAGGTGCAAAGCCAGGTGGTGGTGGAATGTTACTAGGTCAAAAAATTAATAAGAGAGTAGCTGGTATGAGAACTTTACCTGAAGGGATTGATCAAAGAAGTGCATGTAGGCACCCTGACTGGACTGGACCAGATGATTTAGAAATTAAGATTCAAGAACTTAGAGAAATAACTAATTGGGAAAAACCAATTTATATTAAAGTAGGTGCTGCAAGACCTTATTATGACACAACACTAGCAGTTAAAGCTGGTGCGGATGTAGTTGTGCTTGATGGAATGCAAGGAGGTACAGCTGCTACTCAAGACGTATTTATTGAACATGTTGGAATTCCAACTTTGGGTGCATTAAGAGAGGCTGTTGATGCGCTAAAGGAATTAAATATGCATAGAAAAGTTCAACTTATTGTTTCAGGAGGAATTAGAACTGGAGCAGATGTAGCTAAAGCAATGGCAATGGGTGCAGATGCAGTATCAATTGGTTCTGCTGCTATGATGGCTTTAAACTGTAATGCAGATTTGTATGTTGAGGATTATAAAAAACTTGGAACTGAACCTGGCTATTGTCATCACTGTCATACAGGAAGATGTCCTGTTGGAGTTGCCACACAAGACCCTAAGTTAGAAAAAAGATTAAATCCTATCGAAGCTGGAAAAAGAATAAAAAATTATTTAACAACTTTAACCTTAGAGTTGCAAACATTAGCAAGAGCTAATGGAAAATCAGATGTAAGGAATTTAGAACCAGAAGATTTAGCAGCTTTAACAGTGGAAGCTGCGGCCATGGCAAGAGTTCCTTTAGCTGGTACGGATTGGGTTCCTGGAAAAAAATAATTGATTAACACTTTTTAAACAAGTAGGATTAATTATGCCAAAAAATCTTTCACAAATTGCTAAACAAAAAAAAATAAAATATTTTCTAATAAGTTTTGTAGATCTATTTGGAGTTTTAAGATCTAAATTAGTTCCTGCTCAAGCTATAGCAGAGATGCAAAAAAACGGTGCTGGATTTGCGGGTTTTGCTACTTGGTTAGATATGACACCTGCAGATAGCGATATGTTTGGAGTACCTGATCCAGATAGTTTAATTCAATTACCTTGGAATAAAGAAATTGGTTGGCTAGCATCAGATCTTTATATGGATGGTAAACCGGTAAAAGCTTCACCAAGAGTGATGCTTAAAGAGCAAATTAAAAAAATCTCTCAAAAAAAATTGCAAATGAAGTCTGGTGTTGAATGTGAATATTTTTTAATTTCAGAAGACGGCTCATCTATTGCAGATCAAAGAGATATACAATCTAAGCCTTGTTATGATCAGTCAGCCTTGATGAGAAGATATGATTTAATAAAAGAAATTTGTGACTGCATGATAACTATGGGGTGGAAACCTTATCAAAATGATCATGAGGACGCTAACGGTCAATTTGAGATGAACTGGGATTATACAGACTCACTGGTTACAGCTGACAGACACGTATTTTTTAAATATATGGTAAAAAGCTTAGCTGAAAAGCATGGTTTAAGGGCAACCTTTATGCCAAAACCTTTTCATAATTTAACTGGAAATGGTTGCCATGCTCATGTCTCTGTTTGGAATGGTAAAAATAATAAATTTTTAGATAAGAAAGATTCTCTTGGCCTTAGTAAACTGGCCTACAATTTCTTAGGTGGAATAATGAATAATACACAAGCATTGTCGGCATTCTTTAATCCAACAATTAATAGCTACAGAAGAATTAATGCTCCCCCAACTAAATCTGGAGCAACTTGGTCTCCGAGTAGTATTTCTTATACAGGAAACAATAGAACACACATGATTAGAATTCCTGACCAAGGAAGATTTGAATTACGGTTAATGGATGGCTCTGCAAACCCTTATTTACTTCAAGCAGGGATAATTGCTGCAGGACTTGAAGGGATTAACAAAAAAATAAATCCTGGAAAACCATTACATTGCAACATGTACAAAGACTATAAAAAATATCCAAAGCTAAAAAAATTACCAAATGATATCAACCAAGCAATTTCAATGCTTCAAAAAAGCAAACCTCTTGCGGATGCATTTGGTAAAGATGTTATAGCAAGTTATGTAAAACTCAAAAATTCAGAAATTAGAGATTTTAAAAGTAAATCTTCATTTAATAAAAAAAAACCAGTCACAAAGTGGGAAAAAGATAATACTTTAGACTGTTAGATTATGACAATTTTATCTAATGGTCATCAATGGAAATTTTCCGAATTTTTAGATAATAAAAATTACTCATTTAACAAAAAAAATATTCTAAATTCTCTATCTGAAAAAGAGATTGATGATGCGTATTCGAGTATTTCAAAATGGGAAGGATATGTCCCTACTCCTTTAGTTTCTTTAAATAAACTATCCAAAGAATTAAATTTAAGTAATATTTACTATAAAGATGAAAGTAAAAGATTTGATTTAAAATCATTTAAAGCCTTAGGCGGGGCTTATGCTGTTGAAAAAGTAACTAAAGGTAACAAAGATATTGTAGTTGCAACTGCAACAGCTGGTAATCATGGAAGGTCTGTTGCGTGGGGTGCTAGACGATTAGGTCTTAAATGTAAAATTTTTATCAGCGAATTTGTAAGTGATGCTAGAGGCCAGGCTATGGCAGATCTTGGTGCAGATGTAATTAAAGTAAAAGGTAATTATGAGAAATCATTAATTGAATGCATCAAACAATCTACAGAAAATAATTGGCAAATTGTTCAAGATGTTGCTTGGAAAGGCTATATGCAAGTTCCCACTTATACAATGGCTGGCTATACGGTAATGATGAGGGAGATTATTGATCAGATTAATAATGAAAAAATTTCTCATATAATTTTACAAGCAGGTGTTGGTGGAATGGCTGGAGCGATGGTTGCTGGTATAGCAAGATATTTAGATAATGTGCCCGTTACGATAGTAGTTGAACCTGATAGTGCTGCTTGCGTTCTAGAGAGTGTTAAAACTGGAAAAATAGAGAAAATAGATATTAAAAGAGAGAGTTTGATGGGTGGAATGTCATGTGGAGAAGTATCATTAGTCCCATGGGCAATTTTAAAAAATTCAGTAAAACATTGTATCAGTCTACCTGATGATGATATTGCAAAAACTATGAAATTATTAGGAAATTCAACCTTTAGTGACGATCCAATAATAGCTGGAGAAAATTCAGCGCCAGGAGTGATTAGTTTAATTGCTAGTTGTGAGGATGAAAATATTAAACAAAAATTAGAATTAGATCAAAATTCAAATGTTTTGATTATTGGTTGTGAGGGCGACACTGATAAAGAGATGTATCAAAAATTAATTAACCAAAATTAATCACATGGCAGATACTGGGATTTTTTGGATAAGAGATGATTTTAGATTAGAAAATAATCCAGCATTATCTTTTGCAACCCAAAATCATAACAACGTAATTGCATTATTCATCTATAATAATAAAAATTTTGATAATCAAACTGAAGCTCAAAAATGGTGGGTTTCAAAATCTTTAGAAGTTTTTAAAGCAGACTTGTCAAGATATAATATTAATCTGCAGATAGTTAAAGGTGACGAATTAGATATTTTTTCTAAAATTAAAAAAAAAGATAATCTTACAATATATTGGAATAAAGTTTACGAACCAGATTTAATTGCTAAGGGAAAAAAAATTAGAGATATTTTTTTAAAAAATGAGATCAATTTTAAATATTTTAAAGGAAATATTTTAAATGAATTTCAAGAAGTAACAAAAAATGATGGAACCCCCTTTAAGGTATTTACTCCATTCTGGAGAACAGCTGAGCAAAAATATTTAAGCTTAGCTCCAGCTAAAAACTATATTATAAAAAAAATGACTAAAGAAAAAACTTTCTTTAAAAATTATATAGAACCTAAAAATATTTTACCCAAAAAAGATTGGTATAAAAAATTTGATAAATATTGGAATGTTTCAGAAAAAATTTCTAAAAAAATTCTAAATGATTTAATAGAAAGTAAAATTAAAGATTATGGAACTACAAGAGATATTCCATCTGTTAAAGGAACTTCAAGGCTTTCCCCTTATATTAAACATGGTCAAATCCATGTAGCTAGTATTTGGAAAAAATGCAGTGAAATGAAATCAAAAGGTATTGGCTATAGAAAATATATTAATGAACTTGGATGGAGAGAGTTTTCACATAGTTTAATTAATTATTTTCCAGAATTTTTAAAAGGTAATTATAGAAAAGAATTTAACAAATTTCCTTGGGTCAAAAATGAAAAATATCTTAAAGCTTGGAAGACAGGTATGACAGGTTATCCAATAGTTGATGCAGGTATGAGAGAATTATACGAGACAGGTTGGATGCATAATAGAGTTCGTATGGTAGTTGGATCTTTTCTTGTTAAGCATTTAAGAATTAATTGGACCGAAGGTGAAAAACATTTTAGAAATTGTTTGTTAGATTTTAATAAAGCTAATAATGTAGCGCAGTGGCAGTGGGTTGCTGGATGTGGTGCAGATGCCGCACCTTACTTTAGAATTTTTAACCCAATTTTACAGGGAGAAAAATTTGATAAAGAAGGTCTATATGTGAAGAAATGGGTTCCTGAATTAAATAGAGTACCTAATAAATTCATCCATAAACCTTGGGAAATGGAACATAAATATCAAGAAGCAATTAAAACTATAATTGGTAAAGATTACCCAAGACCAATAGTTATACATGAAAAAGCTAGAACTTCTGCGTTAGAAGCCTTTCAAACACTAAAGAAAAAGAACTAAGAATTTTATTTTAAATTCAAAATTAACAAATAATTTATTAGATTTTTTTGGTTATTTTTAAATTGACCTGACGTAAATTGTATTTTTAAATCAACATAAGTTTAAAAATTAATATTATATAAAATTTAAAATGAATAACTTAGTTTCTAAGATATTAAAATTAACAATATTTTTTACTCTAATCATTTTTAACACATCTCAAGCAAAAGAAAAAACAATAGATCTTTTAAAAATGAATTTATCATGTGGTCCATCAAAAGAAAAAAAAACACCCTGGAAAACTCACTTTTTTGCTTTAGTCACTAATAATTCATTTCAAGCAACTAGATATTGGAAACAGACTGGCAAGGATAAAAGATATCGACCAGGGGATATAGGTTATGAAATTTTTAATGGTTTTTTAAAAAAAGATAGATTTATAATTAAAGTTGAAGGTAGGTACGCAATACATTCAGATAAATGGCAATATTCATTTAAAATAAAATCAGATTTAAATATTAAACAAATTTTGTCCAAAGGTATAAAGGCAACAAGAGGTAAAAACGAGTGGGCAAGAAAATGTGAACTTAAATCTTATGATATGATTAATGTAAATACAGCAAACTCATACTTAAAAAT
>CACEKA010000031.1 GCA_902560015.1 uncultured Pelagibacteraceae bacterium
CTGACTGTGCTCTTAGTGTGCTTTGATTGTGTATGGAGTGTGTATAGATTGTGTATCAATCAAGTAGTCTTTAATTTATATGTTAAAACCCAGTTAAATTAGATTTAATAACAGAATCATCAAACTTATTAATTTTTTCCCATAATGGTAAAGTGCTATTTTTAAAATAATCCTGGTCCATTAACGAGATAAACAATCTTGATCTAACCTTATCATCGTAATTTGTATATGTGCACAAAATTTGCAAAGTAAATTTATTAAAATTTTTTCTATAATCAAGTTCTGCGCTGTCATAAAGCCACAATCTGTTATTGTTAGATAAATTTTTATAGTAATTATTCTTAATTTTTTTTGCATTAAAATCATAATAATTTGACAATGATTTGATAAAATCAACTTTCGAGTCAGAACATTTGTTTTGGAAATCTTCACTCCATATAGATTTAAAAGTAGTATAGCCAGCAACTATCATTATTTTATTCTCTTTATTTGTCCTTATATAGTAACCATCAAGTTTGCTATTTTTTATTAAACCTTTAATTTCAATATCATCATTTTCAAAATACGAAATGATATCTGGCCTTTTCTCAGAAATTTTCCCTTTTGAAATATCTACGTGATTAGAGGCATCATCATTAATTTTGATACCAAATAATTGTACAGGCAAATCATCAGAGAACGCAAAATTGCACCACATAAAACCCAGAACCACGATCCCTAAAAGTTTTTTCATATCAATATCTCGAAAATGGTACAAAATTTTTCATCAATTGTCTTCTTGATAAAGGCTTCTTTGGATCATAAAGATTTTTCATAATCTCAATGAGTTCTTCTTCAATAAAGCTTCTATTATAAATAATATAACTACGTTCTTCGTTTTCACTACCACCACTGTTAGAAAGCCAATTGAAACTTCCCATAACTGCATATTTAGTATCGCAAATTAAAATTTTAGAATGATTAGGGAAATAAAATGTCTCCAGCGTCCCTTTAGTTTTGTTTGAGGCTGTCCATTCTTGAAGTTCTCTGACAGCCTTTTCTCCAGCATTCTTGTGTTCAGAAGAAATGCTTCCTGATTTTTTGTAGCCCCAAGCAATTATAATATCTACTCCCCTATCCAAACAACTTTTTATCTTATTTCTGAATTCTTCATTAACTGAGTAATCAGTCAACCACCCTGAAAAAATAACGATTGTTTTCTTTGCCTGATCTAAAGTTTTTAATAAAAATTTTCTATGATCTTTAGCATTTTCTATAACTTTAATTTCGTTGTTTGAAATATTATTTATGTTTGAATTAAAGTTTTGATTATCAATATTTATAAGGTTTTTTTTTAAGTCGTTTATTAAATTCTTATTCTTCCACATTTTAAAACTAATATAAAAAACAACAATGATCACTGTCATCTGAACAAAAAATAAAGGACCAGTTAGAATACTAAATCCAAACCAAGCAGATCCACCTAATGTCCAAAATAACCAAAATCCTACAGTGCTAAACCCTGCTATCTTATTTGATATTCGCGACAACCAGCTAATTTTGCTAATCTTTTTTGAAGTTTTTTTTGGTCTTATTGCAATGTTCCAAGATAAATAAATTGTTGTTGCTATACCTAAAGACCAAAATAGTGGTTCCATAAAATTTTTTTAATATACTACTGTGTCTATAGTGTGTACAGATTTAAAGAAGCTTTCAATTAATGTTGATAGTATTTATCTTTTTGAATTTAGACTCTCGATTTGTAATCAATAGGTCCGCGGTTCGAATCCGTGCGGGGGCACCACTAAAATCTTATTTATTTTCAACAAACTCAAATTTTACTTAATTTTTTTTTAAAATAAAAATTGTTGAATAAGACTATAGAAAGGAAGGAAGTAGAATTAAGTGAAGTCTTTTTGAAGTCTTTTTAAAATATTAAAGTTTTATTTATTGATTTTCTTTATCAAGATAAAATTCTGTAACAACAGCATCAGCATCCTCACCTAATTTAACCCTCTCAATCAAAATTCTTGCTTCTTCTGCATTAGGCAAAGGATTGTCTTTAAACTTTTCATTTCTTATCTTTACAAGCTCCTCTTTAGCAGGTTCAATAATTCCTGAATTTTTTGTTTTAGAAGTTGAGGCTTCAGATCTAATATTTTTTGATTTTGATAATCTTATTTTAATCTCATCTTCAGTTAATCTTGAACAATTCTCTAATTCAACACTATTCCTATAATGTCTTGCTTGTACTCTTGCATGTGGATACTCAAAAAAAATATCTTCACTTCTACTAAAATAAAAACAGTACTTACCATCATCTAATTTTTCAAATTTATCGATGTAATGTTTTTTAACAATCATTTGGTCTGAATCTTTTAAGTATGTGTAAGCAAATTTAATATGATTGGTCATTTGTTCACTCAAACTCCATTTACCAAGTTTTTTATCAGGTTTATCAATGCTAATATTCTTAATGTAGTTTTCGTAGGTAACAGAAAAAATAAGACTATCTAAATTTGAGTTATTCATTTGACAAAAAAAGTATATGATTAAATTAATTTATGAAAGAGTTAATTTTTTCTCCGAGTGAATTTGCTTTTGGGTATTCAGGCTGTAAGAGATGTTATTATGATTTAAAAAATGATAATCTTAGAGTTTCAACTGCTTTTCCCTCAATTTTTTCTAAATTAGATAGATTGCAAAAAGAATTTTATCATGATCAAAATACTGATGTCTTAAGTGTTAATATAGAGCCAGGAAAAATCAAAACTGATTATGAAAAACTTCAAAAATCTGAAACATTAAAAGATAAAAAAGGAAGAGAGTTTATTCTTCGTGGTAAGATAGATGCGTATATTGATCACAGAACTTTCTACTCAATTATAGATTTTAAAGTTACTGATATAGATGAAAAAAAGATAGAATTATATAAAACACAACTTTTAAGTTATGCAATAATGTTTGAGAGACCTAATGAGAAATGCCTCAAACTTACTCCAATAAAAAATTTAGGAATATTTTGTTTTGAACCAGAAAAAATTCATTCAGTTAATGACAAACCATCTTTCAATATGAAAACACAATATTATCCTATTCAAAGAGATGATGATTATTTATTAAGTTTTATAACTGAGATAATTGATTTTCTTGAAGGACCTAAACCAACTTTTGATGAAAAATGTGGTTTATGTAATTTAAAGAAAAATAATTTTAATTAATTTCAAAACCTGGAAAGTAGTCATCAATATTACTTTGGTGGTTGTTAATGTTCAGCCATTCTATAAATTTAGATATTACTGTGTATTCGTTCGGATCAATAACTTCTTTTTCAATCTCAATAAATTTTTTCAAAGCTTTAGACATTTCAAATGCATCTGTTTCATTAACTATCTGTCCTTGATGTGATGAATAATCATTTTTATCCCAATTTGGATCAGGATTATCATTTTCATCCATTTTAAAAGTCCCCAGAGGTTTCCATCCAGTCTTATAAGCGGATGCCATAATTATACCCCACATCCCATTAGAACATTCGAATAATTCTCCATCATCTAATCTTGATAGATTCATTCCCATAAAATAGACTATAATCAAATGGATATAGCTAGTTCAATTAAAAAATATAAAAATTCGGTTACACGTAAATATATCTCATTATCTAACGATGAAATTGATGTGGTTACAAAAGGAGACTACTGGTTTTCAAGAAAATATGATGGACAGTTATGGTTTTATTGTAAATCAAATAAAAACTCTAAAATAATTAATTCTAATGAAAATGATATTTCAACTTTAATAAGTGATATTAAAAAAGAATTAGACAAAAAATTATCAAAGACAAAAAATATTATTCTAGCAGGTGAATTATATTCTTTAACAAAAGAAAGGGAACGTTATGGGGACACTATTTCTGGATTAGGAGATAAATCAAAAAGAAAAAATCTTAGATTTGGCGTATTTGATATAGTTATATCTGATAAACTTTTAAGTAGTTTTGAGGAAAAATACAAATTTTTAAAAAAAAACTTAGGTGAAAGTTCTAAAGATTTATCTCATATATTGGAACATAAACAAATAAAACATTCAGATATAAATAAACATTTTAAAGAAATAGTAATTAAAAATAATGCAGAAGGTTTAATTGTTAGAAATGATAGTGCTGTTTATAAAATTAAAAAAGAAGAAACGGCAGACTTATTAATAACTGGATACACACTAGGTAACACACCTAATCAAATTAGATCAATGACGCTTGGTATTTTTTTAAATGAAAATGAAATTTTACACGTGGGTTCATGTGGTAATATACCAACAAACTTAAGAAAAGATCTTTATAAAAAATTAGTTAAATTAAAAGTTAATTCAAACTTTCAAAAAATAGCTTCAAATGGTTCTGCATATAATTTTATAAAACCTGAAATAGTTTGTGAAATTAAATTATTAGAATTTCAAGGAGATAAATCAAATGATGAACCTATAAGACATTTAAAATATGAATACTCAAATAAATCCTTAAATGCCACAGGAAGATCTAGATCAGTATCAATATTAAACTGCAATGTTGTTAATATTAGATCTGACAAAAAGGCAAATTTTGAAGATTGTGGCATAAATCAAATCATAAAAGTAAGCGGTATTCCAAAATCTGAATTTAAAGAGGTAAACAAAAAAGACCTTCCTAAAAGTAAAATAATAAAAAAAGAAATTTTTAAAAAAGAAAGTAAAAAAGGAACTGCAATAAGAAAGTTTTTGTTCTGGAAATCTAATAAAGAAAAATCATCAGATTATCCATCATATCTTTGTTATTATTTAGATTATTCAGATGGAAGAAGTGATCCAATAAAAAGAAAATTGTATCCTTTTGAAGATGAAAAACTTGGTTTAAATCATTTTAAAAATCTTGTTTCAGAAAATATAAAAAAAGGTTGGGAAAAACATGGCTCGTGAATTAATTCTTAATCTTAACAAAAATAAATCTACTTTTGGAATATCTAAAATTGATAGAAAAAAACTTTATGGATTTAAAAAAAGATTATTTTTGGACGAAAAAGGTAAAGAGTGCTCAAAAGCTAATTTAGAGGAAGAAACAGGTATCGTATTTGTTAGTAGCGATATAAGTAGCAGTTATTTAGACCACAAAGGTAATTTTGTTGAAAAAAAAGAACTAGAAGCAATTAATGACGAGGGCAAAAAAGTTAAAAAAGAAGAATCTACTCTTGGGAAAGAAGTAAACTTAACATCGACATCTATTGAAGAAGCACTAAATTTAAAAGTTAATTCTGTATATCATTTAGAACCAAAAGATTTTGATAAAGATTTAAAATCAAAGTTAGACAAAGGAGATGTTTTTAGTTTTCCATTTAATTATTATGCTGATTTTAAACTTGAGGATGGAATTCTTTTAAAGGGTGAAAAAGATTATTTTGCTTTAATTGGACGTAAAACAACATGTAATTGGGTTGGAGAACATAGTGAAGATCTACCTGAAGAGGTAGAAGAATTTGAAGATAACGATTTAGATTTTGAGATGATGTAATGACAATAGCTTTAAAAGAAATACATATATCAAACGAAAAAAAAAGAGATGCAAATATAAGATTTGTATCTTTAATAAAAGAAAATGATCCAAAGCTTGCTTATAAAGGAAAATCCATAAAGAATTCTAGATTACTTATAAGCTCAGATGAAACCTCTGAAGATAGTTTAATTAAACAATACAAATCTAAACTAGCAGAAAATATTTTAAATAATGATGTAGATATTAACATTGAATATGCAGGTAAATTTATTGGAGATACAGATAGAATTTTATTTAACTCAAAAAATGAAATTCTCTATTCACCTCCAAAGATTAAAGAAGTTTTATTCAATAAAGATGGAAAAGAGATAAAAAAACAAGATCCTAAAGAAATAGTACCAAATGTAAGAGATGACACCCCTCCCCTTAAATGGACTGGTAAGTTTTTTAAAAGAGAGGAGATATTAAAAAAATTTGTAATCAATAAAAGCATTCAATTGAGACACACTGATGGTTTAACTTTTGAATTTTTATACGATATGGCAAAAACATTAGATAATAAAAAAAGTCTTATGTTTTTAGGGGGTGGTAAAACTGGAAAAGAGCCTTTAATTTTTCAAACAAATGGAAGTCCTTACAGAGGTTTTTTGGATGGCAGAATAAATAAAAACCAATACCAATTAATTCTTAGATTAAGTAATATGGAATTAAAATCATGACAAAAGATGAAGCTTTAAAACTAGTAGAAGAAAGTGGATTTGAATTAGAAAGTCTATCTAATGAATTAAAAAAAGATAAAGATATTGTCTTAGCAGCAGTTAAAGAGAATGGTATCGCTATTCAGTTTGCAGACGAAAGTTTAAAATGTGACAAAGAAATTGTTTCTTCTGCTATTGATAACAATCCTTCATCTTTAGAGTATATTTGTGATCATTTTAAGAAAGATCATGAGTTAGTTTTAAAAGCTGTAACTAATGATGGTTATGTGCTTCAGTATGCTGATAGAGCAATATTTAAGGATAAAAAAATTATTCTCAAATCATTAGAAACATCAAGTCTATCAAATATAATTGAACTTATAGACAAAAATTTACTAAATGATCGTGATATAGCATTAGCAGCAGTAAAATTGAACGGTGGTGATCTAGAGTATGTTAATAAATCATTGAGAAAAGATGAAGAAATAATATCTATTGCAATAAAAAATTCATCCTTCGCATTTGAACATATAGACGAAGGTTTTAAAAAAAATATAAAATTTTTACTTTCTATAATTAATGAAGAAAATTTTACAATTATACAACCACACCTAGACCAAAGTGTTTACAGCAATAAAGATTTCGTATTAAAAACTATTGATTTTGGGTTAGACATATCACTCTTGGATAAACAATTTCTAAAGGATGAAAACATTGCATCTATTGCATTAAAGAAAGAACCTCGTTCTTTAGAATATTTTGATCAATCAATTAAAAAAAATAAAGATTTACTCA
>CACEKA010000032.1 GCA_902560015.1 uncultured Pelagibacteraceae bacterium
AACAGGTATCTTAATTTTAACAAACCAATTACAGGCAATAGGTTTTTATATAATTAAAATTTTTCCTTTTATGCAAAATTTCGGTTAAAAGTAACAAATGAAAATCTATCAAATAGACTCAAGTGCTAGAAAAAAAGGCTCTACTTCAAGAGCATTAGCTAAAAAATTATTATATAAAATAAAAAAACCAGGTGATGAAGTCATTTATAGAGACCTTGATGATGAGATGCTTTTTGTAAGTGGTTTAACAGAGTCTGGGATGAAAATAGATGAAAAGGATCAAACAGAGGATCATAAAAAGATGTTTCAACTATCAGATAAGCTTGTAAGTGAATTAAAAGAGTGTGACATTATTATAATTTCAGCGCCCATTTATAATTATGGTCCTCCTGCAACTTTAAAGGCTTGGTCAGATTTAGCTGCTAGAATTGGAGAAACATTTAGATTTAAACCTAATGGAAGAAGAGAGGGGTTGCTCAAAAATAAACAAGCTTATCTAATTATCACATCTGGAGGAACTAAATTAAATAGTTCAGAAGATTTTTTAACTCCATGGTTAAAGTTTATTTTAAATTTTTTTGGTATTGAAAAAGTTGATGTAATTAGCGCTGATCAAATGGCTCTTGATTATGAAAAATCAATAGCAGATGCTGAAGAACAAATTGAAAACTTATTTAAAGATTAAATTTTCTTTTCAAATGTCTTAACTTTCCTTCGGTACTATCGTAATCAATATAGCAACCTTGCAGATATCTATTACCCTCTTTAGTTTCATAAGCGGTTCTTCCATGTAATAATCTATAATTATCCATCATCATCAGATCTTTAGGTTCTAATTTAAATTCTATTCTATATTTTTTAGAATTATACATTTCAGATAATTTTTTTCTTGCTCTATAATATAAGTCTAACTTATCTTTTTCTAAAATAGGAACATAGTCTAATCTTGGACTAAATCGTACTTGTTTGAAAGTTTTATCATCATTAAGTTTTATTAATTCAGACCAATCTTCTAAGACAACTTCTTTATCAATAAATTTAAATCTTACCTTCACTTCAGATAAAATTTTATAAAATTCAGGATTATCATTTTTTAAATCTTCAGTTACTGTAAACCCATCTACTAGGGTAGATAATCCTCCAGATACTTCGCTTTCAATACAATGAAGTAGCTGAATACATGGTACAGGATTTCTATAAGGATTATCTGTATGAGGAGATAATCCTAGAGATGTGTAAGCAAGATCATTTGGATCTGGTTTTGATTTAACATCAAAATATTCACCAAAATTAGTTCTTCTTACACTTCCAATAGAGTTTGCAAATTTAACAATAAAATTGTTATTAGTTGGAATATTCTTAATTATAACAAAACCATATTGATAAAAAGACACAAGTAAATCATACATTTCTTTACTTTCAAAAAAGTTATCTCGGTATTCAAAGTTTTTAATTTTATCTAAAGCAGAGTCCCATTTTATTTTGGTAATAGATTTTATAACAGTATCTTTGTTATCAAATTCTTGAGCAAGTTTATTAATATCTAGTTTGGATTTAACACCATCATTAAAATTTATTTCAAGAAATCGGTCATTGATACTCGCTTTATCTATGGATATTTTATTATCTAAAGTTGTAGGATCAAAAAGTCTTTGTTGTGTGCCTTTGTCTAAGAATTCCTCTTCATTAACTCTTTCTCTTAACCAAAAAGGATGTATTTCTTTTTTTAACGATCCATTATCAAGGTAGACTTTGTTTTCGTGTAGTTCAATTTTCATAAATTAAAACCAAGAATTATTTAAAATTTAACTTTATTCAACATAAATAAAATAGTATGAGTTTTGTGTGGATCAATTTAATACAAAAAACTACCCAATATTTGCAAAATTTTTAAATAATTTGGCAAAGGATCTAACAAGTTTTTACTACTCTAAATTAAATAAAACTTTTAAAGTTTCAAATAAACTTAAGGGAAAAGGATATGATCCAGTAACTACTTCTGACAAAGCATTTGAAAAATTTATAAGATCAAAGATAAAAAAAAAATTTCCTAATCATCAAGTAATAGGTGAAGAGTTTGGCTATAAAAAAACTAAAAGTGATTATACTTGGGTAATAGACCCAATAGATGGAACAAGATCATTTGTAATCGGCAATCCAACTTGGAGTAATTTAATTTCGTTAAATTATAAAGGAACTCCAATTTTAGGTCTGGCTAATTTTCCAGTATTAAAGAAGTATTATTTAAACCATTCTGATAAAGCTGCATATGTTGTTGATAATGGAAAAAGAAAGAAAATATCTGTTAATAAAAAAGTTTCATTTAAAGATGTCAAAGTTTCAGCTGCATTTCATGGATGGCTGTCTTTAGATAAACAAAAAAAAATTCCAGAAGTTTTAAAACTGATGCAATTTCCTTGTAGTGATGCATTAAGTTACTCGCATTTAGCAGAAGGTAGAGTTGATGTTGTAGTTCAGTGCTCAAATAAGATTTGGGATATTCATCCAATTATTCCAATTGTAAAAGCTGCAGGTGGATATCTTTCTACTTGGGACAAAAGAGATGCAATTAATGCAGGGAATATTTTAGTTTCATCAAATGAAACTATTCATAAAAAATTTCTTAAATTACTAAAACCAGTTTCAAAATGATTCCAAAAAAAGCACAAGAAATTTTAGATTTTTGGTTTAAAGAAACACCAGCTGAAAAAAGATTTAAGAAAGATGATGGTTTTGATCAAACAATTAGAGATAGGTTTTTAAACGATTATGAGCTTGCAAGTCAAAATGAGTATGATGATTGGCAAGATCAGCCAATGAGTGCTTTAGCATTAGTTATTCTTTTTGATCAATTTTCTAGAAATATGTTTAGAGATGACAAAAAAGCCTTCGCTCAAGATCACAAAACAAGATTGATTGTAAATGATGCTGTTTATGCGGGTTATCTTGAAGCAATGAATGAAAGCCAACGATTTTTTATGATTTTACCATTAATACATAGTGAAGAAATTACTGATCATGACATGGCTTACTATTTATTAAATAAATATTTAAGAGAACACGAGGGATATAATCAAATTAAAAAATTTTGGCAGGATCACACGAAAGCTATTAGACAATTTCATAGATACCCACACAGAAATAAAGTTCTTGAACGAGAGTCTACTGAAGAAGAAATTGAATTTCTAAAAGGCCCTAATTCGTCCTGGTAATCGTGAATTTAAAATATATTTATAAAATAATCGAATATAATGAACTAAAAGAAGCTAAGTTATCAGGTGTATATCGTGGTTCTTCCAAAGATATACAAGATGGTTATATCCATTTTTCAGGACAGGAACAAGTCGCCTCAACTCTTAAAAAGTATTATTCAGGAACAAAAAATTTAATTTTATTAAAAGTAGAAACCTTGAAATTAGATCATTTAGTTTGGGAACAGGCATCTGATGGTAATTTTTTCCCTCACTTATACTCACCTCTCGATTTATCTAATTTAATTGATGAATATGAGGTTATCTTAGATAGTGAAGGTAATCACAAACTACCTGATAACTTTTAAATTAATTTAATTTTCCTAAGTAATTAACCATTACTACACCAATAATAATCAAAACTATTCCAATTGATGCATATAAATTTGGAATTTGATTATATTTTATCATTGCAAACACCAAAACACCTGTAACAGTTAAACCGCTATAAGTAGAGTAAGCAAATCCTACAGGAATTGCAGACATAGCTTTTGATAAAGAAAACATGGTTATACACATTAAGATTAGACACAATAAAGTTGGTGTCAATTTTGTGAAACCATCTGAAATTTTTGCAAAACTATTAGCAGCTATCCCTGTAAAAATACCTATTGCTAAAATGACATATCCTAAAATTGGCTTCATATTAATTGTCACCTAATAAGTTAACCATTAAAACACCAGCAATAATTAGAGTTAAACCTATTATCGAATATAGATTAGGAACTTGATTAAATCTAATTATACCAACAACAACTGTTGCAATAATAGTTAATCCTGCAAAGGATGCATAGGTTATACCCATTGGAATGTTTTTCATCACCATTGAAAGCGCATACATACACATAACAATCGTAACACCTGTAATTATACTTGGAAAGAGAAGGGTAAAACCTTCGGCACTTTTTGCAAAACTATTTGAAGTTACTCCTAGGAGAACTGCTAAAGCCAGGAATAAATAAGAAGTAGCGAGACTCATTTAATAATATTAAATGAAATCTCGCTAAATATATATAATTATTTCGGCATTTTAGTAGCGCCTGTTTCAAGAGAAATCATTTTTCCATCTTGATATTTAAATACAGCCATTACCGCCTCAGTATTTCCATCATTAAATGATACAAATGAGTGCTCAACTCCAATTTCATCATTTTCAAAAATTACTCTTATTTTATCTCTTTTGATGTCACCACTCATAGCCCATTTAATTACATCTGCTTTTCCTAAAACATTACCTGATGCATGCATAGTAAACTTATAATCATCATGCAGCAGTTCATTCATCGCAGCTTCATCTTTAGCTTCCATAGCCGCATTATACTTTGCTAATATTGACATTTATTTTCTCCTCTTTTATTAACCTCTAAAGATTGACTTTGCTCATTTCCCACATTTGAACACTTTCGATACATTCATCGAAAATAGGTTTTGCTATTGGGTTATTACCAGAAATAAACTTCTTCATTTCATCTTCATTATGAACTGAGACTTTAAACATAACATAACTTTTATCAGGTGCTATTGCTGGAACTGTTTTTTCTACATGAGCAATGGTTTTTCTTACCGCCATTCCTTCATCAGATTGCATGAATCCCATGAACTTTTCAAATTTTCCTTCACCAGATTTAAATTTTGCCATTGCTAGCATTTCTTTTTCCATATTTTCTCCTTTTGTTTTTTATTAAATGTTAATTATTCACTAAAGATATATCTAATTTCATCTTGAATAGTCCCTTCAACTGCAACTTTTTTTAATTGCTTTTGAAGATTTTGATATTTTTTATCAGCTGACATTTTCTGATCAGCCTCAAAATTATCATCCTCAAACATTGTGCCAATTAAAGTTTCTCTTATCGTTCTTGGGTCACCACCTATTTGAAATGAGAAATAAACTTGATGTTTTGGATAATATTTTTTTCTTACTTTAGCTAAACCTTGACCTATCTCCATTGCTTTACCAAGCATGTCATCTTTTACGCGAAATGTTCTAGTATATATTGCCTGCATACTACTCCTATGGTTATATTTTTAACTTAAGGGTCAGATTTTATAACTCCACTATAAAACTTTAAACTGATTTCTTTACGTGACAGATATGCATTTTTTTAATTAATTATTAAAAAAGTCATTTTAAGCAGTTTAAATTCATTTTTTACGCGAAATTTTCATAATATATTGCTTTCATTTGCCCTTTAGTTTTTATGATTTAAAATTACCTCACCAGTTTTTCCATCAACTGATTCAATTTGATCTTTATTTAAATCCATTCGTTTTGTTCTTGAAGCTGAAGCTCGTTCCATTGCATCATTATCAGGATATAATGAAACAAACATTAAAGTTGTATCATTAACATGGACTTCCAATAATTGTTCTGCTTCAGGAAATTCGCTTGGTGCATTTGCTTTATAAGTGTCTGCAATTTGATCTGCGCCTTCTTTAGATTTTAAGTTTAGAGTTGTTATTCTAGCCACTGACATTTCTGAACTCCTTTCATTATTAAT
>CACEKA010000033.1 GCA_902560015.1 uncultured Pelagibacteraceae bacterium
TTGCAAGTTATTATATGACTTTTTCAATTGAGGGTCGAGAGGTTGTTGATACTATTAACAGAACGTTAATTACCATATTAATATTTTGGGTTATTCATCAAATCATTGAACCAATTTCTTATATTTTAAGTGGACTTGATAAACTTTTAACTAGAGAATTAATTGGATGGATAATTAAATCTCTTAAAATTTTAATTTTTATATTAGGACTTGCTGCAGTTTTAGAGTTATGGGGAATAAAGATAGGACCAATTATTGCGGGACTTGGTTTATTCGGTGTAGCAGTTGCATTAGGTGCTCAAGATTTATTTAAAAATTTAATTTCAGGAATTTTAGTATTGGTTGAGAAAAGATTTAAGATTGGTGATTGGATTGCAGTAGAGGGAATTATTGAGGGAATTGTTGAAAAGATTGGATTTAGATCAACGACAATTAGAAAGTTTGATAAGTCTCTTGCGATTATTCCAAATTTTCAATTTGCAGAAAATGCAGTTGTAAATGTGAGCGAAACTTCTAATTGGTTGATAAGTTGGATAATTACTCTCCAGTATGACACAACAGTTGATCAGTTAAAAACTATTAGAAATGAAATTGAAGCATACATTAATAATAGTGAAGATTTCGATATCAATGTTGGAGTAGCAGTCAGAATTGATAAATTTTCTGATAGTTCAATTGATATGTATGTTCGTTGTTTTACAAAAACTAACAGTTGGAATGAAATGCTTTCTGTTAAGGAAAGGCTTGCAATTGAGATTAAACAAATCGTAGAAAATAATAAAGCAGCTTTTGCTTTCCCAAGTCAGTCGATTTATATCGAAAAAAAATGATAGCAATTTTCTATTTAGTTTTACAAATTTTAAAACTGTATTCTTATGTCATTATAGCAAATGTTCTAATAAGCTGGTTGATTGCTTTTAATGTTCTAAATACTCAAAATCGATTTGTTTATTCAATTTTAGAAATGACATATCGATTAACAGACCCAATTTTATATAGAATTAGACGTTTTCTACCAAACTTGGGCTCTTTAGACATCTCACCAATAATACTTCTACTATTGATTTGGTTTATTGAAATGTGTATGAAGCTGTACATTGCACCAATGATTTTTTAAGGGAGTAAAATGATTTTAATAGACGGAAAAAAGGCAGCCGCAGAACTTAGAGAAGAACTTAAACAAGAAGTAGCTGAGTTAAAAATTAAATACAATAAGGTTCCAGGTTTAACAGTAATTCTAATTGGGGATATGGCTCCAAGCCAAATTTATGTTCGAAATAAAGAAAAATCAGCAAATGAAGTAGGTTTAAAATCTGAAGTGATTAAATATCCTGATACAGTTGAAGAAAAAACTGTTTTAGAAAAAATTGAAGAATTAAATAATGATGAGAGTGTTTCAGGAATTTTAGTGCAACTTCCACTTCCAAAACATATTGATAAACAAAAAGTAATTGAAACAATTGCTCCATCTAAAGATGTAGATGGTTTCCATCCAATGAATGTAGGAAATTTATCATCTGGTTATGAAAGTTCAGTACCTTGTACACCACTTGGATGTTATTTAATGATTAAAAAAATTGAGCCAAACTTAAGTGGCAAAAAAGCAGTTGTAGTTGGAAGATCAAATTTAAATGGTAAACCTATGACACAACTTCTTCTTAAGGAAAACTGTACGGTTACAATTACACATTCAAGAACAAAAGATTTAAAAGCTGAATGTTTAGAAGCAGACATTATTGTTGCAGCTGTAGGTATTCCAGAACTTGTAAAAGGAGACTGGGTTAAAAAAGATGCAATCGTTATTGATGTAGGAATTAATAAAACAGAAAATGGTTTAGTAGGAGATGTTGCATTTGATGAAGTTTCAAAAGTCGCAAAGGCGCTTACACCTGTTCCAGGCGGAGTAGGGCCGATGACAATTGCTTGTTTGTTAAAGAACACTGTTGAGTGTTTCAAAAGATCGCAAATTTAAAAATTATATTTACTAATTAAATTTGTTAATTTAGGGCATGAAGAAACCTAAATATCCATATAGAATTGGGATAATATTTTTATTACTTACGATACCACCTATTGGTGCGACTCAATTAGGCTGGTATTTACATGATATGCAAACCGGATTTGATTATGGTATGATAGTAGGAGTAATATCAGTAATATATGCTGCTTATTTAATGTATGAGAAAAATTGGAGAGAAGAAGACGAAGATTAATTTATGGAAAAAATAATTTTTTTTGCACTAGTTATTCCCATCATGGCCTTTGTTTTATATTTAGGTGGTATGGCAATTATGAATGGTTTTAAATCAAAAGAAGCTAATAGGGCTGAAAAAGATGAAGAAAATCAAACAATAGATTATGAACCAAATGGTGATAATCTTAGTAGTGAGATTACAAAACTAAATGAATTGCTTCAGAGTGGCGTATTAACACAAGAAGAATTTGATAAGGCAAAAAAAAAATTACTAGATGATTAAACTTTTTTAATCATGTTTGAAGGATTTAAAAAAAAATTAATTAAAGTAAATAAAGGAAAAATTTTTTGTAGAATCAAGGGTAATGGCCCCCCATTACTTCTGCTTCATGGATATCCTCAAACCCATGTCATGTGGCACAAAACTGCACCAGAATTAAGTAAAAATTTTACAGTAGTAGTTGCTGACCTAAGAGGGTATGGAAATAGTTTAGTTTTACCTGGGGACAAAAAACATATTAATTATTCAAAAAGAGAAATGGCTAAAGATATGATTCAGCTAATGAATAAATTAAATTTTAAAAATTTTTTTCTTGCAGGTCACGATCGAGGTGGGAGAGTAGCCCATAGGATGGCAAGGGATTTTAAAAATAAAATTTTAGCTTTATGTGTTTTAGATATTTGTCCAACTCTAGATATGTATGAAACTACAGATAGAAAATTTGCAAAAGCTTACTTCCATTGGTTTTTTTTGATCCAACCATCATGGTTGCCAGAAAGAATGATAATGAGTGATCCAAGAAAGTGGATGAAAAGTTGTTTACATAAATGGTCTGGAAAGCATAAGTTTGGTAAAGCTGAGAAAGCTTATCTTAAATCATTTAAACAAAAAAAAAGAATTCATGCTTCATGTGAGGATTATAGAGCTTCAGACACAATAGACTTAGAGCATGATAAAAAAGATAAAAATAAAAAACTTAATATTCCAATTCAAGTTTTGTGGGGTAAAAATGGAGTTATTGGAAAACAATTTAATTCAATAAAAATTTGGCAAAAATATTCTAACAAAAAAATTATTGGAAAAGCTATAGACTCTGGGCATTTTATCCCTGAACAAAACCCAAAACAAACAATTATTCAATTAAGAAATTTTTTTCTCAAACAAATTAAAAACTAATCTTTAAGAATTGATTTTAAAGAGTTAATTTCACCAATTTTAAATGTAATTGCATCTTTTTTTTTAAACCCAAATTTTTCCGCATTCTCTTTAAATCGAACTGGAGGCTCCATTATGGGCTCTAGAGATAAAACAAAAGTCCCCCAATGCATCCCTAATACTTTTTTGCTACTTAAATCTTGGGCAACATTAAGAGCTTCTTCAGGAGTGGTGTGATAAATAGATTTGTTAAACATTGGTCTAAAATCATAGGCGCCAATATTAATCATTGTAATATCAATTGGACCATATTTTTCACCAATTTCTTTATAAATATTTCCATAACCCGTGTCACATGCAAATAAAATCTTTGTATCCTTATATTGAATTAAAAAATTACCCCATAAAGTTTTGTTAGTATCAGTTAGACTTCTTTTCGACCAATGTACTGCTGGCAAGAAAGTTATCTTTAAATGATCATTAATTTTAATTTCCTCATACCAATCCATTTCATTTACATCTTTGTATTTTTTAAAATATTTTCCTAGTTTTAGAGGAACCAAAACTTTTGCATCCTTAAAAGGAAAATTCCGAATTGTAGACATATCTTGGTGATCATAGTGATTATGAGTTAATAGAAATATATCTGTTTTTGGAATTTCATTAAGTTTTAAAGCTGGTTCCGTAAATCTTTTTGGTCCAAAAATTAATGGTCCTGCATTTTTTGAAAATACAGGATCAGTTATTATTGTCATATTTCCCAATTTAATTAAATAAGTAGCATGACCAATCCATGCAATGTAATCATCATCTTTAAATTTCTCTAAGTTTTCTTTAATAATTTTTTTATCGATTACATGATCTTTTGGAAAAGTAATATCAATTTTCTTTTTTTCTTTAATAAATGTTCTGTAGGAAAATCTTACATCATTTGCTCTAACTGGAGATCCCTCAGGATTCCTGAAGGTTCCATCTGGAAGATGGTGGTAAGGTTTTTTTCCCATATCTTTAATTAATTATTTTTTTCCATTAACCATAATTTATCTCCTGCTAGAAAAAAAATTTTTCCGTTGTTTGGATGTACTTGAATATCTCTAATTCTTCCTATTTTATTTTTAAAAATAACTTCTTCATTTATATTAGATAAATTATTAAAAATTATTTTTCTTAAGGATTTATCTTTAAGTGAGGTTATTAAAGCATGACCATTCCATTCTTTAAACTCATTTCCTTTATAAATAGTTATTGCACTGGTAGCAATTGAGGGTACCCAGTATTGAATAGCTTTAGTAAAGCCAGGCTTCCATTTTGGCCCAATTTTAGTACCTGAATAGTTCTTCCCCCCCCATCCTAAAATCTTCCAACCATAGTTTTCTCCTTTTTTTGCTTCACCAAACCAATCGCCACCCCTCGCTCCATGGTTGCTTAAATAAATTTTTTCATCATAAGGAGAAAGTGCTAATCCCTGTGGGTTTCTAACACCTATTTGATAAATTTCTGGCAACCAATCTGATTTACCCTCAAATTTTGGATTATCTTTTGGAATACTACCGTCTGTATGAATTCTTATAATGCTACCAGGGTGTTTTGTAGGATCTTGCGCAATCATTCCCATTCCTCTTTCACCAGCAGTCGCATAAAGATAATCACCTTTTATCACTAATCTAGAGCCAAAATGATAACCTGAGTCTATAGGAGGATTTGCTTGAAATATATTTTTAAAATTTAATTCTTTTTTATTTAATACTGCTTTAGCAATTGAAGTACTTGTTTTACCATTAACTCTGTCTTCAGAATATGAAACCCAAA
>CACEKA010000034.1 GCA_902560015.1 uncultured Pelagibacteraceae bacterium
CTATGACTATAACAAGTTTAGGTGGAATAGGAGGATCGTTTTTTACTCCAATTATAAATTTTCCAGAAGTTGCAATTTTAGGTGTAGGTAAATCTCAAAAAAAACAAATATTCGTTAATGGAAAATTTAAAACAAGAACAATGTTGCCTATATCTTTATCCTATGATCATAGAATTATTGATGGAGCAGAGGCAGCAAGATTCAACAATGATCTAAAAGAAAACCTAGGCAAAAATTTTGCTTACAAGTTAGCTGTTTAATATAATTTATGTCAAAAACTATCTCGTTACTTAGCGCTTTGCTGTGTACTTTTATTTGGGGCACAACTTTTATTGCTCAAGATACTGGTATGGATAATATAGGTCCATTCACATTTAATTCTGTCAGATTTTTCATAGGTTTTTTGGCTATCACACCATTAGTTTTGTTATTTGAAATAAAAAAATTTAAGTCTGAGTTTAAATCTGACGCTAAAACTTTCATTAATCTCTCATTATTAATTGGATTATCCCTGTTTTTAGGCTCTGCTTTACAACAGGTTGCTCTTTTATATACAGACGTTGCAAATGCTGCTTTTTTTACGATTTTTTATGTTCCGTTAGTACCTATTATAATTTTTTTATTTAAACGAACATCAATTCATTGGAGTGTTTGGCCATCTGTAGTGTTGTGTTTAATTGGAGGATATTTATTAACAAATTTTTATGATGCAACAGTAAGACTTGGAGATAGTTTAGTAATTCTTGGGGCTTTATTCTGGAGCACTCATATAATTTTTACAGCAATTATTGTAAACAAATATGATCTCCCCTTAACCCTTGGTGCAGCACAAACTTTAATTGTTGCATTATTATCTTTTGTAATAGCATTTATTTATGAAGAATTTATTTACATTGAAATTATGAAAGAAATAAATTCTATTTTATATGCTGGCATTTTATCCGGAGGCTTTGCTTTTGTATTACAAATTTATGCTCAGAAAAATATAACTCCCGCCCCTGCAGCAATAATTTTTTCATTAGAGGGAGTATTTGCAACGATAGCAGCCTGGTACATCTTAAATCAGATCTTAGATATTAATAATTTACTTGGATGTTTATTTATTTTGTGTGGAGTACTATTGTCACAGTTATTACCTCTGGTTAAAAGAGATATTCTTAATAAATAATTATAAATAATACTAATGCTATAATTACTCGATAAATTACAAAAGCATTCATTGAAAATTTATTAATATAAATTAAAAAAAATTTTACAGTTATAAAAGAAAAAATAAAAGAACTGATAGTTGCAATAATTACTAAATAATTAAACTCAACTGATTGATTAAATAAATCTTTAAAACCTAAGAAACTTGCACCAGATAATGCCGGTATAGAAAGTAAAAAAGAAATTTTACTTGAGTCATATCTATTAAATCTTAATATTCTTGCTGCAGTAATAGTTATCCCTGCCCTACTTACTCCAGGTATAAGAGATAAGATTTGTAAAAGACTTATAAAAAGAATTGATTGAAGATTTAAATTACTAGAAATTTTTTTATCGAAACGACTTTTGTCAGCAATATACAAAACAATCCCAAATATTAAAGTTGTCCAGGCTATTGTTTTGATATTTCTTAAACTATAAATAATGCCGGTTGAATATAGAATATAACCAACGATTATAAGAGGTATAGATCCAAAAATAATTAATCCTAAAAGTCTTTGATTATTTTTAATATCTAACAGCTCTTCTCTAAAAAAATAAACTATCGCAAATAAGGAGCCTAAGTGTAGACTAATATCTATTAATAGAGAGCTTGACTTGAATTCATATAAACTTGAAACCAATATTAGATGTGCTGAGGAACTTATGGGTAAAAATTCAGAAATACCTTGAATTGCCGAAAGAATTAAAACTTCTATAATATTTTGAAACATTTAGCCTTCGTAACTTAAAAAATATTTATTTAAAACAATTCGATTTATGCATAATAGGTATGCAATTATCAAAAATGACTGTAAATTAGGTAATAAAAAGTAAAATAAGGTCATAATATATGACCTATTTTATCCTTTATTTAATAAAAACAACATATAACTTGCGGAAACTTATAAAAATTATGACTGATAAAATGCTTAAATTTGTAAAAATAGGTCAACAAACACCACCTAAAAGAGAGGTAGGTGAGCGAAAAACAGATTTTAATGAAATTTATGACGAGTTTATTAGTGACAAAGCTAAAGAACAATCGAGCAGATGCTCTCAGTGTGGAGTTCCTTTTTGTCAGGTTCATTGTCCTTTAAGCAACAATATACCTGACTGGCTAAAATTAACTGCAGAAGGAAGACTTAAAGAAGCCTATGAACTATCTCAAAGCACAAATAACATGCCTGAAGTATGTGGAAGAATTTGTCCCCAAGACAGATTATGCGAAGGCAATTGTGTAATAGAGCAATCTGGTCATGGGACGGTAACCATTGGCTCAATGGAAAAATATATTACAGATAATGCATGGGAACAAGGTTGGGTTAAACCTATTAATGTTTTAAATGAAAAAAATCAAAGTGTTGGGATAATTGGAGCTGGTCCGGCAGGATTAGCTGCAGCAGAACAATTACGAAAAAATGGATATAAAATTACTGTATACGACAGGTATGATAGAGCAGGTGGTTTGTTAATTTATGGTATTCCAAATTTTAAATTAGAAAAAGATGTAGTTGAAAGAAGAACTAAACTTTTAAAAGATGGAGGTATTGAGTTTGTTCAAAATTTTGAGGTAGGTAAAGACGCAACTTTAGAACAGTTAAGAAAAAAACATGATGCAATATTAATAGCTACAGGTGTTTACAAAGCAAGAGAAGTTCATTTACCAGGAAATGATCTTAATAATATTTTTCCAGCAATGGATTTTTTAACCGCCTCAAACAAAAAAGGTTTAGGTGATGAAGTTGAGATGTTTGATAAAGGTACATTGAATGCCGAAGGAAAAGATATAGTTGTTATTGGGGGTGGAGATACTGCTATGGACTGTGTAAGAACTTCAATAAGACAAAAAGCTAAATCAGTGAAATGTTTATATAGAAGAGATAAAGAAAATATGCCTGGATCAGCAAGAGAAGTAGCTAATGCAGAGGAAGAAGGCGTTGAATTTGTTTGGTTATCAAGTCCAAAAGAATTTAAAGGAACTAATAGAGTTGAAAAATTATTAGTTGATCAAATTAAATTAGGTGAACCAGATGATAGCGGTAGGAGAAAACCAGAAGTTCAACAAGGTTCTGGTTTTGAATTAAAAGCGGATATGGTGATAAAAGCTTTAGGATTTGATCCAGAAGATTTACCCAAATTATTTGAAGCAAACGAATTACAAGTTACTAAGTGGGGAACAATAAAAGCAGATTTCGATACAATGGAAACTAATTTAAAAGGAGTATTTGCTGCTGGTGATATAGTAAGAGGTGCTTCATTAGTTGTTTGGGCAATTAAAGATGGAAGAGATGCTGCAAATTCTATTAAAAAATATTTACAAAATAAATTTTTAAAACAATCAAAAGTAGCCTGATGAATAATTATAAAAAAAATTTTGACCTCTTAAAAAAAAATCATGTTTATTCTGAGGATATGGAGCACGATGCATGTGGAGTTGGTATAATTGTATCAACTGAGGGTAAAAAGTCTCGTAAAGTAGTTGAATACGGCATTGAAGCTCTAAAAGCTGTTTGGCACAGAGGGGCAGTAGATGCTGATGGAAAAACAGGAGATGGTGCTGGTATTCATGTTGAAATACCAAAAGATTTTTTTATTGAAAAAATAGAAGTTACTGGCCACACATATGACAACTCCGAAATTTGTGTTGGTATGATTTTTTTTACCAAGAAATGATTATGCAGCCCAGGAAAGTTGTAAAACTATAATTGAAAGTGAATTAACTAAAAATGATTTTAGTATCTATGGATGGAGACAAGTTCCAGTTAACCCAAATGTTTTAGGTGAAAAAGCATTTCAAACAATGCCTGAGATAATCCAGGTTCTATTTAAATCTAATGATCCTGAATTATTAAATAAAGAATTGGAGAGAAAGATTTATGAAACAAGAAGAAAAATAGAAAACAAAGCTTTTCAAATTTCTTTGAACAATTTTTATATATGTTCATTAAGCTCAAAGTCAATAATCTACAAAGGGATGTTTTTAGCTGAAGCAATTTCAGATTTTTTTTTTAGATTTAAAAGATGAAAGATTTGTTTCAAGATATGCAATTTTTCACCAAAGATTTTCTACTAACACTGCACCAAGTTGGAATTTAGCACAACCTTTTAGAGCTATAGCTCATAATGGAGAGATAAATACTTATAGAGGTAATAAAAATTGGATGAAAGTTCATGAGCAAGAAAT
>CACEKA010000035.1 GCA_902560015.1 uncultured Pelagibacteraceae bacterium
ATAATGATTATTCTAATCTAAATGTAGAAAAAATTTTTCATATTGATATTTTAAAATAAATTATAAATTATAATACATTTTAAAACTATTAATGCGTCTTTAAAATTAATTTTTTTTCCATCTTCGTAAGTTCTGCCAAAGTAGCTTATTCCAATCTCATAGATTCTTGGTTTTAGTTTTGAAATCTTTGCTGTTATTTCTGGGTCAAACCCGAAGCCGTTTTCTTTAAGTTGAATTTTTTTTACTATTTCTTTTTTAAAAACTTTGTAACAAGTCTCCATATCAGTTAGATTTAAATTAGTGAAAATGTTTGACAGTAATGTAAGCAATTTATTTGCAATTGTATGCCAAAAAAATAAAATACGTCTTTCATCTCCACCAATAAATCTTGACCCATAGACTACATCTGCATTCCCGTCAGTAATTGGTTTTATTAGTTTGAAATATTCTTTTGGATCATATTCAAGATCTGCATCTTGTATTAAAATTATATCTCCTTTAGCAATATCAAATCCTTTTCGAATACAATATCCTTTACCGTAATTTTTATCATTATAAATAATTTTTGAGACATTATTGTTGACTTTGTTTTGTAATATTTCTTTTGTGCCGTCATTAGATTTGTCATCTATAATTATGATTTCTATATCTAAATTCTTAAGTTTATTAATTCTTGTAACTATTTCTTCGATAGTTTTTTTTTCATTAAAGCAAGGTATTAAAACAGAGATAAGCATTATTTAGTAAAAAATTTATCAAATACTATTATATTTTACTATAATTAAATTTTTTAAAATGAATTAATGATTGAAGTCATCTCTTTAAAAAATAATACTTATATATTATGACAATTAAAAACGATAATAGTTGTAGTTGGGTAAACGATTTAATTCCACGAACAAATATTAAAACTATTCAGTCAAACGAAGATTGTGAATGGTTAATAATAGGTGCAGGTTTCACAGGATTATCTGCTGCAAGAAAACTAGGTCAGCTTTACCCAAATCTAAAGATTATATTAGTCGATGCTCAGTTAGCAGGTGAGGGTGCTAGTAGCAGAAATTCTGGATACCTTGTAGATACCACGCTTAATGATGGATTTACTTCAAATAAAGAATTAGAAAATTATAAAAAAAAAGCTGACATTTACGATTTAGGTATAAAAATTGTAAAAAAGTTTATTAACGAACATCAAGTAGACTGTGATTGGAACGAATGTGGAAAATTTTTTGCATCCTCAAGAATTGAGGATGAAAGAATTTTATTAAATTTTTCTGATACCCTCTCTCAATTAGGATTTGAGCATAATGTATTGAAAAGTGAGGATTTATCAAAAAGATTAGGCACAAATTTTTATAATATTGCTCTTCACACAAAAGGAGGAATTTTACTGCATCCTGGAAAACTAGTCAGATCAATGATTGATGTTTTGCCTAAGAATGTGAGTTTATTTGAAAATTCATGTTTAATTAATTGGAATAAAAAAAAAGATTTTATTTCATGCGATTTTAAAAATGGAAAAATTAATACTAAGAAAATTATTTTTGCAACAAACGGTTTTTTAAAATCTTTAGGAATAAAATCTAACTATAATTTTCCACTTACTTTAACTGCAAGTATGACAAGATCATTATCTGATGATGAGTTTAGGTTTATTGGTGAACCAAAAGAATGGGGAGTTTTACCAGTAAGACCAATGGGTGCCACTATCAGAATGACTAAAGATAGGAGAATATTAATAAGAAATACCGCAGAAGTTCACAACCCATTTAAAATGTCAAAGTTAGATTTGGAAAAAAGGTCAATAAAGCAAAAAATTGGTATTAAAAAAAGATTTCCGCAATTGCCAGATGATATCATTCAATCAACATGGTCAGGGATAGTGTCAAGAACAAGAAATAGCTCTCAAATATTCGAAAAAATTGATAAAAATGTTTTTGCAGCTGGTTGTTATAACGGCTCAGGAATAGGCGTTGGAACCTTATTTGGAGAACAAATTGCTCTTAAAGCAAGTAATGAAAATACTCAAGAAATAGAAACTATAGAAGCTAGAAATAAACCCACATGGTTACCACCTCAACCATTTTTAAATTTTGGAATTAAAACTAGATTATTTTATGAACGTCTAAGAGCCAAATCAGAGATTTAATTTTTTAATATATCTAGTTAGATTTTATTTTTTTGATTAATAACAAGAATTGCACCAATTATTAGAATAGGAAGACCTATTATTAAATCTATTTGCCATTCTAATTTTTCAAAAATTGTTGAAATTATTAATGCTAGAACTGGCATAACAACTCCAACATACCCAGCTCTTCCAGGGCCAACTTTTTCAAGTAATTTTAGATAGGAAACAAAAGCAAATATTGAGCCAAATATAGAAAGATAAAGTAAAGAACTTATATAACTTATACTATTTTCAAATAATAATTCGGCTCCACGAATCTGAGTAACTAAAAAAGTAACAAACGAACCATAAAGCATCGCATATGCAATTGTTTGAATCGGTGGAAAATTATTATTTATGTTTCTTTGATGAACCATATTACCTGTTGATGCACAAAATGTTCCAATTAAAGCTAAAAATAAACCAATATGAGTACCTTCTGCTAAACTAAAATTAAAGATCTCATCATTAAAAATAATTATAATACCAATCATTCCAATTGTTGCACCAACCAATGTTTTAAAAGAAGGTTTTTTTTTAAAGTAAAATGTTTCTCCTAAAATATTCATTATAACAACAGTTGAAAATACAATCGCCGGAAAAGCACTAATTAAGTAAGTATTTGATAGATAAAAGAAAACATAGTTAATTGAGTATAGACATATTCCAAAACACAAAAACCAAAAATGATGATTAATAGAAAATTTTAAATTTTTATTTTTAATTAGCAGATATATAAAAATAATAATTGCGGCAATTAGAAACCTATAAAAAACTGATATCAATGGATCTACGTAACCTAATTGAAATTTAATTAAATACCAAGTAGGAGACCAACAAAAAAGCGTTATTAAAAATAAAATATAATTATTCATTAATGTTTATTATCTCTACTATTATTAGAACATTTGATATATAAAATTCTAAAATTGTAATATGAAAGGTTATAGATTTATTACCAGTGATGACACTTCAGAATTTTGTCATCGTGTCACAGAAGCTATATCAAATGGGTGGAAATTATACGGTGAACCAAAAATGACATTTGATAAAAAAAGAGGTGTAATGCGATGTGGCCAAGCAGTTATAAAAAATTCACCAAAAAAAAAATATTTAAAAAAAATGAGCTTATCTTCAATATAAGTAGAAACTATAGGACTACTAAATCTAATTTTTGCTTACCTAATCTTTCGTTACCATTCTCGGTCACTAAATAGGTTTCGCCTAAATTCATGGCTAAATTACTATCTGAATCCATAAGTATCATGTGCATAAAGAAGACGTTGCCGGGTGTGATAACATAAGGATTGCCGGTGTATAGCATAGGCCAATCCATCCAATTAGGTGCAAAAGTTGAACCTAAAGAATATCCACAAGCATTCATTCTTGCTTTATTAAACCCTAAGTCATCAAAAGTTTTTGCATGTGCATCAAAAACATCCCCTGCAGTTTTTCCTGGAATTAAAGTATTTACACAATTAGTTAAAGCGACAATACAAGCCTCATGCATCTTTACATGTTTAGGGTCAGCTTTCCCGACAGGAATAGTTCTGAACATTGCAGAGTGATAGTGTTTAAAAGTACCAGCCCATTCGAGACTCAATTGATCTGTATCAGATAAATTTCTTTTTTCAGCCTGATATCTACAGAGAAGAGCGTTATCCCCTGAGCCAATGATATATTCGTTAGCAGGGTAGTCTCCACCACCTTCAAGAACAGCTTTTTGCATTTCTGATAAAATCTTAGCTTCACTTGCACCAGCTTTTGTATATTTCCAAGCTTCATCAAGAGCTTTATCAGCAAGCTCTGCTGCTTTTTTAACATAAACTAATTCTTCATCTGATTTAACAACTCTTAATTTTGTTATTAATTCTGACTGATCTTCAACTTTACAATAGTTTTCTAAAGACTTGTTCAATCTAATTGCGTTACGACCTGTCATTCCATATGCTTCATAT
>CACEKA010000036.1 GCA_902560015.1 uncultured Pelagibacteraceae bacterium
AAAAAAAAACAACATTGAATTAGAATGTTCTTTAAAGTGGAACGCTAGTTATGCTGAAGATATTTTTCCATATACAAACAACATATATCAAAAAGATGGTGGAACGCACTTATTAGGATTTAGAAGTGCATTAACAAGAGTGATTAACAAATATGCTAACGAACACAATCTTCTCAAGAAAAACAAATTAGCAATTTCAGGGGACGATATAAAAGAAGGCCTTACATGTGTATTATCCACTAAAATTCCTGATCCAAAGTTTTCATCACAAACTAAAGATAAATTAGTTTCTTCAGAAGTTAGAATGATTGTTGAAACAGTAATTAATGAAAAATTATCTATATGGTTTGATCAGAATCCATCAGTTGCAAAAATAATTTTAGCTAAAGTTATTCAAGCTGCTATGGCAAGGGACGTTGCCAGAAAAGCGAGAGAAAATGTTAGAAGAAAAGGAGCTCTCGAATTAAGTGGTCTTCCTGGTAAATTGGCAGATTGTCAAATAGGTAAGCAAGATGGCACAGAATTGTTTATTGTAGAGGGTGATTCAGCTGGTGGGTCTGCTAAGCAAGGAAGAAATAGAGCAAACCAAGCCGTTTTACCTTTGAGAGGTAAGATTTTAAATACATATGTTGAGGATTTATCCATTAAAAAAAATGGTAATGGGGATGCATCTGAACAGCAAAGAACTAAGGCTCTATCAAAAATGATTTCCTCAAACGAAATAGTTACATTAATAAATGCACTAGGATTGGATCCAAAAACTCAAGAGATAGATCTAAAAGATCTAAGATATGGAAAAATTATTATCATGACTGATGCTGATGTCGATGGCTCTCATATTAGAGCACTATTATTAACTTTTTTTAATAACAAGCCATTTAATAAATTAATTGAAAATGGACATGTGTACTTAGCTCAACCACCATTATTTAAAATAAATAAGGGAACAAAAGGAATATATATTAAAGATGAAAAAGAGTTAGAAGATTACATAGTCAAGAACAGTAAAGAATTAAAAAAAATTAAGAAAGGCTCCAAAGAATTTATTAAAGAAATGGATATTGAAAAATCAAAAATGAATATTCAAAGATTTAAAGGTTTAGGTGAAATGAATCCTGAAGAGTTGTGGAATACAACTCTTGATCCAGAAACTCGAAATTTACTCCAGGTTCAGTATTCTAAAGATTTTAAAAAAGATCAAAATTTAATCCATACATTGATGGGCAATGATGTTGCATTAAGAAAAGATTTTATTATATCAAATGCAATAAATGTTCAGAATCTTGATATTTAATAATGAAGTTTTTTGAAACTTCAAAACATCATTCTTTTAAAAAATCTACCTACTTAAGTCTAAGATGGATAGGCATTATTGGACAGTTTATAGCTGTTAATTTTGTTTATTTTTTTCTAAATTTTAAATTTGATTTTTTTATTTCGAATATAATTATACTTCTAGGTGCTTTAAGTAATCTATATTTATTTTTTATTTATAAGAAAACTCAATTATCAGATAGATCAGCATTTATCTTTTTATTAATTGATATTTTTCAGTTGAGCATCCTACTTTACCTAACAGGAGGAATTATAAATCCTTTTATAATTTTTTTATTAATACCCAGTGTTTTTTCATCCTCAAATTTAAGCTTTATTACTAATACCTTATTAGTGTTTTTAACCTCAGTTTCGATTGTTTTTTTAACTTTCTATTCAATGGATTTACCAAGCCCATTAAATGATCACTTTCATGTTAGTCCATATTATTATTATTCAATTCCAATTTCTCTAATAATAGCATTAATTTTTTTGAATTATTTTGCAATGACATTTGGTGCACAATCTCGTCTAAGAAAAGAGGCCTTGTCTAAAATGGAAGAAGTGATGGCAAAGGAACATGAACTTTTATCTTTAGGAGGTCAAGCTGCAGCTGCAGCACATTCATTAGGTACACCACTTTCAACAATTAAAATTATTACTCAAGATCTTTTAAAACAATTTAAAGGCCAAAAAGATATTGAGAAAGATATTGAATTGTTATCAAGCCAGGTAGAGAGATGTAATGAAATATTAAAACGTTTGAGCTTAAATCCTGTAGAGGAAGATGATTTTATAGATAAGGATTTGTCAATGAGAGATTATTTATCTGAAATTATTTCTTCATTTAAAGAGATTAGCAATAAACAGTTCATTTTAAATTTTGATCAAGACTCTAATGTAAGAAAAATAACAAAATCTATAGAAATTGTTTATGGATTAAGAAATTTTATTGGTAATGCTAACAAATTTTCTAAAAATAAGATTTATATTAACCTGAAAAGTGATAGCGAATTAACAGAGATTGTCATTGAGGATGATGGTGATGGTTATCCAAGAGACATTCTTCCAAAAATTGGGGAACCGTACTTGAGATCAAATAATTTACAAGAAAAATCAAAAACAGGCTTAGGCTTAGGATTATTTATTGGAAAAACTTTATTAGAAAAAAATTTTGCATCTATAAATTGTAGAAATTCTAAAACAAGAAGTGGTGCTGAAGTTATTGTAAAGTGGAAAAATCGAGATTTATTTAATATTTAGTGAAATTTTTTTTTCGTATCAAATAAAGAGCTAAGTTCAGATATCATTACATCACCTAATTCATTTACGTCAGTAATTTTGATTGCTTTATCATAATATCTTGAAACGTCATGACCAATTCCAATTGCTAAAACTTCTATTTCTGTCTTATTTTCAATAAATTTGACCATTTTTTTTTAAATGTTTTTCTAAAAAATCACCTGAATTTACCGAAAGAGTAGAGTCATCAACTGGTGCGCCATCAGAAATGACCATCAATATTTTTCTTTCTTCTTTTCTCTTCTTTATTCTATTGTATGCCCAAGAAATTGCTTCTCCATCAATATTTTCTTTAAGAAGACCCTCTTTTAACATTAAACCTAAATTATTTTTAGCTTGTCGCCAGTGAGTATCTGCACCTTTATATATTATGTGTCTTAAGTCATTTAATCTTCCTGGTGTTTTAGGTTTTGACTCTTTATTCCAAAGCTCTCTACTTTGTCCACCTTTCCAGTTCTTAGTTGTAAAACCTAAAATTTCAACTTTAACTGAACATCTCTCAAGTGTTCTTGATAATATGTCTGCACAAATAGCTGCAATTGTAATAGGTCTTCCTCTCATAGATCCAGAATTATCAATTAATAAAGTTACAACCGTATCCTTAAAATCTAAATCTTTTTCTTTTTTAAATGATAATGAGTTGTAAGGATCCATAATAATTCTTGGTAACTTTGAACTATCAAGTAATCCTTCTTCTAAATCAAATTCCCAAGCTCTATTTTGCTTAGCAAGTAATTGTCTTTGAAGCTTATTCGCAAGCTTCGTAATTACATCCTGAAAACCTACAAGTTGTTGATCTAAAGTTTTTCTAAGCTTAGTTGCCTCATCAGCATTTTCTAAACTTTCAGCCTTTGTAATCTCATCATATCGGGTTGTAAAAATTTTATAATCAAGATTAATGTTATCAATTTTCTTTTGAATAATTTGTTCTGAGCTTTGTTCATCAGACTCATTATCTGATAACTGCTCATCTAAGTTAAATTCATCTACACTATAATCAGCATCCATAGATGCTTGAGTTTCTTGATCATTATTTTCATCTTTATTATCTTCGGCATCTTTATTCTGATCATCATTTGAAGGATTGTCTTGACCTTGATCTTGATTTTCTTCTTTTTTTTTCATCATCTTCTTCGCTTTGAAAGATGTCCATTTCCTCTAAAATTTGAGAAAACCTTGAGCTATAATTATTTTGATTTTCAAGATTATCTTGCAAAAATTTCTTATGTTTCTCAATTGATTGCTCGAAGTCTTTTTCCCAAAAATTTAACATTTTAGAAGTTAAAGGATTTAACTCTATTTGATGAAAATTTTTAAGCATATATAGCTCAAAAGCCTCTGTGACAGGCACATCTTCTTTAGTCTTTAGTTGATTTTTTCTTTTTCGATTGATTATTTGAGTATAATTTTCTTGAAAGTTTTTTTCTATTCCTTTTAGCATTTTACCGCCTAAAGATTCATAT
>CACEKA010000037.1 GCA_902560015.1 uncultured Pelagibacteraceae bacterium
TTAATAAAGAAATTAAAAAATATCACACCTCTGATCCTTTCTTTTTTACTAAATGGCATACATTAAATCCTGCTTATCACTCTCATTACATTGACTTGTTAAGAGTCCTCAATTCAAACAAAAATGGAACAGTTTCTGATATCTGGCAGGTTAAAAAAAAGAGGAATTATTGGTTTATTTCAAGAATTAACAATTAATTCATTTAAAATATAGTTAAATTTAGTTAAAAATATTAGGGGCGGTTCTGTTACCTGCACCAATAAAAAACCCCCAGAATTCTCATTCCAGGGGTTATAATTTAATTTAATTATTTATTATTCAGCAGCTTGTTTCATAGAAAGTTTAACCTTACCTCTATCGAAACCAATCACTTTAACTTTTACTTCGTCACCTTCTTTGACAACGTCAGTAACTTTTGCAACTCTTTTATCTGCTAATTCAGAAATATGAACAAGTCCATCTTGTTTTCCTAAGAAATTAACAAATGCACCAAATTCCATAATCTTCATGACTTTACCTGTATAAATTTTATTCAGTTCAGCCTTTGCCGTGATGTCTTTAATAAACTGCATAGCGATGTTTCTAGACTCTTCATCTGGAGCAGCAACTGTAACTACCCCTTCATCATTAACATCAACTTTTGCACCTGATTTTTCAACAATCTCTCTGATTGTAGCTCCACCTTTTCCAATTACAGCAGCAATGTCTTTTTTATCAACAGTTACTTGTTCCATTTTTGGAGTGTGTTTTCCAACATCTTCTCTCGAAGCTGATAAAGCTTTATTCATTTCACCTAAAATATGAACTCTTCCATCTTTAGCTTGGCTTAACGCTTGCTCCATGATTTCAAATGTAATACCAGTAATTTTGATATCCATTTGAAGTGAAGTAATTCCATCTTTAGTTCCAGCAACTTTAAAGTCCATGTCACCTAAGTGATCTTCATCACCTAAAATGTCTGATAGGACACTAAAATCATCACCTTCTTTTATCAATCCCATTGCAATACCTGCAACTGGTTCTTTAATTGGTACCCCAGCATCCATTAATGCCAGGGATGTTCCACAAACGGTTGCCATTGAAGAAGAACCATTAGATTCTGTAATTTCTGATACTATTCTAAAAGTGTATGGAAACGCTTCTTTTGAAGGTAACGAAGAGTTGATGGCCCTCCATGCTAATTTACCATGGCCAATTTCACGTCTTCCAGTTCCGATTCTTCCAGTTTCCCCGACTGAAAAAGGTGGAAAATTATAATGAAGCATAAATCGTTCTCTTTGGAGACCATCTAGGCTTTCTATTCTTTGTTCATCGTCAGATGTACCTAAAGTAGCTACCACAATCGCTTGAGTTTCGCCTCTAGTGAACAAAGCAGAACCATGAGTTCTTGGTAAAACACCAACTTCACATTCAATGGGTCTTACATCAGATAATCCTCTACCATCAATTCTATTTTTATTTTTAAGAATATCAGTTCTAACAATTTTCTTTTCAAGATTTTTAAGCTCTGAGTTAACATCAAGGTCAGAATAATTTTCATTTTCTTCATAAAGCTTTTTAGCTTTATCAGTAATTTCTGAAATTTGGTTTGATCTATCTTGCTTATCTCTAGTAGCAAAAGCTTTTGTTAAATCTGCTGTAAAAGTTTCCTCAAGTTTTTGTTTAACTTCAGATAAATCTTTTTTCTCAACAGTCCATTCAGGTTTTCTACATTCTTTTGCAAGCTCTTCGATCATTTCAATTACTGGCACAAAACCTTCATGTCCAAATTTAACTGCATTTAACATTTCTTCTTCAGATAAACCGTTTGCTTCAGACTCAACCATAAGCACAGCATCTTTAGTACCTGCTACAACTAAATCTAAACTAGAATTTTCTAATTCGGCTTTTGATGGGTTGAGAATATATTTTCCGTCAACAAAACCCACTCTAGATGCTCCTACAGGGCCCATAAATGGCATTCCTGAAATAGCTAATGCTGCTGAAGAGGCAGTAATTGCTAAAATATCTGGTTGGTTTTCTTTATCGTATGAAATTACTGTTGGTAACAACTGAACTTCATTTTTAAATGCATCAGGAAACAAAGGTCTAATTGGTCTGTCAATTAATCTTGAGATTAATGTTTCACTCTCAGTTGGTCTTGCTTCTCTTTTAAAATATCCACCTGGTATTTTTCCACCTGCATAATATTTTTCTTGGTAGTTTACTGATAAAGGAAAATAATCCATATCTGGATTTACTTTCTTTGCGCCTACTACTGTTGCTAAAATAACTGTTTCACCGCATGAAGCGATGATTGCTCCGTCTGCCTGTCTTGCTACTTTACCTGTCTCTATACTTATCTTCTTTCCTGCTACTTCTATTTCCTTCTTGTGTACTTTAAACATTTCATTTCCATTTCGTTTCGTTCGTTTCGTTCCATTCAGTTCTATCTATCTTGATCTTTATTTTCTTAAACCCAATTTCGACAGTACATTTTTGTAAGAATCCATTTTTGTATTTTTTAAGTATTCCAACAATTTCTTTCTTCTATTTACCGCTCTCAACAATCCAACCGATGAATGTTTGTCTTTCTTGAATTGTTTAATATGTTTAGAGAGAGTTTCAATTTTCTCAGTTAGCAAAGCAATCTGTATCTCAGAAGATCCAGTATCTTTGTCGTGCATTGCTAATTCTCGTGCCTTTTTATTCATGCCTCGTTTTTCCTATTTATTTGTTTGTTTTATTAAGTTTTCTATTTTTTCCGCATACTCAAAAGATTCATCTTTTCTAAAAAGTAATTTTGGCAAAAATTTCATAACCACTTTCTGTGATAATATTTTTCTAATTAAAAATGAGTATTCCTTTAATACTTTAATTGCCTCATCTGCATCTTTTCCTCCAAGAGGAAGTACATATGCTTTAGCAATTTTCAAATCTTGACTCATTCTCACCTCAGTAACCGTTATTGTGTTAGTTTCTAAATTTGGGACCTTAGCCTCATTTCTTATAAAAATCATGCTTAATGACTGCTTAATCATTTCTCCAACTCTTAGCTGTCTTTGTGATATTGGCTTTCCTATTCTGTCTGACATTAAATCATTCTCTCCGTAGATGTTACACTAAAAGCCTCTATTGTGTCGTTTTTTTGGAAATCCATATAATCTTTTACTGTAATTCCACACTCTTGACCGTTACTTACTTGTTTTACTTGGTTTTTCTCTCTAAATAAAGTTCCAACTTTACCAGTATAAATAATTGCTCCATCTCTAATTATTCTAACATCAGAGGCAGTGGTAATTTCTCCCTCCATAACTTTTGATCCAGCTACCTTTCCAGCGCCTGATACCTTAAATATTTCTAAAATTTGAGCTGTACCTGTAACAGTTTCCTGAATATCAGGAGTCAATAATCCTGACATTTTTTGTTTAATAAAGTCTAAAACCTCATAAATAATATTATATGAAGAAATTTTAATCTTCTCATTTTCTGCAAGTTTTTTCGCTTCTTTACTAGGTTTAACATTAAATGCTATAAGAACTGCATTAGAGGCTTTTGCTAAAGTTACATCCGTTTCCGTTACCATTCCAATATCTGCTAAAATTATTTTAGGTTTAACCTCTTCGTGTTTGATCTGACTTATTGCATTTTTAATTGCTTCAGACGATCCATGTACATCAGATTTAATAATTAAGTTTAATTCTTCAGCTGACTTATCTGAAAAGGCTGAATCTTGAGTTGCAAATGTTAGTGGATTTTTTGCATCTTTACTTTCTTGCGCTCTGTTTTCACTCAAAGTTTTTGCCTCTTTTTCATTATCAACAACAATAAAATCATCCCCAGCCTTTGCGGCACCATTAATTCCTAAAATCTCAACTGGTGTTGATGGAGCAGCTTCATTTATA
>CACEKA010000038.1 GCA_902560015.1 uncultured Pelagibacteraceae bacterium
TCAGCTATTAATTCATGCTCTAGTAATTGATTTTTAATTTTTTGAGGATCTGCATCTGGCAAATCACACTTATTAATTGCCACAACAATTGGAACATTGGCAGCTTTAGCATGTTTAATAGATTCTACTGTTTGTGGTTTTACTCCATCATCAGCAGCCACAACTAGCACAACTACGTCTGTTAATTTTGATCCACGTGCTCTCATTTCAGTAAATGCTGCGTGACCTGGAGTATCAATAAATGTTAATTTGTTTGATTGGCTCTCAATTTGATAAGCTCCTATATGCTGAGTGATTCCACCAAACTCTCCTGAGACTACATTAGCACTTCTTAACACATCAAGCACTGATGTTTTACCATGATCCACATGCCCCATAACTGTTACAATTGGAGGTCTATTTTTTAAATTTTCTACTCTTGTTGCTTTAATCTTTTGAATTATCTCTTCTGCTTTTTCTTCTCTAATCGGGTTGTGACCAAATTCTTTAACCAAAAATTCAGCAGTATCTGCAGCTAAAGTCTGATTAATAGTAACTGTAACTCCCATTCCAAACAAATATTTTATAACATTGCTTGATTGCTCAGCCATTCGGTTAGCAAGCTCTCTTACTGTTATTGCTTCAGGAATATTAATATCTCTTTTAACTGGCTTTAAACTTTCTTGAGCTTCTTCTTTAGTTAAATTTTTATTTTCTTTTTGTCTTGCTCTTTTTACTGAAGCTAAACTTCTTTCTCTAGCTTCAATTTCATCACTTAACGCTCTTGAAACAGTTAATTTTAATTCTCTTTTTTTAGTGCCTGCTTTTAAAGTTTTTTTATCTTTATTATCATTTTCTCCTTTAAGTCTTTTTGTTGCTCTCTGTTCAGCAAGCTTACGTCTCTCAAAATCATTTGTTATGGGAGGTGATTTAGAAGGAAATGATGTTTTAATTGGAGCACCTCTATTAAATGTTTGAGTAGTTTTAGATTTAAAGCTACCTGGTCTAGCTGCTCCAGTTCTACTTGGAAATTTACTTGATTGTTTTTCGATTACTACAGAATTTTTACCTTGAGTTTTTGCAATCTCAATATTTTTGATCGATTTTTTGGCTATGCCAGATATTGTTAATTTTGTTTTTTTTTCCATAGCTCATTTCTCAATCTTTGTAGACAATATTTCTTGCAGACATAATTAATTCATCCGCCTCTTCTTTTGATAAAGCAAAGTCTTCAAGATAGCCTTGAATTTTTACTCTTTCACCTTTTACAACATCATAACCACCTGTTAGCTCATCAGATGCTAAATCAGCAAAATCCTCTAATGTTAAAATTTTTTGTTCACCTAAAGTTACTAACATTCCTGGAGTTAATCCTTTTAAGTTTATTAATAAGTCTTCTAGACCTAGCTCCTTAATTCTTTCCGATATATCTTCTTGGTCTTTTTGATGAAACTCTTTAGCTCTTTCAATAAGAGCTCTAGCAGTATCTTCTTCAATACCTTCAATCTTCATTAAATTTTCTGCAGAACTATCTTTAATATCATCTATTGATGAAAAACCTTCAGCTACTAATAATTGCCCTAAAGTTTCGTCTAACTCTAAATTTTTAACAAAGTTTTCAGTTTTTTCTTTAAATTCAAGCTGTCTTCTCTCTGAGTCCTCTGCATCGGTCATTATATTAATTTCATAGCTTAATAACTTTGTTGCAAGTCTTACGTTTTGACCTCTTCTTCCAATTGCTTTACTTAAATTTTCTTCAGTCAGTATTACATCCAGTTTTTTTCTTTCAGTATCTACATTTACTCTTTGAACTTCAGCTGGTGATAATGCGTTAGAAACTAAAATTGCAGGATCTTCAGACCAATTAACAATATCAATTTTTTCGCCTTGCAATTCATTAACAACTGCTTGAACTCTGGATCCCCTCATACCAACACAAGCTCCAACTGGATCTAAAGAAGTATCAATAGCTTTCACACAAATTTTTGCTCTACTACCAGGGTCTCTTGAAGAAGATTTAATTTCAATTAAACCATCATAAATTTCAGGCACTTCTTGAACAAAAAGTTTTTCCATAAATTTTGGATGAGCTCTTGATAGGAATATTTGTTGGCCTCTTGGCTCTCTTCTAACATCATAACAATAAGCTTTTATTCTATCACCTGCTTTAATGTTTTCTCTTGGGATCATTTCATTTTTTTGAATGATTGCCTCTGTTCTTCCAAGATCAACAATTACATTTCCAAATTCTAAACGCTTAACAATACCACTTAATATTGAGTCTTTTTTATCAATAAAGTCATTGTATTGTCTTTCTCTTTCTGCTTCTCGCACATTGAAGCTTATGACTTGTTTTGCTGTTTGTGCTGCAATTCTTCCAAAATCGAATGAAGGGAGTGGTTGTAAAACTTCATCACCAATTGTCTTATCTTTATTTATCTCATTTAAATCAATTGCGTCTTCTAATTTAATTTCAGTATTTGAATTTTCAGGATTTTCTGCAACAACTAATTTCCTAAAAATTTCGATATCACCATTATCCCTATTAATTGAAACTTTAATTTCGTTTTCTTGACCAAATTTGGACTTTGCAGCTTTTGCAATACCAATCTCCATAGAGCTAATAATTAGCTCTTTATCAATAGATTTTTCTAAAGCTACTGCTTCTGCAATTCTTAATAATTCTAATTTATCTGCTCTTTTGTTTAACATATTTTTGTTTGCTCCAAAAAAAAATGGGCTAGAGCCCATTTTGTAATTTCAATAATGTAAGAGCAATATAGTAAAATTTTTTTTTAATTCAACAGAAACTATTTAGAAAAAATAGCAGTTTTATCTGTTTTTTCCCAAGAAAATGAACCATCATCCTCTGAAACTCTACCAAAATGACCATATGCAGCTGTTTTTTCGTATATTGGCTTATTTAGGTTTAGCATTTCTCTTATCCCTCTAGGACTAAGATCAAAATTTTCATTTATTTTTTCAATTACAAATTTATTCTTGTCTAAATCATTATCAAACAAATCAACATAAATTGATAAAGGTTTAGAAACTCCAATTGCATAAGCTAATTGAATTAAGCACTTGTCAGATATTTTTGAAGCAACAACATTTTTTGCAATATATCTTGCTGCATAAGCGGCTGATCTATCTACTTTAGTTGGATCTTTTCCTGAAAAAGCCCCACCTCCATGAGGTGCGGCACCACCATAAGTATCAACTATAATTTTCCTTCCAGTTAATCCACAATCTCCATCTGGACCACCAATTACAAAATTTCCAGTTGGATTAACGTAAAATTCTTCTTCATTAAATCCTTCAAGAAAATTTTCTGGAATAGACTTTAACATATAAGGTCTCAATAAATCTCTAACTTGTCCTTGATTAATATCAGCTGAATGTTGGGAAGATATTACTACGGACTTAACTTTAGTAGGCTTGCCATCAACATATTCAAATGTTACCTGACTTTTACTATCAGGTTCTATATTATTTAATTTTCCAGATTTTCTATCTTCAGCCATTAACCTTAAAATTTTATGAGAATAGTGGATAGGAGCTGGCATTAAAACATCAGTTTCATTACAGGCATATCCAAACATAATCCCTTGATCTCCAGCTCCTTCATCTTTATTTCCGGTTGAGTCTACACCCATAGCAATATCTGCTGATTGAGAATGGAGGTGACTTTCAATTTTTGTAGCTTCTTTCCAAGTAAATCCATTTTGGTCATAACCAATATCCTTAATACAATCTCTAACTTTTTTAATTAAATCATCTTTTTTAATTTCAGGTCCTCTTACCTCACCTGCTAATACAACTTTATTTGTTGTTGTAAGAGTTTCACATGCAACTCTTGAAAAGGGATCTCCTGAAAGATAACTATCCACAACCATAT
>CACEKA010000039.1 GCA_902560015.1 uncultured Pelagibacteraceae bacterium
TATATTCATCAAATATGACAATTAATTTAGAAGATTTGATTAAACATCAATCAAATATAAATAATTTTATAAAAGAGTATTTTAAAAAAATAATTATTTTTAAAAAACAGATTGATTTAAATGATAGTAAGATCGTTGAAAATTTAAGATAAAATTATTTTTTTTTATTGACTATACTTAATGCTTCTTTTATCCACGGCCCCATATCTTTATAATGTGCAGTAGTGACTATATTTTCATGAATAACTGCAGGTAAGTCTGTATATATTGCTCCAGCATTTATAATATCGTCCTCTAAAGCGTAATAACCAGCTATTTTTTTGTCTTTTACAATTTTAGCTGAAATTAACAATTGAACACCGCTACATATACAAGCTATTGTTTTTTTTAATTCATTGAATTGGTAAATAAATTTTATTAATCTTTTTTCTAGTCTAATTTTTTCCATTGCTTTTACGCCACCTGGTAAGACTAATAATTCATAATCCTCAGGTTTAATTTGATCGATGTCTTTGACGGGATGATTTTTATTAGGTGGAAGTGTAGTTCCTAAAATCCCTTTAACTGGTTTTCCACCTATAATGCATACATCAACATTGTAATCCTCCTCCAACATTCTATAGTAAGGATAAATAAATTCATGATCTTGAGCTTAGTCACCAGATATAATTATAGATCTAATTTTGCCCATTTAGTAGTCGACTTCTTCGGTATGGTGTTTTCTTTTAATTTTGTGATTAGTCATTTTTTTAATATGCTCAAGAGTATCTGTGCCATAAGTTTTATTAATCATGGATAAATAATCAGAATTATTAAAATATGTATCAAAAGCCTTATCTCTGAAGTCTAATACTTCTGAAGCTTTTATGTGTTCTGTAGGTAAAGGCAAAGTATCAAAAGCGTGTTGTGAGTAACCTATCCAACCTGGTCCATTATTATCATCTGGTAATTTCCATTTTTTCTCTCTTGCCATTGGATAAAGTTGAGAACCTGGATAAGCCATAGCAGAATAGAAATTTGCCCATTCACTATTTACTCTTAAAGATAGATCTAGAGTTTCCTGCATTGTATCGTGATCATCATTGGGTAAGCCAAATATATAATTTGCTCCAACATAAAAACCCATATCTCTTACTTTTTTAACAATTCCTTCTATATCATAATTGTCAAATCTACCTTTTACCACACCATCTCTTACATGCTTTGAACTTGACTCTATTCCTAATGCTAACCATCTAAATCCTGATTTTAACATTTTATTTAACATCTCATCATCTTCTAAAGTGTCAATTCTTGCATAAGCCCAAAAGTTTAGTTTATCTCCAAGACCTTCTTTAAGAATCTCATCACATATCCCAGTAACCTGCTTTGGATTCAATACAAACATTTCATCAGGAATTTTAATATTATAAATATTATGCTCTTCTACTAAATATTTTATTTCTTTAATAATATGTTTGGGGGACCAAAATCTAATTGTATTTCTTTCAAAAGGTGCGTTAATGCAACAAAATGTGCACTTAAAAGGACAGCCTAAACTTGTTTGTAAAGAAGCATATTTATTTCTGCTATTTATATTATTAAAGGTATGCCAATTATGAGCTTTATATTTGCTTAAATCTAAAAGATCCCAAGCCTGACCTGGTAACGTACTATCTAAATCTTGAAACATCTCAGCTGACTTATTGAATCTAACTTGACCTTCATCCATGTACCAAAGACCAGGAACATTTTTATAATTATATTTTTCTTTTTTTATTTCATTAAGCAATCCTTCAATAGTTAAGGGGCCTTCACCTTGGCAAACAAATGTATATGGTTCATCTTTCAAAGTTCTTTGTGGCAAAGCAGAAGCATGAGTACCAATAACTATTGATTTTAATTCATTAGAAGTATCTTCATTAACTAATTCTACAACTTTTCTGCCTCCTGGCATGCACTGAGTTGAAGCCGAAGGCTGTTGACCATAAACCATATAGACTGATAATTTAGGATTTTCTTTTATTATTTTATCTGCAGTTTCTCTATGAGTCAAAAATTCTGCTTCAGCATCTAAAATTTTAACATTGTAACCTCTTACTACTAAATATTTTGCAATTAAAGAAGACCATACCGGTGGTTCAATAGCTGCAAACTCACCAGCTAATTTTTGATATACTTCTAGTCTAGAGGGTGGTGTTATAAGTAATACATCTAATGACATAGAATTTATTTTTTAATTAATTTGATTATTTTTTGGACAATCATACCTGAATCAGGAGTGCCATTCAACAAAGATGGAGAACAACCTGGAGATTTATCTTTCATTCCATAATTAAAAACTTTGCTGATATTTACTTTCTGCATTAATTTAAGAGAGATATGTTCTGATACACTACAAATTTCATAAGTTGAGTCTACAACTAGTCCAATTTTGGTTTTTTTTAATGAGTTGATATATTTTTTATTAATTATAAATGGTTTAAGCCAAAGTATATGAAATACATCAATTTTTATACCCCTTTTTTGAAGTTTTTCCCTTATTTTATCAACTTCAAACCTTGAAGCAGAAATTAAAAATAATGTTAATCGTGAGTCTTCATTGATTTCATCTTTAAATTCAATTGTCTCTTTATAAGATCTTCTGTGTTCACTTACTAGCATTGGTGAGTCACTTTTTAAATATTTTTTCCATATTTCATTATATTCTTTTGGTGTCATTGGTGCACAAATTGGTAGGCCAGGCATATGAGCAAATGGTGAGTGATAACAATTAGTATGTATTGGACCAGAGCTTGGTCCTTCAGACGCTATTGCTCTTATAAAAACTGGCGCACCGTAACCAAAAATTTCTTTTGACTTTGCGGCATGATTAATAATTGGACTTGCATTCAGCCACAAAAAACTTTGAAATCTTAAAATAAAAATTGGTCTAATACCTGCTAAAGCCGCGCCAACAGCAAAGCCTGCACCAGCAACATCTGTCATAGGCAATTCAACAATCCCTTTTTTTTGGGCTGGAACAGTATTTTGTACCCAACCAACAGCTGAAAGACATTGACCTATGACGATACCTTTATTTTTATCTAAAATTTTTTTAGATAAATTTCTTATAGTTTCTGCAACCGTTTTTCCCATAATTTTTTTGACCAATCTTTATTTTTATTTTCACAATTTTTTACAAAATTATATTCATTATTTTTTATAAAAAAATCTTTAATAATTTGATATCTGTTCCAAAAATTTTTATCTGGTTCATCTTGTCCAGCTCCTTCATGCCAATATTCCCTGCATGTACGAATATTTATCAATGCAGGTAAATCTTTTTTTAATTTTTTTATTGAATGATATATAGTTAAAGGGTCATCTGTTATATCCAAAGTATTTAATCCAAAAGATTTAGCAACTTCTGTTAAACTCCATTTTCTTCTATCTCTAGTAGGTGTTAAAACTGATAAATCATTATCGTCACAAATAAAAATAATCTTTAAATTATTTTTTTTTACAAAACCTAAAGTTGCTAAAACATAATCTTCCTCAGCAGCTCCATCACCAAAAAAACATAGAGTAGTCAAGTTTTTTTTCATTAAGGAATATCCAGCTGCCACAGGAACTTGATCTCCTATTAAGCCTACATGTCCAAACATACCAATTTTTTTATCAAATAC
>CACEKA010000040.1 GCA_902560015.1 uncultured Pelagibacteraceae bacterium
TTTGCATTAATAACATTTTATTTAATAACAAAAAATAATTTAAATGATTTCACATTATCAAATCCACCGATGATGTTATTTATTTTTCTGGCAGGTCCAATGACCATAATACCATTGTTTTTATATGTGAAAGGTGTTGAGAAGTGTGGTGTAGGGCCATCAGGAATGATTTTTTACATAACTCCAACATTGCAGTTTTTACTTGGTTTTTTTTATTATGACGAACCTTTTTCTACAACAAAATTAGTTAGCTTTATTTTTATTTGGATTGCTGTAATTATATATTTAAAGGATTTATATGAAACTGATTAACTTAATATTAATATTTTTATTCCTTTATTCCACAAGCGTACTTTCTGACAATGATTTAGATTTTCAAGAATGGAAAAAAAATTTTAAAAAGATCGCTTTACAAAATAATATCTCAGAAGAAACTTTTGATGTAGTTATGGCAAATACTAAATTTTTACCCAATGTTATTAAATATGATAGATTCCAACCAGAATTTTATGAAGACACAAAAACTTATATATCTAAAAGAACGTCAAATAAAAAAGTTTCAAAAGGGTTGAGCTTTTATAAAGAAAATATTAATTTAATTAATACTATTGAGAAAAAATTTAATATTGAAAAAGAATTACTCCTTTCTTTGATGGGGATAGAAACAAATTTTGGAACCTATGTTGGTAAAATGGATATACTATCTTCCTTAGCAACATTAAGTTACGATAAAAGAAGGTCTGATTTTTTTTCAAAAGAACTTTTAATACTTCTTAATCTGATAGAGACAAAACAAATTAATTACAAAACTTTATATGGTTCATGGGCTGGTGCTTTTGGTTTTTTTCAATTTATGCCATCTACAATGAAAAATTACGCAATTGATTATGATAATAACAAATATATAGATCTTAAAAATAATAATGATGCTTATGCTTCAGCTGCAAATTATTTACAAAAAATTGGTTGGAAAGCTGATCAACCTTGTTTTTATAAAATTGATTTATCAAATAAAATTCCAAAAAAATATCTTAATGTTTCAGCCAAAAAACTTCATGACAAAAAAAAATTAAGTTATTTTAGAAATTATATTAATGATGAAGCATTATTAGATAAAAATCTAGATGATTTAAATGTAGCTATTATAACGCCTGACAAAGATATTATTCCTGATGCAGAAAATTTTACCCCAGCTTATGTTGTGTTTGATAATTATGAAATAATTCTTCAATGGAATAGATCACTAAGATTTTCTTTAGCAGTATGTACATTAAAAGATAAATTCAAAAATGAACTATAAAACATTATTATTAATATTATCACTATTCATATTTTCAGCATGCAATCAAGATATTCATAAAAAAGAAACAATTAATATTATTTACGGACAGAAATATAAAAACATAGGTTTCGCACTTGTTTACAACAATAAGTTAAAAAAAGAAAAAAAAATTTCAAAAAAAATTGATAATAAAGCTTTAGTAATTTTTCATAAAAATTTAAATAAAAATTCTTTTGTAAAAATAACAAATCCTTTAAATCAAAAAACCATCATAGCAAAAGTTATTTCTAATAATGTTAAATTTTCTGATTTTTATAATTCAGTTATTAGTTTAAGAATAGCAGAAGAACTATCTCTAAATTTAAAAGAACCCTATATTGAGTTGGTTTTAATCTCACAAAATTCAACATTTATTGCAAAAAAAGCCAAAACATTTGATGAAGAAAAAAACGTAGCTGAAAAAGCTCCAGTAGATGGAATTAAAATTGATAATTTGGGATCATCAAATGTAGAAAAAAAACAAACAAATATAGTTAATTTTTTATATTCTATAAAAATTGCAGATTTTTATTATAAGGATTCAGCAAAAAATATGATTGATAGAATTAATAAAGAAACAAATTTAAAAAACTCTATCATAAAAAAATTATCTAATACTAAATATAGGGTATTATTAGGTCCATTTAATGATATAAAAAAACTCGAAGAGTCATTTAATGAAATTAAATCATTAAATTTTGAAAATTTGGAAATTTTAAAAAATGTTTAAGAAATTATTTATCTATATTCTTTTTAGCTTTAGCTTAACTCAATTAAGTAGTGCAAATTTTGATGTAAAAGCAAGAACTGCTATTTTACTAGATTATCATTCAGGTGAAATTTTATTTGAAAAAGATGCAGATAGAAAAATTTTTCCAGCATCTATGACAAAGATAATGACTGCAATAATTGCTTTTGATTTAATTAAAAATGGTGAAATAAGCTTAAATGATAAATTTATTGTTTCAGAAAATGCTTGGAGACTTTCAGAGTCAGGCTATTCTTCAATGTTTATAATGGTTGGTGATCAAATTTCAGTAGAAAATTTGTTAAAAGGTATAATAATATCTTCTGGCAATGATGCTTGTGTTGCCTTAGCTGAAGGTATTGCTGGTACAGAAGATGAATTTGCAATTTTAATGACGGAAAAAGCAAAAGAAATAGGTATGGAAAATACCAATTTTACTAACTCATCAGGTATAAATTCTCCAGACAATCTTTCAACTGTTAGAGATATTATGATTATGTCTAAGTATTTAATTAGAAATTATCCAGATTTTTATAAATACTTTAAAGAAAAAAAGTTTACTTGGGATAGAACTGGTGGAGATCCCATAACTCAGGGTAATAGAAATCCATTACTTTATAAAAATTTAGGAGCTGATGGTATTAAGACAGGATATTTATCTTATGAGAAATACTCATTAGCATCTTCTATAGAGAGAAAAGGAAGACGTCTTATTGCAGTTGGTAGTGGTTTTAATTCTAAAAACTCACGATCTAGAGAAAGCACAAAATTACTGACTTATGGTCTTACTAACTATGATCTTGTGCAGATAACAAAAGCAAAGGAGCCATTTTATAAAGTTAATGTTTGGATGGGTAATGAAAATTTTGTTGAGTCTTACACAAAAGAAAATATCTACAAAACAATTAAAAAAGCTAAAAAAAGATTATTGAAAGTCTCAGTAAATTATGAGGGACCAGTAGAAGCCCCAATTAAAAAAGATGAAAAAATTGCGACTTTAAAAGTTGTTTATGACGATGAACTAGTTGGTGAATATGATCTATTGGCATCAAAAGAAATTAAAAAAATAAATTTCCTTTCTAGACTTTTCAAATCTATAAATTACCTAATTTGGGGTGATGTCTAAAAAACCAATTATTGTTTTTGAGGGCATAGAGGGTAGTGGTAAAAGCCACCATATATCTCTAGTATCTAAATATTTTGATCAAAAAAAGATTAATTATATAAAAATAAGAGAACCAGGTGGAAATCTCAATTCTGAAAAGATCAGAAAACTAATACTAAATAATAAATCTGATTTTAATAAAAACACTGATTTATTATTATATTTGGCGGCAAGAAGTGAGAATGTTGCTGTAATAAAAAAAAATTATAAAAAAAAAATAATACTTATTGAT
>CACEKA010000041.1 GCA_902560015.1 uncultured Pelagibacteraceae bacterium
GATCAATTAATGAGGATCGATTGTTTTTTAATGAAAAGACAAAAGTATCAATTGACGAATTAAGAACTTCGAATACAAGTTGGTTAACTAATTATATGAGCAAATAATGGCAATGAATTTAAAAGAAATTGAGAGTTTAATTAAAGAAGCATTATCTGATGCTACAGTTGAAATTCAAGATTTAGCTGGGGACGGTAACCATTATTCAGCAACTGTAACATCATCTCAATTTTCTGGTAAAAGCAAAATTGAACAACATAAAATGGTATATAATTCACTTAAGGGTAAAATGGGTAATGAACTACATGCCTTAGCAATCAAAACAAAGGAGCAGTAATGGACGAAACTACAAAAAACACAATTCAAAATCATATTGATAGTAATGATGTATGTTTATTTATGAAAGGAACACCTGATGCTCCTCAGTGTGGATTTTCAATGGCAGTAACAAATATGTTAAAACTTCTTGAAGTAAACTTTCATAGTGTAAATGTTTTAGAAGATCAAAATATTAGAGAAGGCATTAAAGCTTTTAGTGATTGGCCAACTATCCCTCAACTTTATATTCAAAAAGAATTTATTGGTGGCTGTGATATCGTGAAAGAAATGTACGAAAGTGGAGAGCTAGCAAAACTATTTGAAGCAAAAGGAATAAACTTTAAAGCTAAAAACTAATTAAAACAATCTTGACAAAGATACATTAGCTGTCTGATCAGAGTTTTCACTTAATGATTGATTGGCATTAAATTTTAAATCAAATCCATTTATTTTTTTTGTAATATCGAATCCTGCTTTTAAATCTTCAGACCCATCTATTTTCATTGCATATTCAGTATCTCTATTTGTAATATAACTAGCTCCTAAATATAAAGTATCGCTATGAGCGTTGTTACTTTGATCTCTTTCATAGTTAGCAATTATTGTTAAACCATTTTCTTTAATTAACTCAAATCCAAGGCCAGCTCTTATATTATGCGTTGCTTCATGAGCAATAGATAAGGTGTAATCAGTGTTTGGATCTGAAACATAAGAAACAGTGGCATTTGAGGACGGGCTAAAATTTGCACCATATTCTAAAAGTCCATTTGGTTTAAATGTTATGCTGTTAAATTGAATAATATCATCTAATCTTAATCCAATTGATACCATGCCTGTTTCTATTTTTTGTTTATCATAAGTAAGAGCATCTGTTCCTATTTCGCTATAATTAGATAGTTCGGTGTAACCAAGATCAATCCTGGCATTTGGTGTTATATTAAATTTTTCTTTATTATATTTTGTACTAAAGTTAATTGATCCAAATACTTGTCTACCACTTCTTTCTCCAGTTAACGTATTAGATCCATTTTTTCTAATGTGATCAGTTTTAAGTGAACTTACTCCAAGAAGAGTATCGAGAAATTTTGTATCCTCATGAGGAAAAGTTCCATAAATAGATAAACTATAAGAATTAGTGTCCAATGATGTCCCTGATGTACCTACTTCAACTTCATCTCTTCCAAATCGCAGAGCATAACCATACATCTTATTTTCATCAATTTTCTTATCCATTCCAATTGTAATGCCGTTACTATCGATATCCTTTGAAGAAGAAGATGATGTGTCACCAATTTTACCAACACTAATACTACCTTCGCTCCAAAATGACCAATCATCAGATAAATTTAAATTTTTATTTATATCAATCGATGCTGGAATAACATTTGATAATGATGCTAGCATTGCATTTGAAAATTGAAATTTAATATTCTGGTTGGTTAAATTTTCTTCTTTTCTATAACGTCTTAACCAATCCATACGATTAATTACTGGAGTTGTAACATATTGCAAAATTCTTTTTGGTGATTCTGTTTGTGCTTCAATTGAACCTACGACATCTTTATCAGTCAAGGGATCGGTAGTTGAATTTTCTGTAGTAAAACTTAAAGCGGTAGTACTTGATATACCAGCATAAGAATTTCCGACACTATCATCAAAGGCTGAAGCATCAATTAAAACATAATATTCTGTTTGTTCTGACCAATCCGTTCCAGGATTAATTGTAATTTCTGTTCCCCCACTTCCGCTTACTTTAGCTCCTGTAACATCTATAGTTTCAATAGTGCTATCATCAGATGTTTTTTTAATAGTAATATTGCCACTTTCTGCATCAACTGCTTCGCTAAAGTTTAAAACTATATTGGCATTTACTGCTACACTTGTAGCATTGTCAGCCGGAGTTGAAGATGACAATGTAGGATTAGTAGCTTCAACTGTTGTAAAGTTAAGAGTGGTAGAATTAGTAAACCCTGCATAAGACGCGCTATCAACATCATCAAAAGCGGTAGCAGCAATAGTAATATAATAACCAGTTTCCCCATCTAGTGTGCTTGAGGGGTTAATTGTAATAATGGTTGAACCAGAACCGGATACCAATCCGCCTGCAACATTGATTGTCTCAACGGTTGAATTATCGGATGATTTTTTAATTAATATATTTCCACTTTCAGCATCAACAGCTTCAGAGAATGTTAAAACAATATTATCATTTACTCCAACACTAGTTGCGCCGTCACTTGGGGAAGAAGAAGATAGAGTTGGTGCGGTATTGATTAATTCAAAACCTGTAGTTAATGTATATTCATCCACACTATGTGAGCCAATCGAACCAGAATGGTCTGTAATAAACATTTTTGTTCCATCATTATTAAAGGTAATGCCTGTAGGCTTAGTACCTTGAGAACTCACATCAAAATTATCAACAAAGGAAGCAGTGGAAACATCAAAGCCTGTAGAGAGCGTATATACGTTAATGTCATCTCCAGTATTGCCGGCAACAAACATTTTTTTTCCGTCGTTGCTAAATGCTAGGCCTTGAGATGAAGTATCTTGAGACTTGGTACTAAAGCTACTATCATAGGAAGCGGTGGAAACATCAAAACCGGTAGATAGTGTGTATTCATTAACAGCATCACCAAAACCTTCACCAGAAACAAACATTTTTGTACCATCTGAATTGAATGCTAAACCATTTGGTTCATTTTCTTTGGCGGAAACACTAAAGTTACTATCATAAGATGCAGTGGAAATATCGAAGCCTGTAGTAAGATGGTATTCATTAATGTCTTGACCCGACCACCCTGCGACAAACATCTTTGTTCCATCATTGTTAAATGCTATACCTCTTGGGCTGGTATCTTGGGAATTAATTAGAAGTAAACTATCATAAGAAGCGGTCGAAATATCATAGCCGGTGGAAAGATGGTATTCTCGAATTGTATTGCTACCATCATCGACAACAAACATTTTTGTACCATCATTGTTAAATATTACGT
>CACEKA010000042.1 GCA_902560015.1 uncultured Pelagibacteraceae bacterium
ATATCACCAACTATTGATGTTGCTTTTGGAACTTCAAATGCAATTGGAGCTCAAGAAGTTTGTAATAGTGCTGGATCAAATTGCACAGGACAAACAGATGGTATGTGCACTTTTTATGTTAATGAAGTGAAAGTTACAATTACTATTAAATAGTTTAATTTGAGCTAGCTATTTTTTTTTTAGGATCATAAAAAGGTTTTTCAACTACTTTACAGTTAAATATACCTTCATTAGTTGTTACTTTGAATTCATTTCCAATTTCAGAAGAATTAATTTCAACCATCGCAAGTGCTATATTTTTTTTTAGTCTTGGTGAGTAAACTGCTGAAGTTACTTTGCCAATATTTTTTTTATCTTTGTGAACTTTCCAAAAGTGGTATTTGGCCCACTTAAAGGTTTACAATCAATTTCTAAACCAACTTGTTTTCTTGTTACACCTTCTTGTTTAATTTTTTTTAATGCATCTTTTCCAATAAAATTAATATCGCTATCTAAATTTACTAATCGATCTAAACTAAGTTCAAATGGGTTAGTGTTAATATCTGCATCTGCATGATACGAAAGCATACCACCTTCTATTCTTCTAATAGATGATGTATGACCTGGCTGTAACCCATATTTTTTACCAGCTTCCATAATTTTTTCATATAATTCATTTCCTTTAGATCCATCTCTTAAATAAATTTCATAACCAAGTTCACTTGACCATCCTGTTCTTGAAACTATTAAAGGAATTCCATCTAAATCATATTCTCTTAACCAATAATATTTTAAATCTTTAATTTCAGCTCCAAATAACTTAACCATAATTTCACCTGAAGTAGGGCCCTGTAATTGTAAAGGAGAAACATCTGGTTCTTTAATTTGAACGTTTAAACCTGAATTTACAGCCACACCTTGTGCCCATAATAAAATATCACTATCAGCTAGAGATAACCAGAAATGATTTTCAGCAAGTCTTAATAAAACTGGATCATTTAAAATTCCACCTTCACTGTTTGTAATTAAAACATATTTACATTGACCAACAGAAAGATTTGTAAGATCTCTTGGCGTTAGAAGTTGAGTAAATTTATAAGCATCTGATCCTGTTATTTCTACTTGTCTTTCAACAGCAACATCACAAAGAATAGCTTTTTCAATTAGGTTCCAAAAATTTTGTTCTGGGTTTCCAAAATCTCTTGGAATATACATGTGATTGTATACAGAAAAACCAGTAGCACCCCATTTTACAGTTGAGTCAAAGTAAGGTGATTTTCTAATTTGGGTCCCAAAACCAAAGTTTTTATTACTCATTTTTGTTGAATAACAGCACAAACTAGAGTTTACAAACAAAAAATAGCCCAGTTAAGGGCTACTAAAAAAATTAGAGGGAGTATATTTTTATTTAAAATTGTTCAGACTCGGTTGAACCTGCCATTGCAGTTGTGGAACTTTTACCACTGCTAATGGTGTTTGATACAGCATCAAAATATGATGTGCCAACTTCTCTTTGATGTTTTACACTTGTATAACCATCTTTTTCTCTTGAAAACTCTTGTTGTTGAATTCTAGAATAAGCAGCCATACCTTCTTTTTTATATTTTTCTGCAAGTTCAAAGATTGCTATATTTTGTGTATGAAAACCAGCTAGAGTTATAAATTGGAATTTATATCCCATTTTAGCAATCTCTTGCTGGAATGATGCTATTTCATCATCGTTTAAATGCTTTTTCCAGTTAAAAGATGGAGAACAGTTATAAGCCAAAAGTTTTCCAGGAAATTTTTCGTGAATAGCATCAGCAAATTTTTTAGCCTCCTCAAGATTTGGAGTAGCAGTTTCACACCAGATTAAATCAGCATAAGGAGCATAAGCAAGTCCTCTTGATATAGCTTGTTCAATACCATCTTTAACATAAAAGAAACCTTCAGGAGATCTCTCACCAGTTAAAAATGGTTTATCATTTTCATCAAAATCATTAGTAATTAATTTTGCAGCATTAGCATCAGTTCTTGCTAAAATAATTAATGGCACTTCAGCAATATCTGCAGCAAGTCTTGCTGACTTTAAATTTTTAACCATTGTACCAGTTGGAACTAAAACTTTACCACCCATATGACCACATTTTTTTTCACTAGCTAATTGATCTTCAAAATGAACACCAGCAGCACCAGCTCTTATAAATTTTTTAGTGAGTTCAAATACATTTAACGGTCCACCAAATCCAGCTTCACCATCCGCAATAATAGGCAACATATAATCAGTTGTATTTTCTTTTTTCATATCACCATCTTGAACTTCCATATGTTGAATTTGATCAGCTCTAATTAAGGAATTATTCATTGTTTCAACTAATTTTGGTGCACTATCATAAGGATATAATGATTGATCAGGATACATTTCACCTGCTGTATTTGCATCAGCAGCTACTTGCCATCCACTTAAATAAATTGCTTTTAAACCTGCTTTTGCATGTTGTACTGCTTGATTACCTGATAGAGATCCAAGTGTATTTACATATGGTTCTGTATTTAATAATTTCCAAAGTTTTTGTGATTGATTTTTACAGATTGAATATTCAATTTTAATTGACCCTCTTAATCTTTCAACTTCTTCATCAGTATAGTCACGTTTTATTCCTGCAAACCTTTTTAAGTCGTATGAGATATTTTCTGCACTCATTATATTTTATCCTATGATTTTTTTTGGGTTAATTGAGAAAATTGAATTGGTAGAATGGATTAGTTATTATCGTCTAAAGACTTTATAAGATCATTCATTCCACTAGAACCCCAATCACAATGATCATCCCTCATGTAGATTCCTCTACTGTTATGTTGATCAAAATCCTCTTTTTTGATGATTTGAGCTTCAATTTCGTTGTTTTTTAATTTTTTATTCATGAAAATTTTATAATTTACAAAGTTTACAAAATCCACAATATTCGTTAAAATGCTTGTAAATCAAAGAAAAATTTTGTAAAAATAAATTTACAAAATTTACAAATAGAAAATATGAGTCAATTAAATCTTAAAATAGGCCCAAAAATCAAGTCTTTTAGAAGACAGTTAGGTCTTCAAGCTAACAAGCTTGCTGAAGATTTGGGTATATCCCCA
>CACEKA010000043.1 GCA_902560015.1 uncultured Pelagibacteraceae bacterium
AATTTGATGAAAATATTAGATCAAATAAAGATATAGTAGCTAAAGCAGTAAAATATTCTGGATCTTTGCTTCAATATACAACTGAGGAACTAAAGGATAATATTGATATTGCTAAAATTGCATTAGCGAATGATGGTTCAAGTCTAGAATATGCAAGTGATAATATAAAAAATAATAAAGAATTAGTTGAAATCGCTCTCAAACAAAATGGTGGAGCCCTAGCATATGCTGGAGATAATTTTAAAAATAACAGACAACTTGTTGCATTAGCAATGGATGATTTTCAAAATGCCTTTCAGCATGCAAGTGATGAAATCAAGCAAGATAAAAACTTTGTTTTAGAATGTATGAGTAATGGAAAATCTTTTTTGAACTATGTTCCTGCAGAACTTCAAAAGGATAAAGATGTGGTCTACAGTGCAATAAAAAATAATGGATTAGAGCTTCAATATGCAGATGAAAAATTTAAAAAAGATAAAGAACTAGTCCTGTTAGCTGTCAATCAAAACTGGAGCTCATATAAATTTGCAGATAATAATTTACAAAAAGATAAAGATGTTTTGAGTGTTTTAGAAAATAATGAGGAATATATTAAAGAAGAAAATGTAAAAAAAATACATTCAAATATAAAACGTTTTCTTGAAGAACTAATTGAAAATCATAAAGATTATTTTAGAGAAGAAAACACATTTAAAGTCAGACCTGGAGTTGCTTATGACAAATTTTATATTAATCAAGTTGAAGGTTCGTACGATATGAGTTTACAAGGTTTATTGCATCACTATTTATGGGAAAATGAATTATATCATTTATTTCTTAGTGATGAAGAGTTAGAGACTTGTAGACAAGTTGTTGAAGAGCAGCCAGAATATATATTTGGACCTGATGATGGCAAAACTCAAGAAATAATAGATGAAATTCAGTATAAAGCGATATCCTTTGTGGGTAAAAAACTAATTGAGCTTGGTTTTGATGTTGAGCAAGATTTTGAAAGTTATTTAAATTAACTTAAATTTTTATAAGTTTATCTTTTAATTTTTTTTTGTTTTAATTACAGAGTTATAATCTCTCAAAAAAATACAATTTAATAAGCTGTCATTTTTATTATTTATATTTTCTTCATATCTATCCATAAACTCTTGATGCCAAGTCGGTAATATTAGTTTTTCATTATCTTTTTGATTATCATAAGTTTTTACATCATCTAAAAAATATTTTAAGCTCCACATATATTGATGCTCAACACTTTTAGGAACAGATATTTTTTCATCTTCATTAATTGATCTAAAAAATTTGAAATCTTTAAGTAATTTTTCTATACCAGACTCACAAAATGTTGATGGAACTTCTTTGCTTCGATGTAGGCCACATGAAAGAACTTCATTTTCATCAGAGGCACCTTTTCCTGAAAATAAATTAAAATATGTTTTAGATATAGAGGAATAGAACTTTTCATCTGAATAATAACCATTTGATGATAAATTTTTAAGATCTTTAGAATAGTGTTTTATTAAATCATTGAACAAAAATTTTGCCACATCTTTTGTAAGCTGAAAGTAATATGGAATTCTAACTATTTTTACGTCAGCTTTTTTTCCATTTTTAGTTAAGTTTTCTACTAATTTTTTTTTTCTTTCATCTGCAACAATTTTAAAGGGGTTGCTATAATGTGGTGGACCATCAAACTCAAATATTAATCCAAGATCTTCAATAAAGTAATCAGCCTCAATATTATTTTTAACATCAAATCCTATTTGATTTAAGATTACTTTAACTGCAATTCTATTCTTAAATTCTGAAAAAAAAACTTCAAGAATATCCTTAAAAGGATCTGTATCCTTCCTTGTAGCGGTAAGACCAATCAATTTGGATTTTCTTGTTTGTTTAAAAATATTTTTAAAGTTTGAAGGGCTATCAAATGTAGAATAAATATTATCAACAGTTTTTTTTCTTTCAATCATACATTGTCTCCCATTCTGACTTCATAAAAATTTAATTTTCATTATATTTTTTTCTTTAATTTAATCTTTTTATTGCCAAGGGTATTAATGATGGTTAATTGACTTTGATTAATCATTTTTTGGATATTATCTCCTAATAGAGCAGTAGTAGCATTCATCATAGAAATTGGTGTAACACTATCAGACACTTCCAAGACAGAGTTTGAAAGATAACTTAAACCATCTAGCATCTTATCTATTTTTTTATCAGCTTTAAGTGATTTTGCCTGTCTAAAACAATTCATAGCTTGTTTGGCATAAGAAGAGGCTTTTCTAGAGTGTTGACTTGTACGTCCTGCTGAAGTTACTGCAACTCCTTTTGTAAATAATGATCTAAATCCCATATATTCTCCTTCCTGATTAATTTTTCGTTAAGATTAACATGAATTAAACTATTTTTAAATTTTGATAATTTAATAATTTTAAAGGTCTCTATCTAAGATAATATCTTTTCTATTATTCTGAACTCTTTTGTATAAGTAAATTGCAATACTAATTAATGAGACTGGAATAATGAATTTTAAAAATCCACTTGTGTAATAATGTATTTTTTCAGTAATTAATGCAGATAAACTGAATGCGGTGATGGTAAAACCATTTACAATATAAAACCAAATGAAAATTATATCAATAATTGTTAATTTTTTTGGTTCAGGCTTTTCTACAGAAAAATATAAAGCAATTGCTGATAAGAAGGTTGTTGTTAAAATTCCAATACTTTCCCCTGATTTATCAAAACCTAAAAATACAGAGTAATAAACTAAGAAAGTTAAGAAGAACATTGGAATACCAATTTTAAATAAAGTTGCAGTATTTTTTCTTCTTAAAGTCCAACCCAACCTATTTTCACTTGATACAGTAACTGTTTTTTTAAGATCAGTATCTTTGTATAAAAAGTTTTTTTTATATTTTATGCCAGAGAAAGCGTTCTCGATATGCCACTCATTTATATCAAATTCATCATCTACTAATTCTAATGGAATTGGTTGTAAAATATGCTTAGAATTATCTTTAAGTGTCATTGAA
>CACEKA010000044.1 GCA_902560015.1 uncultured Pelagibacteraceae bacterium
CAAAGCACTTTCGGTTCTGAAGTTTTAATCTTACTCATTTATTTCAAACTCTTTAATAAAATCTTTATTGGGTGTTATGCCAATACCTGGATTATCTGTTATTGAGGCAAATCCATTGTTTTGTTTTACTTGACCTAAAATTGAAAAATTTTCTGTAGGTAAATCAGTGATAAATATGTTTTTTTCTGTAGTATCAAACTCTAACATTGATTTAGATGGAAATAGTCCACCTGGCATATCAGGTTGTGCAGTTAATAGATGCAAGTTAACAGCAATACTTACTGCTGATCCCCAAACATGATTAATAACAGGTATAAAGTTTGCTTGTGCTATTGCTGATACCTTTAAATACTCAGTAATCCCACCTAATCCACAAACTTCCGGCTGAGCTATATCAATACATCTATTTTCAATTAACTTATTCCATCCAAATTTAGTAAACTCAGCTTCACCTCCAGCTATATTAGTATTTATTTTTTGTTTTAATTCTCTATATCCTTCGTAATCCTCTGGTGCTACAGGTTCTTCAAACCAAAAAATATCCAGTTCATCCAATCCTCTTCCAACGTATAAAGCGTCATTTAAATTATATGCATGATTTGCATCAACCATGAGTTTAAAATCATCTCCAATTGCGTCTCTTACAGCTCTAACTAACTTCAGATCTTCTGAAACTCCTAATCCAACTTTCATTTTCATTGCTTTGAAGTTTTTAGATTTTATTTGCTTTGCTTCTTCTTTAAATAAATCAATTAATTCTGAAGTAGTTTTTTTTTGTAACATCATACCGTAACCATAAACTTGGACTTGATCATTACATTTCCCGCCAATTAATTGATAAAGAGGAGATTTTGTTTTTTTTCCTAAAATATCCCATAAAGCAATATCAATTCCTGATAAGGCTTGGATTGGCATGCCTTTTTGTCCACTATCTCTTAAAAGGTTATAAACTTTATGCCATATATGTTCTTTATTTAAGGGATCTTCACCAATAATTAATGGTTGGATTACTTTTTCAACTATAAATTTATTAGCTAAAGCTATATTGCCAGGTCCAAAACATTCGCCCCAACCTGTGATACCTTCATCAGTTTCGATTTCTACAAGATGAGCAGTACGATGTTTGTAATATTGTTGTGAATAACCTAATTCTTTTTCTAACTCATATCTAAGTACATGACTTTTAACAGAAGTTATTTTCACAATTTACTATATAGCAACTACTTTTGAGTTTTGCTCTCCTAGATTTTCGATTGATAATTTCATCGTATCACCAGCTTTTAAAAATTGCTGAGGTTTCATTCCCATACCAACTCCTGGAGGTGTTCCAGTAGTTATGATATCTCCTGGTTGCAACGACATAAATTTACTCACATAAGACACAATTACATCAACATTAAAAATCATTGTACTTGTATTTCCTGTCTGCATTCTATTGCCATTTACATCTAAACTCATTTTTAGATTATTGATATCAGCAACTTCATCTTTAGTGACCAAGTACGGTCCTATTGGTCCATAAGTATCATGTGATTTTCCTTTAACCCATTGCCCCATTTTTTCGATTTGCCATTCTCTTTCACTAACATCATTTACTAAACAATATCCTAAAATATGATCTTGGGATTGATTTTCTGAAATGTGTTTTGTTTCTTTGCCAATTACAATTCCAAGTTCTACTTCCCAATCTAATTTTTTAGATCCAGAAACAATTTCGACATCATCATTAGGTCCGGTTATACAGCTTGTAGCTTTCATGAACATAATTGGTTCAGATGGCACATCCGCTCCTGTTTCAGCAGCATGATCAGAATAATTTAATCCTATTGCTACAAATTTTCCAGGCTTAGTTATGCATGAACCAACTCTATCGCTTGAAGATAGCTCTGGAAGTGATGATAAATCAGCGTTTTGTAATTTTGATATAGTTTCAAAATTCACATTATCAGGATTTAAATCACTTATATGAGAACTAATATCTCTAATTTTACCATCTTTATCTAATGCTGCTGGTTTTTCATTTCCTTTTGGTCCAACTCTTAATAATTTCATATATCTCCTTTTTTTTAATTAATTAAATTGTCATTCCACCATCAACTGAAAAAGTATTTCCAGTTGTAAATGTAGATTCATCTCCAGCTAAATAAATTGCCATAGCTGCTATTTCTTCTGCAGTACCCAATCTTCCCATAGGTTGTCTTGCAATAAAATCCTTTTTTGCCTGTACTGGATCAGGGCTTTGATTAACTCTATCTTGCCAAGATGGTGAGAAAACTGTACCTGGTGCAATTGAATTACATCTAATATTTTGTTTTACAAAATCTGAGGCAATTGATTTTGTTAAACCAATAATCGCAGCTTTGGATGCTCCGTATACAAATCTATTTGGCAATCCTTTTAAACTTGAGGCTATTGAAGAAATATTTATTATACTTCCACCATTTTGTTTAACCATTAAAGGTATGATTGCTTTACACATAAAATACATAGATTTAATATTTACATCAAATGAGAAGTCCCAGTCTTTTTCTTCGCAATCGAGTATTGTTCCGTGATGAACAAAACCAACTGCATTAAATAATACGTCTACTTTATCTAAAGTTTTTACAAATTCTAAAATTGCATTATTGTCTGTTGAGTCTAATGTATTAACTTTAATATTAGGATATTCTTTATTTAAATCAGCTAAGGTTTTATCATTTAAATCAGTAGCTACGACGCTAGCTCCTTCATTATGAAATGCAATTGCAGTAGCTTTACCAATACCTTGGCCAGCTGCTGTTACTATTATTTTTTTACCTTCTAATCTTCCGCTCATTTTTTATTTATCCTTTCAATTTCTTTGTACAAAGAGCTATGATCTGTCTCTCCATGTCCATTTTCAACAAGAGTTTTATACATTTCTTTAACTAAATT
>CACEKA010000045.1 GCA_902560015.1 uncultured Pelagibacteraceae bacterium
TGATTTAGAAGCAATAGTCTTTGCAACTTTTAAAACTTCACCCTCCAATTTAGATTTTGAAAAAAAATCATTAATTAACCCAATTTCTTTTGCATAATTTGCTTTAATGGGTTCTCCCGTTAACAACATTTTCATCATTGGTTTTCTATTAATTTTTCTACTAACAGCAACCATTGGAGTACTACAAAACAATCCTATATTAACCCCAGGTGTTGCAAAAAAAGTATCATCAGTACTATACGCTAAATCACAACTTGCAACTAATTGACATCCAGCAGCAAACGCAGCCCCATGGACCTTGGCAATTACTGGTTTTCTGCCTTCTACAATTTGAAGCATTACTTTTGAACAAAGATTAAATAATTTTTGATATTTTTCCTTTTTATTTAATTCCCTTACTTCTTTTAAGTTATGTCCAGCACTAAATCCTTTACCAGCGCCCTCTAAGATAATTACTTTTATTTTTTTATCTGTATCAAGTTTTTTAAACGCTTTATGTAAATCAGTTAAATTCTTAAATGATAATGAATTGTATGTTTTTTGTTCATCAATGATAATTGATGCAATTTCACTAGTTATTTTATTTATCTTGATATTAGTTGTCATATTAATCTGCAAGTCCGTCTGATCTTGCCTGATTTCTTTCTATATGAATTGGTAGTACTTTTCCATAAATAGCTTCTGAATGTTCTGGAGTATTTACTCTCCAAGGATCTAATACATAAGCTGGAATGCAAAGATATCTTGGTATATTTCCTTTTACCTTAGTTACTCTATGCATTGTAAACCTACCTTTAAATATCTGTAAATCTCCTGGTTCCAATTTTAATTGTCTAACTTTTGATCTATCACCCTCAAGCACTTTTTTAACTTCATCAAAATTTTCATTTCCAGGTTCTCTAATAAAAGGACAGTATTCAAAAATTCCACCTGCATCAGGTTTTTGTATCATTATACTCAGTGTAAATTCACAACTATCAAAATGCCAAGGTAGGATTCCTCCCGTTCTCATCACATTATATGCATGACAAGCTAATGGGTCCGCCCATCTATATATTGGTGAAATATCCAAACAAGCTGATACAAATTTCAAAAGCTCGTCTTGCTCATATAAAAATTTCATTTCAGAATTTTTATCAAACAAATCTGAGTTTAAATATCCGTTGTCCCTCTCCATAAAAGTTCTTTTAGGATGATTTGAGGTTAATGAGGTATCATCCTTAGAGTTAAGATATGGATTAATACTTTTTTTGGACATAAAAACTTTGTCAATTTTTTTCTCTAATTCAAAATTCATAATCTCAATTGATTTTGGCAAAATGAAATTTGGAATAGTGGAGCAACTAAATTGATCTAAATCGTCTTTACATTTTTTAATTAATTTTTGGATCTTGCTAGAAGATAAATCGTGAATAGGATAATTTTTTAAATCTACAATAGTTGTTAATCTATCGTTCATTGAAATTTATTTTAATTTTCCTTCTTCTCTCATCTTAGCTCTAATTTTGGTAGCTGAAATTTCTTGAATTTCTTTTGAAAGTTCAATTTCTTCAATTTTATATCCAACACCTCGTCCATAACAAATATTTGTTATATTTGGCACTAGTATTATTTTAAATTGACCTTCAAACTCTGGGTTTAATCTATCTTCAATATTTTTCTTAACTGTCTCAAAATCAAAAGGATTATCATCAACGCCTTGGACATCTCTTATTTGAATACAAACTTGACCTGTTTTTTTAATAATTTCTTTAAATAAAGTATAATGACCATCATGAAATGGTTGCCATCTTCCTAACATTTGTGCTGTTGGTTTTTTGTTATCCCATTTGTAAGACATGATTTTACCCCTTTTGAATTAATTAAATTTTATTAAATATTTTAGGTGCCCATTTTTTAGCATCTTGTGATGTAACATGAAAGTCATACTTATGAGGTTTAACAAACATTTTATTAGTATCATCAAACCTTCCCTCTTTTATAGTATCAACCCAAATAACAAAATCTGCTGGAAATAAAGCTCTTGCTTCAGGCGTTGGACAAATGAAATCTGCTACAACAAAATTTCCTTTTTGTTTTAAATTTAATGCAAAATCTGCCATCCTTTTTGCTTGTCTTTTTCTTCCCTCTTCAGAAAAATCCCAATCATTTGCTTGTTTTCTAACTTCATCAGCATTTAATCTTTTTGCATTAAGCAATGGAGCTAATTCTTCGGCTAAAGTTGTTTTTCCAGATCCAGGTAAACCCATTATTAAGATGATTTTCATATATTTATTTATCTAATAATATTTTATAAAAAACTAGTATTTTTTTCTTTTTTTATTCTTTTTGAGTAAATTGATTGAAGGTAAAAACCTACAGGTAAACTGTAAACAATTGCTAACCAATTATGAAAAAAATTTCCATTTGGTGAAAAAGGCCAAACAGAAATTAATATTCCAGCTAACAAACAAACTTGATAGTCAGATAAAAACCTTCTTTCATTTAAAACTATAGATTTAAATTGTCTGTAAACACAATACAAAATATAAAAAAATGAGCTTATTAGAATTGTAAAACCTACTATGCCTGTTTCAGCTAATAACTGAACGTAGAAATTATGAGGATGAGTACTACAAGGGTTTATGCCAACTTGATATTTCTCTTTCTTGCATAATAATCTAAAAGTTTTTGGACCATGCCCTAAAATAGGTTTGTCTAAAAACATATTAAATGCTGTTCTGATCAAACTATCATGATTTGGAGTAAAAATATTTTTACTTTCAGATTGTTTAACTAAACCCATTGATTTAGCAGGTTCTTTAATCATCCGGCTAGAAAGTTCTTCGCTATTAAAAGTCAAAAAAATTATTAAAGTTAGAGCAACCAAAAAAGTAACAAGTCTAAATTTTTGATATTCTTTAATTAAA
>CACEKA010000046.1 GCA_902560015.1 uncultured Pelagibacteraceae bacterium
TAATTTTAAGTTATATAAATTTAATTAAACTACTATTTATATATTTATTTTGAGTATATTTAGGTGATATTTTTAGGATCTGGCATCCCAACCTTATTATATCCAGCATCTACATAGTGAATTTCACCAGTAACGCCGTTTGCAAGATCACTTAATAAATATAGGGCTGAATTTCCAACATCGTGGATATCTACGTTTCTTTTAAGTAAAGAATGATCTTCATTCCATTTATACAGAAATTTTGCATCTCCAATAGCAGAAGCAGCTAATGTTTTAATGGGACCAGCACTAATAGCATTAACTCTCATCCCTTTAGCACCTAGATCTCTAGCTAAATACTTTACACTAGACTCTAACGCTGCCTTACATACACCCATTACATTATAATTCGGAATAGCTTTGTTTGCTTCATAACTTAAGGTGATTAGGCTTCCACTTTCTTTCATTATTTTAGAAGCTTCTTTGGCAACCTCGGTAAATGAAAAGCATGAAATTAGCATACTTCGTAAAAAGTTTTCCCTGGTTGTATCTAAATACTCACCTGATAATTCTGATTTATCTGAGAATGCAATTGCATGAACTACAAAATCAATTTCTCCCCATTGAGATTTAACATCTTCAAATAATTTTATTACGTCTTCCTTTTTTTCAACATCACAACTAAATGTAACATTTGAATTTAATTTTTCTGCCAAAGGAACAACTCTTTTTTTTAAGGCATCACCTAAATAAGTAAATGCTAGTTCTGCCCCAGCTTCTGCAAGTTTTTGTGAAATGCCCCAAGCGATAGATCTCTCATTGGCAACACCCATGATTAATCCTTTTTTGCCCTTCATTAAACTCATAAACTAAACCTTTTCAAAAATTAAAGCAGCGTTAGTTCCGCCGAAACCAAAACTATTAGACATAACAGTATTTAAGGTTGCTCCTGTTTCTGTTTTAGCAACTATTGGAAATTTTTTAGCCTCTTCATCCATCTCACCAATATTTGCTGATCCAGCAATAAAATTATTTTTCATCATTATCAAACAGTAAATGGCTTCATGAACTGATGCGGCTCCTAAAGGATGTCCGGATAAAGATTTTGTTGAACTAATCTTTGGAACATTATCTCCAAAAGTATTTTTAACTGCATTTAATTCTGTGATATCTCCAACTGGAGTGGACGTTCCATGAGTATTAATATAATCAATTTTATTTTTAGTTGTTGCCATTGCCATTTGCATACATCTTACTGCTCCTTCACCAGATGGAGCTACCATATCGTATCCATCTGAAGTTGCTCCATAACCAGTTAATTCTGCGTATATTTTGGCCCCTCTTGCTTTAGCATGTTCATATTCTTCAAGCACTAACACACCTGCACCACCAGCTATAACGAAACCATCTCTTGTTTTATCATATGCTCTAGATGCTGTTTCGGGTGTATCATTATATTTTGATGACAGTGCGGTCATAGCATCAAACATTGCTGTCATTGCCCAGTGAACTTCTTCACTTCCACCTGCAAAGACAACATCTTGTTTACCCATTTGAATTAATTCCATTGAATTTCCAATACAATGCCCACTCGTAGCGCATGCTGAGCTCATTGTATAATTTGTTCCTTTAATTTTAAATGGAACTGCAAGTGTTGCTGAAGCTGTACTTGCCATAGTTCTTGGAACAATAAATGGACCCATTAATTTTGGAGTTTTAGCTCTAGTTTTGTCTGCTGCTAAAATTACGTTTTCAATTGAAGGTCCTCCTGACCCCATTACAATCCCAGTTTTAAAATTACTAACTTCACTTTCTTCTAATCCAGAGTCTTCAATCGCCTCTTTCATTGCAATATAATTATAAGCTGATCCTGAGCCCATAAATCTAATTGTTTTTCTATCAATATGATCTTCAAGTTTTATATTTGGTTTGCCGTGAACATGACTTTTAAGATTATGTTCTTTGTATTCTTCAGCGAAAGAAATTCCTGACTTTGAGTTCATTAATGATTGATGTACTTCATCTTGATTATTACCTAGACATGAAACAATTCCTAATCCTGTTATTACCACTCTTCTCATTATTTAAATAACCCCACTTTTAAACTTTCTGCTGAATAAATTTTTTTATCATCAGCTAATACTATACCATTAGCAAGACCAACCGTTGTTCCACCTGGAGACATAATTTTTTTCATATCAATTTCGTATCTAACATTTTTGACATTTTGTAAAACCTCGCCTGTAAATTTTACTGTGCCTACCCCAAGAGCTCGTCCTTTACCTGGATTTCCCAACCAACCAAGGTAAAAACCAACTAATTGCCACATAGCATCTAAACCTAGGCATCCTGGCATGACGGGATCAGCTTTAAAATGACAATCAAAGAACCATAAATCATTTTTAATATCTAGCTCTGCCTTAAGAGAACCCTTTTTGTAAGCTCCATTATTCTCATTGATTTCTGTTATTCTATCAAACATAAGCATTGGAGGAAGAGGTAATTTGGCATTTCCTGGACCAAAAAGGTCACCATTTCCGCAAGTTATTAGGTCATCATAGGTGTAGGAATTTTTTTTCATAAAATTTTGAGTTCCCTTAATACTTGATTTAATGATAATATAATATAATAAAACGATATAATTTTATACTTAGTTTAGAATTATTATAAAATACTATGACTAAAAACTGCAATTTTATTGAAAAATTAAGACAAACTGGACTGAGACCAACAAAGCAAAGAGTTAAAATTTGTGAGGTTTTGTTTAATAGAGAAAAAACTTTTCACTTTACAATAAATGATTTGGTCAAAAAAATATCTGAAGAACTTAATGAAAAGATATCTTTAGCAACAGTTTACAATACAGTTCATGCTTTTGAAAAAAGAGGATATCTAAAAGAAATCTCAATAAATA
>CACEKA010000047.1 GCA_902560015.1 uncultured Pelagibacteraceae bacterium
TATTAGTTTTATTTTTTGGAACTTTGTTTGGATTGATCTTAGGTGTTTTACCAGGTCTAGGTCCTACTACTGGAGGTGCTTTGATTTTACCTTTTACAATGACCTTGGATCCACTTTCAGCAATTGTTTTATTAACATCAATTTATTGTGCTGGAACATACGGTGGAGCAATTACAGCTATCTTAATTAATACACCAGGAACACCAGCTGCAGCAGCTACATGTCTAGACGGTTATCCGCTAGCTCAAAAAGGTGAAGCTGGTAGAGCTCTTGGAATGGCAACCGTATCAAGTACTGTAGGTGGGATATTTAGTGTGATAATATTAGTTTTTTTTGCTCCATTACTTGCAAAATTAGCTTATGAATTTGGTCAACCGGAATACTTTGCTTTAGCTATTTTTGGATTAACAATGCTTGCTTCTATTGGAGAAGGAAGCCCAATTAAGAATTTAATAGCCGGAGCGTTTGGAATTTTAATTTCAACTATTGGAAAAGATTTTATGACTTCAATAGATAGATTTACTTATGGAATTAATGAATTGTCAGAAGGGATAGGATTTATTCCAGTTGTTGTTGGTCTTTTTGCTATTAGTGAAATGTTAACTCAATCAACTTTATTAGATCAAATATTTAAAAGAGTAGCTTTAAAGGCAGTAAAATTACCATCTTTAGAAGATTACAAATTAACATGGAAAACAATTTTAAGATCTTCAGGAATAGGTTCTTTCATTGGAGTGTTGCCAGCTGAAGGAGGAACAGTTGCGTCTTTGATAGGTTATTCAGAGGCTAAAAGATTTTCTAAAAAACCAGAAGAATTTGGTAAAGGGTCAATCGAAGGTATCGCAGGTGCTGAAGCAGCAAACAATGCTGCAACAGGTGGAGCCATGGTGCCAACATTAGCCCTGGGTATCCCGGGGAGTGCAACTACAGCAGTAATTTTAACAGGTTTAATCATTCATGGAGTAAGACCTGGACCTGATTTATTTAGAGAGCAACCTGAATTTTTGTATGGGATATTTGGTGCAATGTTAATTGCAAATGTGCTCTTTTTTATATTTGGTTTTTTCGGAGCTAAAATTTTTGCAAGAATTACATTGGTGCCTAATAAAATTTTATGGCCAATGATATTTGCTGTTTCTGTTTGCGGAACTTATTCATTGAGTCAATCTATATTGGATGTATGGATAATGATTTTTTTTGGTGTACTTGGATTTTTTATGAGAAGATATGGATTTTCAGTAGTGCCTGTAATCATTGGATTAATTCTTGGAGAATTAGTAGAGGGAACTTTAAGACAATCATTGGTAATATTTGATGGAAACTGGTTGATGTTTTTAACAAGACCAATTGCTTTAACATTCTTTATTTTATCTTTAATTGCTCTAGCTTTTCCTTTATTAAGATCAAAAAAGAAAAAATAATAATATGATTAAATTTGATTTAAACAATAGAGTTGCAATAGTAACAGGTGGAGCCCAAGGTTTTGGTTTAGCTATTACTGAAAGATTTATTGAGTCTGGAGCCAAAGTAATAATTTGGGATATAGACGAAAGTGAAGCAAAAAAAGCTCTGGAAAAAATAAATTCTGAAAATTTAACTTATCAAATAGTTGATGTTAGCAACTATGAAACAATTAACACAAAATTATCCGAAGTTGAAAAATCACATGGTAAGATTGATATATTTGTTAACAATGCAGGTGTAGCAGGAATGAACACTACAGTTACAGAATATCCAATAGAAGAGTGGAACAAGGTAATTAATCTAAACTTAAATGCAGTCTTTTACTGTTGTAAAGCAGTTGTTCCATTTATGGTTAAGAATAATTATGGAAGAGTTGTTAATATTGCTTCTATTGCAGGTAAAGAAGGAAATCCAAATGCAAGTGCTTATAGCACTTCAAAAGCAGGAGTTATAGGATTAACAAAATCTCTTGGTAAAGAACTTGCCCAAAAAAATATAGCAGTAAATTGTGTTACTCCAGCTGCAGCAAAAACAAGAATTTTTGATCAAATGACCGAGGAACATATAAACTATATGCTTTCAAAAATACCAAGAAATAAATTTGCTAAGGTAGAGGAATTAGCTTCCTTAGTTGCTTGGTTATCAAGTGAAGAGAATTCTTTTTCAACAGCCGCAGTATTTGATCTTAGTGGTGGTAGAGCAACTTACTAATAATTATGCAAATTGGTATTGATGTAGGTGCAACAAAGATAGAGAGCGTTGTACTTGAAAAAGATGGACAAGAAAAACACAGATCTAGAATACCATGCCCAAAAAATTACACTCAAATTATTACTTCAATAAGAGATATCCATAGACAATTAGAACAAGAATTTAAACAAGAACTTCAAATTGGTGTTTGTCATCCAGGAGTTCACTCTCCTCAAACAGGATTGGTTAAAAATGCTCCTAACATAACTTGGTTAGAAAAAAAACCTTTTCAAAATGATTTACGTAAAGCACTTGGTAAAGAAGTTTTTTGTGAAAATGACGCAAATTGTTTTGCTTTGTCAGAGTCTATAGATGGATCGGGTAAACATTACAAAATTGTTTATGGTATAATCTTAGGTTCTGGAGTTGGGGGTGGTTTAGTGATTGATAAAAAAATTGTAAGTGGCCTCAATGGTGTTGCAGGCGAATGGGGTCATAATCAAATTCCTTATTTTGCTGCTAAAAAAGAAAATTTTGACTCGAGTAATCCAAGAGAGGCTGAGATCGAAAGTTTTTTATCTGGCTTAAGCTTAGCGAAAAGATTCAATAAACTTTATGGAAAAAAT
>CACEKA010000048.1 GCA_902560015.1 uncultured Pelagibacteraceae bacterium
TGAATTTTATGGTGAGGGTTTAAAAAATTTAACTCTTGCTGATAGAGCGACGATTGCAAATATGGCTCCAGAGTATGGAGCAACATGTGGCTTTTTTCCAATTGATGATGAAACATTAAAATATCTTAAATTTTCAGGAAGAGATCAACATACAGTTGATGTTGTTGAGCATTATGCAAAAGAACAAGGTTTATGGGCAAGTGATAACATAGAATTTACTGATACAATTTCATTAGACATGTCTACTGTGGTGCCAACAATTTCTGGACCAAAAAGACCTCAAGATAAAGTATTATTAACTGAAGCTCCAATATCATTTAAAAAAGTTTTAGAAGAAGCAACCAAAAAAAAAGATCATTCAATCTCAATGGTTTCAGATACTGATTATGAAATTAAAGATGGTTCAATTTTAATTGCAGCAATTACTTCTTGTACCAACACCTCAAATCCAAATGTTTTAATTGGAGCTGGACTACTTGCTAAAAAAGCAGTGGAACTAGGATTAGAAGTAAAGCCATGGGTTAAAACATCTTTGGCACCAGGCTCTCAAGTAGTAACTGACTACTTAGAAAAAGCAGGTTTAAACACATATTTAGATAAATTAGGTTTTAATTTAGTGGGCTATGGTTGCACAACATGTATTGGTAATTCAGGTCCATTACCTGAAAATATTGTAGATGCCATTCAAAAAGAAAATATTTATGCGGTTTCAGTTTTATCTGGGAATAGAAATTTTGAAGGAAGAATATCTCCTCATATTAAAGCAAATTATTTAGCCTCACCTCCATTAGTTGTGGCTTATGCAATAGCGGGGCATATGGAAGTTGATTTATACAAAGATGCTCTAGGTAAAGATAAGGAAGGTAATAATATTTATTTAAAAGATATTTGGCCATCTAATAAAGAAATTGAGGATACTTTAAAACAATCTTTAAATGCAGAAATGTTTATTGAGAGATACTCAAATGTTTCAGAAGGACCTAGTCAATGGCAAAAAATTAAAACAGAGGAGAGTAGTATTTACAGTTGGGATGATGGATCAACCTATGTAAAAAAACCTCCTTTCTTTGATAATTTGTCAGATGAACCAGAAGGATTTAAAGAAATTAAAGATGCAAGACCCTTACTAATTTTAGGAGATATGGTTACCACAGATCATATTTCACCAGCAGGAAATATTCAAAAAGAAAGCCCAACGGGCGAATATTTTATGGAACACCAAATACTTCCAAAAGATTATAATTCTTACGGATCAAGAAGAGGAAATCATGAAGTAATGATGAGAGGAACATTTGCTAATATTAGAATAAGAAATGAAATGGCACCGGGTACGGAAGGTGGATTTACAAAAATTTATCCTGAAGAAAAAGTGATGCCAGTTTATGATGCTGTCGTTGAGTATAAAAAAAGGGGAACTGATTTAGTTGTCATAGGAGGCAAAGAGTATGGAACTGGTTCATCTAGGGATTGGGCGGCTAAAGGAACAAAATTATTAGGTGTTAAGGCTGTAATAGCTGAAAGTTTCGAGCGTATTCATAGATCAAATTTAATAGGAATGGGGATTCTACCTTTGCAATTCACAAATGATGCAAATAGAAAAAACTTAAATTTAATTGGTTCAGAATTAATAAGTGTTCTTGATGTTGAAAAAGGAATTAATCCATCTGACGAGGTAACTATTGAGATAAAATATGCTTCAGGGGATATCAAAAAAGTTAAAACTTTATGCAGAATTGATACGAAAAATGAACTAGAATATTATAAAAATGGAGGCATACTCCAATATGTTTTAAGGAATATGATTTAGTTATGGAAGAAGATATTTCAATTATAAATAGCAATACAAGGCAAGAGAAAGTAAGAAACTTTTTTGTTAATAATAAAAACAAAATTATCTCAACAATAGTAATTTTGGTTATTATTTTAGTTGGTGCATACAGTTTTGATAGCTATAATACGAACAAGAAAAAAGAAATCTCAAACAAATTTAATTCAACTACTTTATCTCATTCAGAAAATATTAAAGAACTAACAATTCAAAATTTAGTAGAAATTATTAACGAACAAGACCCAACGTATTCACCTTTATCTCTTTATTTTATTATCGATAACAAGTTAATTTCTAATCAAAGTGAAATAAATAGTTATTTTGATATTTTAATTGAAAAGACTTCGCTCGATGAAGAAATTAAAAACTTAGTTATCTATAAAAAAGCATTATTTAATGCAGATCAAGCTAAAGAAAGTGATCTATTAAATATTTTAAATCCATTGATTAATTCTAAAAGTGTATGGAAATCGCATGCTTTATATTTGATGGCTGAATATTTTTATTCTAAAAGCCAAAAACAAAAATCAAAAGAATTTTTCAATCAGATAATTAGCTTAGAGGGAGCTAATCCAGACATTAAATTACAGGCAGAGAAAAGATTGAATAGAGATTTGAGTGAATAGATTAATTATTTTAATTTTAGCATTATTTTTACTTAACAATTGCTCTTCCAAGGAGGGCTCACGTTTTTGGAAAGATAAAAAAAGTGAGTCAGAAACAAAAAATATAAAAAAAATATTAGTAGAGGAAAAAAATATTGTTAAAGAGTTTAATCCTGAGCTAAAAATAGATTTAACTAAAATTTCTATTA
>CACEKA010000049.1 GCA_902560015.1 uncultured Pelagibacteraceae bacterium
AAATTGTAATTAGTGATTTTCCAATTCGAATTTTAAAATTACTGGAAAAGTTTAATGTTGAGTTATTAAAGAAGAAATTTAATCAACAATCTGAAATAAATATTGGTGATTATAAGATTAATTTAAATTCTAAAGAGCTGATGTTTGGTCAAAAAAAAATTAAATTAACAGAAAAAGAGTCTGGAATAGTTTTATATCTATCTAAACGCAAAGAACCAATAAGTATTGATGAACTTCAGTCTGAAGTTTGGGGTTATAATTCAGAGTTAGAAACACACACAGTTGAAACTCATATTTATAGGTTAAGAAAGAAAATATTGAAAATATTTAATGATGAAAATTTTATAATAAGTAAAAAAAATGGCTATAAAATTGGTTAAAAAAAAAAGAAATAAAATTGCAAAAGACCTTTTTACAAAAAAATACAAGCCAAAAATAGTTAAGCCCAAAAAGGGTAAGGGAAGTTTTAAAAGAAAAAAAGGTTAAGTTTAAAGTCTAGCACCAATCTGTTGTATTACTCTTGATGACATTTCGGTACCCTTTTCCAAACTTTCTTTTATTGATAATTTATTAATATATCCATTTAAAAATCCAGCAGCAAATAAATCTCCAGCACCTGTAAGGTCTACAATTTTTAGATTTTTCTTTATATCGCTTTCAAAAATTTCCTCACCTTTAACTGCTACTGCCCCTTTTTCTCCTCGAGTAACAACTACTAACTTATTAAGTTGTTTTGAGAAATCTATAACCTCGTTAAAGCTTTTTGCATTAATTAGTGAAGTAATTTCTTGCTCATTTGCAAAAGTTATATCAAGTTTATTTTTAACTAAATTTAAAAAATGAGGTTTATGTCTATCTACACAAAACAGATCAGAAAGTGACATAGCTACTTTATTTGCATTATTAATAGCTTTATCAAATGCTTTTTTAGGTTCTCCATCATCCCACAAGTAACCTTCTAAAAATATTATTTCGCTTTTTTTAATAGCTTCAGAGCTAACATCATTTTCATTGATTTTTCCAGCTGTTCCTAGAAATGTACACATTGTTCTTTCAGAATCTGGAGTAACCAATATTAAGCAAGTACCGGTTGGTAAGTCTTCCTTTTTTTTTGAGTAAAAATATTCTACGTTTTCTTTTTTAAGACCTTCTTCGTATTTACTACCAAAGTCGTCATCAGAAACTTTTCCTATGAAACCTACTTTGTCACCAAGTTGAGATAATCCAACTATAGAATTTGCTACAGAACCTCCAGAAACAGTTTTTTCAATTTTAAGATTTGTTAATAAAATTTTGAATTCATTTTCATCAAAAAATAGTTTCATTGTGCTCTTTGTAAGATTATTTTGTTCAATAAAATTGTCATTTACTTTACAAATGACATCAACTATTGCATTTCCTATTCCTAAAATTTTCATATTATGCTTTTTGGGTAATAACAGGTTTTTTTCTATTTGGGTAGCACGTAGTGCATATTTTGCAAGTTAAACCATAACAATCTCTAGCTTTACAATATTCTCTACCATAAAAAATTATTTGTAAGTGAAGTTTAGACCAAGTTTTTTTAGGAAATATTCGTTTTAAATCTCTCTCAGTTTGAACTACATTTTTTCCATTAGTTAAACCCCATCTTTGAGCGAGCCTATGAATATGAGTATCAACTGCAAAAGCTGGATATCCAAAACCCTGGGACATCACTACACTCGCTGTTTTATGGCCAACACCAGGTAGTTTTTCAAGCTCCTCAAAAGTTTTAGGCACTTTTCCGTTGTGTTTTATTAAAACTTGTTTTGACATTAAATAAATACTTTTTGCTTTAACTCTAAAAATACCAATTTTTTTTATTAATTTTTCAATTTTCTTTCTTCCTAATTTTACAAAGTGTTCTGGTTTGAAATACTTTGGATAAATATTTTTTGTTACATTATTAACATTTACATCTGTACATTGAGCTGACAGAAGTACAGAGATTAATAATGTAAAAGTATTTTTACTTTTTAAAGGAACTGGTGCTTTAGGATAAATTTTATTTAAAGTTTTAATTATAATTTTTGCTTTTTGCTCTTCATTCATTACGAAAAGTTAAGCAAATCTCTCATAGAATATAATCCTGGTCTTTTTTTCATTAGCCATTTAGAGGCAGTCAAAGCTCCATCAGAGTAAAGTGCTCTATCAAAAGCCTCGTGGTTCAATGTAATTATTTCTTTTCCACTTGAAAATTTTACCTCGTGTTCTCCAATAATTTCACCTTTTCTAATAGAGTTAAAATTAATTTTTTCTCCATAAGGAAAAGATTTTTTATTTAAAAATTTCTTTCCAATTAAATTATATAAATTTTTATTCTTTCCATCTGCAATGCCTTTTCCAAGCATTAAAGCTGTACCTGATGGGTAGTCTTTTTTATGTTTATGATGAACCTCAAATATT
>CACEKA010000050.1 GCA_902560015.1 uncultured Pelagibacteraceae bacterium
TGAAATCTGCACAGGAAATCATTTTTAACTTATCATTCAACAAGGGCATATATTAAAATTAAACTAATAAAATATTTATAAAAAATCTACAATAATATTATTAATTTAAACTAATTTATTGAAGTAACTTTAAATTTTAATTCGTTTCCTTTTGAGTCTTTGCCATTTCCTGTTATATCACCAGTTTGATTATCCCATTCAAGTATTCCAGAAGCATTTTTTTGTTGCTCTTCACATAGCAATGACCAAGTTCCTTTTTTTGTTGATAAAATATAAGTACCAATACAAAGACTTCCATCTTTGGGATAATTAAAGTTAATCCTACCAATCATATTATTTTCATCAAACGTGAGTTTACCTATTATTAATTCATCAATTCCCTCCCAAGACAAAGCGAAAATTCTTTTTCCTGAAATTTTATTATTTATGTTTTCAAATTCTTTTTTATTTTGATTATAATTTTTAGAAATTTTTCCATTAGATGTATTTGATAAATAACAATCATTGTAACCTATTTTATTGAGATTTTTAGTAACAAATTTATAACATTTTTTTATAGCTAAATTTATTGCTTTTTTCTTAGTTGAAAGTTTTGTAGCAATAAAATCTTTGTCACTTTTTGGATGTTTTGAAATAGCAGACCAATTGTAAGAATTCTTCTTTTTAATTTCTGTTTTAATTAATCCAGTCAATCTTAAATATTTTTCTTTATTAATTTTTTTGCATCGAGATGATGCGTCATAGTCATATGATTTATTTTCTTTTTTTAACCATGAAAAAATTTTCTTCGTATAAGCATAGGTATCATTAACTTTTATGAAACTATATTTAATATCATAATTTCCAAAATCTTTTTTTGAGGTCTGAAATTCTAAGTCAAAACCTAATGTTGTATTTTTAGTATTTCTATTTTTTACTAGTTCAGATATTTTATCTGTTGTATTGGTAGATTTAAAATGAATAGTTGTAACGGGACTTTTGGAATTTAAGCCCAACTTGATCAAACTATATCCGTTATTTTTACCTTCAGAATATTCTAAACTTTGACTTGATCTAACTTTTGTTATTTTTTCATTACATTGAAAATATTCATTATTTGCAAAAACATTATTAGTTAAAAAACAAGCAATAATAAGAAATAATAATAATTTTTTTATACTCATATGGTTAACAAGCGTCGCCAGCGTAATATCTACAAGCTCTCATAGCATCCTCGTCAGATCCACCATTGGCATACACCCATATCATTGCTGCAATAGCGGCTTCAGCTGCTGCTTGTGAAACTCCTTGTTGAATTGCATAAGAAACAGCTTCATTAATAGCAGCTGCTAATTCTTTTTCCACTGCGTCATCAATCGCTTGACCAGTTGCTCGCTCAATTTCAGATATTAAAGCATTTGCCATTTCTTCACCTATGGTATCTTCAATTTCTTGTCTTATTGCATCCGTAATTTCTTGTCCTGCATATTTTTCGGTTAATTCTTTAATCATTTTTTGTTTTTCTTCTGAAATTACATTTTCAATTTCATCGTTAATTGATTTATTTTTTCTCTCTATTATCCTATCGATTTCCTCAATTGTGATATCAAACTTGACTGATAACTCCTCTTTAACTTTGTTAACAGCTTTTTCAATTTTATGATTAAATTTATCTATATTAACAGAAATTGGATTTTTACCTGCAATCATTATATAAAAATGGAATGGCATATAACCTAAAACCTGCATCTGATAAAAAGTTGCTGAGTGTCGTGCAACATATTTACCACTCCAGTTAATTAACATACGACCTTTATAATTTAGTGTTGATGATAAATTTTCTTTATCCAAGATAAATTCAAAATATTTTTTTCCTTCTTGTGTTAATTTTGATTTAAAATTACCTCCTATAGAAACATCGGTTTCACCTGTTAAAAGATTATCTACACGAATTGAACCAGGACCTAATGTGTGAATTCTATAGTTGTCTAAATAAAATTCATATTTGACAAATTTCACATCTTTTGACGTTGATGATTTTCTTATCTTAATACGGTCATCTGATATATTTTTTGAATCTAATGAAGCAGAAGTAGCTTTTTTAAATTCTT